>CAVUBN010000015.1:0-142757 GCA_963739715.1 uncultured Chloroflexia bacterium | reverse complement strand
ATGTCCACGGCCGTCTCGTCCGACATCATGTTGTAACGCAGCTTGGGATGGTCGCGAAGGAACTCGACGACATCCCGCAGCCTGCCCCGCTCCACGCGAATCGTCATCTCGTCGCGAAAATTGACGGCGTCGAGAAATGCATCGGGAAATCGCTCCCGAACCGCCTGAACGGCCGGATGCTGTTCCGGGTCGGTCGGCCCCCAATATCCGGTGGCCCAAGCTGAAACGGCAGCCGGAGTCTCCGCCGGAGCTGTATTTTGTTCTTCACTCATGTGGTACTTCCCCACTCAGCTAGCGGCGCGGGCCGAGCGCCAGCTGTGCTTCCTCACGCGAGCGCAGTCGCTCCGCTTCGGCCTCATCCGGGCCATGCTTTTTGGCGATCGTTTCGTATTTGATCACTTTGTTTTGAAGCTCGAGGATGCCGTAGTAGAGCGATTCCGGTAAGGGTGGGCAACCCGGCACGTAGACATCGACAGGAACGACCTGGTCGACACCCTGCACGACCGCGTACGTATCGAACGGGCCGCCGATGTTGGCGCAGCTACCCATGCTGATGACCCATTTGGGATCGGCCATCTGATCGTAAAGCTGTCGAACAACCGGCGCCATCTTACGAGTCACGGTACCGGCAACGATCATCAGATCGGCTTGTCGCGGAGAGGCGCGATAGAGCATTCCAAATCGTTCGGCGAGGTCAAATCGAGGCATGGCGGCGCTGATCATCTCAATTGCGCAGCAGGCCAGGCCAAACTGCAGCCACCACAGACTCGATCGACGCGCCCAATTGAATACGGTATCGACACTTGTCGTCAGGATGTTCTTTTCGAAGCGATCTTCGATTACACCCATTCAAGTGCCCCCTTCTTCCATTCATAGAGAAGGCCAACCAGCAGCAAGCAAACAAACACAACCGCTTGCACATAGCCGTACAGCCCGAGCGCATTGAACGCTACTGCCCAAGGAAACAAGAATATTGCTTCGATGTCGAACACGACGAAAAGGATGGCAACAACGTAGAAGCGAGGATTGTAGCGCCCGCGCGGCGGGTCTACCTGTGGCACGCCACTCTCGTAAGGTTCAAGCTTGGCTGCTGTGAGGTTGCGACGCGTTCGAACGAGCATCCCAAGGCCAAGTAGCAAACTTCCGAGTGCCACTGCCGTCAGGAACATAAGACCGATTACACCGTAGTCTACGAGCATTCTGCGCTGTCCTCCCTCGCAGCGTCGCCAGGGACCTCCAACGTTTGTGTACTATATCACACACATTGCCGGATCCCGGCTGATTTTTGGCCTAACAATCGTCAAATCCGCTGCGTAAACGGCATCTCCCTGCTATCCCCACGACCTGTATACAACAGCTATGCAACCCTTGTGAAATAAGGTTGATCATGGTTTCCGTCTGGTCCGTCACCCGCGTACGCGCTCGGAGTAGGCGTTGGTGGTGACCCCGGTGACGTTGGCAACGGAACGGGAGCAGGTGTAGGTACAGGCCCACGTGTTGGAACCGGAGTCGGTGGAGATTGCGATCCGGGCGTCGGCGTTGTCTGACCCTGTGTTCCAGGCGGTCCACTGGCCGGAGTCCCGGTCGGAGTTGCAGTACCGGTGGGCGTCGGCGAAGGTGTCGGCGTGGCGATCGATCTGTTGAAGTTGCTGTCCTGAACATTGACCATCGCAGCATACACTCTGAGCGACTCGATCCCCTGCTTGGTGAAGTGCGAATTCTTCGCCGCGTCTTCCAGTGCCGCTTTCAAATCTTTCTTCTCTTCGTCGGTCACCTGATTGCACTTCAAGGTCGGGCCCTCGCCCTTGACCAGCACCTCAGTCACCGTACGGACACCAGGAATCGGAAGCTTGCCAGTCGCCTGACAGACTGGACCTTCGATGATTCCGGCAGGTTTCGGAAACTGCTGCGGCACGGGGTTCCCATCAGGACCGAGCAACGTTTTTGCGAGCTCAGGATCCTGGTGCGCTTTGACCATGAAGTCGTGCCAGATCGGTGCCGCAGATTGCACGCCATCCAGACCGCGAGTAGGACTGTTATCCGTGTTTCCAACCCACACGCCTACCGCAAGATCGGTCGTATATCCCATGGTCCAGGTGTCACGGTTGTCATCAGTCGTGCCAGTCTTCGCAGCCACCGGACGGTCATTGAGCTCCGGAAGAACCAATGGCGTGTGCGTACCGAAAACCATCGACCGCGCTTGATTGTCGGTCAGGATGCTGGTGATCTGGTACGCGTGCTCGGCTTTGACAACTTGCTGCGCATCCTGAAGCGCGTGTTCACGATCAAGACTATAGATCTGCTTCCCGTTTCGATCCATCACTTCCATGATTGGTGTGTAGGGAACGAACCGGCCATTGTTTGCGATCGTCGCAAACGCGTTGGTGTGTTCCAGCGGGGTCACCTCGCCACCGCCAAGTGTGATTGCGAGCCCATAGAAACTCGGTCCGCGCCAGAGACCCGTCTGAATGCCGATTTTATGAGCCACATCGATCATGTTCGACACGCCGACGTAGTCGAGTGCCTGTACTGCGGGAATATTGAGTGAATTCGCTAACGCTTGACGGACGCTCACCGCGCCGTAGTTTTGGAACGTGTAGTTGTGAGGCGCATAGAACGGTTCCGGAGCACCCGGAGTAGGCCACTGTTTCGCGTAATCGAACACAACCGTCCCAGGATTCCAGCCTTTCTCGAACGCAGCGAGGTAGGTAAACGGCTTAATTGAACTGCCTGGCTGGCGCTCACGAACGGCGACATTAACCTGGCCATCGATCAGGTCGTTGTTGTAATCGGCACTTCCAACCATCGCAACGATTTCACCGGTGGAAGGCAGTATTGCAACCAGGGCGCCGTTATCAGCATTGTATGGGGCAAGCTGTTTGACGTGATCGGTAACAATCTTTTGCGCATCATTCTGCATCGTGAGATCAATCGTCGTCCGAACGGTCAATCCGCCACGATAGAGAACGTCAGCTCCAAATTTCTGCTCGAGGAAATACTTCACGTAGTTAACAAAGTGCGGGGCGACGTCGGCTGCCGCGACACGCGACTGTGGGTTCAGAGGCTCGGCATACGCGTCGTCCGCCTGCTGCTTTGTGATCATCCCCTGTTTGACCATTTGATCGAGCACATATTGCTGACGCGCCCGAGCGAGTTCGTAGTTCTGCGTCGGATCATACAAACTGGGGGCTTGGGGCAAACCAGCGAGCATTGAAGCCTCGCCCAGCGTCAGATTCCAGGGGTGCTTGTTGAAGTAGGTTTGGGAGGCGGCATCGATTCCATACGACCGATTACCGTAGTAGACATGGTTCAGATACATCTCGAGGATCTGCTCTTTTGAGTAATGCTGGGTGAACCGATAGGCGGTAATCGCCTCGCGGATTTTTCGCACGTAACTACGCTGGTAACCGATCTGTTCGGGATAGAGGGCACGCACCAATTGCTGCGTGATTGTTGAAGCGCCCGAAGAACCGGACCCGGAGAAATTAATCAGTACACCGCGAAGTATCGCCGCTGGATCAACTCCCTGATTGGTCCAAAATGAGGAGTCTTCCGCGGCGACAGTCGCATCGAAGATCCAGGCCCGATGTGGCTGATTCGGGTCGGTCTGCTGATGCGTAATATGATCAAGAATCTCTTGATAACCGACCGCAGTGCGAAAGCCGGTCTGCGGATCAGAAACCTCAGTCAGGAGCTTCCAGTTTCGATCGTAAATCTTTGTCGTCTCGAATTGGAGGCCAGTCCCGGGATTATTGACGTCCGGCATGCCTTGAGAGATGTATGACCAGCCGCCAATGCCCGCCGCCGCTGCCACGCCAAGACCAAGGATCACCATAGCGACCAGGCCAAAAGCCCCGACGGCCAAAACGCGCGCGAAGAGGCCAGAACGACCAGATCCACGGGATCTGTTGTTGCGGATGATCTTCGGGGAAATGGAACGCGAGCGACGCCCGTTTGAACGTCTTGAGCGTGCTCGACTTGCGCCGGAACGGCGATTGTTACTGCGACTCACCGATCCTCATTCATTGAGCCGGCCGACAAGGCTCTACCAGCCCCGTCCGTTAGACACCAAAGCGGTGTCGATCATACCATGCGTGCTGTCACGCAACTCCGCAGCCGTAATACGAACGACCGCATGCTACAATGCCCGAAAACTGCCCCTATGGCGGCTTTCTTACGTCAACAAGTTCCCGGCCAGAGCTGCGCTGCGGAGTCCGGTCGAGTGAATCTATCAGGAGATGATCGATTATGAATTTATTACTCAATGGCAAGGTCGCGCTGGTGTCTGCGGCCAGCAAAGGGCTCGGTCGAGCGGTCGCCACGGGATTGGCCCGCGAAGGCGCCAACGTCGCCATGTTTTCACGCGATAAGGATCGAATCGAAGAGGCCGCTGAAGCGATTCATGCCTCGACCGGAGCGGATGTCCTTCCGCTCGTGACCGACGTACGAAATCGCGACGAGATCGATGCGGCCATCGAGGCGACGGTGAAGCGCTTCGGCAAACTAGATGTTCTCGTGACAAACGCGGGTGGACCACCGGCTGGTTCCTTTGAAACGGTCGACGATGACGCGTTCGTCAAAGCAATTGAACTGAACCTCCTTAGCACCATCCGGCTGTGCCGGGCTGCGGTGCCTCACATGCGAGAAAATGGAGGCAGCATCGTGACGATTACTTCGATCTCTGTCAAAGAACCGCTACAGGACCTGATTCTGTCAAACACCGCTCGGACCGGCGTTCTAGGCCTCGTCAAGTCGATGGCGAACGAACTTGGAAAATACAACATACGTGTCAACAACGTTGGCCCCGGACCGACGCGCACCGATCGCATCATCGATCTTGCTAGATCACGTGCGGAGCGAGACAACATTCCGCTTGACGAGGCGCTGGGATATAGCGCTGAGGGCATACCGCTCGGGCGACTCGGTGAGCCTGATGAATTCGCCAACGTCGTGGTTTTCCTGTCTTCTCCAGCCGCCAGCTACGTGACCGGTCAGACAATTTTGGTAGACGGTGGCAGTTACGGAGGCACACTCTGACAGTGAATCGACTTGCGTACAAACTACGGCGAGAGCGATAGCACGAGACGGTTCACACGCATGTTCCGAGATCCTCAGAACCGCATGTAGTTCCCGGTTTCGGCAATTCCGGCATACATCCTGCTTGTTCTGGTCTGGATACATATGATCGCGAGGAGACCCTCACTGAAGTCTCCACGCACACGACAAGACGAGGTAGTAAATGGACGTCAAGACTTTGAAAGGGATCGCCGTGGTGTCGATCTCGGACGGTGAACGACTCGGTGAAGTGAGTGACATACTGTTCGACTTAGGGGAACGGCGCGTGCGCGGCTTAGTCGTCTCAAGTGGCAAAGTATTCGGTGGGACGGCAAGAATTCTCGATATGCTGGACGTTGAGAGCATCGGGGCCGATGCAGTCATGATCAAATCTCGTGATCAACTCAAGGCTGACCGCAGTGACACTCGGTACCAGTCATTCCCGAACCTTAAAGCGATTGCGTCTTTGAGCGCAGTGTCGCAGAGTGGCGATCTCGTTGGAAAACTATCCACGGTACGGATTGACGCCTCCGATGGAAGATTCACCGACATCGAGGTCTCGCTACACGGATTGATTGCGTCGTTTGGGGCGAACATGGTGATTCCGTCGAATTCTGTCGTGAGTTTCGGTCCGGACGTCGCCATAATCCCCGATGAGTTTACGCGCGCGAAAGACAAATCAACCGACGAGTCATCGAGCAAGGATCAGACCGAAAACCTGGATCCGACGTCAGCAAGCTAATTTCAAACAATCAGACCAGGCTCGCCACAATAATGGCGAGAATCGTGCCCGGAATGATGTCGACTCCTACTTGTATGAAAACGCTACTTTTCGGATCGGATTTTCGACTTCGGTACGAAAGTTGCCAGATCGCGGACGCGATCATCCACAATCCGGCCGTGTAGAATGCGGCAGGTAGATTCACACAATTCCCCCTATTCGTTGACGACTACGGTGTGAACAGGGCCGGGAAACGAGCTACCGGCCAGTGCCAGCAATGGACACAATCAGGCCCTCAAGGCTATAATGCGCGCCGTTGATACACTTCATCCTACGACATTCTGGTCGGACCCCGGACGGAGGCCCTCATATTGCCCAATAAGGCGACCGTCCCTCACGAGCGAGCAACTACGACTCGCTCCCTCGGTCGGGTATCGCGTCGCCGGTCGGAATTCGCGAGGCGCTCTTGCGATACGGGAGCCATTCGCGGGAGGCTCCGGTGAAGATCCTTTTGGTATCACCGTACGACGCCAGTCATTTTGGCGGCGTCAACGAACATGTTATGCACCTCGATCGGCAATTTCAGATCCTCGGGCATCAAACTCGTGTGCTGTCGCCGAGGCCTGACGATGAGGACGAGGGGGACGACGGCCACAACTATCGTCTTGGCGTAACAGTGCCTGTTCCCACCAACGGATCCACCGCCCGCATCACGCTATCACCCTTCCTGTCGGGAAAAGTGAAAGACTTCTTGCACCGGGAAGAGTTCGACGTTATCCATCTGCACGAGCCACTCGCGCCAATTCTCCCATTGATCGTGCTGCTTCACTCCAAATCCGTCAACATCGGAACGTTTCACGCGGCGCGGTCTTCAAATCTCGGCTACCTTTACGCCAAACCGATTTTGTCCCATTTTTGTGGGAAGCTCGACGCGCGAATTGCCGTGTCGCCGGCAGCGCTTGACTTTGTAAACCAGTATTTCCCTGGAAATTACGAAGTCATTCCTAACGGCATCGACATTGACTGGTTTGGTCCACATGTTGAGCCCGTCGAGAGATATCGTGACGGTCATCCCAACATCCTATTCGTCGGCCGATACAACGAGTCGCGTAAAGGACTGAAATTCTTACTTCGTGCGTTCGCTCTGGTTCGACAGGAATTCCCGATGGCACGGCTATTGGTTGTGGGATCGGGCACCCCGAGGCGTTTCGAGCGTGAGATTGAACGAAACGAACTCGAAAACGTTGTCTTCGTTGGACCCGTATCGACACAGGGGCTGGCCAACTATTACGCGACCTGCGATGTATTCTGTGCTCCGTCGACCGGACGGGAAAGCTTCGGCATCGTGCTCCTGGAGGCAATGGCCTCTGGCAAACCCGTCGTCGCAACCAACATTCGTGGCTACGCAGCGGTCGTACGTCACGGTGTCGATGGTCTGCTCGTCCAGCGTAAGAATCCTGAGGCGCTCGCCATTGCCCTGGTTCACATGCTAGCGGACGAAAATTTGCGCGAGCAGTTCGGTCAAGCCGGGCGAAAACGGGCCGAGGAGCATTCTTGGCCAGTAGTCGCTCGACGTGTACTTGACACGTATGAAAGGACCCGCTCGCGTGTCGGCAGGCAACGGTTGATGCCATCGATCCCAAACTACTTCACGTCGCGGCGATAGCAGAATGAGAGAGCCTGCATGATCAGCACTCTCGTGGGGGGTTGGGTGCGCCGCCACCTTCTCAGGATCGGCGCGTTTCTCGCACGATCGAATCTTTCGCCAAACTGGTTCACGATCGCGGGTCTGATCCTCAATGTGATCGTTGCAGTGGTAATTGCGAGTGGCAGCTTACTCCTCAGCGGCATTCTGCTCGTAGGTGCTGGGTTGTTCGACATGGTTGACGGAGCCGTCGCCCGAGCCTCAAATCAGATTACTCGCTTCGGTGGCTTTCTTGATTCGACGCTCGACCGATATTCCGAGGCGGTGATCTACTTCGGGCTTCTCTTTTACTTCCAGCGTTTTCACGCGGGGAGTGCCGCGGTTCCCCTGGTGTATGCGACGGCCATCGGATCATTGATGGTGAGCTATACGCGGGCTCGAGCCGAAGCAGCCGGAGTACAAGCTGAGGTCGGCCTCTTCGCCCGACCTGAGCGTGTCATCCTCTTGGCCCTCTTCCTCGTCGTGCACCAGCCACTATGGGCAGTCTGGATCTTGGCTATCTTGACGAACTTCACCGCGGTCCAGCGTATCGTTCACGTCTGGCGCGTGACCAGAAACCTGGAGCACCGTTAAGCCTATGAGCCAGCAGGACCTGACCGACCCTACCGCTACTCCGACGACACGGAGCCGAAATGAAGCTGAAACAGAGACCATACGGCGCAGCGGCGCCACCGTCGTATTCTGGATTCTCGTCGTCTTTCTCGTTTGCCTCGGCCTGTGCGTCCTGCTTTCCCTGATCCTCGTGATCGTAAACGGCGCCTGAACGCTCACCTCTCCAAGTACGGACGGGAGTGGATTCACTAGTGCGCCGAGCGTTCTCCACAATTCGGACTACGACAGCGCCGGAAGGATGAAACACGAATGCCTCACCAGCAACGCCACAATTCCCTGTTGTTATGTCGATTACATGACTGTGGTACAAATCTGTTTGCTGCGATGAATCTCTCACGATTCTCTGCAAAAGGAGCTTCGACCTCGAGCCGATTCAGAATCGGGTTTACCACGCTGCTGATGATGGTTGTCTTGATTAGCGTTTCAGCGTGTGGGTCATCAAAAATCAGTGCCGACGCATCTCCAACGGTCCAAAACACTCAGACAGCGGTTCCCATGATCACGATTGTGACTCCAACGCCGGGAAATCCGAACGGTTCAGGGTCCGGCCCGGTGTCGACTGAGACGACCCCGCTGACCCCGACTCCCGATCAGGCGACGAACGGACAGAACGGCAGCTACACGGTGCAACAAGGAGACACTCTTTACGGTATCGCGGTGCGATTCAACGTTTCGGTGCAGGCCTTGATGAAGGCAAACTCGATAACGGACGCGACATCTCTTCAGGCCGGGCAGATTATCATCATTCCGTAGCAAATTGATGATCAATAAAGGCGACCCGAAGTCGGCATTTCAAGTGCGCTCTGCATGCATTGACACTCCCCGATTACCATGATAGCCTTCTAGCAATTCATTTGCGGGTATTTATACCGAGCAGGGTGAAGGAGGTGATGCCCAAACATGAGTAGTCACGGTACGTTGGGCGTCGCCGGGAAGGTCGCAGCCTAATTAGCTGTCATCCCGGTGATGGCCCAAGAAACCAGAGAGTCGGTGCTTCGTCACCGGCTCTCCTTTTTTGTCTGAATGCTTGGCCTACCCGCTGTCCGTCAGCAACCTCGCGGCAAAAGTCCTGTAAAGAAAAGTACTGGGGAGTCGTTCGTCACTGACTCCCCGCCAACAATTGCGATGTCAAGTGTGCATCGACTTGGTAACGATTCTGGCACTCAGGCGTTGTAATGAGCGATAGATTCGAATGATGGAAGGAAGGTGCGGACGTCGATGAGCGATCTCAGTCTAGCGCGCCGAACCACTATATTGTCGCGCCCAGCGTCATCCCAGGCCGTCGAGACCCACCTTGGTGGCCCGCGCCGTCTATTCGGACTCTTTTTCGCGCTGCTCCTAGCCGTATCGTGGATGGCAATCCTTCCTGCTCCCAATTCGGCCGCAGCGGGGGTTGGCCCGAACCGCGTCTACTTTTCACAGACCGGTCATTATCTCAGTTACGGGTTTCTCAATTACTGGCGAACTCACGGTGGAACTCGCATTTTTGGATATCCGATCACAGACGAGATTTCCGACCAGGCGACCGGGCTGACGGTCCAATATTTCGAACGTGCGGTATTCGAATGGCACGCGGACCAGCCAGAGGGATCTCGGGTTGAGTTACGACGCCTTGGAGCGGACCTCACGCAGTTCAGAACTAGTTCGGCCTTCGACAAGATCACGGCGGTATCGGACACCAGCTGCGACTTCTATCCAGAAACAGGGCACCGGCTCTGCAACGGATTCCGCACCTACTGGGAAAATAATGGCGGCCTTGCCATATTCGGATTTCCGATAAGTGAGGAATTCACCGAGAAAAACGCGGATACTGGGCAAGACTACACAGTCCAGTATTTTGAGCGTGCACGATTTGAGTGGCACCCGGAAAACCAGAGTAGCTCCGCGCAAGTGTTGCTTGGACGGCTCGGAGCTCAGGCAGCACAATTAGCGGGCGTTGACATGTCGCCGATCCCCCAGGATAGCGCCGTGCCCGAGTACGCCGCTGGCCTCTGGTTCGACCCAAACGCTTCACCCAGTGAAGTCGCCAGCCCGCCACCGGGTGCCCCTTCAGGCGAAGCCAAATGGATAGAGGTCGATCTCACCCATCAGTATCTGCGCGCATGGGAATTCAACACGAAGGTCTTCGGTGAGTACATCTCGTCTGGCGTAGCGGCTCATCCAACCCCAACCGGAACGTTCCACATCTTCTACAAGCTCCGTTACGACGACATGACCGGTGGTTTGGCAGGGACGTCGGACTACTATAACCTGCCGAAGGTTCCATGGGTCATGTACTTCATCGAAGGAGGATATGCGCTGCACGGGACCTACTGGCACCACAATTTCGGCACCCCGATGAGCCATGGGTGTGTCAATATGACGATTGATGGCGCGGCCTGGGTTTACAACTGGGCACCGTACGGTACGACTGTCTGGGTACACTATTAAGATCGTCCTATTCGTGTAGATCGAGACCAAAGAAGTGCCCGGACGATATCGTCCGGGCACTTGAGTTACGTGACTATTACAGAGACGCTAGGTGCTCGTTCTCGATCTGCCGGTCCTCGACGAACGGCGGATTGACCAATGCCAACCGCATCACCGCCAGCGGATTGTCGTCAGCGGCGACCCGGTTGAAGCGTTTGAAGCCACAACCCAGGCACTCATGTACGATCACCTGCTCTCCTGAAGGGCGAGCGTACAACCCGACTGGCTCCATCAGCGAACGGCAGTCACACGAACGGTCGCCGGGCATCTTGCCGTCTACATGAAGCGAGTGAAGGCAGAGCGGACAGTGGTTTCGGTGCTTGCCACCCGACAGAGTCGGCCCAACCATGGTGCGACAATGGCGACATCGGAAAGTCTTGCTCCCATCAGGCTTGCGAAATCGCTTCCGGCGTTCTCGATCAAGATTCTTCTCCTTCGGTCTGTGTTGACTCTCGGATTTTGCACGTTCACGGTTCGTTTTTCGTATTGAATAGTTCGACTCCTCGTCGTCTCCGAAGAGCGAACCCGCGCCCGACTCGTCCAATGGATTCTCCCTGTTTCACGATCAATATCAAAAATCCATTGATTTGGCGCTGAGTGGCACTCATAAACATCCTGCTTTCTCGTTCGAACCAATTTACAAACGGCAACGCCCGACTCCCGGCGTTGGGATCGGACCGTGTCACGATGCGCGCGCACGGTCCAAGGTAACGCGGCGCAGATCGCACCGGATTTCCGGGCAGCAAAAGGCCGCGATACAACAAAGTACCTGCGGCCGATCATTTAGTTGAGCTTTACGGAATGTTCTGCATCACCGCGCCCAAAGACGTGAACCGTCTCAAGCGTCAGCGGTGAAAAGGGGGTCGATAATCTACCGTGATGCTCTCAGATCGACGCAGGCATCCAGGCAACGAGTACAAGTTTCCTCACTGGACACCCAACTTTCTAGCGTCATCATCCGATACCGCGAGAAACCACTTCCCGCGCACGCTCACACACTTTAATGTCCAATCCGGCTGAATGTCAAGCAAACACGATCGGATTATCGCCGTGGATCGGCCCGCTGTCGCAGCGCGCTAGAGAATCGACTTCAGTTTGTCGAGATCGTAGTTCCCACCACTAAGAATTGAGACGACTGTCTCGCCGCGATTGATCGGGATCTTCCCAACGAGCAATGCAGCGGTCGAGGCGGCTCCGGACGGCTCAATGTACAGCTTGGCACTCGTCATGATGGCTTTCAAACCGTCGGCGATCTCGTCATCGGTCAGAACGAAAATGTCATCGACGTATTTGCGGGTCAACGGATAGGTAATCTGTCCGGCCATCGGCGGCGCTAGCCCGTCGGCAATCGTATTGACGGACTCGAGCTGAACTGCTTCACCTCGATCCCAGGACTGACGCATGGCCGAAGCGCCTTCCGGCTCGACACCGTAGACCCGCACATCGCGACCACTCGATTTTGCGGCGATGGCAACCCCTGAAATCAATCCGCCGCCACCGATCGGGCAGACAATTACGTCGACGTCCGGCACCTGTTCGAGTATCTCAAGCCCCACCGTCCCTTGACCGGCGATGATCCAGGGATCGTCAAATCCGTGAACGTTGATCAGATCTTGCTCACGCTCGAGCCTGGACGCAGTCGCGAACGCCTCGTGAATCGGACCATCGACAAGGACGACCTCGGCGCCGTAGCCGCGCGTGGCGACAATTTTGCTTTGACTCGCCTTGGAGGTCATGACGACCGTGCAATGGGTGCCGACACGCTGCGCTGCCCAGGCCAACCCCTGAGCGTGATTTCCAGCGGACACCGTCACGACTCCACGTGCCAACTCATCCGGCGACATATTGCGCAACCGGTTTAGGGCACCGCGCACCTTGAATGAGCCAGTCTTTTGGAGCGACTCAGCCTTGAGATGTAGCTTTACACCAGCCCGATCTCCCAGTCGTGTCGATGAAAAGACCGGAGTGCGCCGCACTTCATCGGACACGAGAGCCTGCGCAGCGAGGACATCCGCAATCCCGACCATGTTCTACTTCCCTTCGAGATTCGACTGATTCAAGCAGTGAATGAGGTATGGAGATCGGTGACAATGCTCGCACGTATGAGCGGTGGCGGCAACTCCGCTCGGAGAAGAAACCATGTCGCTCGTCCTTCCTGGCGTTCAAGTTGCGCAAGTGACTTGCAGAGGGCAATGGAACGAATTGATTCATGACCTCGTTTGATCTAACGGCCGGGAAAACGAGTCATTGCGGGATGAAGGAGAGATGCGAAATGGAAAATCGGCTAGATCGATTTCGCCGTAACAAAGACGAGTTCTTCAAGACAGATTCGAACTCGCCGCTCACATCGGACCAGAAGCGCAAGTTTAGCCACCTCGACTACTTCCCTGAGAACTCGGCACTCGCGTTCAAGCTATCGATGGATCGAGATTCCGTATCCCATGATCCGGTGATGATCGACACAACCACCGGGACCCAGCAAGAGTTCACCCCCGCAGGAAAGATCGACATCGAGATCGATGGAAAATCAGTTAGCCTGACCCTGTATCGAGAAAGTGGACGTGGCCGCTATTTTCTCCCGTTCCGCGACGCAACCAGCGGGAATACAACGTACGGAGGAGGCCGCTACCTCGACCCGCAAGAAACTCCCGATGGCGACGTGATCGTTGACTTCAACTACGCATACAATCCCTATTGTGCCTATAACGAGGACTGGACCTGTCCGATCCCTCCGAACGAAAATGTGCTCGACGTGCCAGTTCGTGCCGGAGAGAAGGAGTTTTCACTCGACGGCCCGATGCAACCGTAGATAATGGCTGCACGACATTAATTCGAAACGTGAAAGGACAGTTGATGAAGATCCAGATCGAGGCAGGGAACGTCGCCGAGCAGCAAGCTGATGCCATCGTGATCGGCGTTGCACCCGGACACCAACTGACAGGTGAGGCGGCGGCGCTCGACACTCGACTCGACGGTGCGCTCAAAGCAGCGCTGGACGACAGCGCATTCAGCGGCAAGGTTGGAGCGACCCAGGTCATCCCAACTCTTGGACGTCTAGCAGCGCGTCGTATCGTCGTCACTGGTATTGGCGAAACGAGCACGCAGAAGGCTCACGAGATTACTCGTGCTTGGGGTCTCGCGGCACGCGCGGCTCGATCGGCAGGCGCTCGAACCATCGTCAGTGCCGAACCGCCTTCTAACGGAATTTCGGTCTCAAACGCGTTTCGCGCGGCAGCCGAGGGCGTGCGACTTTCGCTCTACCGCTTCCTTTCGTACCGAACGGTTGACCTTCCTTCCGCGGATGTTGAGAGTTTCACCTTCATCGACAATCGTGAAGATGCCCGCGAAGGGGTTGAGCTCGGCGACGCGATCGCCAAAGGCGTGTGCCGGGCACGCGATCTCGGCAACCAGCCAGCCGACGTTCTCTATCCGGACGAGTTCGCCGTTCAAGCACAACAGGTCGCACTCGAAAATGACATGAGTTGCGTCGTCTACGACGTTCCCGCCCTCGAAAAGATGGGCGCCGGTGCCATAGTCGCCGTCGGCAAGGGGAGCGAGCGGGATCCACGCATGATACATCTAACCTGGAAGCCATCCGGCGAGTCTAAGGGATCAATCGCGTTCGTCGGCAAAGGAATCACATTTGACACCGGCGGCATGAACCTTAAACCGACCGGCGGAATCGAAGCGATGAAGTTCGATATGTGCGGCGGTGCCGCCGTACTCGGTGCGATGAGCGTGGTCCCCTCCCTGAACCTGCCCTACACCGTGCACGGGATCATCACGGCGGCCGAGAACATGCCGAGCGGCACAGCTTATCGACCTGGCGACATCCTCCATACCATGAACGGCAAGACAGTCGAGATCATCAGCACCGATGCCGAAGGACGACTCGTGCTGGCCGACGCCCTGACCTACACGTCACGGCTCGGAGTCGACTCGATGATCGACCTCGCCACGCTGACGGGATCATCGATCGTCGCGCTCGGAAAGCAGGGAACCAGCGTCTTCAGCACGGACAACAATCTCGCGAACGACATCCTGTCGGCCGCTGACTGGAACGGCGAGATGATGTGGCGTATGCCTCTTTGGGAGGAATATCACGACCAACTCAAGGGCGACTACGCTGACCTGAAGAATAGTGGTGGGCGTTGGGGTGGCGCGATCTTTGCCGCGCTCTTCTTGCGAGAGTTTACCGAGGGAACCCCGTGGGCGCACCTCGACATTGCCGGCCCGGCCTGGAGCGACCAGGAGACTGATCTCGCTCCGAAAGGTGCAACTGGCCACGCGGTCCGGACCCTGCTGTCAGTGCTGCTTAATCGAGCGGGTCGATAGCGGGCAACGAACATCAAAGCCTGGCGGGAACAGGGCGAACCCAGACGCAAGTCCTGTTCCCGCCTGCGACTCTAGGTTGAACTTGCACGCACCCAATCAAGTGTTTCACGAAGGCCGTTGACCATCGGCATCTCTGGCGTCCAGTGGAGGATCTGAAGGGCCCGATTGTTGGCGAGTACGCTGTGCTTGATGTCGCCCTTCCGCTCATCTTGATGAACAGCCTCGTGCCGGTAGCCGGTCTCTTCGGCCATCATCTCAAACAAGGCATTTACCGACAACGGCTCGGCGCTGCTGATATTGACAGTCAGTGGATCGGACACCTGTAACGCCAGATCGTGGGCGCGAGCCACGTCGCCGACGTAGACGAAGTCACGCGTTTGCTCGCCATCGCCGAAGATGTGGACCGGCTGATCCTGAATCATCTTTGCCGCGAATATCGATATCACTCCCGCTTCTCCGTACGGATCCTGGCGCGGCCCATAGATATTGGCTAGACGCAGCACCTTGAGTGGGATCTCAGCCGGCAACAGGATCTTCAGATACTGTTCAAGGGTCCACTTACTGAGCCCGTAGGCGCTCATCGGTCGAATCGGATGTTGCTCGTCGCAGGGGAGATACTCAGGTGGACCGTACAAAGCGCCGCCAGTTGTGATGTAGACGAACTGACGGCACCGAGTCTCGACGGCGGCGCGATAAACGTTCAGACCACCGACGATATTCGTGGTCGCATCCTTTATTGGATCGGACATCGAAACCGCCACCGAAGCCTGTGCAGCCACATGGCTGATTGCATCCGGACCGAACTCCTTCGCGACCTCGATCAGCGATGGATCGCCGATGTCGAGATGTACGAGCTTGGCCGTGGGATTGACGTTCTCCGCCTTGCCGGTCGAGAGATTGTCGACGACCAGAACCTCGTGTCCGCCGGCAAGCAACAGGTCGACAATATGTGACCCGATGAACCCGGCTCCGCCCGTAATCAAGACGCGCATCGCTCTCCTCCAGTAGTAGTGTTGAACCAAAGCATCAGGGAGGTCGTTCTCTACGACCCAATCCTAAGCGGTATCAGTTCGCCGGTCTCAACGAGTTCCGTCAATCTCGATCGACATCGAGCGAAGTGCAACCGAAACCGCGCATCGTTCCTGACCGGTGCCAGCAAAACGTCGAACGGCTGATCGAGCTGCGCGATCGACAGCGCGACATCCCGATCGTAGACGCGGTCGATGAAACGGACGAAACGGAGCGCCTGGTCCGTGTCGGCCATCGGGTGCAACCGATCAATCTCTATTCGATCGATTTGATCGAGCCAGGCCGCATCATACATTGGGTGCGTTTCGGCCAGGAACGCCTTCAGCGTCGAGTCGTCGAACTTCGCGACACGCTCGTCGTTAGCCTCACGGTCTTCGCGCAGCTGAGCTGCCTCGCCGTTTTCACGCCAATCTACTCCATCGATCTGGATCACTTCGAATGCTCCGGCGATCTCGCCCAGCTCGCGACCGAAATCGTCAGCATAGCTGTGACCTGCGTCCATCGTCGTCGGGTCGGCATTGGCGGTTGCGAGAATTCGCGGTCGTCCCTCAAGCATCGCTCTCACCAAAGACGTCAACAACATAATATTGCCTGGATCACGCAGGTCGATTTCGTCGATGCAGACCAGACGCTGCGCCCCCACCAAATGTCGAAGACGACGCATTCCAAGAGTGCCGGCCGCCGCCGAGAATTCGTCGAAGGTCGCGAACAGCTTGGGTTCAGGGGCTCCCCGAAAAGCAGCTGCCAGCAGATGTGTCTTCCCGATTCCGGGTGGGCCATCGAGATAGACTCCCCGATAAGTAAGGGACTGTTTGGTCCGACGCCACCGCAGCGGTGGCCGGGGCGGTTCGGACATCGCGAGCAACTGAGCGATTTTCTCGATTGCTTCAGCCTGTCTTGAAAACCGGCTATCCACTATGAAGTTATCGAACGTTGCAGAACTAAAGCGTTTAGGTAGCCGGAATTGAGGACCTCGCGTGGACTTTACCTGCTGTCTTAGGCTGTCAATCGAAACCTGAATCAACGATTCTCCTCATGAATCATCCTCGGGTGAGTCTACCCGACCAGCACGACGACGCAAAGAACCTGTCGGTCAATTCTGGGTTCCTAGCTGTTTTCTCACCAAAAGCCACGTTTGATCGCCTTATAATGTGAAAAGGACTCAAGACACTGCTGCCAAGCCGACTCAATGAAACGATTACTGACTAGACTTGAGAGCACACTCATGACGATAAAGACGCAGACGATCACACTGGACACGCGCGGATCGAGTCAGATGCAAAACCTGACGGAACGAGCGCGGCAGGCAATCACCGACTCAGGATGTTCAACCGGCATCGTGACCGTGTTCGTCGCCCATACGACAGCGGCCGTCGCCGTTTCCGAGTTTGAATCCGGACTGATCGACGATCTCCCTGATGCGATCGAACGGCTTATTCCGGATGATGTCACGTACCGCCACAATCAAATCAACCACGACGACAACGCCCACAGCCACCTTCGCACGACGTTACTCGGGCCATCCGTAACGATTCCATTCGATCAGGGGAATCTGCTCCTTGGCACCTGGCAACAGATCGTGCTGATCGATTTCGACACCCATCCACGCACTCGAAACATCGTCATCCAGGTGATGGGGGAGTGACAAACGAGCGGGACGCAAGTGAGCGATATCGAAAGGCGATCGGCAAAACGATCGCCCTGCTCCGCACGCAACGAGGCCTCAGTTTGCGCGCGTTGTCTGATTCGTCCGGAATCTCACTTGCCTACCTCAGCGAGATCGAGCATGGGCGGAAAGAGGCATCCGGGACAGTCCTCAGTCAGCTGGCAGGTGCTTTTGACATGTCACTGCCCGAACTGGTCCACGCGGTCGCCGACCGACTGGACGCGGACGAACCGGTGCCCGAGCTTTCGCTGGACGGCCTCGCCCCGGAAGAGATCGACGAGGTTTCGCGCTTCACCGATTGGCTACGGTGGAGAAAAGACAATGGTTAGCTCGCGAGAGACGGATTTTAGAACTTGGTCCGCTCCACGGATGAATAGTCAAGACGTCCGGCTCGTTATAGTGTTTCGACAAGTAACCCAATCGCGGCAGGAAGGAAAGGAATAAGCATGGTTCAGAGATGGACTCGCGACCAGCTTCTGGTCACGACTGACTGGCTGCAAGAACACCTGGAGGACGACCACCTCCGGATTCTAGACTGCCGCTACTACTTCGACGGACGTGATCCGGTCGAGGAGTACCGTCGCGGTCACATCCCCGGCGCAATCCACTTCAACTGGGCGGGAGAGCTCAACGACCCGAACAGCCCGATCGATTTTATGATGGCTCCACCAGAACAAGTCGAATCAGCTATGAGCAACTCCGGAGTTGGGAACGAGTACCGGATCATCGCCTACGATGACGAGGGCGGGCACTTCTCCTCGCGAGTCTGGCTGGCATTGGCACGTTACGGCAAAGAAGATCAGCTTCGCATTCTGGACGGTGGCTGGACGAAATGGGCCACCGAAAATCGACCGCAGAGTCAGCAAACGCCAGCGGTGCAGCCAGCTCAGTTCACCATTGACCGTTCTGCCGGCAGACCGGAAATCCTCGCGACCGCGGAGGACGTACTTAACGCAACGAGTGACGGTCGGACCAAGATTCTCGACGTGCGACGCATGAGCGAGTTTACCGGCGAAGAAGTGCGCGCCAACCGGGGCGGGCGTATCCCAAACTCTCAGCATTTCCTCTGGCAGGACAATCTCAAGTGGGACGGCGATCGATCATTCATTACCGACGACGCAATACGCTCTCGCAACGAATCGGCTGGGATTAGCGAAGACACCCCAGTCATCACCTACTGTCAGGGCGGCGTTCGAGCAGCATTGTCCGCTCTGGCGCTCTGGATGACAGGGATTCGTGATGTCCGTGTCTATGACGGTAGCTGGGCCGAATGGGGAAACCGAGAGGACCTACCGATCGAAACCGGACCCGCCAGAGATTGATCCGGGCCGGAGACATCGCTGGCCGGGGAATACTGGCCGGCGATTTGTGTTTAGCAATCGGTAAGACATGTGTCCAGTTTCGAGAGAGGATCGCAGCCAATGCGCATCGTGAATGACGCGACCGAACTCGTTGGAAATACGCCACTCGTTCGATTGAACAAGGTCGTCGGGAACAACGCCGTGGTCTATGCCAAGCTTGAGGCGTATAGCCCCGGTTACTCAATCAAAGACCGCATCGCACTTAACATGATCAATGACGCCGAAAGACGGGGCGTGCTCAAGTCGGACACCGTGATTGTCGAAGCAACCAGTGGCAATACTGGCATTGGCCTCGCCTGGATCTCGGCCATTCGTGGATACCGGCTGATCATTACCGTGTCGGCACGCAACAGCCCAGAACGCATCGCGCTGCTGCGAGCATTGGGCGCCGAGGTGATTGTGACACCAGCTGACGCAGGTACTCCAGGCGCTATCGAGGAGGCCAACAAAATCGCGGCGTCGCTGCCGTCCGCCTTCATGCCGCGGCAGCACTGGAATCCGGCCAACCCAGAAGCACACCGAACCGGCACGGCACGGGAGATCTGGGAAGACACCGACGGCACGGTAAACGTCTTCGTCGGGGCCTTCGGCACCGGAGGCACTATCAGCGGAGTCGGACAAGGACTGAAAGAATTCAATCCGGAAATCAGAATCATCACGGTCGAGCCGGCCGAGTCACCGGTTCTGTCTGAGGGTCGCAAAGGATCGCACGGGATCCAGGGAATTTCACCAGGTTTCTTGCCCGAAGTGTTGGATCAGGACGTGATCGACGAAACGGTACTTGTCGCGACTGACGACGCGGTGAAGATGGCGAAGCGGCTCATGCGCGAGGAAGGGCTGCTGGTCGGTATCTCAGCCGGAGCCAACGCCGTGGCCGCTGCTCGGGTGGCTGAGCGGGCAGAGAATGCCGGCAAGACAATCGTGACGGTCTTTCCTGACCTGGCTGAGCGGTATATGTCGACCGCACTCTTTAAGACAGACGAGGCCGGGCCAAGCTCTTAGCCTTCGCCCCGATTCACGTTCCGGCAATTCCGTTGCGCGCCCGTGAAATCGCGGGCGCGTCCTCATTCTCAGGAGAGTACTGGTGATCGCCCTATGGAGTCCATTCCATTTCCGGATCAAACGGGTAGATCGGTCGTCGGATTTTACGGAACTCGAGCCGATCGAGACGCGGACTCGTGAGCCCGGGTGTGTCGACCTCGATAACCTGTTGCGCGATCGGCATGAACGCCGAACGGAAGTGAACTGACGACTTGACCGCGATAATCTGTAGCGAGGTCGGTTCGATGTCTTGGCTACGAAGCACCTCAAGGTCCGTTGGCTGATAACGGTGAGTCGTGACGACGACCTTCACGCTGCCTCCATTAGCACCATCGAGATCCACGACCGCGGTCGGACCCATATTCATCTCGACGCCGGTGCTCATCAGACCTCGATGAACGAAACGACCGTCGCTGAGGAGCAACACCCGACCCGTTACGTCCAGAGGTTCACCGTGGAACTGATCGACTTTGGCCCCGAGCTTGAGGGACACACGCGCACCTTGACCGGCTGCGAATGCCGCTTTGGCTGATTCGGGATCGTTGATCGGGACGGCGACGGCGTTCGTTGCGCCGAGTCGTAGTAACGCTTCGAGCAGCACGGTGCCGTCGGCTGGAGCACCGCCACCTGGATTGTCGCCGATGTCGGCCAGCACGACCGGACCATTTGGCGCATTCATCGCGGTATGGACGGCTTCGTCGACCGGGGTCGGCCTGACGATGAAATCCTCACGATGATCCCAAATGTGGTTGGCAAGCTGATTCGCGAGCTCGATCGCTCGTTGCCGATCATCGTCCGTCGTGACGATCACGCTGAAGGTGTTCGGCTCGATATCGGCCCAGGCAAAGCCAGGCAGATAGCTCACGTTCAGCACGCCGCGCTGGTTCTCAATATCTCGTGCCAGGTGTTTGACAGTGAGCATTGGCTCAGCGTGGCTAAACTGTCGCTGCAATGACGCAAGGATGGGAATCTTCACGATTGCGGGAGTCGGCTTCACGCCACTACGAAGAATTCGGGCCATCAGTAAACCGATCTCGTACCCACGCTCGTATGGATCTGTGTGCGGATATTCGTCGTAGGCTACCGGCATGGTGCAGAGATCGACCATCTCCTGCGTTATGTTGCCGTGCAGATCAAGCTCAACGATCACCGGCAGGTCCGGACCGACCACCTGACGCACTTCCCGCAGAATGTAACTCTCACCGTCGTCGTCGAGTTCCGAAACCATGGCACCGTGCAGAGCGAGCATGACGCCATCGAGTGGGCCGTCATTCAACGCTGATCGCAGTCCATCGACCAGCTTGCTCGTGAGAACGCGAGTCGCTTCAGCCGTTACCGGCCCGCCCGGTGTTGCGGACGCGAACATGGTCGGCACGACCGTATAGTCGGCGTCTCTCGCGGCGTCAATAAACCCGCCCACCGGCGTCTTCGTGCCGGTGAAACGATCGAGCAGATCGCCACCGACCGCTAGGCTGCGCAGCTCGAAATCGTCCAGCGTAGTCGGCACCGTCGAGAACGTACTACTCTCGTGGGAGATGCCACCGATCGCGACTCTCATGAATTCCTTGCCCTCCCATGCATCGAATCGCATACGACATCAGTCGATGCGAATTTGGCCAATCCCTTTAGTCGATTGAATTTCCGTTCCGAAGGGTCGAGATAGCTGACTCATCCAATCGAGAATTTCTGACCCAATCCGTGGCTCGGCAAAACGCGGCCACCCACGATCGGGCCATCCCTGTCCGTGGCCGAGCGAGACTGGGTGCAAATCAATCGACCGAAGCTGGCGATCCTCAAAGGTCACGATAGGTAGCACAGTTTCCCAGTAAAGGCGATCGGCCGGGAAACTGCGTGTGTCATTCGCCGACAGTTGCCGGAACACCTCGGGCGCGATCATGTCGCGATCGGCGCTGAGCGACTCGTAGTCGTCCGCGGGCAGCCGTTGAGTGTATTCGTATTGAAAGATGAAGTTGCCGACGGAGTAAAAGATCGGTTTCCCGTTATAGATCTCGATTCCGCGAAGCAGGTGCGGGCCGTGGCCAATCACCATGTCCGCGCCGGAATCGACACAGGCATGAGCGAACTCAATGATGAAATCGGCAGGGATCCAGCGCTCTTTGCCTTGCTCGTGCGCGTGAATGCTAACAAGCGTCAGATCATCCATCATCGTCGCGTGAGCCGTTGATCGGGTGTTTCCTTCGAGGTCGCGTTTGTGAGCTTCCGTCCTAATCCCAAACTCGTCACCAACGATGAACGAGCGCTCGGCAAACTGGAACTCGCCTTCGCGTTCCGGCGGTTTGCGGAACCCCATCCAGAAGCCAAACTGGCGGATCTTCTCTGCACCGGTCAGTTCCGCGATACGCTGCACGGCATCCATATGCTCTTGATCTACAACGTATAGCGTCTCGAATCGTTGAGGATTCAAGCCGGGACGGCCAGGGGCATCATCCCGCTGAGAACCCGCCTGCTGTCCTTTCGCAAAACTGGAGGCACAGCCGACCAATCCAATGCGCCCGGCCGGGGTCTCGAGAAAGGCTGGCAAGCGCGCTTCCGACAGTGTGCGTCCGGCACCCGCGCAGACAAAATCGATCGCGCGCAGTTCGTCCAGAGTAGCTAGACATCCCTCGATGCCGTAGTTGAGCGTATGGTTGTTGGCGAACGCCGTGAGGTTGAACCCCATCCGTTGGAGATCACGAGCCACGCCTGGATTCGCCGAAAGATTTAGCCCGCCGCTCTCCACAACCGGAGTACCGCGATAGTCAGACAGCACCATTTCCATGTTGGTGAAAGCGACGTCGCATGATTGGATCAGATCAACCAACCGGGTGAGAGACGGGTCCTGGTGAGCCGGAATCCGCCGGCTAATGAGCGAATCTCCCGTCGCGGTCACAACTATGCGTTTACCCAACGTTCCTCTCCGATTTCGCCTTGAAGCCCAGTCATCAGTCGACGTTCTTAGTCGCGCTGCCGAGGATCGAGCGCGTCGCGAAGTCCGTCCCCAATGAGGTTAAAGGCAAGGACCGTCAGGCTGATCATCACGCCCGGAGCGATCACGATGTGTGGGTACACCTGGACGTAGGCGCGGCCTGATGAAAGCATCGTGCCCCAGTCGGCCGTCGGCGGCTGGACGCCAAGCCCCAGGAATGAGAGCGCGGCCTCCAAGATTATTATGCTGCCGACCGCCAGGGTGGAAAGCACGATGATCGGGCCAAGGATGTTGGGAACGACATGCCGAGCGATGATACGCCGATCAGTGGCTCCGGCCGCACGTGCCGCCAGAACGTAGTCTCGCTCGCGCACACTGAGGACATCAGCACGTGAAACCCGGGCATAAGCGGCCCACACTGTCGCGCCGATAACGATAATGGTCGTGCGCAAACTTGGGCCAACGACTGCCACCAGCGCGATCAGCAGCGCGAGTGTGGGAAAGGCCATGATAGTGTCAACCACGCGGGAAAGGATGGAATCCACCCAGCCACCGAAATAGCCCGAAATAGCCCCGATCAATACGCCGATCGTCACGGCAATGAGTGTGGCCGAGATAGCGACGATCAACGCGATGCGCGCTCCGTAGATGATACGACTGAGCTCGTCACGTCCTATCTCATCATAGCCGAGCCAATGTGATGCGGAAGGACCCTGACCGAGGAATTCCGGATTCGCACGTATCGGATCGTAGGGTGCGAACACCCCCGGTATGATCGCAATTACCGCAAGAAGACATAGAAACACGAGACCGACCAGCGCCGGCTTGTAGCGCGCAAACCTTCGCCACGTGCGAGACCATTCGGAACGACGGGCCCGCTCAACACCACCCGTAAGACTGGCTTGGACCGCCACATTCGGTTGCTCGAGTTGCTCGTCACGATCTCTCATTATGCTCATGGTTCACGCTACGTCAATCTAATTCGTGGATCGATTACTGCGTACACTAGATCAGTCAGCAAGTTCGCCAAGACGACAATACTTGATAACAGCAGGACAATGGCCTGCACAACTTGGTAATCCAAATTTATGACGGACTGGTAGAACAGCCGACCAACACCTGGCACGCCGAATACCGTCTCGATGATGATCGTGCCGCTCAGCAGGAAAGCCAATCTGTATCCGATTACAGTGATCACTGGTAGCAACGCGTTCCGTACCACGTGCCGGCTGAGCACTCGCACCTCAGTCAGTCCTTTAGCTCGCGCCGTTCGAATGTAGTCTTGATGCAGCACCTCGATCACAGTGCTGCGCAACAAACGCGCTACGATCGCCGTCTGCTCAGTCGCGAGAACCAGCACTGGAAGGATGTAGCCCTTCCAGGAGGCGACACCGAACGCAGGAAGCCAGCCGAGCTTCGCAGCAAAGATGATGATCAGCATCAGGGCAATCCAGAAACTCGGGAGTGAAACGCCCAACGTCGCTCCGACGGTGCTGAAGTAATCGAATAGCGAGTACTGTTTCACACCTGCCAGGATACCGGCCGGCACAGCGACAAGAATTGCCAGAGCCAGCGCCATAACATTCAGTTTTAAGGTCACCGGAGCCGTTTCGGCCAGCATGCTCGCGACCGGGCGGCCAATCTGAATTACCGAAACGCCAAAGCTGCCGCGCGCCATGTTGCCGGCCCAGGTCAAATACTGAACGTAGAGAGGCCGGTCAAGACCCCAGAAGTGACGGATTTCAGCAATTTGCTGGGAGGTGAGCTGGATATTTCCAGACTGCCCGATCAGTACCATGATCGGGTCGCCGGGTGTCAAGTGCAAAATGCCGAATGTCGCAATGCTGATGAGAAAGATTACGACGGCGCCCTGCAGCACCCGGCGAACGACGTACCGTAGCATTAAGGTAAATCATCCTCTCGGGATACGAGCCATTGCGGATGGCGCCAAATCGACGCCACCCGCAGTATCAGGCCGACGTGACAGTACTGGTTACGCAAACCACCACTGGTACGCCTTGCGGTAGAGCTGACTTCCGTTCTGCGCCGACTTCGGCAGGCCCTTTGTTCGGATGGAGAAGTGATTGAACCACTGCCAGTACATCATGTAGATGAACGGCACGTCGTCGGAGACAAGCTGCTGAACTTGATCGTAGATCTTCTTGCGCTTGGCTTGATCCGTCTCCTGCAGGCCCTGATCAAGGAGCTTGTCCATCTCGGGGTTCTTGTATCGGGACCAGTTGCTACCGCCGTCGGACCGAAGCGTGGCCGTTCCATCCGGGTCGCCACCGCTACCGCCGTAGGTCCAGTTGTAGAGCGATGCATCGGTCTTATCGTTCAGGAAACCGTCGTTGATCTGCGTGATCGGCTCTTCCTGAACCTTCATGTCAATGCCGATGTCCTTCATATACTGCTGCACGAGCACGGCCTCAGGCTTACGCGCCTGGTCACCGCTGATGATCATGCACGTGAACGAGAACTTCTGGCCATTCTTTTCACGGATGCCATCACTTCCAACCGTCCAACCCGCTTGATCGAGCAACTGCTTGGCTTTCGCCGGATCGTACGGGTGTTTCGTGACGTCGGGGTTGTACCACGCCTTCAAGGCCGGAGCGATGTTCGCCGTCGCGAGCGTCGCCGCGCCCTGGAAAACGGTGTCGATCACCTTCTGCCGGTCGATCCCGGTAATCATCGCCTGCCGACACAGTTTGTCCGCGAAATAGGGCCGGTTATTGTTGATCGGGAAATGATTGACGGCGATAGTCACCGTGATGAAGTTTGTGAACTTGTCAGTCTCTTTGTTCAGCGCCAGGTCATCCTGTACCAGTAGTGGCCAGCAGGCGGTATCAGCCTGACCCGTGTCGAGCGCGACCTTACGGACCGACGGTTCAGGCACATTCTTCTCGGTGATGGTGTTGAAATACGGCTTGCCACGGAAATGATCGGCGAAGGCTTCGACCGTGGTGTGATCGGCCGAGACATATTCCTTCAGCTTGAAGGCACCGGTGCCGATCGGCTTGGTACGATAGGTCTTCTCACCGACCTTGGCGTGATACTTTGACTGAACGATGAACGTCGTCGCCCCACGAGCAACGAAGGCAGCGTTCGGCGCCTTCATCTTGACGACAACGGTCATGTCGTCCGGCGTGGTCACCGAATCCATATTCAGGAAATTGGTGGCGATGACCGAACCATTGGTCGCCTTGCTATAGAAATCGTATGTGTACTTCACATCGGCGGAACTGAACGTCGTACCGTCGTGGAACTTGACCCCACCGTGCAGATTAAATGTGTAGGTCAGCCCGTCCGTAGTGACGTCGAACTTATCGGCCAGTGTTGGGTTGAAGACGTAGTTCTCATCCATCTCCAGCAGCGAGTTGTGGATTTGCGTGATCATCACCCATTGATCACCAGGACCGACATCGTTGGGGCTCAGGCCCGACAGTTCCTGGTGGCCAACAATCACAAAGTCGCCGCCGCTCTTCGGTGTACCCGTCGAACCAGACGACTGCGCTGAAGGTGTTGGAGACACGGCCGAGGTATTGACCTGGGCTGTGGGCAGTACTACCTGTGTCGGAGTGGGAGCCGGTGTTGTTCCACCGGAACTCGCCGATGTGCTGGCAGCGGACGGAGTCGTAGAACTGCCCCCGCCGCACGCTGCCAATAATGTCCCGACGGCTGGAATAGAAAGACCAAGTAATGCAGAACGTTTGAGAAAATGACGGCGAGTGCTGCGGAACGTTTCTTCCCACCCGCCGGTCGAATTCGACCAAGATACCATGACATCTCCTTCGCTCGCGGCGACACTACCGGCGGCCAGACACGGACCTTTGCCGAGTCCGGAACCGCGCGATTGTAAACCGATCAACCGGATGATGGATCACGCACGTACCCTTTGTCAACATGTCATGACAACTGGTCATCCAATATCGCTCTGACTCAATGTCTGCGTTAACCATCGTCACTAGAATGACCGGATATTGGGAAGCCGATTCTGAGGCAAAATTCGGGACACGCAGATCGCAATTCAAGGTACGGAAAGTTGCGAAAACCTCAATGTCACTCGGTTCACACTATTTGGTACTGGCGACCGAGTGACAATAACCCGTAGCATGACATTAGTCGAGTCGAGCATCGCGAATACATGCTCAACCAGATAACCTTTAGGACGCGAAATCGTTAGTTAACGAGGACGTTGAATGCGAAAGGAACGCGTCATGCCACGACGGAGCCATCTGGATTCGACGAAGGGGTTCCGCTCTCCCCAACCTGAGCGCCGCGTCATTTCGACGCTCATCAGTCTGGTCCTGCTCATCTCGCTTGCGGCCTGCGGCTCTGGCATCACTTCGACCCCAACGTCGTCGGGAGGGCAAGCAGCTACCACCACATCGCCGCCCGCTTCAGTGACCGCGACGGAGGGAGCGCCAACCTCCACCAGCGAACCGGCGACGACGGTATCGACCCCAACCAGCCAATCGGGATCTACTCCTGTTGCATCTCCCACCGTCGACACATTAGTCCTCAACGTCTATTTCATGCAGCAAGACAAGCTGGGTGTAGCTCACCGAACCGTGCCCAAGACTCTGCAGGTCGGTGCGGCAGCCATGCAGGAACTGTTGAAGGGTCCTAACGCGGCTGAGCAATCCGCTGGACTCACGACGTCGATTCCGACCGGAACCAAATATCTCGGACTGACGATCGCTAACAACATCGCGACGGTGAACCTCTCCAGCGAATACGAATCGGGAGGCGGCAGCCTTTCGATGTCGTCGCGGCTCGCTCAGGTGGTCTTTACCCTGACCCAATTCTCGAGCATCGATCAAGTCAACTTTCAACTGGACGGCAAGGCCGTAACCGTCTTCAGTGGTGAAGGCCTGGTGTTAGATCATCCGGTCGGGCGCTCGAACTACGAGCAGCTCACGCCGGCCATCCTCGTTGAGACGCCCGCAGTCGGCGACACGATCACATCACCAGTGCGCCTGACCGGTAGCGCCAACACGTTTGAAGCGGCCTTCGCCATAGATATCGTCGACGCCAGCGGAAATCTCCTGCAGGAGCAGCATGCGATGGCAACATCCGGCTCCGGCACACGCGGGACCTTCGACGTCAGCGTCCCCTTCAGTGTCGATCACGAACAGCCGGGGAAAGTCATCGTTTTCGAGTTTTCGGCCAAGGATGGATCGAAGACAAACATCGTGGAGATCCCGGTCACGCTATCGCCTTAGTGGCATGACGAGGTCACAATGAGAGCGTTTTCACACGCCGATTGACTCGCGAAGACGAACATCGAGCGACGTAAAACGCCGAGATATGCGATCGTTGCGCACGGCGATTGCGATCGCTTTCGGTTGTGCGACCAGCACTACCAACTCTCTGGCACGCGTCACCGCCGTGTAGAGCAAATTTCGCTGAAGCATCACATAGTTCGCAGTCAAGACGGGCATGACGATGGCACGGAATTCGGATCCTTGCGCCCGATGTACCGAGATCGCGAATGCATGGTCGAACTCGTCAAACTGAGCGAAAGGGACGGTGAGGACGCGACCGTCGTCGAACGCCATCTTCATCGATTGATCGATACGGTCGATCGATCGAATCACCGCCATGTCTCCATTGAACACTTCGAGCTGGTAGTTGTTTCGTAGCGCGATGAGACGGTCACCTGTCCGAAACCGGTGACCAGCGATTCGCACATCGGTCTTGCCGGCCGCCAGCGGGTTCAGCGCCTCCTGAAGCGTCTCATTGAGTTGCCTGGTTCCGGCCGGACCGCCGTTCATTGGACAGAGAACCTGTATTTGCTCGGATGCCAGATCATAGGCTAGGGGAAGTCGACGCTTCACCAAATCTTCAATCAGCTGCGCTGCTTGTTCTGCCGCGCCAGGTCCATCGGACACTCGAACGACGGCAAAGTCCCTGATCTGCCGACCGTACTCTGGTGTCTCACCGCGATTAATGCGGTGAGCGTTGCGCACGATAGCGCTCTCCTCTGCCTGCCGAAATATCTCGTCCAGGCGAACGACCGGGACGATGTCGCTGGCGATCAGGTCGTGCAGCACGTTGCCGGGACCGACTGACGGCAGTTGATCGGCGTCGCCGACAAGGAGCAAGTGGCACCCAGGCGGAATCGCCTTGGTGAGCGTGTTGAAGAGGTAGACATCGAGCATTGACGACTCGTCGACGACGATCAGATCCGCTTCCAGCGGGTTTTCCTCGTCAAAGGCAGCGGATCCCCCCGGCTGAAGCTTGAGAAGTCGATGGATCGTTTTGGCCGGGTGCCCAGTGAGTTCACTGAGGCGCTTCGCAGCACGCCCGGTAGGAGCCGCTAATATGACGCGCGCCCGCTTGGAACGAGCCAACGTGACGACCGAGTGAATGGTCGTACTCTTACCGGTACCGGGTCCTCCGGTGAGAACCATCACCCGGTTCGTCAAGGTCATGCGAACAGCATCGATTTGCCGCTCGGCCAACGACGGAATCCGGCGAACCTCTTTGAGCCAGTGGAATGCAGCATCCCAATCGACCGAGAGGAACACTGACAGCCCATCCGCGTCAGCCTGGATCAGTCGAGCCAGACGACGTGCACTGGCAATCTCCGATCCACCCAAGGCCGCCAGGTAAACTCGCTGTTCACCATCGCGCTCTTCGACGAAGATGTCTCGATCATCCAGTAATCGCGGCATTGCGGCCCCGAGTTGCTCGTCGGAGCAGTCGAGAAGTTGGCTTGCAGTCTTGAAAAGAAGATCCCGCGGCAGGTAGACATGTCCGTTGTCGTCGGCGGCAGTCGCGAGAGTGTGGCGGAGTCCCGCGGCAAGGCGCTCTGGCGAATCGTGTGGAATCCCAAGCTCTGCGCCGATCCTGTCTGCTGTTTTGAATCCGATTCCCCAGATGTCTCGCGCGAGCCGATATGGATCCGCACGAACAATCCGAACCGCGTCATTGCCGTACTCACGGAAGATACGGACCGCATGGCCAGTGTGAACTCCGAGACTCTGCAAGCAGATCATTACGTCTTTGATCGCCCGCTGCTCGACCCATGCGGCAATGATTGCTGCAACCCGCTTGTCGCCCAGTCCGTGGACCTCTATCAACCGATGCGGTTCTTCGTCGATGATCGCGAGGGCTTCCGGGCCAAAGTGCTCAACGATTCGTTTTGCGGTTACTGGGCCAACGCCGCGAATCAGCCCAGACCCGAGATACTTTCGAATACCCTCAGTAGTCGCTGGGAGGAGCGTGCGAAAGGTCGTGACTCGGAACTGCCGGCCGTGCTGCGGGTGCGTCGTCCAAATTCCCTCGAGCTGGATGCGCTCGCCGGGGTTGACACCGCTCATCTGACCGACCGCCACAACTTCGGCACCACGAGAGGTCCTCAGTTTCAGGACAGTGTAGCCACTTGTTGGATGCTGATACGTAAGTCGCTCGACGACACCATCGACCGTGGACGATAATTCTTGGGCCGAATCGTTCGTGCTCGTCTGTGACATAGGACTGTATTCTATCTACAACGCGCGAATTGATGTGCCTATTTGTAGGGTCAATCGATGACCAACGGTCGTTGCTGAACGTCAATCGTCGAAGCACGACCGGTAACACTCAAGTTTACCGTTTATCGGCATTAGACACAGTAGGGCGTCGTGTCGCCGGCCCATTTTCGTTGAACCCGAACTCTCCTGGTAGCGGCCCGACGTTTTGAGTACGCTTAATTGTGATCGCTTGCATTCCGAAAAACCTGTGAGGCGCCTGTGTGGATAATCATGCCGTTGATCTACTTCATGTCGTGGAGAAGCTGCCGCCGGTTCGGACAGGCGTTCAGTGAGACGGCTGCCTGGGTGGTGGGCTACCTCATTGCGACTGGATTCCTGCTTACACTTCACTTCGGTGGCGTCGGCATGATCACCGCCACACCTGACGATCCCGCTTCCGTCGTCGCCATTATCGGCGGATTCATTGGCATGGGGGTCAGTCGATATCTCTGGAAAAGACGAGGTGGACATCTCGAACCGGTCAACAATCCGCTGGCGAATAATCGGTGGTTTCGCGCCGCCAAGGCTATCGTGGTGCCAGATAAATCCAGGTCGAAGTCCAAGACGGTGCCTCGCCAACAGTCGACGGTGAAACGAAGCGCACCGCCAAGATCTTCCACCAGTAACATTCCACGGAAGCGCACTACGCCGGCCACCACCGGCCAGACGAACAAGTCGCCAGCCCAACGATGGGGGCGGGTACTTGGAGCAATGCTAACGCCGTCCGACTCGCAGCGACGGCCACCTCAGTAGCATCTTCCGCCGCAAATCCAGACTGCTGATCCACACGCTCATCATGTAAGATGAACGGTGGCCGCTCGTTCGATCTTATCGTCCACGTGCCTCGCGTTTACCAGTGCGGGAGAAATTCGTGACGTTGTCACCTGGAGGTGAAATGACTCGGGAAGAAGCTTGGGAACTTGTCAACGAGTACACGACTCAGCCTCACTTGATCCGCCACATGCTGGCAGTTGAAGCCGCGATGCGTGCCTATGCCGAGCGATTTGGCGAAGACCAGGGAAAATGGGGATTGGCCGGGCTGCTCCATGATTTCGACTACGAGCAGAATCCTGATGTTAGCGTCGAAGGACATCCTATTGTCGGCGCCCGCATATTGGAGGCACGGGGCTGTTCTGAGGATATTGTTCGCGCAATCTTGAGTCACGCGTCAGAGATTACCGGCGTTCAGCCAGAGTCGCGTATGGAGCAGACACTAGTCGCAGTTGATGAGTTGACCGGATTCCTCGTGGCCGTCGCTCTCGTCCGTCCAAGTAAAAGCATCCTGGACGTCGAGGTGAAGAGCGTTCGCAAGAAATGGAAGACCAAGGAATTCGCTGCTGCCGTCAACCGAGCCGAGATCGAACATGCCGCAGCCGAACTCGGCATGGAGCTCAACGACCACATTCAAGTGGTACTTGACGCGATGAAGGGTTGTGCTGCCGAACTCGGATTAGAACGACAGGCAGTCGCCTGATTTGAGGCGCGAGATCGCGTCGGAGAGCTATACCTGGGTCACACCACACTCACGGTCGCGATCCACATCTCTCGATTGAGCACAATTCTGCAATCACTTTGCCGGTATCAGAGAGATCGGGCAGCACTCGCTCAGCACCAGCGGCAGCGAGTTCGTCCACTGAGAACCGCCCTGTCGCGACGGCAAGGCAGGCAACGTCACCCGCATGAGCGGCAGCAACGTCATTTGGAGTATCACCAACTACAACGACGAAGCCAGCGTCAAAATTCGTATTGTAGTGGCGTTGTGCGCGGTCAAGCGCAAGCGGAAGCAGTTCCATTCGCATCTCAACTTCGTCACCAAACGATCCAATTGGAAAGAACTCGGCAAGGCCGAGGCGCTTCAGTTTCGTCTCCACGACGCCCTGGACTCCGCCCGTGAGTACACCGAGCGCGAATCGATGATCCGTGGCCAAGCGCTCGATCACGTCGCGCACACCCGGAAGCAGATCGTCAGCACCGCTCCGCCCCTCCCACGATCTTCGATACGCTTCTGCTGCGGAATCAAGAATGAATTGAAGCCGCGCCAGGTCGAGGTCCCCGCTTATGCCGCTCGACCGAACCAGTTCACGAACAATCTGTCGATCCACTTTCCCATCAAATTCAATGTCCTGGATCGAAACTTCGATGTTCGGGAACGAAGCGAGAATTCCGGCGTCGATCGCCGCCAAGTGTGCTGGATCGCCCCGAGCGATAAGCGTCCCATCGACGTCGAACAGAATCAGCCGCCTCATCTGCGCCATCCATATCCAGTAGACGAGCCACGAGATTCAACAGTCTTCGACCGCATCAGCTATGCGAGTTGGTATTGGGCCAGCATGTGCCGGCCAGAACAATCGAATCACTGTCGTACCAGAGCTCACGAACGGCACCTACCAGGTAGAGTGAGCCAGTCACCAAAATGTGGTCCCCTGTCGATGCACGGCGGAGCGCGGCCCGCATTGCGTCGCGTGGATCAGCAATCACCTCAACCGGCTTTCCCGCGCCCCGCACTATGCGCGCTATCTCATCAGTAGGGGCGCTGGCACGTTCGATCGCGCTTGGCGCCGTAACAATCACCTCGTCCGCGATCGGCGTGACAATGCGCGCGCCGGAGAGGAAGTCATGTGCATCCAGAGAACCAAGAATAACGATACGTCTTGCCGGTGTGCCCAGTTCGAGCGCACCTTCTACGAATGACTGCATCTTCTCTGGGTTGTGTGCTCCGTCGAGAACGACAATCGGATCCCGTTGCACGATCTCCATCCGTCCTGGAAAACGCGTCTGAGAAATACCGCATGCAATCGTATCGTCGCTGATCGGATGTGGAAGCGAGCTGTTTATTGCACGAGCCGTTGCGGCAGCAGCCGCGACGTTGAATCCCTGAAAGTGTCCCGGAAGCACGGTCTTTAGAATCATTCCACTGGCTCGATCGAGCACATTTGTTCCGTCAGCCCCAGTGGAAAGAACCTCAAAATCCCGACCTTCAACAATATGGGTGAGTCGAGAGCCGGTCTCAAGCGCTTCTTGTTCAATGATTTCCACAGCGTCCGCCTTCCGGACGGTCGTGACGACCGGCCGGCCCGGCTTGATGATCCCGGCTTTATGCCAGGCGATCTCAGGAATTGTGTTGCCCAAAGTGCGGACGTGATCGAGGCCGATCGAAGTGATCACCGCGACGTTCGGCAGTAACACGTTGGTCAGGTCGAATCGTCCTCCGGCACCAACTTCAATTACTGCCCAATCGAGGTTCTCACGAGCAAACGACAGAAACGTGAGCGCTACCCAGAACTCACCATAGGTGAGCGGCGCTTCTCCACGAGCGACCCAGCGTTCCACCTCGCGGTCGAGTGCGGCGACATGATCGGCAAAGCGATCGCCTGGCATCAGTCGCCCATCGATCTGCAGCTTCTCCGTCTCGACCTGCAAATATGGGGAAACATGGAGCCCCGTGTGATAGCCGGCGGCATGAAGAATGCCGGCGATTAGAGCCGATGTCGACCCCTTTCCCGATGTGCCACCAACATGGACCGAACGATAGCTTTGCTGTGGATTGCCCACGAAATCGAGGAATCGGCGCAGCCGGTCGATTCGGGCGAGCGCACGTGCTCGGATCTCCTCCGACGTCGAGCCGGGTCTGGGACTGGGTGGACCTTGTATGAGCCCATTGATGTAGCCCGATGCCCATCGGTATTTGCTCAGCGCCGTTCCGGCGATCATCGATCTGCCTACCCTCTAGATTAATACCGCACCGATTTACAAACTCACGAATTGTATCAACGCACCTCCTCCCTGTGACGAGCCTGACTGAACGACCGGAGAGATCATCCCCTCGCTCTGCCGAGGCATGGATTCCCGCCGATCACACGCCTACGGCAAGGACTGATCTAGATGTCGTCATCGAGGTCGCGTATTCTCAATGAGACTTGAATCGTTTCCTGACCACCGTACGTCACGTGCACCTGATTGAGAGTCCGACGTGCCCGTTACCTCGCTCCGTCTGATGCCAGTTCCGCCGTTCCGACTCGATCTGACCGTCTGGGTTCTGAAACGACGACCCGAATATGTGGTGGACAACTGGGACGGCGAGACGTACCGGCGAACTCTGATGGTGGAGGGACGACGAGTCGGCATATCAGTTCGGCAACTCGGCAGTCCGGACGCGCCTGAGTTGGATGTGACGTTGTTCACCGAGGATGAGGTTGGAGCCGCAATTGATCAGATCACCGAATCGATCGAGCGGCTTCTCGGGACCACGATCGATCTGACAGGCTTTTACCAGTTCGCCGACTCGGACACTCAACTCCGCCCACTCGTAAATCGATTCAAAGGATTCAAACCAACACGCTACCCGACCGTTTTCGAATGCCTGACGAACGCCATCACGTGCCAGTTGGTAAGCCTCAACGTCGGCCTCAAGGTCGTCTCCCGGCTTGTCAACGCATACGACGATGACGCCAGGGCCAACTCGATAATGGCGCCAGGTTTCCCGACGCCTGAGACAATCGCACGCGCTGCTCCGGACCATCTCCGGCAGATCGGATTCAGCCGGCAGAAAGCACGGGCACTGATCGAACTGGCGCAAGGTCTCGAGAGAGGCGAGATTGAATTCGACTCATTGCCAGAACTCGACGATGCGTCAGCGATCGAGCGCCTCGCCTCGCTGCGAGGGGTCGGTCGCTGGACCGCGGAGTACACGCTGCTTCGCGGGCTCGGTCGTCTCCACATCTTCCCGGGAGATGATGTCGGTGCACGCAACACACTGCAAAAGTGGCGACAGTTAAACGATCCGCTGACCTATGATCGAGTTCGAGAGATTCTGAATAAATGGCAGCCGTACGGAGGTCTGATCTACTTCCACATGCTCTTGTTGGGACTTGAATCCAAAGGCTGCATAACAATCGACATATGACATCTTCGCTGGATTAAGCGGTCTCCAGCGTTCGATCGACAATGCAGTTTACGGCGATACGAAGTGTCATCCAGAACAGCAATTCACGTCAGTTGTTGTGAAGTTCTGATACGATGGCCACAGACGCCCACCGTTTCGTTTGCTCGAATGTGGCGCGAGATCAATCGAACATCTCTGGACGAGCATCGAAGACCCTCGGCGCGCGACTACGTCCAGGTCTTCAGAACCGATTCTCAGCCAGTTCCGAACCTGATACATCATACGAACCGCCGTCTGCGCCGAATCGCGATTTCCCATCTAGCACTGAAGTTCGCCAGTGAGGAAGGATTCGGGAATGAGCCGCGAAGCCGAGTCAACACATACGAGGCGGTCGACCGATACTACGGATTCCACAATGCCACCGATGAAACGCCTGCGACCCTACAACCTGATTGTGGGCCTCATACACCTCGCACAGGCAATTGCCATTTTCGCCTTGAGCAACGACTTCTCGTTGCCGGTAACCGCATCGTTCATGTCGGGCCCACCCGGCACGGCGCTATCGCAGCGGGAGACACTGTTCGACATTCGGATCGGGCCGGTCGTGGGAGCATTTCTCCTGTTGGCGGCGATAGATCACCTGCTCATGGCGGCCCCCGGAGTGTGGCCCTGGTATCGAGCCAATCTCAGCCGGAAGATCAACTACGCCCGGTGGTGGGAATATTCGATCAGCGCTTCGATCATGATCGTCCTGATCTCGCTGGTCACCGGCATCAGCGATATCGGAGCCGTGATCGCCGTATTCGGGGCAAACTCCGCAATGGTCTTCTTCGGCATGGTGATGGAGATCATGAATCGCGATCGTGAACGTGTGAACTGGACACCATTTCTGTTCGGATGCGTAGCCGGTATCGTGCCGTGGATCGTCATCGCCTATCAATTCATTGGCGCGATCGATCGCTCCGCTTCACCCCCAGGATTCGTCTACGGCATCGTCTTCTCACTCTTCCTGCTATTCAACAGCTTCGCGGTCAATATGGTCCTTCAGTATCGAAAGAGCGGACCATGGCGCGACTATCTGTTCGGGGAAAAGGCCTATATCCTATTAAGCTTGATCGCTAAGTCGCTGCTTGCATGGCAGATTTTCGTCAACACGCTCTTCTAAGGTAGCACTCCGGCGGCAACACGTGGTTTGGATCCTGTCCCAGGTGTGCATTTGACAGCCGTGCAAAACCGGATAGCGGCGCGATTCCGCCACTGAATTATCAAGCCGGGGTTGCATCGCTGGTGGCCCGTGTGCTGAAACGGGCCACCAACCGCTGAAATTCGTCTCGTTCGTCCGAATCGAATGGGTCGAGTAGTTCCGGCACCGCATTTCGCCGCCGCTGACGCCAGTTTTCGACTTCTCAGCGGCCTTGCGCGGTCAGATGAGCCTCATTCAAAGGCCAAGTTCTCAGCCCACTCGCGGTCATTCCAGCCGGAGGGTCGACACGCTGCGAAAAATCTGGACGCGCGCGTGAGAACCGCGCGAGACAGATGGTCTGGTGCAGGCACAAGTCATGAATTAGAGTAAATGTGCATCTACGGCAACGACGAGGCGAATCACAATAGGGGGCGATTATGGACGACTTGCTAAGGGAACTCAACCGATTGTGCGACGATCAGCCGTTTCATACGGGTTGGTATCTGAAGAATCTTCTCTCCGGAGAAGAGGCCAACCGATTCGGCGATCTCGTCGGACCCTCAGCCAGTACCCGGAAAATCTCAATTCTAATGACGGCCCTCAAAGAGATAAACGACGGCCGGCTCACTTTTGATCAGCAGCTGACCCCTGACCCGAAGTACCAGATCAACAACTCGGGCTGCTTCCGCTATTTCCAGCCCGGTTTTACTCTTCCGCTCAGCGATTATCTTGTGATGATGATCATCGTCAGTGACAACGTGAGCACCGGAATGCTGGTGGACATGCTCGGCATCGAAAAAATCAACGCGTACTGTCAGTCAGTCGGTATGATCAACACGACCCATCGCGAAAATATCCCCTCCGCATCCCTTCCGTGGGATCATCCAGCCGACGCCACCAACGCCACCACTCCAAATGACGTCGGCAGGCTCCTCGGCATGATCGTGGACGGCTCGCGTGATGGCGCCGCCGCCGAGAAACTGGGAGTTACTCCCGAGCTTTGTCGACGTGCCATCGAGATCATGAGCTGGCAACAGCTCACCAATCGCTTGCCATTCCTGATGCCACCTGACGCTAAAGTGGCCCACAAAACCGGGCGGGGAGTGCGCAACTACAGTGACGCCGGCATCATCTTCCGGGGCGAGGAAGCGCGCTATATCCTCAGCGTCTATACCGATCAGGTTCGACCAGAGCTACCCGATGGTCGGGCAGGTCGCGGCGCTGCACATCTGCACATTGCCACCCTGTGCCGTACTTGCTGGGATTCTCTCGTATCGAACGCCTGAATCTATGATCGAGGACCTGAATAGAGCGAGCAGGCAAAAGACCCGGCAGCGTTCAGTGATCCAAAAGAGACTATGACTCGGATCCCGGCGAGCAGCGAATCTCGCGCAACGCAAACACCCAAACGGGATTCAACTAACATCCAACCCGTCTGGCCAGCGTTTGTCTGGGCCTCGATGCTCCTTGCGTTAACTGCCGGCTTTCTGATGGGTGGACTCATCCTCTTGTTGCGTGCCACCGGCATGCATGGTGCCGAGTGGCAGGCGGCTGCCGTTCAGGCGCACGGACATATTCAAATATTCGGCTGGGGCGGGCTGATGGTCATTGGAATCAGCCTGCACTTTCTCCCGCGGCTTTTCAGCGTTCCGCTATCACATCCTGATTGGCCCAAACGCATCCTGCAAGCGATGAGCGCTGGGCTCGTCCTACGAGTACTCGCGCAGCCTGAGCTAGGGCGTGAATCAGCGGACGTGGTCCGGGTGACCGCGGCCCTGGGTCTGGCACTCGGCTCAACACTGGAGCTTGTCGCCGGAGCACTCGTCATCGGCCTGATCGGATCGCTGTTCCGAAGCGCGTCCATCACGTCGAAACGCGTTCCTTCGACCGGCGTCAGACTATTGATCGGCACCGCTTTCGTTTCGTTCGAGATCGCGTTGGTGCTCAATTGGATCGGTACGCTCCAGGCCTCATTCCAGCTCCGCCCACTCGTTTCGGCTCGGATTGACAGCGTTTCAGTCATCCTTGGACTCACAGGATTTCTCACCGCGATCTCATTTGCGATGTCAGCCCGCCTCTTGCCGCTCTACGTCCAGACCAAGCTCCCGCGTGAGCAACTGATCCGTGCCAGCGCCGCGAGCCTCGTTGCAGGGCTAGTTTTCCGATCGACTGGGATTCTAATCGACGCGGGGGTATTGGTTGGCATCGGTTTGATCTTCCAGGCAACGGCCTGGTGCGGCGGTATCGTCGCGCTACGCGTTTTCGAATCACGTCGCCAACTGCCACGACGGCAGGTACGCGTACTAACGGATCCGCTGCAGCTCCATCTGGTGACCGCATATTGTTGGCTGCTTGTGGCCGCGTCGTTTTCGATAATCGAGGGTATGCGCGATCTCGGGATCGCGATCTGGTTGGCTCCACTCGACGCCGAGCGGCACGCCGTTGGGGCCGGTTTCGTGACCGTGCTCATTCTCGGTGTCGGAGCCGAAATGCTGCCCGGCCTTGCTCGCTCCAAATTACGCTGGCCATCACTGAGATGGGCGACATTGATTCTGGCAAATTTGGCGGCGCTCGCGCGAGTAGGCCCACTCCTGATTCACGATCTACCGCAAGCGTGGAACTATACGATCATGAGTACCGCCGGGATATTTGCGGCAGCGGCAATCGTGATCTTCCTTGTGACTGTGCCGCTGAGAGTGAGGTCGAAAGCGACCTGAACGCTCCCAAAACCGGAACGATCTCGGCTCCCCTGTCCTAAAGTACAGGGAATTTCCTGTCCGGTCACCGCACAGAATATGGCCCTTTCGGCGGATGTGCGGGAATGCGACCGAACATATGATCCTTATAGACATTTGAATGGTGAGGCGACGACAGAACGACCGTTGAGAACAAGCCTTTGGATCGAAAGACGAGAAGGAACGTTTTAAGACTCGGTCGCCAATGAACTAGATTGACAGCCCGCTGAGGTGGCGCGGGAACGTCGCAAATAATTACTCACCGCGCAACGACGATTACTCCAGTCATTGCGTGACCTCCAGAACCTCACGGTCGGGATGACCACCGGCGCCCGACACCTCCCCAAACCGAGGGTTCGCTCGTCCCCGCACGGAAACGTGGAGCGGGCCCTCAAGCCTCTTTTTTCTCGAGCTCACTGATACCTGCAAGTGCAGCTTGTCTAACAGACTTCGAAAATACGCTTCTCAATGCACTATTCGACGCACCAGAATTCGGTATCCTGGCAGAGCAACCGTCACACCATGACAGGTAAGGGATCAACCATGTCGGCCTCAAATGGATTGTATCGATCGCGCAACCACCGAATCGTTGCGGGCGTGGCAGCCGGGCTCGCCGAACGCTTCGGCGTTCCAATCTGGATGATGCGTTTGCTCTGGATACTACTGCTGATTCCGGGAGGCATCCCGGGCGTCGTCCCGTACCTGATTCTGTGGGCCATCATGCCGCTCGAGCCCCGTAACGATCTCTCGCGCTAGTCAACGCCATTCACAGCGTGGCGATAACATCGGATCGAGTTTGCCCGCTCTGTTGCGATGATATGTGCGGTCGTTGCGCTCGTCGTGCACGCGTCTGGGGCGACCGGCCATTATGATATTCTTTGGTTTAGAAAGTCGACGAGCCGCCGCGTGATGCCGCTGACTGCTACAATCCCAGTTGCTGCGCGTAATTCTGAGCATCGGAAGAGAGGTCTGGATGTCAACTAACGGCTTGACCAAAGAGCAGGTCATTGAGGCACTGCGACCGGTCAAGGACCCTGAGATTGGCCGGAGTCTGGTTGATCTCGGGATGATCAAGGACGTGGACATTTCTGGTCATAACGTGACCGTCCACGTTGAACTGACGACTCCGGCCTGTCCTCTCCGGGAGGACATCAAGCGTGACGTCCACGATGCGGTCATGGCCGTTGAGGGCGTCGACGATGTCGATCTGAAGTTCACTGCCCGCGTGCGTCCGAGCGGCGCCGGAATGATGAACCGTGAGCAGATCACAGGCGTCAAGAACGTAATTGCCGTTGCCAGTGGCAAGGGCGGAGTCGGCAAGTCGACGGTCGCGGTCAACATGGCAATCTCTCTGGCTCAGGATGGCGCGTCGGTTGGACTCCTCGACGCCGACGTCTACGGCCCGAGCATCCCTATCATGATGGGCATTCAGGCGCAGCCAATGATGCGGGACAATAAAATCGTCCCGCTCGACGTCTACGGCGTGAAGATTATGTCGATTGGATTCTTGATCGAGCCGAGCAAGGCATTGATCTGGCGCGGGCCGCTCGTTTCGCAGCTCGTCACTCAATTCCTGAAGGACGTCGATTGGGGCGAACTCGATTATTTGGTAGTCGACCTGCCACCTGGAACCGGTGACGCGCAGCTTACCCTGGTACAGCAGATACCCCTCTCGGGCGCGGTGATTGTTACCACTCCGCAGAACGTGGCCCTCGCTGACGCGGTTAAGGGTCTCGCCATGTTCAAGGAGGTCAAGACCACGATCCTTGGCATCGTCGAGAACATGAGTTACTTCATCTGTCCGAAATGCGGCGAAGAAACTGATATCTTTGGGAGCGGCGGTGGCGAGCGCATCTCGACTGAACATGACGTGCCCCTTCTGGCGCGGATTCCGCTAGAGCCATCGATTCGGTCCGGCGGAGATGCCGGGCAACCAATCATCGTGTCGGCGCCGGACTCGGCTCCAGCGGAGGCGTTCCGCCATGCCGCTCGTCAGGCAGCGGCTCGTCTGGCCGTCGATGCCATGAAGAAACCTCGGCGCGAACGGATCATGCTCCGGCCTGCCTAATAGAGACTCAAACTCGTTCGTAACCGGTGGTCCAAACTCTCGGACCGCCGGTTCTGTTTTGCTTGCAATTGCTGTGAAAACCGACGCACGAAGTCGAGCGCCACAACCTTCATCGGCCCCTATGCTAACGAGGATTGGCCAACCATGCCCCAATCGCCGACGGTCCAGGACCGACTCTTCACGCTCCCGTGGGTCTACAACTTCAAGCTCGTCGGCGATAATCGAACGCACAGAGCCCACGAACCAGGAGAACGGGGATGAATGCATGAAGATCACCGATGTCCGGACCGCCGTAATCGCCGGAAATTTCGAGTGGGTGTTGGTGCGTGTCTACACCGACGAGGGGATCACCGGTCTAGGAGAGGCCTACTGGGGTGCCGGCGTGGCCGAAATCATTCAGGATATGCGACCGATGCTGATTGGCGAAGACCCCTTCAACATCGCCCGGCTATACGAAAAAATGGTCCGCAACATGTCAGGCGCCGGATCGATCGCCGGGGCCACGGTGACAGCCATCAGTGGAATCGAGATCGCTCTATGGGACCTGATGGGTCGAACGCTCAACACGCCGATCTCCACCATGTTCGGTGGACGCTTCCGCAACAAGATCCGCATTTACGCCGACTCCCATGCCGGGAACGAGCATACGCCTGCAAGCTACGCCGAGAAGGCACGTCAGGTGCTGGATCGAGGATACACGGCGCTCAAGTTTGACCTCGACGTCGCGAACCCGTACACGCGCGACGTCTCGCCGGCTTCAGAGGATCCTGATCCACGCCGTTCTTGGTACGAGCCGTGGAACCGGACCATATCTTCAGCCGAGCGACGATTCATGGTCTCACTGGTCCAGGCAGTACGCGAGACCGTCGGACCGGACGTCATGCTGGCGATGGACCTGCACTGGAAGTACGCCACCGAGGACGCGATTCAATTGGCAAGGGCGCTCGAACCATTTGACCTCGCCTGGCTCGAGGATCCGGTTCCACCGGAGAATATCGACGCCCACAAGAAGGTGAGCCAGAGCACGACCACCACCATCTGCGCGGGTGAAAACCTGTATCGCAAGCATGGCTATCGAGAGATGATCGAAAAGCAGGCAGTCGGCATCATTGCTCCCGACATTCCGAAGATGGGCGGTCTGCTTGAAGCCAAAAAGGTCGCCGACATGGCCGACACCTACTACATCCCCATCGCGCCACATAATGTCGCCAGCCCAATCGGAACAGTGGCGGCGGCGCAGGTCTGCGCGGCGATGTCGAACTTCCTAGTTATGGAGTTCCACGCTTTCGACGTCCCATGGTGGGACGAATTGGTGGAGGGCGGGCCAATCATCAAAGACGGTTTTATTCAGCTCAATGAGAAGCCAGGACACGGTTTGGAGCTAAACGAAGCAGTGGCCCGTGCCCACCTCAAGTTGGGCACCAGCTACTTCGGTGAGTAGCAAGACTCACGCGGAAAGGATCACCATATGGGCCAGGAACCCCTGTATCACACCGGGGACCAGTCAGCAGCGGCGCTCCTGCCGCCGGTTGTCCGGTCGCTCAAGACACTGTCCGACCGACTTGACCAGTACGCAACCCGCATCAGGATGCCCGAGGGTGATCGCGAACTGGTAGAAATCGCCTATCGGATCCTCAAGATCGCACAAGAGGATCTTGCCGATCTTTTGTCGGACGTATCGAGCCAGGCCGGAGAGAGCGCGTGACTGAACGAAAACGTGTACTGATTACCGGCGCGGGAGGCAAGATCGGGAGCAGCCTGGCGCAGAGTCTCAAGGATAGATACGACCTGAGACTGCACTTCCATCACGATCCCCCCGTGCTGCCCGACACAGACCACGTGGTCGCCGATATCGCAGATTACGATCAACTCCTCCCAGCCATGAATGGCGTTGACGCCGTGGTGCACCTGGCCGGATCGCCACACGTCACTTCGCCATGGAAAGTCGTCCATCGAACCAACATCGTCGGCACCTACAACGTCTTCGAATCCGCGCGTTTGGCGGGAGTTCGCAAGATCGTTTTCGCCTCCACGAATCATGTCATGGGAATGTACGATCGCGACCGCGAGTGGCCGGTCTACGCCGATCAGCCGGTGCGACCAGACTCACTCTATGGCGTTTCGAAGGCATTCGGCGAGAGCCTGGGACGGCACTATGTCGATCAATACGGCATTTCCGTTGTTTCACTGCGCATTGGCTGGTTTCTCGAACACCCACATGACGAGATAGCTCGCTGGATGTGGCTCAGCCCACGAGACTGCGCCCAGATCGTCTGGCGATCGATCGAGAGCGACATCGGCTATGGCGTCTTCTACGCAATTTCAGCAAACAGCGGGCGGCGTTGGGACATTACTGACGCCATCAACGTTCTCGGCTACCGCCCGCAGGACGATGCCGAGAATTTCTTCAAGCAGGAACATTCCGGAGAGGGACGAATGTGAAGATTACTGATCTCAGATGCGCCGTCATCGGAAGCAACCCCATCGTGCGTATAGTCACCGACGAAGGAATCAGCGGATACGGCGAGGTTGAGTCCTACAAGCCATATCTGAAGCCACACGTCTTGTTCTACCGGGATGCCGTGATCGGCGAGGATCCGACCAACGTGGAACGCGTGATGCTCAAAATCCGGCAGTTGGGAGCGTTCAAACCCTGGGGAAGTGCGGTCAGCGCGATCGAGATGGCGCTCTGGGACGTAGCTGGCAAGGCAGCCAACCTGCCAGTTTACAAATTACTCGGTGGCAAGGTCCGCGATCGGGTGCGGGTCTACAACGGCGCCGTTCGTTTCCCGATCGAGAGCTACACCCCGGACGGATTCGCCGAAGATATGACTCGCATGATGGAATCGCCCGAGAACTTCAGCATTATCAAGCAGAGCATCGCGTTCCACGGACCGATGTCGCGCGAAGTTCCCGATTTCTTCTACGGCGATACGCGACCATCGAACTTCCACGGCCCACACGACCGGGGGCTCCTTACGGAACGCGGATTGAACCACCTCGTCGACTGTGTGGCTGCGATGAAGGAGGTTCTGGGCGACGAAGTGGGACTCGCGCTTGACTGTGGCCCGGGCTTCAACGTTCCCGACGCCATAAGGCTGGCGCAGATGCTGGAGCCGCTCAACATTCTATGGCTCGAAGACATGATTACCGGTGACTACGTCCCGTACACGTCGGCTGAGCTCTATCGAGAGGTGACCCGCGCCACCTCGACACCAATCCATACCGGTGAACAGATCTACCTGCGGCAGAACTTCAAGGATCTCATCGAAACGAATGCAGTCCGGATCTTGGGTCCTGACCCATGCGACGTCGGTGGCATCGCCGAACTGAAGTGGGTGGCGGAGTATGCCGACCTGCACGGCATTCTTATCGCTCCGCACGGAACCGGCAACGGACTGCTCGGACTGGCCGCATTGGTACAGGTCTGCGCCACATTGCCGGACAACTACATCGCCTTCGAGTATCCGATCGGAAAGCCCGATTGGTGGTACGACATCGTCGAGGGCCTACCAGATCCGATCGTCAAGGACAGCTTCATCGACGTCTGGGATCGGCCTGGCATGGGCGTAGACCTCATCGTGGAAGAGGCGGCGCGGTATTTCGGAATGACGAGCAGAGATTCTTCGCGTAGCGAGGACTTCGAGCGCTTCATCTCGTCTCATGTGGACGTCGATTCGGCCAACCTCAAATACCCATTGAGTGTTTGGTTTGCGGTGAAAGGCAGTCCAACGAACCGCTAACCTTGAGCCGCGAAGGGAAGTGAATGCCTCCGCTGACACTCTCGGCAGTTTCAGTCAACCAACAAACCAACGTTAGTCAGTCTTTCCGAGGATGAGAACCCCGGGCCAAGATTCAATTCTGTTTGGCCCCAGCAGGCGCCAGAATCTCTGCCACCGAGAACTCACAAGCTAGACAATCTTTCCCGTCGCTGAGACTGGACACGTCAAGAACAGCGATTCACTCGCCGACAGTCTGTACCGAGCCGGATAGCAGTTATCCGAACTAGATTGTGCACCACATTGTTTATTAATTTCGGTGATTGCGATATGCGGATAGATTGCCGGATAGCAGAATCCTAACTGAGTTGAGTTGCGGTCATCATTCTGCTATGATGCGGATAAGTTCCCCTTTCGGACATATCAAGAGTCATGAGGAGGTCGCTATGGCCGTGTTTGACCCCGAAGTACTCGAAGAGCTATTGTGGCGTTTTCGTGCGCGACACATAAGTCGGCGAGAGTTTCTTTCCGCGCTGGGGACTGGCGGCGTCGTGCTCACTGGCAGCAGCTTGCTGGCAGCGTGCGGCGGCAGCGATCAACAGATCACTCCTGCTGCAGGCTCAACTGCGGCGGCGCAAGGGGCGAGTACTACGACAACAGGTTCCTCGACGCAAGCCGCTGGCGGAGCGACAACCGCAGCTGGAACCACCGCTTCCGGCGGCGGAGCTGGGGGGGACACGATTACCCTTGCTCTCCAAAGCGATATTACCAGCATGGACCCGCATGCAAATGTCCTGCGTGACGGTATCAAGGTCTTTTATCACATGTTCGATAACCTCGGAGTGCGCGATTACAGTTCAAACCAGGTCGGCCCATGGTTGGCCACCAAATGGGAATCCGACGGCGACACCAAGTGGAACATGACGTTGCGCGACGATGTCAAGTTTCATAACGGAGATGCGTTTACGGCGAATACCGTGAAGTTCAACGTCGATCGCGTTATAAATCCCGACACCAAGAGCCCCCAGCGTGGAAACTGGGAAGCAATCGATCACATCGAGATTCAGGACGACACACATATCACATGGGTAACCAAGAAGCCCTATCCCGTGTTTTCAGAACGGTTGCAGAACCTGCAATTCTTGTCTGAGAAGGTCGTTCAGGAAAAAGGTGATGCGTGGGTAGCTGACAATGCCATAGGTACCGGTCCCTACAAGTTTGTCAGTTACAAACGTGGTCAAGAAATCGTCATGGTGCGCAACGACGATTACTGGGGACCCAAACCTGCGTTTAAGAATGCAGTTTTCCGGATCATCCCCGACATCGCGACACAGATTGCTGAACTGTTATCCGGACGTGTCGATATCGTCCCGGCATTCCCACTTGATCAGATCGACTCTCTAGAGAAGTCGGGGCAGGGGACGGCCAAGGTCCAGCCAATCCTCCGCACTGCGTTCCGTGGAATGGACATGAAGGGGCGCAGCGGGCCGAATCCTTTTCAGGAAAAGGCAGTTCGAGAAGCAGTCAACTATGCTTGCAATGTCCAGGGTTACACCGAATCCCTGCAAAAGGGCGGAGACCTCACTCCTGGCATGGTGAGTCCTCTCGCCTTCGGCTACGACGATACGGTCAAACCCTTCACGTACGATCCAAGCAAGGCGAAGCAGCTTTTGACCGACGCAGGATACAAAGCTGGCTCGGATGGCGTGATGGCAAAGGATGGCCAGAAGCTCGAGTTTTCTTTCGTGACTGGTCTCTCGACCGTGCCAAATAACTCGCAGCTCAATCAGGCAATCAGCCAGGATCTTCAAGCCGTCGGAATCAAGGCCACCATCCAGAACTTCGGTGATTCGACGCAGTATGTAACGACGGTGAATTCCGGGAAGGCCCAATTCTATCAGTTCGACTGGGGTTATTTCTCCGTCTTCGATGCCGACGGAATCCTATGGGATATGTTTCACAGTTCGTCGCCATACAATTACTACTCCACGCCGGAGCTCGACAAGTTGCTGGAAGACGGTCGCGGAACCCTCGACCAAGCCAAACGTAAACAGACCTACAGCCAGATCGAACACATGTTACACGACGACGCAGCGGTTCTGTTCATGTTTGCCGTGCACGGCATTTGGGGGGTCAGCAGCAAGATTGACTGGCAGCCGCGTTCGGATGAGATCGACCGCCTTTTTGAGGCGAAACCAAAGAACGCGCTGATTAGTTCACTTTGAGGGGATTCGTGTCTTGCGGGCCTATGTAGTAGGTCGTCTGCTTCAGACGCTGCTGGTCGTCGTCGGTATCTCGATGATTGCCTTCACGATAACCTATATTCTCGGTGATCCGCTGGCCGTACTCCTACCGTTGGACGCGCCGCAGGAGACCCGCGACCTGTATCGGCATGAACTCGGATTAGACCAACCGCTGCCGGTTCAGTACTATCACTTCGTGTCCCGCGCCATCACAGGCCACTTCGGGTACTCGTACGTCGTCCACAAGCCTGCGTACACGCTGATCATGGAGCGGATGCCAGCGACCATCTTATTGACTATGAGCGGATTGGTGGTGGCGATGGTCATTGCCCTTCCGCTCGGAATTCTTGCAGCATACCAAAGATCCTCATGGATAGATACACTCTCATCGATGATTGCCGTAGCAGGCTCGGCAATGCCGATCTACTGGCTCGGGCTGATGTTGATCATCTTGTTCGCGGTGCGGCTGAAGTGGCTTCCCGCATCGGGATATGGTGGTTGGAAAAACCTCATTCTGCCGGCGTTCACTCTCGGAGTGTTCCTTGCCCCGATCACGATGCGCCTGATCCGCTCGGGGATGATCGACGTTCTCTCACAAGACTACATCCGCGTGGCACGGGCCAAAGGACTGGTTGAATTTCGAGTCCTCACCAGGCACTCGCTACGCAATGTAATGATTCCGGTCATTTCGGTGCTCGGGATTCAGTTCGGCCAACTGCTGGGTGGGGCAGTGATAACCGAGACGACTTTTGCCTGGCCTGGCGTTGCAAGTCAGGCAGTACAGGCAATCCAGAATCAAGACCGTCCAGTCGTACAAGCCGCGGTGATCATCCTTGCTGTCGCCATTTCGCTAGTCAACCTTGCGGTTGACATTTTGATTGTGTTCATTGACCCGCGGATCAGGACATAGTCTATGGTGAAGTCAACGCAGGGACTCGTGAGTACTGAGGACAGAGCGAGATATCTAGCGCGTGCTGGCCTGACCGAACGACAGCGCGTGGTGAGGCGCATCCGCCGTCTCAAAGGCGGAATGATCGGCGCGGCGATCACCACACTCGTCATTCTCATCGCAGTGTTTGGCCCCTCTGTCGTGCCACACAATCCAATTCAGGGCTACATGTTGGATCGTTTGAAGCCACCGATCTGGCTTGGGGGATCGACGAAGTATCTGCTGGGCACCGATCCACTAGGACGTGACGAACTCAGCCGGCTGGTTCTTGGTGCGCGCGTATCCCTCGAAGCGGGCGTCAGCGGTACGCTCGTTGCCGCGATCTTCGGCGTTGCACTTGGGGTTCTTGCAGGCTATTTCAAGGGAGCGCTCGATTGGATCATCTCCAGCCTTGTTAATATCATGCTTGCGTTCCCATTTGTGCTTCTGGCGCTGGCAGTTATCGCCGTACTCGGAACCAACTTCCGGAACTTGATCATCGTCCTGGCACTGACCGCCTGGCCAATCTACACACGCGTTGTGCGTTCGGAAGTCGGATCGTTGCGCGAAAGGGAATTCATGGTGGCAGCGCGCGTGATCGGGGCCGGTCATATGCGGCTGATGTTTCGCCACGCGCTGCCAAACGTCGTCAATTCGATAATCGTGATCGCGAGCCTTCAGGTTGCACAGCTCATTATTCTTGAGTCATTTCTAAGCTTTCTCGGATTGGGAGTTCAGCCGCCGACACCGTCGTGGGGTAGCATGCTAGGAGAATCACGTACCTACATGTTCGATCGCTGGTGGCTTGCGGCGTTCCCCGGCATCGCCATTTTCGTCACGACACTGGCAATCAATTTGTTGGGTGACGGACTTCGAGATCTGCTCGATCCCTACGGACGAAACACTGTGTAGTTCCCAACCGCTCGGGCAGTCAGCCGAAATATGGTGCCACCGCGTCGAGCCTATGTCGTGGAGCGCCCTTCCTTTGACTTGACTTGAGTAGATGGAACGGCAATGTGACTGGCGCTAAGGACCACGATACCTCGTGCGTGGCTTGTGAGTTGGGCGCGGAAGGTGGACGCCGGCCCTGGGTGTGTGCTGCTGGTCTTCTTGGTCGCCCGCGCCGATAGTGGAATATGCCGAGGTCCGGAACGGTGTGTGCCTCTGTGCAAGTCGAATCTGGTACGATCATCATCGCCCGCGAGTGAATGGGATTGCGCGATTTTCATCCGAGTGGCGCGTATGCGGGTACCTGAGTAACGAGATACAGTTCGGTCAACCAGTAAGACCGTTGTGACGCTGGAGGAGACTGGTGGATTGCCCCAATTGTGGTGTGTCGGCACCGACTGACGCGAACTTCTGTCCGCGATGCGGACGTGAGCTAACGCCTGATGCCCGCCGATATCGTCGCCGCGTGGTGATCACCGGCTTGGGCGCAGTTTCACCGCTAGGACTCACGGCCGATGAGACGTGGCAGGGGCTTGTCGCCGGGCAGTCCGGCATCCGAACGATCGAGCGCTTTGATCCGAGCGAGCTGACCGTTCATATCGCAGGCGAGGTTCGCGGGTTCGGCATCGGCGATTGGGTTGAACCCAAGACTGCACGCCAGATGGCGCTCTTCTCACAGTTCGCGGTCGCCTCGGCTGGCATGGCACTTAACGACGCGAAACTCGATCCAACCACGGTTGATCACGATCGGGCTGGGGCGGTGGTAGGCACCGGCGCCGGCGGCATGGCAACCATTATCGACGCGCATGATGTTGCCTCTCGACGTGGGTTGATGCGAACGTCCCCCTTTTTCATGACGACCTTTCCGCATAATCTCGCCTCATTCCATGTAGCGAACACGTTTCGCTTTCTCGGTCCGAGCCTGACCGTGTCGACCGCATGTGCTACCGGGGCGCAGGCGATCGGCGAGGCAGCAGAGATGATCAGGCGCGGTCAGGCAGATTTGATGATGGCTGGTGGCACCGAACATTCCGTCTTCCCTCTTTTCGTTGCCAGCTTCGCGGTACAGAAGGCCGCTTCGACCTGCAACGAGCATCCGGAGCGGGCCAGCCGGCCGTTCGACGCCACGCGTGAAGGATTCGTCATCGGCGAAGGGGCGGCGATTTTCGTACTGGAGTCTCTTGAGCACGCTCAGGCCCGGGGTGCGACGATCTACGCGGAGCTTCTTGGCTACGCCAGCAGCAACGACGGTTATCATCCGATCGCGCCAGAGCCTGAGGGGCGTGGCGCCGCAGTCGCCATCACGAACGCACTTGCGTCTGCCGGAGTCGCTCCAGACAGTATCGATTACGTCAACGCACATGCCGCATCGACGCCACTCGGCGACAAGGCCGAAACCCTGGCGATCAAACGAGCGCTGGGCGATCGCGCGTTGACCGTACCGATTAGCTCGGCAAAGTCGATGATCGGGCACTTGATGGGTGCGGCTGGTGCGATGGAAGCGATGGCGACGGTACTCACGATTCGCGACCAGGTCATCCATCCAACGATCAATTACTGCACGCCCGATCCCGAGTGCGATCTCGACTACGTGCCAAACGTGGCGCGCAAGGCGAAGGTCGACATCGCGATGTCGAATTCCTTCGGCCTTGGCGGTCAGAACGCGTGCCTGGTCTTTTCCCGCTTCGATCCCAATCGGGAGGGGCTCTAACCCATGCCGCGTTATGAGCCAGCCGACGCACTGCAGGTCCCGCGGTTTGCCGGAATTCGAACCTTCGCACGCCTACCGCACATCACCGATTTGGACGAGGTTGACGTCGCCATCGTCGGTGCGCCGTTCGACACAGGCGTCACCTACCGTGTTGGCGCTCGCTTTGGACCGGCGGCGGTGCGTGACATGTCAGTCATGACACGCACGTACAATCCATCGCTCGATATCAACGTTTACGATCACCTCTCAGTAGTTGACTACGGTGATTTGCCGGTTGTTCCGGGCTACATCGAGGACAGCTACCACCGCATTACAGAGGGCTTATCGGACGTCATGGAGGCGGATGTCATCCCGATCACCATCGGCGGCGATCATTCGATCGCGTTGGCGGAGCTCCGGGCCGTCGCGGCCCATCACGGGCCGGTCGGATTCATTCAGTTTGATTCACATGCTGATACCTGGGACGAGTATTTCGGCCGCAAGTACAATCACGGCACACCCTTTCGACGGGCAGTCGAGGAAGGTCTCATTGACACCTCGCGTGCGATCCAGGTCGGAATGCGGGGTTCACTGTATGGTCCCGAAGATTTGGATCAGTCCCGCGAGCTTGGCTTTGAAGTCTGGACGACCGACGATGTGCGACGCGAGGGGCTGGAGGCGACTATTGCGGCGATTCGCCAAAGAGTCGGCAGCGGCCCGGTTTATCTGACGTTCGATATCGACTTCATCGATCCCAGTTTCGCGCCGGGCACGGGCACGCCCGAGGTCGGCGGCTTCACCAGCCGTGAAGCACAGGAACTGTTGCGGGCGCTGCCAGGCATCAATTTGGTGGCGTTGGACCTGGTCGAGGTCCTTCCGGCGTATGATCCAAGCGGAATGACGGCGTTGATCGCCGCCAATGTGATATTCGAGTTTCTGAGCGTCCTCGCGGTCAATCGACGCGATGGCACGCAGCGATAAAACGAGGCGGAGAGCAGAGAGAGCATGGTCAACACTACCGACATTCTGGCAGGGCGGATGGCGCGCCGCGCCGCGCAGGTGCGCCCGACCGCGCCGGACACGTTTGAGATCCTGGAAGGACAGTACCTACAGATCAACGATGTCGAGGGCCATCAAGTCTCGGAGATGATCGCCTTTTACAAGCATGACATGCGCGAGATGCTCTCGACTTCACATACACGCGGCATCAACAACTCGATGATGCTGGTCAAGGGCATGAACATTTACAGCAATCGACGCAACGCGATGTTCGCCTTGATCGAGGACACCGTCGGGCGTCATGACATGCTGCTTCCCTCGTGCGATCGCCGTCGCTACCAGGACGACTATGGGCTCGTCAATCATCCCGGCTGCCGTGACAACTTCTTCCGCGAGCTCGAACGCTGGAATGTCGACTATGATCGGATCCCCGATCCGATTAACTTCTTCATGAACGTCGGGCTCCGAGCGCGCGGCGAATTCGAGATTCGCGAGCCAATTTCAGAACGCAACGACTACGTCCTGCTACGTGCGCTGATGGACATGGTCGTCGGCGTCTCTGCCTGCCCGCAAGAACAGAGTCCGGCCACGGGATTCAATCCGACGGACATACTGATTCGCGTCTATATGTAGTCGGAGGCGGCGAACGGACGGTACGCCCATTCGCCTTTAACGCTCGTCCAGTGGAATCCAGCTTCTGGAACGGTCTCCGGCGTAGATCGACTGCGGCCGGATGATTCGTCCAGTTGACTGCTGTTCGAAGTAATGTGCGATCCAGCCGACCGCTCGGCTCATGGCGAAGGTTGGCGTGAAAAGATCGGACTCCAGCCCGATCGCGTGCAACAGCAACGCAGTGTAGAACTCCACGTTGGTCTGTAGGCGCCGTCCAGGCTTGTATTCCGCCAATAATCTGAGCGCCGTCTGCTCAACCTGCAGAACCAACTCATAGAGCGCCGGGTCAGCCGAGCCGCGCTCGAACAGACGTGCCGAAGCAGCGGCCAGCACGTCGGCGCGTGGATCGCGCACTTTATACACCCGGTGACCAAAACCCATCAGTCGGTCTCCACGTTCGAGCTTTTCGCGGATATACGGCTCTGCACGATCGGCCGTTCCAATCTCGAAGACCATGTCCAGCGCGGGGCCTGGAGCTCCTCCATGCAATGGACCTTTAAGCGCTCCTACCGCGCCGACCAATGCCGAGACGACGTCAGATCCAGTCGAGGCGATGACGCGAGCGGTGAACGTCGACGCGTTCAGGCCGTGATCAACGACCGTGTTCAGATAGGTGTCCAATGCTCGAACGTGTTCGGAGTCGGGATGTCTTACCCGTCAGCATGTAGAGGTAGTTGGCTGCTTCGCCAAGATCCGGGTCAGGCGCAATAGAAGGCCGACCGGATAGTGCACCTGCGTAGTGCGCGATGATGGTTGGGATGCGGGCGATCAGGCCGAGGGCGTCATGTTTTGGGTCGGAGTCCGCTTGGCCGTCTAGATGACCATTCGAGGCTCAACGTATCGATCCCCATACGGAGCGCGTCCATCGCTGGAATCTTCTTGGTAGCCGCCGATCTCAGTAGTTGAGTCGTAGCCTCCGGCAGGGCCCGATTGGCGGCGAGCGTTGACTTGAGGCCGCTCAGTTCTGCCGCGTTCGGCAATGACCCGTGCCAGAGAAGGTAAATCGTCTCCTCGAAAGTCGCGTTGCTGGCGATCTCCTCCAGGGGAAAGCCACCAATGATCAACTCGCCTGCTTCGCCATCGACGCTGCTCAGTCGCGTCTCGGCAGCCACGACACCTTCGAGTCCGGACTTGACCTCGACTCGCGTGTTGCTCGACATGTCTAGCTCCCTCTCTGTCAATCAGATGGACCCTCGTCGTCGGCTCCAGCTTCACGAGCGATCGAAATTCGCTCACGACCGAGTTTAGGCAGGGATTCATCATATTGATCAAGATTGATTCATGAATCAATATATGGCACGATCCGAGAGCACGAGATTGCAGGCTTCACGGTAAGGACTGGCAATGACGAGCGAGCGAGATCTCACGGCGAAAGAGGCGGCGAGCGAGCTCGATATCAGCGTCTCGACCCTTTACGCCTACGTGAGCCGGGGACTGATCCGCTCCGAGCCGGGGCCCGGACATTCTCGCCAGCGGCGCTATTCCGTCGCGGATGTCCTGGCGTTGAAGGAACGTCAGGCGCAACGACGCGATCCGGCCCGTTCGGCGGAGACCGCACTCAACTGGGGCACTCCGGTTCTTGAGTCGGCCATTACGTCTATCGAAAATGGCCGATTGTATTATCGAGGGTACGACGCGATCGAACTGGCGACCACGCGTCAGTTTGAAGAGGTGATCGGGCTGCTATGGTCAGGGAAACTCGACGGCACGGAAGTCCCGCGAGCTGATCGTAATCGTCAACGTCCGTCGGGACATGATTGGCCAGTTGATCTTGGCCCGCTCGAACGCTTCCAGGCACGCTTGCCTCTGTTAGCGGAATCGGATCCTGCGGCATACGATCTGCGCCCGGATGCCATCACGCGTGCCGGTGGACGAATCCTTGGGGCGCTCGTCGAGGAAGTGGCGGATCAGTCCTCGAACGGTACGATCGCGCAGACATTTGCGCGTGTTTGGAATCCAGAAAATATGAACGCTGAGCGGCTAATCGACGCTGCGCTGATCATCACCGCCGATCACGAGCTGAATGCATCCTCATTTACCGTTCGCTGCGTGGCGTCGGCCGGTGCTCCGCTGTACGACGCGATTGGAGCCGGAATCGGCGCGCTGCGGGGTGTCCGTCACGGAGGGGCCAGCCACAGAACTGAGGCGTTGCTGGCGGAAGTTGAATCACCTGCGCGAGCGGCATCGACCATCGAAAATCGACTTCGACGTGGCGAGCAAATCCCAGGGTTTGGACACAATCTGTATCCCGACGGCGATCCGAGGGCCAGGTTGCTGGTCGATCTCTGTCACCAGCTCATGCCCGGTAATCCAGCCCTGGAGCTCACCGATGCCGTCATCGAGGCGGCGGGTGGCCTCATCAGAGAGCGCCCGAACGTTGACTTTGGGCTGGTCGTCCTGTCTCGGGCCCTGAATCTCCCGGCCGGATCAGCCCTGACATTGATGGCGCTGGGACGGACGGCGGGTTGGGTGGCACACGCACTGGAGCAGTACCAGCAAGCACGAATCATTCGCCCCCGCGCCAGGTACGTTGGTCCGGCGCCGCTGAGAGGCGATGGACTCTCGCGGTCTTCTGCGCCATCGATCTACGCTTGCGCATCGACCATGATCGCTAAGGTATCTCCTGCTAGGCCACGAAATAGCGGTGAGTGAGGGGAAGCGTCTCGGCAGGCGGTGAGTCAACGATCTTGCCATCGATTTCGACATCGAGCGAGCGAGGATCGACACGGACTTCCGGACAAGCGACGTTGTACTGCATGGCACTCTTATAGGTCTCGCGCGTACTCTCAACTGCGACCGCGCTACGGCGCAGCCGGTGACGCGAGGCGAATCCGCCGTCGAGCGCTTGACGCGAGATGAAATTCAGGGAGATCGATGACGGCGTAGCGCCCAGACCACCGAACATCGGCCGGTAGATCAATGGCTGGCTGGTGCGTGTCGAGCCAATGCCATCGCCGACCGCTGCCCAGGCGACGAACCCGCCCTTGATGATCGCCTGTGGTTTGGCTCCAAAGAATGCCGGATGCCACAGCACGATGTCGGCGAGCTTGCCCGGCTCCAGACTCCCCACCTGATGGCTCAAACCATGGGCAATGGCCGGATTCAACGTGTACTTCGCCAGATACTGCAATACTCGTGGGTTGTCGTCGCCCGCGCCGGATTCGACGTCGAACCCTCCACCGCGCAACTCTTTCATCCGGTGCGCTAACTGCCAGGTGCGACTAATAACCTCACCAATTCGCCCCATCCCTTGTGAGTCGGATGACATGATGCTGATCGCGCCCAGGTCGTGAAGAACATCCTCAGCCGCGATGGTGCTGGCACGAATCCGATCACGGGCGGCGGCGAGATCTGTGTCGATCGCCGGGCTCATACGGTGGATAGCCATGATCATGTCAAGTTGCTCGGCAAGGCTGTTCTTACTGTACGGAATGGTCGGATTCGTGGACGAGCCGATAATGTTTGCCTCATGCACGATCTCCAGCAGGTTCGGCGCATGACCACCGCCGGAGCCTTCGACGTGATAGGCGTGAATTGATCGGCCAGCAATCGCGGCAATCGTCTCGCGCAGTGACCCGGCTTCGTTGAGTCCATCCGTGTGAATGGCGACTTGCACACCTGTCTGATCAGCCACGTGAAGGCAGGCATCGATAACGGCTGGAAAGGCCCCAACATCCTCGTGTATTTTAAGCCCGGCGTTCCCAGCCTCAATATGCTCTTCCAGATGTTCCCGGCTGGAAGAACCGCGACCAAGCAGTGCCAGGTTGAGAGGAATACTCTCAAACGCCTCAAAGATGTGGAGCAAATTCGCGCTCGGGTTCACCCCGAGATCCCAAACTCCACCTGAGCCTTGTGCGACCAATGTAGTCAAACCAGAGGTCAACGCCGCACCGATCAAGCTGGTCGACGAGAGATGAACGTGCGAATCGACTCCGCCCGGAGTGGCGATCAAGCCGTCTCCGTTGATGATACCGGTACTGGCACTCAGGATCAGATCGATGCCATCGGTCACGTCCGGATTTCCGGCCCGACCGACTCCGACAATGCGCCCATCCTTGATCCCAATGTTGGTCTTGAGAATGCCGAGCGCCGGGTCGAGCACAACTACATTTGTCACCAACAGATCGAGTTTGCTCGGTCCTGGCTGCCGACCAATCAGCATGCCGTCACGCACAGGTCGACCAAACCCGGTGATCAATTCGCTCCCAGGGAGCGAATCATCCCGCTCGACGCGGATAAACAGATTGGTGTCGGCCAGGCGAATCCGATCCCCAATGGTCGGACCATAAACTGTGTTGTAGTCATCTCGATTGATCATACCTGGCATGCGCTACCTCTACACGGCCGGCTCGTGCCGGTAGCCAAGTGCGACGGCACGCTCAAGCAAAGTGTCGACGTCAGCATCATCGAGCGGTCCATCGACCAAACCCCCGAATCCTCGCACCACCCGTCTACCGCCGATCGGGACCAGACATACGTTCCTGCACTCGCCGGGTTCGATGCGCACTGCCCGGCCGGCGGCGACATCGGGACGCATACCAAATGCCTGCCGGCGATCGAACCGCAGCATCGGGTTCGCTTCGAAGACGTGCATGTGTGCTGTCAGGTGAACTGGAACATCGCCGTCGTTGGTGATCTGAAGCTCAGTCACCGGCAGACCAGCGTTCACCTCGATGGAAGCGTTAGCCGGGATAACGACACCAGGAGCCAGATCGGAAAGCTTCATCGGATCGGATTCCGCACGGTGACCAGACGGGTGCCATCCGGAAACATCGCGTCAACCTGCAACACGTTCATCATCTCCGCGACGCCGTCGATGACATCCTCGCGATGCAGCAGACTGCAAGCATGAGAGACAACCTCGTCGTAGTCGCGGCCAGCGCGCGCCTCTTCGAAAATCTCGTCACAGATGATCGCGGTTGCTTCGGGGTGGTTGAGCTTGAGTCCGCGTGCTCTCCGCCGTCTGGCCAACTCAGCCAGCGTGAATACGGTGAGACGATCCATCTCCTTTGGGGTCAGCAGCACGACATACCTCACCTGTGCCAATCGACCGGCAGATGCCCAAATAATCTCACACCGCAGTCGGACCAAAGATCACTGGTGGCTCGATTGGCTAGACCTCTTCGTCCGGGGCCTGTTGAATCTGTTCGAGCAGCACCTCGTAGCACCGACGGTGCGGTATCTGATGATCTCGCATCAGTCGCGATACATCAACCGAGCGAAAGCCAGTCGGCCCAGGGGATTGGTGTGGCGACGTCGCGACCCGGTTGGGCAGAAAGCGCCCCAGCCGGCCACCGGCGATCGCCATTGCCAGAAGTTCGAGGTCAGAAACTCCGGGAATATCCTCGATGTGGGTGTCCGGTTCGGAAACACGCGGATCGCCCTGAAGCCAAATGTACAGCGCGGGAACAGATTGATCCGGTGCCTCACTCACGAGTCAAGCCGTGCCAAGGACTCACAGCAGCCGCTTCCCGAAGCTGGATAAACACGTCGGCAAGCAACGCATCAAGATCGAACGGCTTGCTGACGACGCCATCTGCCGGTAAGTCATCTGCCTGCAACCGGAGATTCGCCCCGGCCGACATGGCGATGATCCGAATCCAGTCTGTCTTGGGATTTGATTTGATCAAGCGCGTCGCGGAGGCACCATCGAGAACAGGAAGCATGAGGTCCATGAGAATGACGTCTGGTCCATCGTTCCTGGCGATTTCGACCGCGGTGCGGCCATCTCCCGCGACGAGCGTGTCATAACCCTCATCGGTAAGCAATTCGACGAGCATACTTCTGATAGCTGGATCGTCATCCACGATTAGGACGCGCGGCACTGGACCTCCTCCCTCGGCGATAGACGTGAGCAAGACGCGCGCCACAACATTTTCCTCATCCGGTCGGACGAAGGAGTTGCTCGCTGTTGCTACGACATCATGGACGTTCACGAAGAGGGTGTCGAGGGTTGTGACGAACGTCTTCCACCATCAGGCGCGCCAACCGCGGGACGCATTTTCAGCAAGGCCTCGACGTCATCACGCCGATAGAAACGATCGCGCTTGATTCCACGACGATAGCTCTGAATCCGGCCGCGGCTCGCGTACGAGTAGAGCGTCGCCAGTTTTACGTCGAGCATAGACGCCGCCTCGGCGGCGGTAAGGTACTCGACGCCTTCGATGTTCATCATTCGCAATACCCCTGCATTGCAAATCAGTATAGTGAGGGGCGCTTCAGGCGTCAAAAGAAATCAATATAAATCAAGTTTCGTCCTGTTCTGTGTACGCTCCTGAAACTGCGTGCTACCATAGACGTAGCGATCGCGCAATGCGACGCGGACACGCCGTTAACGCGACCGAATTGAACTGTTTTATGAACGGACTCTAGGGAGGAAGAATCAATGGCTGATTCTGGCACCACCAGCACAGCCCCCGAGATGGTCGACAAGGGCCTAGCGGGGGTCGTTATAGCCGAAACACGGCTGAGCCTGGTAGACGGCACAAATGGCCGGCTCACCTACATGGGATACAGCATCGCGGATCTCGCCCAGCATGCCGAATTCGAAGAAGTTCTCTACTTACTTTGGTACGGGGAACTCCCGCATGCCGAACAGTTGAAAGAACTGAAACGCAAACTCGTCGAGGCTCGCACCCTGTCTGATTCGGTCAGCAAAGTGTTGGCTGATCTACCGAAGACCGGCGCACCGATCGATGCCATGCGTGCCGGTGTAACCGCAATGGCGATGGAGGACCCGACCTGGCACGATCTCTCCCACGACGCCGTGCTCGAGAAGTCGATCCGGCTGGCAGGCGCAATGCCCGCAATGCTGGCAAACTACTCGCGGCTTCGCAAAGGTGAGAAGGTGGTCGCCCCTGATCCCTCGCTGAACGACGCGTCCAATTTCCTTTACATGTACCACGGCAAGCGCCAGAGTGAGATCGCCGAGAAGGCGTTCAACTCCTATCTGGTCTGCCTGGCTGAGCACAGTATGAACGCGTCGACCTTCTCTGCACGCGTGACGATCTCAGCGCAATCCGACATTTACTCAGCGATCTCTAGCGCACTTGGCACCCTGAAAGGTGACGCACACGGTGCCGCCAATCAGAAGGCCATGGAGATGCTCCTCGAAATTGGATCGGTCGACAACGCGAAAGACTACATCGAGGAATCTCTTCGCATTCACCGGCGTCTCATGGGACTCGGTCACCGCGTTTACAAGACACGCGACCCTCGTGTCAATGAACTTATGGGCCACTCTGAGAAGCTGGCCGAAGAGACCGGCGACGCGACGTGGCACAACCTGGCCCATCGCATTGAGGAGATCACCTCGACGAGTCCGTACTTCATCGAGCGTCATATCTACCCGAATGTTGACTTCTATTCGGGGCCGCTCCTCCACATGCTGGGCTTGGACACCGATGTCATGCCTGGTGCCTTCGCCGTAAGCCGCATCAGCGGCTGGAGCGCCTCGGTGCTGGAGCAGCTTGAAGACAATCGTCTGATTCGACCATCGGCCCGCTACATTGGTCCGGAATCACAGACCTACGTGCCGATGAACGACCGCAAGTAAGGTCGTCTCTTGAGCGACTCCGATCCAGTCGGGCGTCCGGAAATTCCGGCCGTCCGATTGGATCAATTCGATGTGCTATAGTTGGTTATCGTGTGAGCACGTCCCGTACGTGTGTCCCGGAATGATTCCGGGGCGTCATTATTTCTGGGACTATTTCACTCGAGAAATTCGCAGATGAGAGGAGGTGATCTAGTTAATGCGTGTTGAATTACGCGATAGTGAGAGTTTTGATTCCCTCCTGAAGCGTTTTACAAAAGACGTTCAAAAGTCAGGCTTATTGCGAGACTTTCGAAGCAAGCGCCGTTTTGTGAGCAAGAGCGAGCAGCGTCGAGCCAAAGCCCGGAAGGCTGAGCACAAGCGAAGGCGAAAAGAAGCCAAGACCACCACACGATAAGGTGATGTGGCATCAATTCTGACTGTAGACATTGATGAATCGCTGGCAGTGGCGGAGACGATTGATCGCCGAAGCTGCCAGCGATTCTTTGATGGAGAGCGGGCCCGCGAACGATTACCCATGATTCGGTCGCGCGAGTCGGCGGAGTATCAGCTCACGGTGCAAGCACTTAATCGATTTACCTGGCTCTTGCCGGCGGCTGTCGGGGTTTTTGCGGTCTACCTCGCGCTGGCGATCATTGGGGGCGTCAAGCTTGGATGGCCGATCTGGCTGATCCTAGTCGGCAGCTTTCCTGCGGTCGGCATTACCTGGATCGCCATGGTTGTGGCCTTGCTTGACGCGAGTAAGCGTCCCAAAGCTCAGATCAGTGACGAGGCCCGCATCGTCTGGCTTCTGTCCCTCTGCATCTTCAACGTCGTCGCGCTGCTCCCCTATTGGTTGATCGTGGTCCGCCGCAATCCCGAGATCGCCGCTTGACGCTGGTCCGGCGCTCCAGCCACTGGAGTTCGTGATGAATTACTGGCTTTGCTGAGCGGCAACGAACTTATTGGTGAATGCCTGGCTGGCGTCGATAGGACTTGATAGCAGACCGTTCTTCGTCATCCAATCGGCATACTGCTGCCAACGCTGGTTTGTCTGCCAGCCGAAAATAGGCGCCCCTTCAGTCCACAGTGGAGCCAACCGGTCCATTCCGATCGTTTCCATCTTGACGTCGGTGTCAGGATATTTTGACGTGATCGCCTTCAGCGCGGCTGTGTGATCGCTCGAAGCAGCATTGTAGCCTTGAATGACCGCGTGGATGAAGTGATCAACCATCGTTGGATCGTCTTGAACCGTCTTCTCGCTCGCCACTAGCACCAGTTCGTAATAGTTGGGCACGCCCCAATCCTGAACCCGCATCACGTTGACCGGGTGCCCCTGTTGTTCCGCAAGAATCGACTCGTGCACGTCGTAGCCACCGATGATTGCGTCGACCCGGCCACTGATCAGGGCGGGCACGAGATCAAACCCGATGTTGACCAGCTTTACTTTGCTGCTGTCACCTCCGTCGGCAGTCATCATCGTCTTGAGCAACGCCTCATCGCTTGGAATACCAGGGTAGCCGACCGACTTGCCTTCGAGCTGCTTCGGATGGGTGATGCCTGAGGTTTTTAGCGTCATGATCGTGTTGAGGGGTTGCTGCACTAGCGCCGCGATTGATATGACCGGAATTCCTTGTTCGCGAGCCAGCAACACGTCTGTCTCGTAGCTGATGCCGAACGTGTCGTGATCGGTCCCGACTAGCTTCAGAACGTCATCGGTACTTGACGGGACGTTGATTTTGACGTTCAGATTCTGATCTTTGAAGAACCCTTTTTCCTGTGCCACGAACAGACCAGCATGGTTCGACCAGGGATACCAGTCCAGCACGATGCTCACCGGGTCTGTCCCTGTAGAGCCTCCAGACGGGCCACAGGCAGCCAAAATCGGGCCAATCATTGCGAGCATCATGACCACGCGTTTCCAACTCATGGACTGGTCTTCTCCTTCGTGAGGATGCTTCTCAACATTGGTGAGCTCGATCGGCTTTTCATGGCAAACGTGCTCGCTGCCACGGCAAGAGCAAACGTTCGAGCAGCGAGACGATCCCAAACATGCTCAATCCAAGCAGTGCAGACACCAGAACCGCCGCGAAGACACGGGCTGTCGCGAACTGCCCGGCCGAACGGATCATGAAATACCCGAGCCCAGCCGAAGAGCCGACCCACTCGCCGATGAGCGCACCGATCACACTCACGGCCGCGGCGATTCGCATTCCAGAAAAGAGATACGGCAACGACCATGGGATTCGAACCACCTGGTATGTTGTCCAGCTACTTGCTCCCATACTTCGGAGCAGATCAATCAGTTCCGGATCGACCGAACGCAAGCCGTCCACGGTATTGACAACGATCGGGAAGAAACAGATCAAAGCCACGACGATCACTTTGGGCGTCAGGCCATAGCCAAACCAGATCAAAAGGATCGGTGCCAGCGCAATAATCGGGATGGCCTGTGACGCGATCACGAACGGATAGAAGGCCCGCTCGACGAGCTGAGACGACGCAATCGCCAGCGCGAAAGCCACCCCAAGGAAGAACGACAATGCAAATCCCACGGCGACTTCTTCGAGTGTGATGAGCGTGTGGTGAAGAAGTAGCTGCCGGCTATCAAACAGGGCCGAGACAACAGCGGACGGAGGCGGCAAGAACCAGCGAGGCGTGTCTCGCAACCGGACGATGAATTCCCAGCCGCCAATGACCAGAGTAATAAGCGCAATGGGAATCGCCCAAGAGAGCCAGATCATCCCACGTGAATAATCGCGCTGGTTCATCGTGCGGCGACCCTCTCGTGTCCACGTAGCGCAGCCAGGAGCCGTGATTTGAGCTCGATGAACTGATCGTCGGTGACCATATCGTATCGACGCGGACGAGGCAGCCGAATATGCTGATCGATGACGATCCTGCCTGGACGGGGGCTCATTACCAACACGCGGTCAGAAAGGAGCACAGCTTCATCGACATCATGGGTGATGAATATTATGGTGCGGCCCAATTCCTCCCAAATGTCGAGAAGCCATTCCTGCATGTCAGCTCGCGTCAACGCATCAAGTGCGCCGAACGGCTCATCGAGCAACATGAGCTTCTGCTCGGTCAGGACGGTGCGCAGAAACGCCGCGCGCTGTCGCATCCCGCCGGAGAGCATTGACGGATAACGTTCTTCGAACCCGCGCAGGCCAAAGCGGTCAACGTGTTCGGCGGCACGTGATCGCGCCTCTTGTTTGGGCACTCCAGCGACCTCGAGCCCGAGTGCCGCGTTATCCAACACGGTTCTCCACGGAAGGAGCAGGTCCTTCTGGTGCATGTAGGCGGTACGTCCCAGCCGCCGTTCGACTGGACGTCCGTCGAGCAGAACCTCCCCACTGGATGGTTGCTCGAGACCGGCTACGATGTTGAGCAGCGTGCTCTTGCCGCATCCGCTGGGACCGACAATGCTGACGAATTCCCCATCCTGGGCACGCAGATCAATCTGGTCGAGCGCGGCGACGCTGCCATCGCGGCTGGTGAAAGTCTTCGAGACTCGTCGCAGTTCGAGGCGATCGGACTGACTGGAGGTGATCACGGCGTTCGCCCCACTCTTGGGGTGTTGCACCAGTTCACGATCATCTCGGCATAGACTTGAGCAGCCGTGACCATATCATCGACGTCGATCCACTCGTCGATGATATGCGCCTGTTCGAGCTGGCCCGGTCCATAAATCACGGTAGGAATGCCGGCCGACGCAAGCCAACCGGCATCGCTCACGGATGGCCACATGGCGAATTCCGCCGGAGATTGCTGCACATGCTCGTGGATGGTCGCGAGTAGCTGAACACCCGGATGCTCGCGATGGATCGACGACGCAGGGAAGATCTCGCCTCGATCCTCGATCATCGAACGACCACCCCAACGAAACGTAGGCGGATGATCTCGCAGCCAAAAATCGGTGGCGGCGACGCGGAGCACGTGCTCTTCAATTTCGTGTGTCACCTGTTGCCAGGTTTCGTCTGGGTAGAAGTGGACGGTAACCCACAACGCACAGCGATCGGCCATGAATGCCGGGTGTCGACCGCCTTCGATCACAGCCGGATTGATCGTGGTCGCACCGGGGGCAAACCCGGGGTAGCGCTTCATGAGTGCCCAGTCACGTTCGAGATCCTGCAGCGCGCCGATTATCTTTGCCATCTTCTCAATGGCATTGGCACCTCGGATGCCTCCTCCCGCGTGGATCGTCCTGGCTCGCATGCCATCATGTAATGTTTCTGGGCTTTGGATCTCGATCCAGCCGGTGATCACCCCACCCTGCCCGGAAATCGTGAGATTGGTTGGCTCAGGAACGATGGCAAAATCAGCCGTGTAGCCATGCTCGACACAGCTAAGCGTTCCAGCCTCGCCTTGTTCTTCGCCAATCACCGACTCGACTATCAAGTCCCCATCGAGATGAAATTCAAGATCGCGCAGGATTCGGATCGCGAAGAGTGCGGCGGCCAGACCGCCTTTCATATCGGTAGAGCCACGACCATAGAGCTTGTTGCCACAGACTGAAGGAGCAAATGGGGAGTGGGTCCAGCGCTCGATTGGGCCAATTTCGGCCACGTCGATGTGTCCATTTATCAGTAGCGATGACGCTCGTTCGGGGTTGCGTCCCGGCAGACGAGCGACCACGTTGGGATCACCGGGGTAGACATCGAATCGATCGACAACGCAGCCGAGATCTTCGAGATAGCTCGCGACAAACTGTTGGGCCTCCGAGGTATTACGTCCCGGCGGACTCACCGTTGGATAGGCAATCAGCACTCCGGCAAGCTCAACGAGCTCGTCCCTGCGTGCAGCAATCTCGGCTTCAATTCGTTTCGACGGATTTGAAGACATTCGACATCTTTTCCCGTTCGCATCGTGCTAAGAACGCACGAATCAGACTATCAGGGTGATGCAGCGCGACGGGACAGCTTGTTCGGTGCGAACCGGGAAGAGTTTGAGAGGACAAACAAAAGCGGACACCGCCTGAGTGGCCAGCGTCCGTTGACATTCGTCTAATTCACTCCCTACGCTGGAATTACCCAGGTCAGGTTCACCGGTCGGTGGCGGATATGTGGCCACCCTCTCAGCCTGGCTCCCCAAGCCCCCGTCGTACTGACGTGCTTATTACATTGTTACTCGGACTCTAGCATTCCTGACGTCGTCGTGTCAACGCATCTGAATTGTCAGGAAACGTGACATCAGAGCGCTGAGCGAATCTCATTTATCCGCGTTCGCAATGAATCAGCCGCTTTGCGCGCCGACGTAGCGAAATCAGCGCTGCTGTCCGAATAGATGATTCCGCGAGACGAACTTATGAGTACGCCGCCACCTGCCGCATCGAGCCCAGCCTTCAATGAAGCTTCCAAATCACCGCCCTGTGGCCCGACCCCTGGGATCAGTATGGGAAGATCAGGACATATCCGCCGTACTTCGGCGAGTTCCTCTGGCCAGGTCGCCCCGACCACTGCGCCACACGTGCCGTATTGCGATTGCCAGTCGCTAACCCATTGGGCGACCTTCTGGTAAAGGGGCGCCTGCCCAAATTCGTCAGCAACGTGCAAACTCTGAATCGCTTTGCTTCCAGGGTTGGATGTTCGCACCAGAATGAAGGCTGCTCGATCCTCATGACACAAGAACGGTTCGATTCCATCGAGCCCCATGTACGGATGAACGGTAATCGCGTCGAAGCCGAGCGTCCCATAGTATCCTCGCGCATAGGCCTCTGATGTGACGTTGAAGTCGCCTACCTTGGCGTCGAGGATGACGGGGATTGACGTATCGATCATACGTCGCGTCTCAGCGAGTGCTTCAATTCCCTCAGCTCCGTACGACATGTAGAATCCAAGATTCGGCTTGTATGCACAGACAAGATCTGAGGTCGCCTCGATTATCGCGCGGTTGAACTCGACGATCGCGGATGGATCCGACCGCAGATGAGCCGGAAATCGTCGGATATCCGGATCCAAGCCAACACACAGTAGAGAGTTGTTCCGCTTTGCCGCAGCGTCGAGCCGTTCCGCGAAGCGCACTCTGCATTCTCCTGATCTCAGCCAGTGTGACTGGTCAAATCTGCTGAGCGCCAGATCCCTCGGTCACTCAATCCAAAAGGATAGCATAGGAGCAATCTTGGGGATGGACAGAATGGTCGATCCGACCGACACTCCGGTAGAGGACTGCAAGCGGTACACTTCAGCGGGAAGGATGGACATGTCGATTCTTGAAGCCCCTTCGTTTCAAGACGTTCTCCGGGCGCGCCACGTCGTTCGGCGATATCTGGAACCGACGCCACTGATATCGCGTCCAGCGATAGACCAGCGGCTTGGTTTTTCAGTGTTCCTCAAATGCGAGAATCTTCAGCCAATCGGAGCCTTCAAGATTCGCGGTGGTCTCTATTTGATGAGCAAACTCAGCGACGATGAACGTGCTCGTGGTGTGGTAACCGCGTCCACCGGCAACCATGGACAGTCGATCGCCTATGCGGCGCGAGAGTTCGGCGTGAAGGCAATTGTCTACGCTCCCGAAGGAGCCAATCCCGGCAAGGTCGCTGCGATGAAAGGCTTGGGAGCCGAGGTAGTTCTCACGGGTCGTGATTTTGATGAGGCACGACTTGCCTCTGAGCGTCGAGCGACTGACGACGGTATGCGGTTCATCCATTCGGCGAACGAGCCCGATCTCATCGCCGGCGTCGGAACCTACGCGCTTGAGGTCATTGAGGCCGTACCTGATCTCGACACTGTCATTGTTCCAATTGGAGCCGGGAGCGGAGTCTGCGGCACGCTTACGGTGATGAAGACAATCAACCCGAACATCCGCGTCATTGGAGTTCAAACGACCCATATGGATGCGGTCTATCGCTCGTGGAAAGAAGGCCACTTAGTGTCGTTGGAAAGCGGCATGACCTTCGCCGACGGTTTGGCGACACGAGTAGCGTTCGAGCTTCCGATGCGGGTCATCAATGAGAAGATCGATGATATTCGACTCGTCACCGACGAGGATCTCTGTCGCGCCATCGTGATGTTGCTGGACGATGCTCACCTAGTTGCTGAAGGGGCCGGGGCAGCCTCATTGGCAGCGGCCATCCAGCTTAGAGACGAGCTCGCTGGACAGAAGGTCGCCTTGATCGTAAGCGGTGGGAATATTACCCTTGATACGTTACGATGGGCTATCTCGACAGGGATGGGAAACGAACAAGCTTGACGGGGAACAACCGGCGTCTCGGCCGGTGGGAGCACGTAAATGGTTGATCAGGTAGGTCGCTGGTTGCGCCGCCGCCAGGGCATCGAGCGTAATCCAATTTACCGCCTTGCCATGGATGTGGGCGATGGTCGCATGTCGCCTGAAGCAGCCTATCGCGCAGTCGAGCGAAGCTCACTGCTCAACCGGCTGGCCGATGGTGAAATGTGGCAGCTTGACCGTGAGGCCGAACTGCTGGCCGTCGACGATTCCGAACGTGCCATCGTACTGGTTCGCCTGACAATCCTTGCCGCACGGTACAAAGGGTTTGATCGGTTGCTTGTCGACTGCAACCTGCGTGCGGCTGATCTGCTTGCACACAGCGGCAACGATCGAGACCAGGAACTCCACCTCCGCGAGGCCCTGCATGCGGCCGAGCGAATCGCCAACGTTCCCGGCAAACGAAGAGCGCTTTCACGTCTCGCGAGAGTTAATTTCGATCGCGGTGAAACTGAGCGCGCCCGCGAGATGTTGAATCGGCAGTTGGAGTCCGGTCGAGAGGACGCCGATACGCTCGAAGATGTCGAAACTGCTATCTTGCTCGGTGACCTCGCCCGCACCGATGGAGACCCTATCGGAGCTCAAGAGTATTACCAGCGTGCTGCCCGAAGCGCACGACGCGTTGGGCATTTCGCCGGCGTCGTTGACGCTCTATTGCGTCAAATCGTTATTCTCCGCGAGACCGGCGAGACCAAGGACGCGGTCCTCATCCTGCAGCAGGCACAGGACGCCGCCGATCGTACGATCGATGTGCGTTCGCAGACTGAGATCGCGATCCAAACCGGAGCGATCCTGGCCGAGCAACAGCAATACAAGCAGGCACGGGGCTACCTGATGACGGCGCTGGAACGAGCTCGCTCGATGTCCGATATCGCGCTTGAGAATCGCAGCTTGACCGGTCTGGCCAAAGTCGAACAACGATCTGGCCGCGCACTAGAGGCCGCCTCCCATTTCGAGGAACTGGCCGAACTCGAGCTTCGCCTGGGCAATCGCTCGGCGGCCGTACGTGCTCGCCTCGATGCTGCCGAGATCTTCTTGAGCCAGCGAGATCCGAACCGAGCTCTGGCTGCCCTGCAGCAGGCGCAGCCACTGGCAGATTCGCTTGAGGACCCAGCCATTCACCAGCAGGTACTCGGAACGCTTGGACTTGTCTACGGAGCGCTGAACAAGCGCAACGACGCCGTCGAATCGCTGATGAATGCCGTCCAGCAGGCGCGCCGTGCCGGAGATGTTGAGCAAGAGGGCCGTTGGCTCATCAGTATCGGTGACGTCTTACTCGATTTCGGTGAGCTAGATGACGCTCTGGCCATCGCAAAACGAGGCCTGGAGATCGCTCAAGAGACCGGCAACCCTCGACTCGAGGCGCAGTCGTTCGGATTGATGGGGTCGATCAGTTTGGCCCGTGGTCTGTTCCGAGATGCTGAAGAGCAACTTCTTCGAGCAGCATCACTATCAAGCCAAGCTGGCGGATCAGATGATCAGATTGGATATCTTCAGCTTCTCGCACAGATTGGCCGCAAATCTGGACAGCCGCAGAATGCTATTCGCTATCTCCGTCAAGCACTGGATATCGCCACGCTCTATGCCGGCGCAGAGTCGCGAGTGCGCCTGCACGGCCAACTGGCTCGTCTACATACCAGTTTGAATCAGTTGCCGGAAGCGGAAGAGCACTATGCTTCCGCCTACGCGGACGCGGAAGAATCGGGCCAGCCGGCGTTGGCGGCGCGCGCGCTTCGCGGACTGGCGATGACCCAGGACGCACGAGGGGACGCGGCCTCCGCATTCGACAATTACACCCTGGCAGTGGAACTGGCTGATCAGACCGGAGACGCTCGTACGGTAGCAGCGCTACGCTACAACCTTGGGGCAATTCTCTACGAACGGGGCGACGTCGAAGGCGCCCGGCAAAACCTCAATCGTTCTCTCGAAACTGCGATGGCCGTGAGTGACTATGAAACAGCTGATGCCGCACGCGAACTCTTGCGCTGGCTGACCTCATCGGCGGCTGACACCGGTGAGCACGGATGGACAGAAGACCTTCTCCTCAACGAATTCGCGGTCGACAACGACACCGATCGTTGGCGCGATTCGTTTCGCTAGTCGCGTTCGTACGCAGCATACAGTCCCTCGAAGCCCAACTCCCCCCTAGACGTACGTACACCCTTGTGCTAGACTAAGCGTTGCCAGGCGGTCAACGACGCGGACCCCCTTTGCAACGAACGCATCAATGTCGCGGCAATCGCATGCGGTTGCCCCCGGGGATCGCCTTGCCTGCTTTCCGTCGCATTGGGGACGGTCGACATCATGGAAAGACGGGACATCAATGCCTCGCGTTGAATCTCCAAGTCGTGAGCTCATCATTCGAGCAGGACGTCTGACAGAGGGCACCGCCTTTCTGTCCATGGACCCGGTCGACGATCTCGGGACAGCACATTCACAGCGCATCTATATGACTGCTCGAACCGGTCGAGGAGTCACCACTGGCAGGCAACGTTGCCGACGAAGTGATCCAACGCCTGCGTGGCGCGATTCTCGCCGGTGGATCGCAGACGGCCACCATGGCCTTGACCACCGCGATCGACGACGTAAATCACTGGTTGGTTCAAGCCAACGCCATACGAACTCCGGACCATCGCGTGTCGTTTGGTTTCACGTGTGTGATGTCGCGCGGCGAAGAGTTATATGTCGCTCAGTCAGCCCCGAGCCAGGTCCTGATCGTTCAAGAAGACGAGCTCTACACATTTCCAGAGCTTGACAGCTGGCACTGGAAACATGATGGAGAGAGCGACGATGCATCATCTCCTCTCGGATTGAGAGAATCGCCTCAACCGGACCTGTATTACACTAAGATCGACACCGGCGACGTGATTGTCCTCTGCTCGACCTCTATTGCCCGGGTGCTTCAACGCGCTCCGCAGGACGTCTTCCTTCGCGGCGAACCCGACGAAATCCATGCCCATATCGACGAAATCTCTCGAATGTACTCGATCGAAGACGGCCACGCCGCCGTCATCGCCGTTCCGTACCGCCGTCCTCATAAGGCGCGGGAACGAACCGATCTCGTTAAGCGAATCCGTTCGTGGTGTTATCATTTCCTTCCGGAGGAGACGGCAGATCGACTTCGAAGGCGAAGTGATTCTGACGAAAACCTTGACCTACAGTCGCAGGATGTGCAAAATTCTGACTATTCAGCGGATGCGTCGGCGACTGAATCGATCTCGTGGACCCAAGCGTGGGAAGAACCCGATGGTCCCGTCACAACGAGCCCAGTCCGTGACCACGATACGGGAGACTTTGCGGGAACTTCCAGCGAGATCGCGTTTGATACCAGTGTTGGGGACGATGAATACTGGCATCCCGACCCAGTCGTTCAATCCGCCGAGGATCTGGAACACGATGAAGTACCGCGCAAAGGGGGTCGTACGCTGACCGACCTTCTGGCCGGAGCCATTTTGGCGTTTTCGGCAGCTGTTGTCGGAGTCTGGCAGCTGACCGTCAACCGTGATCGTCCGATCGACGGGCCTCGCGATGACGGCACGCTCGGCTTGCCACGTTTGAATCGCTACGACGATTCGATGCACATGCCCAATCTGGCTTCGCTCAGCCGCCGCATGCCACGTACGCCGTTCAATCGCCTCACCGCCGCAGTGGCGATCATTCTGGTTGCCATTCTGGCGACTGGGTTGGTTGTTTCGGTGCGGACCAGTCGTCAGCGAGCGCATACCGCGAAGATCGAAGCGGCCTTCAATACCGTCGTGTCACAACGAGAACAAGGTGAGCAGACAAACGATCCGGTCGTAGCGCATGCGTATCTCCTGGCTGCTCAGCAAAGCCTCAAAGAAGCCGTCGCGGTTGGTCTTGACCCGCTACGCGCGGCACAACAGCAGCAGGCGATCTCGACCGACATGGACACAACGCTTAAAATCGATCGCCTCTCGAACATTCAGGTTGTTGGCGGAATCCCGGCAGCACCCGCGGGCGTGACGCCGCGTGTCTTCTTGGGGAATGGACAACTCTACGTCTTTACTGACGCGCTCTACCGGCTTGAGTCGAACGGTTCGACTCTGGTTCGACTGATCGGCAGCGGTGACAAAGTCGGCAATTCAACTACCGGCACGCTCGAAGGAGCCGCATGGGGAGACGGTACGCCAATCGTTTTCGACGGCAGCGCCGCGTACGTCTTTGATCCGACGAGCGCGAGCTGGACGAAGAAGCCCGTCGGAACGTTCGGATCTCCTCATACCGGTATCATCGCCACGAACGGCTACGCCGGTAATCTGTACTTGCTGAAGCCGGATACGGCTCAGATCCTCAAGTTCAACGCCGGATCGTTCTCTTCCGCACCTGAAGACTGGACCGCCGGCATCGACACATCGGACCTGGGTAGCGCGGTCGATATGTCGATTGATGGACACATCTACGTTCTACTGAAGGATGGTCGCATTCTCGACCTCTACCGCAGCTCGCTCGAGACTCCGGTAACACCCAACGTGACACCTGCCATTACCGATGCGGTCTCGCTATCCGAACAGCCTGATCGGCCCTATTTCTACGTCGCCGATAGCCAGGGCCGAATTATCCGCCTCAGTCGAGACGGGCAGATGGTGCAGCAATTCGAAGCAAAAGCAGGTGAACCATCGCTAAGCGGGATCAAGGACATCGTCGTCGATGACGGCACCAGTACTGCCTACATTCTCACCGATAAGGAGCTCCTGACTGTGCGTCTGCCAGGTCCTCCCTCTGCTTCAAAGTAGTTGCCTCAACGGACGGCCGGTACGTGCTCATACGTACCGGTCTTGTTTGATTCAGTCTGGTCCACCCTCGGGTCGCCCAGCCGAACTTTCATCTCAACGTAATCTCAGCCTGAGGCCTGGGTGAGACTGTCGACCGGGACGATTGACTCGTCGCCCGAGTCGAGCCGAACGATGGCCGTGTTGTGGCGTATCGAGACTCCTACCATTACCCCTGTTCCGTCTACGGTTCCAACCCGGCTTCCGAGTCGAGGCCATCCATTGGGAGCAAGGGTACTTCCGGCGACGTCTAGCCGAAGGCGATCCCGAATTACTTTCTCCGCGGTGGTAGCGTCTCTCGAACGGATTCGTCCGAGACTTCCAAACGACTGAGCCGGCCGGTTGCGCCACTCGACCACGACGGGATAGCCGAGCTTGGCGCTCAACTCTCGCTCGAGTTGAGCTGGTGGTTCTGACGATTGGCCACGACAGCCACAGAGGATTGTGGATCCGTCGAGTGTGAAGCGCAGATTGCTTACTTGAATCGAGGGCTCGATCATCTCCGCGACCCGCGCAGCCTCGCCACTGAGCGGTAGCGCTCGGAGCATGATGCTATCGAGCTCCGAGATTTCGGCCGCAGTCATATTACGTACGATCGAGGCGACAATCTTAATCGTCGAGGGTACGTCGACTTGGTTCGCCGTGAACACGATCTGACCCGGCTCGACGCCAAACGGGCTGTCGATCACAACCCAGTCACCGGTTGTCAGTTCAGTACGATTCGTTTGACAGAAGCGGGGACGCCCGTCACCTGGCACCAACGCGCCGACGATTGAATCACGATCGTTTATCGATTCGGACGCGGCCACTGTGTCACCATCCGATCGAGTGCAAGCCGAGGCTGGATGTTGATCGACAGATCGAACAACGCCTGATGAGTCGCGGTGACGCCGATACGGATTTGATCGAGAGTCCACCTGATTGCCAGTGGCTGCAAGCGGTCGATCACATCGACGTTCACTACCTGCTCCGCACATCCGGCCGCCAGCAGCAGCAAATCACGCCAGATACCAAGGAGCGTGTCGAGCTCTGCTTCGACACGAGATCGCTGGCCGCGTCGGTAGCCGTCGGCCATGCGCCGTACTGACCCGATCGCTTGGAGCGGATCTTCGATCATCTCGATGCCGGCGTCGATCGACGCTCTCCGTGCCGCGAGCGCGGACGCATCCGCCGCCAGATCGATCGCCTGCCCAATGTGGCCGCGAGTGATACCAGCGACCATAGTCGCCAGATCCGGACTAACGCCTCTGCCGGCCAACGCAGCGGCAACGTCCGCACGACTGAGTGGCTCGAGCGTCATCGGACGACAGCGCGACCGAATCGTCTCCGGCACGGTATCCAATTCGGTGGCGATGAGCAGCAACACAACGAAAGGTGGCGGCTCCTCCAGCGTCTTGAGCAACGCGTCGTAGGCCGACAAGGAGAAAAGATCGACATCTTCGAGAATCGCGACGCGCCAGTCTGCCTCGAGGGGACGCAACGAGAGGTTGGAGCGTAGCTCACGGATAGTCTCGATCGAAATACGCGTGTTCTTACTGTCACGAGATCCGCTGGTGGATTGCTGATCCAGACTAATCGTCAGGATGTCGGGGTGAATATCGCGCTCAGCCCGTCGACAAGCGGAACAAACACCACACGGACGAAGCTGAGAATCTGCCTGGCACACCAGAGCCCGAGCGAAGGTTCTAGCCAGCGTGCGGCGTCCAACACCCTCCGGACCAGCAAAGAGATAGGCGTGTCCGACCTGACCTCGTTCGATCGAGCGGCGCAACACGTCGACTGCAGATCGATGACCGATGATCGGCCAATCCATCGTCCGTTCCATCATGTGTTTCAACTACCTCGCGGATAGATCATGGATGAGAAACTCGGCTGAAGCTATGCGGCTCGTGCTTTTTTCGAGCCTGCTTGCCGACTTGACAGCGACACCGGTCCTTCGACGTTTTCACCTTCGGCCAGCGTCGCGACTATCGCGTCGCGATCCTTTGTCGTGAGGACCGTCTCGGAGCTAAGTTGGCGAACGGCGTGAAGCAGTCCCTCGGTGGTTACCACCGCCATATCTGTCGTCCCGACCTCTAGCTCCGCTCGCGGATTGAGGAAGGCAACGATTCCGTCGATCGCGTCCTCGCCGGGAAGTCCACGGTCCGTCAGGATGGACTGCAGCACCTGTTGTTCACGTTCGTTGTCGGCCGTTGGATTTCCGAGTTGTGGTCCGGACATCCCGATCAATGCCCAAATTCGCCCACCCGCACGATGCCACTTATCGCCGTCGACACGTACTTTCCCTTGCACTTCGCGGGTCGTGATGATCGCGAGACCACCGGGATAAACGAGCACATGCTCAGGATGTCCTTTGCCCACCGAAGGAAAATGAATCAACGTGTAACGATCGTTCAAACGTCGAAGCGCTTCTACCAACGCCTCGTCGGGACGGGGATGACGACTCCATTTGGTGATCTGCTGCATCCCGGTGTTGAAGGTGATAAAGCCGACAATGAGCAGCGCGTAGCCCGGAATAAACAGCGCTGGTATAAAGAAGGTCAGCGCGACTGATGAAGTCAACATCAAGAATCCACCGAGGGCTGCCAGGCGTGCAAATCGTTTTCGCTTCTTGACATACCCATTATTCCGCACAAGGCGCATATTTGTTGGACTTCCATTCTGACGAGCGAAGCTGCTCAGCCGAAAATAGGCTAAGCAGAACCCGCCGACAATCGTCGGCCGATGAACCGAGTCTAGCACGTAGACATGCGGCAATCCACGCGACAACTGTCTACGGACTGCGCATCCACCAGCGATCACAGGCAGGTCAATCAACCATTGCTGCCTGAATCCCACGCGTTCGCTCGGGCTCTTTGCGTCGACGTCCGGTAAGCTTTCGTAGGTAGTAAGCGTACCGGCGAACTGACCTTCAGATGGTGACGCGTTTCGCCTCTGGTGTCCTCGCCCTGTTACACGAAGGGTGAATTTGGCACGGTGATGGAGTCTGGCAACCGACCCGCCGCACTGTCCGTAGTTATCGTCTCATGGAACACTCGAGAACTGCTCGACGGTTGCCTCCACTCGGTCGTGGACAACACCAAAATCGATCGAATATCAACCGAAATTGTCGTCGTCGACAACGCGTCCACGGATGGAACAGTCGAAAAGCTGGAAGCGAAGTATCCCAGAGTCAACTTTGTGCCACTTCAGAGCAACATAGGATTCGCGGCAGCAACGAACGTTGGCATCCGCCAGGCGTCGGGCCAATACGTTCTCCTCCTCAATCCCGACACGCAGGTTTGTCCTGGCTCGCTGTCAGTACTGATTAAGGCATTGGATACCATGCCTCACGTCGGGATGGTGAGCGGACTCTTGGTCAATCCGAATGGGTCGCTCCAATCATCTGGATATCGCTTTCCTGGCCTCATGCAATCGTTTCTCGACTTCTTCCCGCTTCATCCTCGCCTTATCGACACTGCGTTGAACGGGCGAGTCCTTCCAGGGGACCGGATAGCGCCATATGAGGTCGACTACCCTCTTGGTGCCTGTATGCTGGTGCGCAGGGAAGTCATTTACCAAGTTGGTCCGCTCGATGAGAGCTATTTCATGTACAGTGAAGAGGTAGATTGGTGTCAACGTATCCGGGCAGCGGGATGGTCGATTCTCATCGCTCCCGAAGCTCGAATCGTTCACTACGGAGGGCAAAGCACGAGTCAGATGCCCGAGGAGATGTACCTCCAACTGCACCGGAGCCGGGCGCAGTACCTCCAGCGCCACAAATCTGGGGCCTTTCTGCACGCAGTCGAGTTGATGGCAAGAGCGGCGGAAATCTGGGCCCGAATCCGCCCGAGATCTCATCAACTGTCGACCACCGAGCGGCGCACAAGGGTCCAGGCGCTTCAGTCAGTTTCTCGAATTTACGCGCAGGCCCGAGTTCGAAATGACTGACAGCCAGGTCTATCGACTACCTCTTGCCATCATCGTTCTCACGCTCAACGAAGAACGACATCTTCCAGAGTGTCTTGCAAGCGCAGCAGGCCTGGCCGAAAAAACCTTAATCGTCGACTCGGGCAGTGACGACAACACGATAGCCATTGCGCGACAGATCGGTGTCGACATCGTGTTCCATGAGTTCCTCGGTTATGCAAGCCAGCGAAACGCAGCACTGGAGATGGTCACACAAGAGTGGGTGCTGTTTCTTGACGCTGATGAACGTCTTACATCTGAATTTCGGCAAGAACTGAGCGAGTCGATTACGAACGTCTCGTCCGACACGGCCGGCTACTGGATTCCGCGGCGGAACGTTATGTTCGGGCACGAACTACGTGGAGGCGGCTGGTGGCCCGATCACCAGCTTCGGCTGCTTCGTCGGAGTCGCGCGCGTTACGCGGCGCACCGTGAAGTACATGAGATCGTCGACCTCGACGGCAAGGTTGATACGTTTGAACAGCCGATTCTGCACTTGAACTACGATTCGTTCGCTGAGTTCCGCGCCAAGCAGGCGAGCTATGGTCGGTTGCGGGCACGTGAGCTGGCAGCCGAAGGCATCGAACCCAGAACCCGAAGCTACCTTGGCCGCCCGGTGCGTGAATTCTGGCGCCGTTTTGTGACGATGACCGGATATCGGGACGGCCTAACTGGAATGCGACTGGCGCTTGCGATGGCCCTATACGAATTTCAGGTACTCACACAGGTTAGAGGGCTGCTGGCAACCCGGAACGTCACAGCTAAAGAATCGTTCAACATCGATCGACAACCGGTGACGCATTCGCAACTGGGTAACGAAGCACCGACTTTAGACCTGAGCGTCATCATCGTGAGCTACAACGTGCGGGACCACCTGTTGAACTGTCTGGCATCCATCGAGGCCTGGCTGGCCGAGACAAGCTATGCAGTCGAGGTCATCGTCGTCGACAACGCTTCACACGACGGCTCGGCCGATTCCGTTCGACGCCGGTTCCCCAACACCAGGATTGTCGAACTTGGCGCCAATATTGGATTCGCGGCGGCAAACAATCGCGCCGTCGGGATTGCGCGCGGGCAGTACGTCAACTTCTTGAATCCAGACACAACCGTCGTCGGTGATGCTTTCGGTGTGATGCTTCGCTATCTTCGAGAGCATCCTGATGTCGGTGTCATTGGACCCCGATTGCAGTATCCTGACGGCACGATTCAATCGACCAGGCGCCGCTTTCCGACGCGACGCACCGGCTTTTTCGAGAGCACGATTATCCAGCAGTATTGGCGGGATAACGCGATATTGCGTCGCTACTACGTTTCCGATCGATCGGCTGACGAAACGCAGGATGTGGATTGGCTAGTTGGAGCGTGCCTGTTCACCCGTCGCGAGACCCTCGAGACTGCGGGCCTCTTCGACGAACGGTACTTCATGTACTCAGAAGAGGTTGAATGGTGTCATCGAGTGCGCGAGGCCGGCTGGAGGGTGGTCTACCTCCCGTCGGCGACGATCGTTCACCGTGAGGGAAGTAGCAGCAAACTGGATTTACCGGTACGTCAAATCAATTTCGACACGAGCAAGGTAATGTTATTCGAACACTTGCACGGCAAACGCTCGGCCAGTGCGCTGCGGGTCTTTCTGCTTGGGAGCTACCTGCTGCATGCCTTGATCGAGGCGGGGAAAGGACTGTTGGGACACAAACGACCGCTAAGGAAGGAGCGGGTCCGGATCTATCTTCGGGCCTTCAAGAGTGGGTTGCGCGGTCGGAGCAAATCACGTTGAAAGGGCCAGTGCTGCTAGTCTCGGCCGAGTATCCGCCAATGCACGGCGGTATTGGTGACTACACAGCGCGTCTCGTCCACGCGCTCGCGGACAACGACTGGGACGCTCGAGTATTAACAAGCAGTTCGGTCCAAACCGACGATCAACGAGTCCTTGCTCGGATCCCCCGATGGAACTGGGAGATCCAACGACAGGTTCAGGTGGCTCTAGACGAAAGCCGGTCCACGATCATTCACGTCCAATACCAGACCGGTGCGTTCGGTATGCATCCAGCGATCAATTTCTTGCCACGCAGATTCAACGGATTACATGCCAGGATCCCCTTTGTCACCACGTTTCACGACCTGCTACCACCTTACCTCTTCCCCAAGGCCGGACCCATCCGAAATTGGGTTACAAGGTCGCTTGCAGGTTCCAGCGATGCCATCATCGTCACCAACGCACGAGATCTCGAGCGCCTTGCCATTCAACGTCGGCTGCGACGAAAAGTAACGATGATCCCTATCGGAAGCAATCTGTCGGACATCGCTGACATTGATTCGGATCTTGTTCGCGGCAAGATCGGGCTTGCGGACCCTCACGAATTCGCGATCGGATTTTTCGGCTTTCTCACCGAAGACAAAGGTGTCGACGTCCTCCTTAGCGCACTCGCCAGACGGACCTGGCGCGAGTCAACCACGCTCGTAATCATTGGCGGGGGATTGGCAGCTACCGACGTCTCCAACCGTCAGTATCTCGAGTGGATCAAACGCCAGCTCACGGAGTGCCCCGTCCGAATAATCGAAACCGGATTTCTGCCCCCTGCAGACGCCGCGGCCACGCTCAGAGCAATGGACGTCGTGGTCCTGCCGTTCCGTCATGGCGCCAGTCTGCGAAGAGGCACATTGATTGCCGCGATTCGTGCTGGAGCCACGGTCCTTACGACCGACCCAGAATCGGACGAATCGCTCGCGCCGCTTGTTGGTGGCGAGACGATGTGGCTGGTGCCGCCGGGTGAACCGGACGCACTAGAGGCCGGCCTTTCCACACTGCTCGGTGACCAATTGTTGCGATTACGACTGGCATCAAACGCGCGAGTTCGTGGTGCCGAGTTCGACTGGAACACTATCGCCCAACGCCACATCGCTCTTTACGAAAACCTGCTGGCCCGGTCTAGACGAATCGACGGCACGAGCTGAGTCGAGGCAAGCAACACAACGGAAGAATCTCGTTGTCATCACGCTTCAAACGTTCACGACGTCGATCCGCGAACAGCTCACACCTCACAAACACCCAGCGGAAACGATCGGCGTTGGCCGTCCCATCAGCGCAATGCGGAAATATCCAGTAGAACCCGTAGTACACTAGGGGTTGCGTTGTGGGTCGCAATAGAAACTGAATCACACATTCGTCAGCCGGCTTGGGAGGGAATCGAGTGAGCTACTTTTTGAAGACTGAACGTGGGGCGCACGCTCTTGAGATCGACTCGACCACCGGACGGGCGATTCTCGATCGCGGACGCCACGAAGGTCGCCGGATCGTCGAAGTCTTCACTGTCCATCCGAACGGTCACATCGATCGCTATGAAGAGCGGACTCGCAGACGGCTTGGCAGTAATGCGATCAGCAGTCGCACCTGGCTCTGCCAAACCTATCATCCCGGAGATTCCGACGAATGGGGAGACGACCGCTATATCCCCAATCCGGAAGAGGAAATTCACAATACGGACCCGGCCCCGCAGGCAGTGGTTCTGGTCCTCACAGGTGCCGAAAAAGACTCCGTGAACGTGATCGAGCAGATAATGAGCTTGGGCACTCGTTCCTGATCATCTGATCTCTCCGAGACGTCTTCAAGCGGGCTCAGGTTCGAATAAACGTCGTTCGAAGCATGCGTCTCCGCCAGGCCCTCAGCCACTCTCGATCAATCGTCACTGATTACCTCTCGGGAAGGAGAGCCGTCGTGATCGTGATCCCCGAGCCTCTACGCCGTACCAGTCATCGCCCGCCGATCCAGGCACGTCATTATGTCGCCTCGTCGGGACATTATTTGGCAACAACCGCGGCGATTCGGATTCTGGCCCGGGGAGGCAATGCCATCGACGCGGGCGTTGCGGCGGGAATTTGCATCAATGTGCTACTTCCTGATCTCACGAGCTTCGGAGGCGTTGCCCCGCTTATCGTGTATCACAAGGCGTCCGGGGAAATTCGCTCGATCAGCGGACTCGGCTGTTGGGGCAAGTCAGCAAACATCGAAGTCTTTCAGCGGGAAGAAGGTGGTGAGATTCCCGTCGGTGCACGGCGCTCCGTCGTTCCTGGTGCGCCCGATTCCTGGCTGACAGCACTGGCGCGCTACGGTCGACTCACCTTCGAGGAGGTCGTGACTCCAGCCATTGAGCTCTGTGAAGGCGGTTACCAGATCTACCCATCCCTCCAACGCAACATTAGCAAAGAGGTGGAGACGATCCGAGGTTGGGAATCCACCTCTTCGATTTTTCTCGCAGACGGTGAAGCAGCTGGAGTCGGAGACGTGCTCGAACAGCAAGACCTGGCGAGAACGTTCCGGCGCATGATTTCAGCAGAACGAGCAGTGAGTGGACGTGGGAGGGCAACCGCCATCGAGGCGGCGCGAGATGAGTTCTATCGTGGGGACATCGGCAAACAGATCGCCGAATTCATCAGCGCTGAGGGCGGATTCATGACCGAAGAGGATCTCGCCGATTTCCATGTCGATGTCGAAGAACCTGTCCAGACCGATTACCACGGCGTCGATGTTTACGCGACTGGTCCGTGGAGTCAGGGACCTGTCATTCCTCAAACGCTCAACATCCTCGAAGGATATGATCTGGTCGGCATGAGCCACAACTCTGCCGATTACATCCATCTAGTCAGCCAAGCACTCGATCTGGCTTTCGCCGATCGCGAGGCCTATTATGGCGACCCCAAATTCATCGACGTCCCGATGGACATATTGCTGTCCAAGGATTACGCCGCGAAACAGCGAGCCCGCATCGGACTGGATCAGTCATTCACCGAGATGCCGCAACCGGGACTCCATTCAAGTGGCACGAAAATCCATCGCGCAAGTGATTTGGCCACTCCGGCGCAACCGGACACCAGCTACGTTTGTGTGATCGACGAAGAGGGAAATGCGTTCTCAGCCACTCCGAGCGATGGTATCGGCAGCACGCCGATCGTTCCCGGTCTGGGGCTCATCTGCTCTGGGCGTGGATCGCAAAGCTGGCTCGATCCGAACCATGCCTCGTCTCTTCAGGGCGGGAAACGCCCTCGCCTGACGCCAAATCCGGCGATGGCATTCCGCGATGGGCGTCTGTTCATGCCTTTCGGTACCCCTGGCGCGGATATGCAGCCTCAATCAATGATCCAGGTCTTTCTGAACATCGTTGAGTTCGGTATGGATCCGCAAGAGGCAATCGAACAGCCGCGGTTCGGTACCTACAACTATCCCGAGTCGTTCTGGCCTCATACGTATCGGCCCGGTCTACTCAAACTCGAGTCGCGGATCGATGCGGGCACGATCGAAGAACTCCGTACACGTGGTCATCAACTCGATCTCTGGCCAGAGTGGACGCGGACGGCCGGCAACGTGTGCGCGATCACGGTCGATCATGATCGAGGGACGCTTACCGGTGGCGCGGACGCACGGGCTGAGGCATACGCCCTGGGCTGGTAGCATCAGCCGGCTAGCTGGCGAGGCATAATCCATTCTCTGTCTGCGTTGTCTTTAAAGACAGCTACTACTCCACTGAACGAAAGGGAACAGTACTTGGCCAACATCCGCCCCTTTCGCGGCATCAGATTCGACGCGCAACGAACAGGCGGGCTACGTCAAGTTGTCGGCCCTCCTGAAGATATTCCATCGCCTGAGGAAGCCGCTGCTATCGTCGAAGGACGACCCCATCACGCCGTCCGCCTGGAAATGAGCGACCCAGGTCCGGGCGAGTGCTTCTTACAAGCCGCGAACCTTTTCCGCACCTGGCTGAGTGAGGGAATTCTGGTTCAGAGCCAGGAGGCAGGTTTCTACGTTCACGAGCACGAGTTCAGCTTCGCTGGTGAACGCCGCATTCGTCGCGGCGTGTTTGCCGCACTCCAGCTTGCCGACTACAACGAGCGAATCGTTCTGCCACACGAGAATACGATGCCGCACAACGTCGAGATCCGCACCGAACTTCTCCGCGACGTCAGAGCCAACCTGAGCTCGGTCTATACGCTGATCGAGGACAGAGGCAAGCTTGAAGCAATACTCAAGAACATTACCCGCGGCCCAGCTAATGAGGAGGGTGTCGACGACGTCGGCGGCAATCATCGCCTCTGGACGGTTACCAACCCATCATCGGTGCGCAATCTTCGGGATGCGGTCGCTCGCCATCCTCTCTTGATCGCCGACGGTCATCATCGCTACGTTGCAGCCCTCAATTATCGCGAAGAGCTTCGCCAAGCCAGGTTTGATTACCCGCAAGCCGATTGGACTCTCGCGTACATCACCTACGTCGACGATCCAGGCGTGCAGGTGCTCCCAATTCACCGCGTCGTCAGGTCTCTCGATGAGACCAGCTGGGGAGCGTTTCGTCGCCGATTGGCTCGTTATTACGAGACCAAGACCGTACCCCTCTCAGATGAGAATGCACTGAGCGACGTGGAAGATGCCGTGAGCGAACTAGCCCGAACTGGAGAACCGCTGACCTATCTGCTTCTCGAGCCCGGCGCCCGCAAACTGATACGCCTGCACCTGCGAGATTGGGATGCCGTGTGCGATTTGATTCCTGACTCGGCAGGGAATACGTCCAGCCACATTGACGTGACAGTCTTCGATTGCGTCGTACTTCGCGACATTCTCGGCCTAGACGGTCGGCAAGTTGAAGCGAACGTCGACTTTACGAAAGACGTGTCGATCGCCTTCGAAGAGGTCCAATCCGGTGCGGCAGTTTTCGCTGGGTTTGTCCGCCCAACACCGCTTTCGACGCTGTTGTCTGTCGCACGAGCCGGCGGCCGAATGCCCCAGAAATCAACCTACTTCTTTCCGAAGATCCCGATCGGCCTTCTCATGCGCGACCTCCTCGATGACTCGGAGACGTGCGAGTGATGGATCGCATCACGCAAAGCTAGCACTCTTGCTGGTAAGCTGTAACCGCGACCGCGCGTTGGACACCAACATGATCAGGAGCGCTGACCTCGATGAGTACGCCGATTCGGCGGCAGTACCTGTCAATCAAGCGTCAATACCCGGACGTCATCGTCTTCTTCCGCCTGGGCGACTTCTACGAAACGTTCGATGAAGATGCCAGGACCGCGTCTCAGGTACTCGATATCACCTTGACTTCCCGCAGTGGCATGGGCAAGGAGAATCGAGTGCCGATGGCTGGAATTCCCTATCACGCCGCGGAAGGGTACATTGGGCGCTTGATCGCGGCCGGCCACAAGGTCGCCGTCGTGGAACAGGTTGGATCGCCCAACGGACGGGACCTGGTCGAGCGCAAAGTCACGCGCGTGGTTACTCCAGGCACGGTCACCGAACCGTCGCTGCTAGGTGGCGACAGCAATCGCTACATCGTGGCTGCGCTGATCGAAGGCCGCAGGGCTGGGCTCGCCGTAGCGGATCTCTCGACTGGTGAATTCGCGACTACTGAGATCAACGGAAGTGATGAAGCCTCGGCCCGCGCCAGCTTGCAGCGGGAATTCCTTCGTATTGGACCGGCGGAGATCGTCATCCCCGAGCGTGACGATGGTGCGGACAATGGATTGTCGAGCACGTTACCACAAACGTCCTTCATCAGTGGTCTTAGTCGACGAAGCTGGCGACTCACTGATGCGACCGAAGAACTCACACGCCATTTTGAGGTCGAAGCGCTGGACGCCTATGGCTGCGCTGGAAAGCCGTTCGCCATCCGAGCAGCCGGAGCCTTGCTGAAATACCTGGCGGAAACCCAGCTCGGGAGTCTCAAGCAGATCGTCGATCTCGTGACGTATAGCCTCGATCGACACATGACGCTCGATCTACAGACGCTACGTAATCTTGAGCTGACCGAAAGCAGTCGTGGCGATCGGCGTCATACGCTGTTGGGCGTTCTGGATTCAACGCGAACGCCGATGGGCGGGCGCCTGCTCCGACGATGGGTGGGTCAGCCGCTACTCGACCTTGATGAGATCAACGGACGCCTCGACGCAGTAAGTTTCCTGGCCAACCAGACCCTAACCCGGGCGCGGCTACGAGAGGCCCTGAGCGACGTTTCCGATATCGAGAGACTTATCAACCGGGTAGTAACTGCCGCGTCGGGGCCACGCGAGCTTTTATCCCTCGGACGCTCGCTGAAGAAGCTTCCTGACATCAGTGCACTCATTACTTCGGAGGATCGCCCGACAACCATCCATGACCTACCGGATTGCAGTCACGCCGCCCGGCTCATCTTTGACGCGCTCATCGATGATCCACCAGCGATTCTCGGCGCGAGTCAGACGATTCGGGCCGGATACAGCGCCGAACTGGACGCACTACGGCGTTCATCGCATGAAGCGAAGGAGTGGATCGCCGGCTTGGAGCAATCCGAGCGCGAGCGGACCGGCGTCAAATCCCTGAAAGTCGGTTACAACAAGGTCTTCGGCTACTACCTGGAGATCAGTCGCGCAAATTCGGCGGCTATCCCCGATAACTACCAACGTAAGCAGACGCTAGTCAACGCCGAACGGTACATCACGCCAGAGCTGAAGGAGTACGAGAGCAGGGTACTCAACGCGGAAGAGCGGATTGCTGAGCTCGAGGGTCAAGTCTATCGCCAGTTGCTCGGGCAAGTTGGGGCAAACGCTCGGCCCATTCGCGAAGCAGCCCGGACTATTGCCCAGCTCGATGTTTACGCCAGCCTGGCCGACACCGCAGTCCGGCATCGCTACGTTCGTCCAGACATCAATGACAGCACGACGCTTGATGTGACCGGAGGTCGACACCCGGTCGTCGAGTCTGCGCTTGAACCCGGACAATTCGTGCCGAATGAAACCCATCTCGACACATCTGACGTGCAGATCACCATACTCACTGGGCCGAATATGGCAGGCAAGTCGACCTACTTGCGGCAGGTTGCATTGATCGTGCTGCTTGCCCAGATCGGCTCCTTCGTGCCGGCCGAGAGGGCACAGGTTGGTCTGGTCGATCGGATCTTCACTCGCATCGGCGCGCAGGATGACATCTCCTCAGGGCAGAGCACCTTTATGGTCGAGATGGTTGAGACTGCGTCGATCCTGCATCACGCAACTGAGCGTTCGCTGGTCGTTCTCGATGAAATCGGACGCGGCACGAGCACCTACGACGGTATGGCCATCGCCCAGGCTGTCGTTGAACAGATTCACAACAGTAGTCGGCTCGGCTGCCGCACGCTATTTGCAACTCATTACCATGAATTGACCGAGCTTGAAAACGTGTTGCCGCGTGTGCGCAACTATCGCGTAGACGTGCTCGAAGAAGGGGACACCGTCATCTTCTTGCATCGCGTCGTTCCTGGTGGTGCCGATCGCAGCTACGGCATTCATGTCGCCCAACTGGCAGGCATGCCGAAATCGGTCGTTCGTCGCGCGCGGGAGATCCTTCAAGGTCTCGAAGAGGGCTCGCCCGGCAAAGAGGAACGAAATCGACGACGACAGACAATTGGTGAAGCGCGAGAGGCATCGCTGCAGCTTACATTCTTCGGGTCACCCGACCCCGTCATCGAGGATCTCAAGCAGCTCGACGTCGAGGGACTCTCACCGCTAGAGGCGCTCACCACCTTATTCGAACTTCAGCGCAGGGCGGCGGATGGCACGTCCTAACACTCAGGACTCATGTTCACAAATCCCGACGCAACGGGCCCTCTATCGTCAATTCAATGGACTCATCCAGTTCAGTCATGGTGAAGGAAAGGAAATGCATGTTCACGCTCGTTGACATTCTCGTAGCCGCTGGCGGCGAAAAAGCGGTCGATGGAATCGACCCGTCGTTGTCGCGGATCACATTCGGCGGAGCCGCGATCGACTCACGTTTGGTGGAACCGCATGACCTCTTTGTCGCGCTCATAGGCGAGCGCCACGACGGGCACGATTACGTTGAGGCGGCCTTTGAACGTGGCGCAACGGCTGCGCTTGTCCAACGAGAATCAGTCGATTCGCTGAAACTAGGCCCGACTCGTTCGGTTCAGGTGCTCCGTGCCGACGATCTTGGCACCGACGGTCTAATCGATCCGGGCGCGGTGTTATTGATCCCAACCGACAGTCCACTGGCCACGCTTCACCGGCTGGCATCGAATCATCGGACGAAATTCAGCCCTGAGGTCATTGGTATAAGCGGCAGCGTCGGCAAAACATCGACGAAAGAGGCCACCGCGGCGGTACTTCAAGAGCATTTCAAGACACTGAAGACGCCTCGCTCCTACAATAGTGAGAGCACCATGCCACTAACGATGTTACAGATGTCTCCGGAACATCAGGTCGCCGTCATCGAGATGGGCACCTACGGGCTTGGAGAGATCGCTCTGCTGGCGTCGATTGCCCGGCCCCGAATTGGCATCGTCACCAATGTCGGCCCTTCTCACATGGAGCGCATGCTCACTATCGAGACGATCGCAAAGGCTGAAGGTGAATTGATCGACTCGTTACCCGATGATGGCGTGGCCATCCTGAACTACGACGACGATCTGGTTCGTGCCATGAGGTCGCGAACCAATGCTCGACCGTTCTACTTCGGGCTGAATCCAGACGCCGATGTCTGGGCGGATCAGGTTCAGAGCCATGGCTTCGATGGTGTCACACTGCGAGCCCACCATCGCAACGACGTTGTCGATCTTTCGATCCCATTGATGGGCAAACACCACGCATATACCGCACTTGCGGCGGCTTCAGCCGGTCTTGTTCTCGGGCTTAGTTGGGACGAGATCACTGCCGGGCTTGAGAACTGCGGCGAGCGCCTGCGGTTCATCACCGTTTCGGGCCCCAACGGTTCAACGATTCTTGACGACACTTACAATGCCAGCCCAGTCTCGTGCGTCGCCGCGCTCGATTTGCTCGCTGAAATCGATGGACGCCACATCGCCGTGTTCGGCGATATGTTCGAGCTTGGTCCGGTGGAGGAAGAGGCACATCGCACGGTAGGTCGTCACGCCGCCAAAACTGTCGAACTGTTGATTACCGTCGGCGAGCGGGCCGGCTGGATCGCCGATGAAGCCCGGTCCTCAGGCGCGGACGTCGAGATCATCGAAGCGGCGACGAAGCAAGCGGTCGTCGAGATGCTTGCACCTCAATTGCGATCTGGTGACCAGGTACTGGTCAAAGGTGCGAGAGGTATGGAGATGGAGACCGTCGTCGCTGGTCTGCATGCACTGATGAATGGCGATTCACATTGAAGTTCCTGACGATTTGCGACATTCCCTATCCGCCAGGAATATCTTGGTCCAATCGGCGAAACGGGTGAGTATACTGGCTGGAGTCAACCCTGCAGACGGTGCGATGAACGAAACGGAGGATCTGATTGGGCTGGTCTGAAGCAGTGGTGCGGGCCTTGATCGAGAATGACGTGCGACTGGTAACCTACGTTCCAGATAACGTGCTTATCCCACTTATTTCTGGCTTCAAGGAAGATGATCGGCTGCAGGTCTTCTCGGCTACGCGCGAAGAAGAAGCCATCGGGATCGCTTGCGGGGCTTTCCTGGGCGGGACGAGAGCGGCGGTCATGATGCAGAGTAGCGGATTTGGAAACATCCCGAATGTGCTCGCCTCGCTTGCCACGCCCTATCAAATCCCCCTGCTGATGATTATTTCGGAACGTGGATCACTCGGCGAATACAACTCGGTACAGGTTCCGATCACTCGTGTCATCCGGCCAACGCTCGATGCCCTCGGCATCCCTCACTACACGCTCACCCGTGAAGATGAGGTCGACTTTGTTATGCGCCGCCTCACGTCACAGAGCTTCAACACGCAGACTCCAGCCGCGGTGATCCTGTCCCCACTCCTGACTGGTGGCAAGCAGGATCGGTGACACCAAGTGGAACATCAGATTTGGCCTCCGCGCGACGGAGCGTTGAGAGCAATTGGAACCTGCACAAGATCTGATACCAGAACGGAGAGACGCGGATGAGTGTTCAGGCTCGATTTGGCGGCGAGGTGATGAACCGGCTCGACCTAACCAAGCGGCTGGTTTCACTGCTGAAACATGGCGAGGCAGTGGTCGGTGGTATCGGCAATTCCAACTTCGACCTCGTTGGTGCCGGCGATCGCGCTGAGAACTTCTACATGCTCGGAAGCATGGGAATGGCGGTCCCTATCGGACTCGGAATCGCGCTGGCTCAGCCCATACGCCGAGTATTCGTGCTCGAAGGAGACGGATCGGTGCTGATGAATCTGGGAAGCCTCGCGACGGTTGCTCAGGTTGCACCAAAGAATCTCACCATTGTGGTTTGGGACAATGCCGCCTATCAGATTACCGGCGTTCAGGAATCGCCGACGGCTGAACGAACCGACATCGTCACCGTGGCCCGAGGATCCGGCATTGCGGATGCTGAATGGGCACGTGCCGAGTCGCACTTCGAGCAACTCATCGAGCGATCGCTGCAGGAAGACGGTCCCCATTTCATTGGCGCGCGAATCGACCGGACTCCGGGACAGGCTCGACCAGAACGAGATCCTGTGATCCTGAAAGACCGCTTTATGCGTGGCATCGGCGCAAAATAGCCAGGCCATCGTCTTGCCGAGCGGATTCTTACAACGTGCTCCTTGATTGCCCGGCGTTTTGGCGAGTTCGGGAGATCGAATTGTCTGGGCAGGCCAGTATCTGTGGCTGGGCTATCTGGCTCTGCTCAAGCCATCCTCACCGCTCATTCGGCGATCAATCCTGTTTGTCAGAAGCAGAAGGTTGTTTCAGTGGACGATAGTCCTCAAATGGTCTCGTTCGCCAACTTCAGGTGATAGGCGGTGTAATGCGCCAGATTCGCTTGCTGCCGGTCGCTTAGTGTCTCACAGACCCACCCCCAGTGAAGCGAGACCCAGTCCCCAACCTGTGCGTCGTCCGCAAAGCCATGTCCTTCGATCTGGCGAACGACGGTCGTCGGTAACGCTTCACCCAACACGAGCTTGCCTTGCTCCAGCAGGAGAGGCTGGCGATCAACGATGAGTTCCGCTCCGGTGACCTGGCTCACCTTTCCCCAACTTATTCGGCACTGGTCCATCGTCTCGAGTGAGTGTTCGAGCTCTCCAGCGCGACTGTGAACATCGAAGACATGGAAATTGTGGTGTGGTCTGGCTCCGGCAGGTGCCTTCGACAGCACTAGGTCCAGCGAACGACCGTGAAGTTGTTTACCGAAACGTTCTCTCAGCGCATCGTAAAGCTGGCGGACTTCTACTCTCTGCAGGAGGGCGTTTCCTATCCAATACGCATCGACCACACGAGCATCGAACGGATCGGCGATACCATTCTCTCTGGCGATCAGCTTTAGATACGGAAGCGCGCCGGTGAAGGACTTCAGTAAAGGCGACAAACCATCGTCGACAACGCTTTCGATCCCATACTCAAAGAGCGTGCGGTTGGCGTCGCTACCACAGAAGCGCAAGCGATTTGGCATGAAGCCGTACCGAATGAAGCGAAGTTGACCGGCGAGAAGCGATTCCGTTCCGACAAGATTCACAGCTCGTCCGGCGACGTCAAGATGGAATCCAGCTCATCCAACACCGACAAGATCTCCAGCGCCATATCTGGCTTGAGCCGCTCAAGCGCCAATCCTGCATGGTGGTAGACGTATTCGCCGACGTTCACCTCACCAACTCCAAGCAACGAAATCGGGACCTCCCGACCATTCTGGTCTATCCATGCCACGTCTGATTCCACTCGAATCACCTGCGCCGGAATTGCTTGACACATGGCAACCTCTCACCCGTCAATATCTATGCTCTCCAGGACAAGATCTGGCACTCCGTCTGATGGCATTCCAGGCCGCCGGCAAGTGGGACATACGGCGCCGGGGTCTGCCGCCGCATAGTCGCAGTCACAAAGAAGACAGTGGAATGTACTTTCCTGGGGTTCGACCACCAGACGAGCACCCTCGGCGATTGTGCCACTACTCATAGCGTGAAACAGCGTCTCAACGATGTCAGGCGTAACGTGTCCGGTCGGCGCGTACTTGAATGTCAAACGCTCAATGCGCGATGCCCCGGCGTCTCCAGCTACGGCTATCGCTCGACTCAGAGCTTCCGACATCAGCCCAACTTCGTGCAAGAGATTCCTCCGTCTGAAATCAGTGAAATCCAACGATTGATCTCAATGATGGTAGCGGCAATAGCAGGAAACGCACCAGCCACTGGAGGTGTCATCCTTATCCCTGACGCGTTCGCCTCAGGCCAAACCCTCAGCGCTATGACCTCACACAGTTCGGTACTGAGCATACTCGGTGCCAAGAAGTGTCACGACTCGATCGGGTTCGTGACCCTGGTGGAGCCCTCGTGGTGCGTGCGGAGCACCATAAGCGGAATCAGCAGTACTACCGCAGAGGCAGCGGCGACATAGAAAATCGAGGACATGGCAACCGACTGATAGACCGATGTGAACCAGAGCGGCGATATAGCCATCGCCAGAAAGCGCGCGCTTCCGAACAATGACGACGACGTGCCACGGTGCCGTGGAGCCAGATTCACAGCCAGGGTACTGAGTCCTGTCCAGGCCATAATACTCGTTGCACCAAGAATGAAGTTGCCGGCGACAAACCCGGCTGGAGAAGGTGACATCCCCATCAATACGAGCGCGAAAGCCACGCCGATCATGCTAGCGGCAATGCTCCGGAACGTCCCGAAGCGTTCCATGATAAAGCCGGAGAACGGCCCGAAGAGCAGACCGGCCAACCCATAGGTTGAGAGAATCACTCCCGCCGACGCGACGCTAATCCCCCACGAGTGACCAAGGTAGTCGGCAAAGAGATAGACGGCGCCCCGGATCGCATTGCTTGCCAGGAACGAGAGAGCAGCCAGCCAGATGATGCGAATACCAAGTGCCGATGCCATATCGCGAAGGTCGTCACGCAGACTGTGGCCTCGGGGCCGGCGAGGCACGGCATCATTGTGTTTTCTAAACCACGCCACGAACCAAACGGTCAGGAACCAGTTGAGAATCCCTATTGCGACGAACGGCACGCGCCAGCTGATGTCACCGAGGAAACCACCCAGTAGTGGCGCGAGCATCGTTCCGGCAAGATTCGAGGTCGTGAAGAATCCAATCACCCGGCCCGTACGGTGCTCTGGAACCACATCGCCGAGCGTGGCCATCAACAGTGGCGACGTGAAGGCGTTCGTAGCACCCTGGAGCACCTGTGCCAGCAGAAAGAGCTGGAAATTAGGCGCGAGTCCGGCGAACACGGTCGCGGCCCCAAAGCCGCCAAAACCAATCAAGATGGAGATCCGGCGCGAGGTAAGGTCGGAGACGCTGCCGGAGAAGAGTTGCACGATCGCGTATGGGAACATGTAGGCAGGCAGTGCGAGCGAGAGTACCGACCGGTCGATACCAAACGCCCCCATGAGAACTGCGAACAGCACCGGAATGATGCCGCCACCCATCGGCCCGCTCATGCCGCCGAGGTAGAACGGCAGGAGCTGAAATGTCGACAGTTCCTTCGCTGGTCGCCCTGGTCCGATGTTTGTTGGCACTGAGGTCGTTCCGGTCACAACCGCCGATTGTAACAGTCATGACCGGACCCGGCGACCACAATCTACCCGGAGACATCTAAATCGAAGCAGTGGACCCAACGAAGTCGTCGTAAATCAGCTTCGATATCTCCGCCAACAACTGTGTCGCCTCGACGCCGCTCTCGCCTCTCTTGCTCATAAGCGCGATCGCATATTTGTGATCTCCGGCGTAGACGATGCCGACATCGTTCCGCACGCCCTTTACGGAGCCAGTCTTGTGGGCGACGCGTACACCAAATGGAAGCAACCCCGGAATGCGCTCCGAGAATTTTTGACGCAGCAAGATGTCGATCACTGCTTCGCGCGCCCCTGTGCTCAGCCCCTCTCCCTGCTCGATCTTCTTGAGGAGTATGAGCATGTCGTTCGGTGTTGAGATATCGTTTTCAGGCGTCTCTTTCAGAGCGTTACTTTCCCAAGGAGATTCTGTCTCCCGCAGACGTCGTTTGAGATCTTCGTAGGTGAGGGTGGGGTCGTTCGGATCGAGGTCGTGGAGCCCGGCAAGAATGCCCCAGCAGCCGAGCGGGAGATGGGTCTGGTGCATTCCCAATCGGTCCAACGTTGCGGCCACCGGTTCGAGGCCGATCAGCTTATAGATCACATCGGTCGCGGAATTGTCCGACACGACGATCATCAGAGTAGCGACGTCTTTCACAGTGAGCGACGCGCCGGCGTCGAGATCTTGTAGCACTCCGGATCCAGGTACTCGCATCCTATCTTCCAAAACAATGCGGCTGCTGGGATCGATCTTGCCGTCGTCTATCTGTCGATAGAGCTCGTAGAGCAGGACCGTCTTGAACGTACTCGCCGTCGGAAAAATGACATCGGCGTTAAACCGGATGTCGCGTCCACTCGAAAAGTCGTGAGCCGCGACCCCAACCACGCCCTTGAACCCGTTCGCGAGCTCCTGAATTCGACCGATCGCACCATTCTGGGCGGAACTCATCACTCCGTGCGCCTCTTTCTTTTCAAACGATTGACTCCTCAGCGCACGCTAGCACTTTCGCGGCCAGCGATGCAATACAAAACCGGGTCTCTTGTATTCCAAGAGACCCGATCGGCGATTTGATGACAGGACCTGGATTACGACGATCACTGTCCCCGTGTACGCGGATCCAAAAAGTCGCGCAGGCCATCACCGAGGAGATTAAAGCCAAGGACCGTCAATGCCAGCGCGATCCCGGGGAAGGTAATGAACCACCAGGCGCCTGGAAATGTGATCTCGTGGCATCATTGATCATGGCACCCCATTCTGGCGAGTCGGCTGGACGCGCCGACCGGCCTAGCCGCCTCCACGTATTCACGGTTCTTCACCATTAAGACCTGGCCGCGTACAAGACGCGTATACCACGGCCAGTAGACCACCGACAATGCGATAACAGTGTTCCGCAAGCTTGGCCCAAGCGAGGCGGAGATGGCGATCGCGAGCACAAGGAACGGAAAAGCCAAGAACAAGTCCGTGACGCGCATCAGCACGTCATCATAAATGCTCCCAACGAAGCCTGAGATGCCGCCAACAATACAGCCAAGAGTCACCGCGATCGAGAGCACTATCGCCGCAACACCCAATGAGACACGAGCACCAGTCATCACCCGGCTCAGAATATCGCGTCCCAGGTCGTCCGTTCCCAGGAGGTGAGTGTGAGCCGGTGCCTGAAGCTGATCGAAGATCGCTGGGGCGTTCGGATTGTAGGGAGCAAGAGCACGGCCGAACAAACTCGTGAAGAGAAACACGACAATGATCGCGACAGCAAGCACGTTTAGCCATTTGCGTCGAAAGAACTGATTAAGCGCACGCCGTATCCGATCGCGGCGAGTGCTCGGAAGGTACAGGTTGCCAGACTCGAGCCGTTCACGAGCCCGACTAGGTTCCAGGGGAGTATCGGCGGTTGATCGTGTGGTCATGCGTACGAAATCCTCGGATCAAGGAACAAATACAGGATATCGACGGCAGTGTTCATGATGACATAGACGAACCCAATGATCAGCGTCACTGCCATGATGACGTTGTAGTCGAAATTCGTGATGCCTGAAATCGCGTACCGGCCGATGCCGGGCCAGGAGAAAATGATCTCCACCAGAATGTCACCTGAGAAGAGGACGCCAATCTGCATTCCGATCACCGTAATCACCGGCAGCAGCGCGTTCTTAAGTGCGTGCTTGAGCACCGTGGTTCGATCGCGCAATCCTTTTGCCCGGGCCGTTCGAATATAGTCGAGTCCCATGACCTCCAGCATTCCGGCCCGCACCATTCGCGTGATCACGGGAAGCGTGCCGAACGAGAGCACAAAGGCCGGCAGTGCGAGGTGTTTCACCACGATGACGAAGAGTGAGAAATTGCCCGTGAGCAACGAGTCAATCATGTAAAGGTGGGTGATCGCTCGCGGTGGATCAACGCCTACGGGCAAGCGTTGACCATCCGGCAACCAGCCCAGCCTCGCGAAAAAAGCGAACTGGAGCATCAGGGCAAGCCAGAACACAGGAATGGCCAGACTGGCCACTGAAATCACTCTGCCGACATAGTCGATCAATGAATTGGGTCTGACGGCGGAGAGAATGCCAAGCGGAATACCGACGATGATCGCAACCACGATAGCGGTCAGCGCAAGCTCAATGGTTGCAGGCAAGTAACGGCCCAAGTCGCCACCGACCGGACGAAGCGTTGACAACGATGTCCCGAAATCGAGTGTCACCACACCCTTGACATAGGATAGGTACTGATCATAGAGCGGCCGATCGAGGCCATATTCGTGGCGGATCATGTCGACCGTGGCCTTGCTGGCCCGCGGACCGGCAATAAGGCGTGCCGGATCGGCCGGCACGATGTGCGAAAGGGTGAAGGTAATGATCGACAATCCGATGAGGACAAAGATGACCGAAATAAGGCGTCGTGCCACCAATTGACCGAACCTGGTCGGCTTCACTTCCCACGAGTCGGAGGACGAGCGGCGCCAGCGTCACCCGCACGAGCCCAACCGGAACTGAGTATCGTGCCCGGGTTGGACCGGGACGACTCCTCGTGTAGCCCAAAGGCGAAACGTCTACATCTTAACTCGATACATGTCATAGAAGTAGTAGGTGTTCAGATAGATCGGATTCCACTCGAACCCACGCACGTCTGCCGCCAGGATCGTATACCAACGCATCGCGCCCCAAAAGATCGAACCAGGGTCCTTCTGCACGATGATGTTTTGGCACTCAGCGAGCAAGGTCGCGTAATCAGCATCCGAAACACCAGGTGCCAGCGTGTCGATGATCTGATCGACGCGATCGTTCTTGTAGAAGCCTGCGTTGGCTCCCGCGCTGCCGGCCGACTTCGAGTAGAAGTTCGGATAGATCTCGTTATATCCGTCGTTGTAGTCCGGCCACCAGCCCCAGTCGCCGAAGAAATCAGGTCGCTGGCTGGGCGGTGCATCGCCATAGGCGAGGTCAGTATCGGCCGAGCGCTGCACTTCGCGAATGTCCAGATCGAACCCGATCTTCTGGAGATTTGCCTGCATCAATTGAGCGACGCCTTTGATCAGATCGTTGCCGCTGGCGATCATCCAGGATAATTTTTCGCCCACCTTGAACTTCTTACTAATCAGTTTCTTTGCCTTCGTCAGAACGGTATCAAAGATGAAGATGTTTTTGTCATAGCCTCTGATAGTGGGCGTCAGCGGACCACCCGATTTCTCTATCAGCCCTTTGTACACGCCGTTGCGTACATCGTTGTATGGGAACGCATAGCAGAGTCCGGTGCGCTCATCGACGTCGCTCAATCGATCGCCGTATTTCATCGTTGCCCATAGGGCGTTTGTGGTTGGGTAATCGACGACCTGAAGCTTGGGATTCCTTTTGAGGTCATCGAATCCCTGTGGATTCAAGCTATTGGTTAGTGCATCGGCAGATCCGCCCTCGATAAGCTGTCGGCGAGTCGCGGTATCTTCCACGATGCGCAGGACGATCTTGTCGAAGTGCGCGCCATCCCAGCCTCGATAGTAGTCTGGGAACTTTTCGAGCACGATCTGTTCGTTCGGACTGATCTCCGTGGCCTTGTAGGGGCCGGTTCCGACCATGTTCTTGAGGAACCACTCGTGTGCCCACTCGTCAGTGGCGGTCTTGTTCTTGTTGACGGCGTCCATGCTCACGACGAACGGCCCATATTGAGACGCGATCGCTGCTTCGAAGATCGGGTTCGGCGTCTTGAGCTTGAACTTCACCGTCTTCGCGTCGGGCGCGGTGATATCGGTGTCGGCGTCGTCGATGAAGCGTCCAACAACGTGATGTGGTCCGCGTCCCATTTTCATCAGACGCTGGAACGAAAAACGACCGCGTTCGCGTCGCAAACCGTCCCGTCATGAAACTTGATGTTGTGGTTGAGCGTGAATGTCCATTCGGAGCCGTCGCTGTTCGGGCCCCATTCCTTCGCCAGCATTGGCTGGTACTCGAAGGTGCTGTTCCCTTTGAGTCGAATGAGCATCTCGTAGGTGCCGAAGAAGACACAGCTGGCAAAGCTGTCATAGGCGGACTGAGGATCAAAGTCGGCTATGCTGCCCGGGAAGATGGTGGTGAACGTACCCCCGTTGACAGGCGTCCCTCCCGTTAATAGGGCTCCAGGAGACGCCGCAGCGGGACCGCTGGAGGCGGCCGTCGCGGTCGATCCGCTTGATGCCGTGGTTGCCGTGGAGCTCGATCCGCTACTCCTGCCAGACGTTGTGGTCGACTTACTCGAGCTGCCGCAGGCGGCCAGAACCCAACCAATGGTCGAGACCGAAAGGCCCATTGCGAGCCCTCGCTTGATGATGTCTCGACGGGAGAGACGCTAATTCGACGTGTCCGCAATTAAATGTACGGCACGAATGTAGTTATCTGGCAGCGCTGATCCCTCCTTCTGCCACTTCGGCAGCGTTAAGGTAAACAGGCCCCGAGAATCACAACACGTCTCGGTATTAGGGCTAGATTTATGCGTCGCCATACATTACTGTTAAGGCGTAGTGTTGTCAAGGAAACGTCTATCGGAACGAAATTTAGACCTGTCGGTCGACTGCTGTGATACAGAGCCGGGTTACCGTCAATTCGAGAGCAGTTCTGTTATTTCATATGGGCGATACCGAACGTTGGTTTCCGTTTGAGGAAGGCATACTGGATTATCGCCGCGCAGCTTTGAACAGACGAGGTGATCCGAGCCGATCAGCGTTACCAAGAGATGCTGCGAAAGTCGTGCTGATAATTCGTGCACAAGGAGGGGCTCAATGGGCGACGTCGCCGAAACAAGTGTTAATGCTCCGGCTCTTGAGAAACAAGCGTTGGAACATGTCTGGATCCATACGACGGAATGGGTGAGGCTAGCCGAACAGAAAGGCCTGCACGTTTTCGATCACGCGCATGGAAGCACGCTGGTCGACATTCACGGAAATGAGTACCTCGACGGAATCTCCGGCCTGTGGGTGGTCAACGCCGGTCACGGCCGTGCGGAGATCGGTGAGGCCATGGCCGAGCAAGCGGCTAAGATCGCCTACGTGTCGAGTGCGTCGTATACCACCGTACCCGCGGTGCAGCTTGCGAATCATCTGGCATCGATCACGCCTGGGGATCTGAACCGCATCTATTTCTGCTCGGGCGGGTCCGAAGCCGTCGAGAGCGCCATGAAGATCGCCAAACAGGTCCAGGCAATGCGCGGGTTTCCAAGACGCTACAAGGTGATCGCACGCCGTGGTGGCTATCACGGTATGACCATGGGCGCGCTGAGTCTCACGTCGTCGCGAAGTGAGCAGTACTTCGGCCCGTTCATGTATGGCGTGTATCACGTTCCGTCTCCGAACCACTACCGCAACGATTTCGGGCTCGAGGGCGAAGAGGGCGATCTCATGTGCGCCAACTACATTGAGCAAGAAATCGAGAATCAGGGACCGGAAACAGTTGCGGCAGTAATCGGCGAGCCAATCTCGTCGGCGAATGGCCTGCACATTCCGTCCGCGAAATACTGGCAGCGGCTGCGTGAGATCTGCGACAAGCACGGCGTACTGCTGATCATGGACGAGGTCATCAACGGATTTGGACGAACCGGTAAGATGTTCGCGACCGAGCACTTCGGAATGCAGCCCGACTTGATGACCATGGCCAAAGGCCTGTCGTCTGGTTATGCCCCAATCGCCGCAGTCGCGGTGAGTGACAAGATCTTCGATACCTTCAAAGAGAAGAAAGACGTGGCGCTCGGCCATCTCCTCACGTTTGGAGGGCAGGCGGTTGCGGCGGCGGCGGCTCTCAAGAACCTCGAAATCATCGAACGTGAAGGACTGGTCAAGCAGAGTGCTGAAAAGGGCGAATACCTGCTCGAGAAGTTGAATGGCCTCCGCAGCCACCCGACCGTCGGCGACGTTCGTGGGCTCGGGCTCTACTGCGGCGTTGAACTCGTGCAGAACAAGGAGACCAAGGCCAAGTGGGCCAAAGACTCCGGGTTCGTCAAGAAGGTCGACGAACGCATCAACCAGAAGGGAATGCTGACGCGCACCTGGGATATCCTGCACGTCGCCCCGCCGTTGGTTACGACCTATGAGGAACTTGATCGCATCGTCAACATCATCGACGAGAGCCTGTCTGAGACCGAAGCCGAGCACGAGTCCGAACTCGGGAAATAGCTCAGGCGCGCTGAAAGCGATACGTAACCATAACCGAACGGAGTCTTTGGACTCCGTTCGGTCATTTCTTGCAATTCGATAGTGAAAAGGGCCGCCGAGCTGCGGAGACGAACGCTCGGACTCTATGGACGCAAGGCGTCCGGACGAATCCAACTATTGGCGCCGTGGCATCAGTTGGACCTATTTGCGGAGCGAGAACCCGGGCACAACCCCACCTACGTCGACAATTCGCATGGGAAATGTCGGACAGGTAAGAATGATTTAGAGCTGCAGCAGATTCCTACTGAATGCGCTGGCGCTGGTAGCAGTCTCGACAGTAAACCGGCCGGCCATTTCGCGGCTCGAATGGCACCATCGTCTCTTGACCACATTCGGCACAGATCGCCGGAAATAGTCGCCGCTCGCCTCGCAACGCGCCACTCCCACCCAGATCGCCATTCTGGCGAGACTGTCGTCTAATGGCGCGGCAGCTCGGACAACGCGCGGGTTCTACGAATCCGCGCTCCAGGTAGAACGCCTGTTCACCGGCAGTGAAAACAAAACTCTCACTACAGTCCCTACAAACAAGCGTTTTGTCCCCGACAGACATCACCGCTACTCCTTAGCTCGAGCAATTTGAGCCGGAAACGTCTCGCGCCTCCGACTCCCCTGTGTCCAGATCCATACGCTGGAGCCAGGCGGTAGTCAAAAGACACCCACCGAACAGCGACTGAGAATCGAACGCAGTATGCCGGAAATCCTGATCACCAGTATAGGTAAGTACTGTCGAATACGCAACTGTTTGCCCTCGGCCTAGCGAAACCGCAACTTAGTGCGCGTATTACATCATGAATTTCGCGGGGACGTTGAGGACCCGCTCACAATGGACGAGCAACGGTGCGGTACTACTGGAAAATTGATGCGGACCACGACGGCAAGTACCAGAAGCGCCAGGATGCTTCCAGCGAAGACCTGTTGTCCATCGCCGTGTGAGGACCGGGCAATTGACATTCGAAGGGCAGCGTTCAGTCACAGGCCAGCCGTGAGCAGAGAAGACGGCAGTAACGCGTGAAGCGACTACAAGAGGACCTCTTTGAGCGCTCGAAAATGCTGGTCGTCGTGTTCGTCGAGACGTTGAATAATTGACTCTAGCGTTATTGAGCCGAGCGAGGGGTGACGCGCTGTCCTTTGCCAATCTTCGTCACTTAGACTCCTAACTCGGTTCAGGAGCATCTCGCGAATCGTGTGAAACTCTTCAAGCGACTCACGTGGATCTTCTGCGTGGTAATCCTGCTCGATAGCGCGCATGTCGGTATCGAAGATTTCTATCTCCGGGTCATCTTGTCGCAGGATCTGCTCGATCCGATCGAGCGTCACGTCATCAAGATCCTTGAGGTGGGCGATATGTTCGACCGCACCCCACGAACCACCGATACCAGCCCGCTTCAAGTCGGAGTCCGACATATCTGCGATCAGGCGTCGAATCCGTTCGGGAAGGCGACTCATCCGTTCGAGCAATTGATCACGATCGGAGGGCATCTACATTGGCTCCTTCCCGAACCGCGAAGTCTGCCGTTCGCGGGTTGCCGGTTGCTCTAGCCACGGCCGATTCGGCCAACACTTGGGTCGGGTCAACGAGCGTAACCGTGACATCGGCGGAAGTCAGGATGAGCGGGAGCTCGGTGCAGGCGACGATGAGAACCTGAGCACCTTGGGATACGAGCGAGAGTGCCGTCTTGCGAACGAGCTCGGTTTGTTCCGGGCCAACGTGACCAGCCTTCACGTCGGCAATTGCCTGGGAGACGCGTCGTTGCCCATCAACATTCGGAGTAATCGATCGGAGCCCACGCTGTTCGAACGCCAGTTGGTAGAGATTAGCCGAAATGGTTCCCTGCGTTGCCAGTATGCCAACAGTGCTGCCGGGAAGTCGTTCGGCGATGGTCCGGGCCGTCTCATCAATCATGCTAATGATCGGAATCGGTACGTCTGAAACGATGTGCGGTAAGAATGCGTGCGCGGTGTTGCACGGCACAACGACAAAATCGGCTCCGGCCCGAACCAATCGTTGCGCGCCCTCAAGCAGAAGCGGTGTCGGGTCAGGCCCGTCTTTCAGCAATGCATCACTTCGATCCGGCACCGCCGGATTCGCCTCAATGATGACGTGCAGATGGTCTTGATCTCGTTCGGCCGGTGTGGCCTCGATGATCTTCCGATAGAGATCGACGGTCGCAAGTGGCCCCATGCCGCCCAGAATGCCGATCACTTTACGTTCATCCAACCGATTCACCCTCCATTACGTGATTTCGATCGGCACTTCCCGCACGGTGCCATCAACCCGATACGCACGTGCGTCCGGAGGCTCCGACGCAAAGGAAACGATCACCATCAGAGTGTCAGGGTAGTATGCATGCGCCAGATCAGTCTGTGACGGAACAGGGATGCTCTGTGGATGGGAATGGAACAACGCCCCGAGCTGCCATTCATGCCGGTCGATCTCCTCGAAGGCATCCACGATCTCCGCCAAGTCCATATTGTAGCGGGTTTCGCTCGACTCGGTATTCGTGCCTCGAAAGACCTTGACCGCCACGTCGGATTCACATGCGATGATCCCACAGCCCTCGAGTGGCAGGTTCGACCGCAGGTGATCGATCATCTCGTCGTAAAGGCCGGCCGGAATTCTTAAATGTGGTCCATCGCCTATGTTTGAAACGTCGACATCGGCCGATATCGCGCTATCAGTCACTGGTCGCTGCCCAGACATCAACGTCCGACCTCTGTACAATCTTTCTTGACAACGGCGAGTAGTGTCGCGACAGTGTGACGCTCGACAGCAGTTGTACCTTCCGAACTCGAGTCACCTGTCGACGAGATCGCGACTTGTAAGCCGGACGGATGGGAGGCGGGCCAGAGATGTTTGTCGATCTGAGCTTCTTTGAGGTTGAAGATGGTCACCAGCGATCCTTCGAACGAGATTTCGGAACGATCGTGAGGCGGGCCAGCGAAACGAATGGATGTATCACTTCTGAACTCATTCGCATGGATGAGGACTACCACTACGTTTGGGTCGAACGTTGGGAAAACCGAGAAGAGCATAACAATTTTAATGAGATCTTGTTTGGCCAACTCCTTCCGGATCTCCCCGATATTGGTCGCTACGCAACCAGGTTGGTCGATCGCGATGCGGAAGGGTATGTCGTCGTCTAAATAGTGCATCTTCTCGACGGGTGAGACCAACACGCGCAATTGCGCCCGAAGGGACACGGGCAAAGCGCGCTAGCGTCTGTCGTCAGATGGACCATCTCTAAACTGCGACGGCACACACGACGCTTGAAGTCTTACCCCGGGAAACTAATATCGTCCAATCGTCCGATTGCCGGCAGCGGACCATCGATCAGTGGCTCAGCGTAACGGCGAAACGCTTTGGTCACCGAACGGCCATCCTGTCCAATGAACTCATCTGGCAGAAGCCGTTCGTGGTTGGCCACCTGCTCGAGCGGAACCGTTCCGGCTCGGACGTGATAGGGATCCTGGCTAACGCGTTCGAGCGTGATCATCATTCCCGATCCACCTTGCACCAATAGATCGATCGCCGCACCTCCAACCTGCACCGCTTCGGCAAGATCGGTTTCGGCCACGCTGTCGCTGAACATGCGGGAGATCGTACCTGGCTTATCGAACCGCGCCTTTAGCCCAAGTCGATCTTCAATCGCTCGAGATAATGACGGACCCGGTCCCGGAACATAAGGGTGACCGAAGGCGTCAGTCCACTTGACACCGTCACCACCGATCGGCGCACCGTTTGCGTCTCTCAGTGTCTCCGGCACGACAGCCACAACCATTCCCGAGCGCTCCCAGGCATGCTGGATATCCTCAAGGAAGTGATCCAGGTTGCGAGGCGGACGTTCAGGAAAGAAGATGAGATGTGGTGCCTGGTCACTATTCTCTTGTCCCAGCGCAGATGCGGCGGCAACCCAGCCGGCGTTCCGACCCATTACCTCAATCACCTTGACCGGATAGAGACTGGCAGTAGCTTCGGTATCCATACCGGCGTCACGTGTGGCCAGGGCCAGGAATCGGGCGATCGAGCCGTACCCCGGGCAATGATCGGTGCCGGGAAGATCGTTGTCGATCGTCTTGGGAATACTGACGACCTGCAATGGATATTCCTGTGACTTCGCCACCTGGCTGAGTCGTAGCGCCGTATCTGCTGAGTCATTGCCACCGATATAGGCGAAGGCATGGATGTCGTGGGCACGTAACACGGCCAGCGCTTGCCGCGTGGAAGTCTCGTCAAGCTTCCGGCGAGAAGTGCCCAAGGCGGCCGATGGTGTTCGTCGCACCAATGAAAGGACCGAAGCCGACTGGCGGCCGAGATCGACGAAGGACTCGTTGAGCACGCCTTCGATTCCCCGGCGCGCCCCAATGATATGCGTGAACTGTCCCGACCGCTGGGCAGCTTCCACCGCGCCAATCAGACTTCCGTTGATTACCGCAGTCGCTCCGCCCGATTGTGCGATCAGCAGATTCCGATCACTTCCCAAGCTACTTCCTTCACGACTAACCTAAAGGCAACGAATGCCTGAACGGCGAGAAACCCTAACGCTAGCGGACCCGATACCCACCGGCAGAGATCTCTTCACGATCTCCGGTGATCACCGTCACGTCGCCCTGTTCTTGCTTATTCTGCTCGTCGCGCCGCGTGTTTGGCGGCGTGTCGGAATCAGAAGTATGGACAAAGACAGGACCGAGCACGAACATCGAGACGAGTCCGAATCGACCCTCAGGACGACGAACCTCAACACCCGAAATTTGCAGGTCCCCTACTCGTGCATCAGTCGTCACGTAACGTTGAAGCAACAGACTGAGCCGTGGTCCCAGCACGGCCGCCGCCACTAGTCCAGCCAAGAAAGGGAGCCAACTCAGCTCCCCCAACAACAACAGCGCCACGATGAAGACAATCGCCGTAACGAGCTGCGCCGCAACCAGGCTCGTTCCGCAGCGTGGATGAATCGCAAGCCGTCGTTCGCCGGCTCTCAGTCGTAGTAGCGCTTCCTGTGCGGCCGAGGCGACAAGGTCCGGCGGAGCGCCGCCCTGAACGGTGAATCCACCTGACTCGGCAAGGCCAGCCAACCTGCTGGGTCCGAGACGCTCCTCGATAACGTTGATCGTTCCGTGCTCGAGCGCATGATTGCGCCGCAAGCGGCGGTCGCTCAGCAGGGTCCGAAACTGTGACGGCGCGGTGGCAAGGGTTACGAGGGACGCGAGAGTGAATCCGATTGTCGAAATGACGACGAGAAAAAGAACGAAGACCAACGCGATGACGGCGAAGAAGAAAAGGAACATGCTCTCCTGCACTTCCCACCGGCCGACGAACGCCGATGGCTTCCTCCATTTTGCCATAGCTCCGCTTGATAGAATTGCGTTTCCCTGGGTAGTTCATGACGCGCAGCATTGAGGCGAGGTAAGCCAATAATCAATTCCAGCACGGCCAATTCGGGGTTCGTAGAAATTGCGGACGCCCAGATGTCTTACGAAGACTGCGGTGCGGGAACACCCTTGATCCTGATCCATGCCGGAATCGCCGACAGTCGCATGTGGGATTACCAGTTCGACAGGTTCGCAACGAACAATCGCGTGATTCGGTTCGACCTGCGCGGCTTCGGTCAGACGGTCTGCGGACTCGGCCAGTTCGCCGACTGGGAAGATACGGAAGAGATTTTCGCCGCGCTGGATATTGAGCCAGCGGTCATCCTCGGGGCATCGATGGGTGCCCGAGTGGCGGTCGAGTTCGCTCTTTATCGCCCAGATCTCGTGCTCGGTCTGATGCTGGTGTCACCGGGCCTCTTCTCCAATGTGCCGCGATCAGAACCACTCGTCAAAGGTTGGAAGGCGAGCGGAAGCCGTCGGACGTAGGCAGATGTCGACGCCGGCGATAACACGAATCGCGGCAGTCAAGGCTCCGACGTTGGGCGTGGTCGGGGATAAGGATTAGGGCGGCATACTCGGGATCGCCGATCAATTAGTCGGTGAAATCGACGGCGCTTGCCAGGTCGTGGTGTGCGGAGCAGCGTACATGCTTAACATGGAACAACCGGACGGATTCAATAGTCGGATTTTGGAGTCCCTGGACGAACTAGTTTCCTGACTCCGTTGTCCCCGCGTAAACGTTAGATGAGCGCGACGAGATGGTTCTTAGCACGTAAAGCGACCGGGCTGCGTTGCCTTACAGCGCGCAGCCTGGATCGTTGATTTCGTTGCGACCATATTTGATCAGACGACGCGTTCTTCTTCGCCGTAATCCGGCTCAGGAGACTTTTCTCGCCCATCATACATCTCGATCGCCGTGACGATGGCCTTAGCCACGTTCTCGCAAAAACGGCTGAATTCTTGTTCAGTCATCTGTCCGGGAGCCGCCGGCAGGCCGCGTTTGATCTCGGTCACAAGTTGGCTGACATCGACGTTGTTGTGTGTGCCTGGCATCAATCTCCCCTTTCCTGCGAGTTCATACCCGCGCGATACGTGCTTCGATTATCGCTGAGATAACGAGGACAGGGCAAATCTGAATACGCAACGAGGCCGGTAATTATTACCGGCCTCGTTCATATAATCAACTCTGCGACTGACTGGTTTTAGCCAGATCAGCGGGTAAACCCGCGAGATTCATCGAAAGATGATTAGTAGATGACTGCCTTATCAACAGTGCGTCGAATGACTTCGAAGTCACGACGTGCTTCTGATGCACTTGGGCCACCCTGATTGCGGCTGCGTGCCAGCGAACCATAGTAGCTTTCGAACTCGTTGTCCCTTGACGGGCCGGCCGAAAGGAAGTGCATGAATTTCGAGAATGCGGTCATTGTTTGTTCCTCCTGCAACGTGGGGCGAATCACACAGCGCCCCAGCACTGAGATAAGAATATCACCATATCGCGATATTGTCAAGCGGTTTACGGTGATCGGTGAACTTGTCTTGCGGCTCTGTTCGAGGCTGGCTATGATGCGGGTCATGACCCTTCGCATTACCAGGCAGGAGCCCGCGAAGATGGATAAGCTGATCCTCTCCGTAGCAACGACCGGAAGCCGCACCTCTCGCGATCAAACGCCGCACGTTCCAATCACTCCAGAGGAAATTGCCGAGCAGGCCATCGCCTGCTATGAGGAAGGCGCCGCCATCGTTCACATCCACGTGCGAGACGATCAAGGTCGAGTAACGTGTGAACCCGAGCGCTACGCTCGAGTCGCCGAGATCGTTCGTTCGCGTGGGTGCCCAATCATCGTCAATATGTCAACCGGCGGCGGAGCCGGCATCGTCTCCGACGAGGACCGAATGTCTCCCGTCCGGCTGCGCCCCGAGATCGCCTCGTTCGACTGTGGCTCGGTCAATTTTGGAGACGGAGTCTTCGTGAACTCGCCGTCATTTCTCGACACCCTGGCCGATCGTATGAACGAGTATCAGGTCAAGCCAGAGATCGAGTGTTTCGACAGTGGGATGATCGAAAACGCGAAGCGCCTGATTGCCCGAGGGCTGCTCACCCCACCTTTTTGGTTCCAATTCGTCCTGGGCGTGCGAGGAGGAGCTCCCGCGACTCCGGGACAACTCGTGCACATGGTTAACCAGCTTCCACCGAACTCACGTTGGTCGGTTTGCGCAATCGGCCGCGACCAACTGCCGATGAACATTATGGCCATCGCGATGGGCGGTCACGCCCGTACCGGTCTGGAAGACAACATCTATTATTCATATCGGGTTCTGGCCGAGGGGAATGCACCGCTGGTTGCGCGTTTGGCGCGGATTGCGCGCGAGGCGGGGCGCGAGTTGGCTACGCCGGACGAAGCCCGTGAGATGCTCGGCCTCCCGACTCGCGGAGCCGCATGATGAGGATCATCGCGGCCGAACTCTCACACGAAACCAACACGTTCAGCAGCACACCAACCGACCTGGCCGCGTTCGAACGTGCTGGGATTCATCGCGCCGACCAGATCTCACGTCATTTGGCGGGGACCGCAACGCCGTTTGCTGGCTTCTTAGATGGGGCCAGCAAACATGGCTTCGAGTTGGTTCCCCTACTCGCGGTCTGGGCGACTCCCTCCGGCATGGTCACCGGCGATGCGCTGGGAACGCTGCTGGACGAAATAATTGCCGGTATCCAGGCACAGCCAACGGTGGACGGAATCCTTCTCGGCCTTCACGGCGCAATGGTTTCCGAACTCGACCCGGACGGGGACGGCTATATCTTGTCGCGCGTGCGGAGCGCAGTCGGACCCGACATCCCGATCGTCGCAACGACAGACCTTCATGCCAATATTAGCCAGCGAATGGTTGACCGGACGGATATCCTGGTTGGGTTCGACACGTATCCGCATATCGATCAGCGCGAAAGAGGTCGGGAAGCCGCGGACCTATTAGTGGCAATGATCCGCAAGGACATTCGACCAACCGCGGCGCTGGCAAAGCCACCGATGCTTCCGACCTCTCAGAACATGCCGACGAACCGCGATCCGATGAAATCGATCATCGCTCGCGCACACGAGATCGAAGCTCGACCCAACGTGCTAAACGTGACGGTCGCAGGAGGCTTTCCTCCAGCCGATGTCGCTGAAGCCGGCTTCGGGGTGATTGTGACCACCGATGGGGACGCAGACCTCGCTCGATCGCTCGCCGACGAGCTTGCCGAATTCGCGTGGAACCAGCGTGAAGGATTCCTCGGAGGTGTCACGAGCTGGGAAGACGCGATTCGGGCATTGCAGTCGATCGAGCATGGTCCACTTGTGCTTGTCGACATCGGTGACAATCCCTGGACCGGTGGACCAGGCGACAGCTCAGAGCTACTCCGTTTTCTACTCGCTCAGGACGTACGCGGCGCGGCGTTGGCTCTGATCAAGGATGTTGAGTCCGTCGCAAAGTGCATTGAGGCGGGAGTCGGTAACGAGGTTGAAATCCGACTTGGGGGCAAGACCGATCGCTTGCACGGCGATTCGCTCCTGGTGACAGCCTACGTCCGGATGCTGTCTGATGGCAGCTACGTCAACGCCGGTCCGATGCACGCGGGGGTACGAGTCAATCTGGGACGGACTGCCGTGATCGTCTGCAACGGCGTTGAGGTACTTGTTACCGAGCACGCCGAGACACCGATCGACCTCAACATCTTCCGCTACCACGGCATTGAGCCAACGAAACGCCGCGTGCTCGCCCTGAAGGGCAAGGGGCACTTTCGGGCATCGTTCGAGCCAATTGCTGAGCGCGTGATACTGGTCGAAGGACCTGGAATCACCGGCTCGGATTTGTCTCGTCTGAGTTTCCGGAACGTGCGCCGTCCGATCTGGCCACTTGATGATCTAGAGTGGCCGTAGTGTCACCGGGGAGAATTCCTGTAGTACGCCGGGCTGGAGAACTCGGTTTGCCAGATCCTGCTGGAACGTAGTGCAGCGCCTCGTATCCCCTGCATAGTTCTCTCGTTGAATCAACGTGAGAGACGGCTGGCCGCGTGTCGAGAACCGCGCCACCATCTTTACAAATCATCGACTGTTTCTGGAACATCCTTGTTCGAAATTTCCGGTTAAAAGGGCGAGGGGCCTGTCTGGTGGGCCAGGCCTCTCGCGGGATAAGGGGGAGAGTAGGGGGTGGGCAGCGGCGCGACTCGCTGCCCGGGGGTTAGGAGTTATCAGGTGATGCGACGAGCGTTATGTTGAATGTCATCGTCTTGCCAGTGCTCGTCCGGTAGACCTCCACGTTCACTTGGTCACCCACTTTGTAGTGAAACAACAAATTCTCTAGCGGGTGATCACTATCAATGTCCTGATCATTTAGCTTGGTTACAACGTCGTTAAGCTGAATTCCGACTTCGGCCGCAGGTGAGCCGACCTGTACGTCAGTGACGACCACACCGTGGTCGATAGGCATGTTGCTGGCTCGGGCCGCTCGCGGAGTCAATGGTTCGTAGGTAATCCCGATAAAAGGTCTGACGACTTTGCCGTTCTGAATGATCTGAGCAGTAATGTCCTTAACCGTGTTGCTCGGAATTGCGAACCCCAAGCCTTCGGCAGTTACTCCTGGCTCAGCCTGGCGAACGACGGCGGTGTTGACCCCCACGACCTCACCAAGCAAGTTGAACAACGGCCCGCCCGAGTTTCCGGGATTGATCGGCGCGTCATGCTGCAGCATGTTCTCCATGTTGTAGCCGCCCTGAGTCTGCAGCGTACGGTTGAGCGCGCTGATGATTCCCTCGGTCACTGTGTTAGTGAAGTCTCCGAGAGCGCTGCCAATAGCAATGACTCGGTCGCCAGGTCGAAGATTGTCGGAGTTTCCAAACGGAACTGTCGCGGGAACTGCCCCGTCGATCTTGACGACCGCGAGATCGGCAAACGTATCCGTGCCGAGCAGTGTCGCCTTCTGTTCTGTTCCGTCCGAGAAGATCACCTTGATGCCCTGACTTCCCTCGACAACGTGATTATTCGTAATCACGTGGCCTTGATCGTCGATAATGAACCCAGTTCCCGTGCCGGCGGGTTGCAGATCGCTGCTCCCGAAGAATCCGCCCGCCTGTTGCTCGTTCACCACCGTTACCACTGCTCGACCAACACGTTCCACGATATCGGCAACTGAAGCCGAATCATTGTTGTCGGACGGCACGATTGTCGCGGTTATCGACGGAATCGGTACTGAGCTAACCGGCGTGGCGTCAATAGTGCGTGATGAGATGTCTGTGACCGCGCCAATAGGCGTTGAAGACGAACGGGGTGAGATGAAGTAAGCTGTGAGTCCGCCCGAGATGGCCCCTGCAATCGTCCCAAGGACGAGAGCCGCCACCGCAACCGCGACAAGTACTCCGAGACCGAATCGGCGCTGCATGTAAGTGCTTACCTCTCCAGCCAGTCTGGGGGGTTCCCCCTGACTGGTTACTATGATGAATCTCGTCACTGAAGTCGCCGTTAACTCAACCTGAAAGGAACCTGAATTTCGCGGTGCTTGACGGCACCCCTCAACAATGGCTATCGTTCGGGCGCTGTGGAGACTTTCGGAGCTTCCCCTATCGTGAAATCACTTCGAATACTTGCCGCCACGCTGATTCTTGCGGTGATGGTTTCGGGTTGCCGCCAAGACTCGTCAACTTCGAACCGCGGCAGCGTTCAGAGCCCGCCCACCGACTACCCCAACGGCAGTGTCCTGGTTACAGCGAAGTGGCTCCACGATCATCTCAATGACCCAGCGTTACGTGTTATCGATCTCAGTCCGATCAGCGATTACAAAGACGGACATATTCCAGGCGCCGTACATCTCTGGTGGCAGGATACGATAGAGGTACATAACGACGTCTATGGGATGATGGTAGGGAATTCCGGCGTGGAGCAGTTGGTACGTGATTCGGGCATCACTCCAAAAAGCAGAGTGGTCCTGTACGACTCGTCAGGTGGACGTTGGGCAGCGCGCCTCTTTTGGGTGCTAAACGCCAACGGTTTCGCCAACGTTGCGATCCTCAATGGTGGGCGGCAAGCATGGCTCTCCAGCAAGTACCGGATGAGAAAAGCCAGTCCCACTGTGCCTCAGGGCCACCTCGATCTTGCGCTCAACTATGACGTTCTCATTGGATCCGATACGCTTCTGGCCCATCTCAAGGATCCCTCGTACGTTGTTGTCGACAACCGAACTGCATCGGAGTTGGAGAAGACCTGGTACGGCAGGCTTCGACTCGGGCGAATTCCGGGTGCCAAGTCGGTGCCATGGGAGGCAATGACGTGGTCGGGGACGGTTCCTTACTATCAGACTCCGGAAACCCTGCAGATGCTCTTCCGAAATGTGGGCGTCACCCCAGACAAGACGGTGGTTGTGTACGGTCTGGATGGCGTCAACGCAGCGCAGACGTACTTCGTACTGAAGCTGCTCGGCTATCAGTCTGTCCTCGTGTACGACGGATCATGGGCCCAATGGGGTTCAAACGACAGTCTTCCAATCGAGCCGACGCCGTGATCGTCAAGGTCCTCATAGATGGCTCAAAATGGTCGACTACGCGTAAGGTGAATGACCGGGCAACCGGAACATGGACCACATATTCCGTGCGGTGCTCGCCTCGTTCCGATCCGGCTTGTTGCATGTTCTCCCCGACGACTCTGAACTCGGGGGGCAGAAGTATGCTTGACCTTCTCCCGCTGGATTCCGCTCGATACGAGCCGGGAACGACCGTCGAGGCACGTAAGGCTGCGGCGGGGACGCTCGCCGAATGAGCGACCAGATCAAATCCGCGACTTCACCGGCGCACGGGCCCCACTCTCATGTACGACGGTCTCTCATCGTTATTACTGTAGCCCTCCTCTTTGGAGGGGCGGTTCTCTTGCTGCCATTACACGGTATTGATCCCTGGTCACACCGAGTGCTGGCTATTGTCGCGACGGCGTTGGTTCTCTGGATCGGCGAAGGACTCGATATTGCCGTCACATCCTTGGCGGTAATCGCGCTGCTAGCCATTTTCGGCCCGGCAGAATCATCACAATCAACACGCAGCGCCCTCTACGGCTTTCAGCTTCCGGCCGGTTACTTCATCCTATGCACGCTTGCGGTTGCGACCGCGACGGTGAAGAGCGGTCTGGCGGCTCGGCTAGCGCGGCTGCTTATCGCCGGTGCCCGTGGCAGCGCGCGAAGAATGTACCTACAGTTGGTGCTCTTCATGCCGCCGTTTGCCATGATTATCCCGTCGGCCACGACGCGAAACGCAATCTTGCTCCCAGCCTACGAACACGTTTACAGCCGGTTCGGCGTAAAGCGTGGAGACCGTCTTTCGACGCTCAATAGCCTTGCAATGGCCGTGCTTCAGATGATCGCGTCGACCGCGGTGCTCACCGGGGGTGTCCTCCCAATCACGGCGTCGTTTCTTCTCGGCGGGATGAGCTGGGGAGAGTGGTTCCGATACATGGCGGTCCCGTGCTATCTCGTGATGCTTGGCTCCGGAATCCTTCTCTATGCATGGCAGCGACCCAATCTCCCTGAACGTCCGCAAATCGATGCAGTGATCGAAGACTCACCCTCGAATGGCTGGACGCCGCCGGAAATCCGAACCGCTATCACGATTGCCCTGATGACGTCCCTGTGGTTAGGCGATTTCTTGACAGGCTGGGATCCATTGATTCCCGCCTTGCTGGGCGCAGTGGTGCTACTCACTCCGGGCATCGGCGTCATCACCTGGAGAGATTTCGAAGGAGCCTCCCCCTGGCGACTCTTCTTTGTCACCGGGAGCGCACTCTCGATCGCGCACGCCATGGAATCGAGCGGAGCCGCCTCGTGGCTAGCCAACAGTCTGCTCGGACACGTGCCACTGGCGAACATGCCGATTATGCTCGTGCTCCCCACACTGCTGTTGGTCGTTGTTCCGGTCAGCCTGCTGTTACCGAACCGGTCGGGGGCGCTCGGAATCCTAATTCCACTTCTGACCTCGATTTCGCTGAAGATAGGCATCAATCCGATACCGGTCGGTCTGATGGCCACCCTTACGGTTCAGACTACGACGTTCTATCCGGTACAGAATGCCTCGACGCTGCTGGTCTACCAGGTGCGACATTTCGCGCCGTTCGATTTGTTGCGAGCCGGTCTAATCGTGTTCGGAGTGGCACTATTAGTGATGTTTACCATCGCGTTCCCGTGGTGGAGCCTGGTTGGTCTCCCATTGCGACCGTGATGTGCGTGGAACATTGACAGAATCGAGCCTCATGATCGGTGAACAACGATGCGGTATCGCGACGGAGTCTTAAAGGTCGAGCACGGCATATTACCGGGGTTACGGGAAGTATTATTGAACCTCGCCGAGCATGAGGATATCCGGTCAATCGTCCCAGGTCGCATCTATGTCACGCACGGCCGTCCCGGTGGTTCGCTACGAGTTAGAGTCAGTGCCCCAACTGGCAACGGCGTCAAGCTCATCGCGCGTCTCGGATCATCTGTACAGGAGGTCTTCGTCGTCTGCGATGATTCCTCCAGCGTAAGAGAACTCCTCAAAGCCAATTAGGTACTCAAGAGTCGACGGAGCACAGAGCAGTCCTCCCCATTCGGGCAGGTGCCGCACCGCCGATTCTTCTCATCCCTGTGAACACCCGCCGGGATAGGCTTGCCGTGGCATGATGCAGGGGATGAGGGAGTAATGGATGGCGTGGAACGGATGGCACGGAAGCAGCAACGGGCACGGCCTGCGAGGTAGCGGACGCCCGGGGCGATCTCCGAACGGAACAAACGGCGACCAAAGCGAGCGACAAACGACTCGCGATGTGTTGCGTCAGAACGTCGAAGCGGCGATGAATGGCATCCCGCGCGTTCTACGTCTGGTCTGGGATACCAGCCCAAGGCTCAGTCTGGCAATGGGTTCGTTGGCAGTCGCTCAGGCGGTAATTCCCGCCAGCCAGATCTGGTTGTCGAAGCTCATCATTGACGCGGTTGTCGCGGCCATCAGATCGGGCGGCACGAACGCCGATATTCGCCGGATTGTGATCATTGCCGCTCTCCAGTTCGCCATTGCCGCTCTCGGTAGCCTATTCAGCACCTTGAACAACATTTCGCAACAACTCCTGCAGGAACAGGTTTCCAACCGAATTCAGATGGCACTGATGGAACACGCCGATCGTCTCGATCTGGCCTTCTTCGAGCGCTCCGAATCGTATGATCTGATCCAGCAGGTGCAACGCGAGGCGACATCGCGGCCGGCAATGATGGTCTCCCAGACCTTTGGCCTGTTGCGAACCACACTGACTTTTGTATCTATGATCTCCTTGATCGTCCGACTGCAGTGGTTCCTCGCGGTTATCGCGCTACTCGCCCCGATCCCGGCCTTTATTTCGAGCACCCGTTACGGTTGGTGGGGCTACCAGATGATGCGACGGCAATCACCAGCTCGTCGCATGATGTCCTATCTCACGACACTCATGACGACCGACACGTATCACAAAGAGGTAAAGCTCTTCAATCTGGGACCGTTCCTCTCAAACCGGTATCGGAGCATTTTCGACGAGTATTACGCCGAGAACCGCTCGTTGATCGTGCGGCGCTACCTGGCGGGATATGCCTGGGGCGCGCTGTCGACCCTGGTGTCAAGCGCGACGTACCTGTATGTCGCACTGCGAACAGTTGCCGGGAAGATCACCCTTGGCGACCTGACGTTGTTCACGCAAGCGGCGGTCTCCATCCAGAGCAACTTTCAAGGAGTACTCACTGGGCTCTCCTCGATATACGAGCATCAACTCTATTTGAAGACCTTGTTCGATCTGCTCGAAGCAAAGCCCGCGGTTGGCAAACCGGAAAATCCTGTTCCGATGCGACATCCGTTCCAGGAAGGGATCGAGTTTCGGAATGTGTCACATATTTATGAGGGAACCGGGCAACCTGCGCTGCGCGACGTCAGCTTCACAATTTCTCCAGGCGAGACTATCGCAATCGTTGGAAAGAACGGTGCCGGCAAGACGACCCTGGTGAAGTTACTGGCTCGACTGTACGACCCGATCGAAGGCCAGGTGCTCATTGATGGTCACGACGTGCGCGAATACGATCCAGACGATTTACGCAATGAGATCGGCGTCATCTTTCAAGACTACGTCACGTATCAACTGACGGCCCGAGAGAACATCGGCTTGGCACGCACCGAGTTCATCAGCGATATGCCACTCATCACCGACGCGGCAGAGAAGAGTGGCGCGCACCCAGTTATCTCAGGTCTCCCTTCGGGTTACGACACCTTGCTCGGTCGCTGGTTCGCGGATGGCCACCAGCTGTCAGGTGGGGAGTGGCAGAAGGTCGCCTTGGCGCGAGCGTTCATGCGAGACGCGCAGATCCTGATACTGGATGAACCGACGGCTTCACTCGACGCTCGCGCTGAATACGACCTCTTCTTACGCATGCGTGAGTTAACCGCGGGTAAGACAGCCGTCTTCATCTCGCATCGCTTCTCGACTGTGCGATTGGCCGACCGAATCCTGGTATTGGAGGATGGACGTCTGGTCGAACAAGGATCTCACGAAGAGCTGATGGCGCTGGATGGTCTCTACGCCGAGCTCTTTAGTCTCCAGGCTTCGTCCTACCGGTAGTCTCTTCTTGACGCACCGGTACATCGCGGTTCCGGACATGGCAGTCGAGCAGCCACCCGGCGCCGGGCGCGTTGCGGCAAATGAACGGCCGGTGGTAGCATCTGGTGGTGTCCACCCCGTCCCATTCTCGACGATGATTACTCACAAACGAACGAAGCGCGACAGTGAATCGCGCGTGCAGCGTGCTGATGTAGCGGTGACAGGAATTCAATGGCGACACGTCTGAAACGGCTGGATCTGCACGGATTTAAGAGCTTCGCGACGCCCACCGCGTTCGTTTTCGACACCGGGATTACCGCGGTCATCGGCCCCAACGGTTCCGGCAAATCCAACATCTCCGACGCCCTCCGCTGGGTACTCGGTGAGCAGAGCTACACCAATCTTCGCGGTAGACGAACCGAGGACATCATTTTCGCCGGCAGCTCGACACGCACGCCGCTCGGCATGGCCGAAGTGACGGTGACGCTCGACAACGAGGATGGCAGTTTGCCGGTCGCTTTTTCGGAGGTCAGCGTCACCCGGCGTGCCTATCGAAGCGGCGAGAATCAGTACTTGATCAACGGCGCTCGCGTTCGGCTGAAGGACGTGTTGCAAGTCACGGCGTCCCTGGGGCAATCGCACACCGTTATCGGCCAGGGACTTGTCGATGCCGTGCTCAGCCAGCGTGCTGATGAACGGCGCGGGCTTTTCGAGCACGCCGCCGGAATCACCGGTCTTCGCATCAAGCACGCATCCGCCGGCCGCAATCTCGAGGAAAGCCACGCGAATTGCACTCGGCTAGAGGACCTGCTGGCCGATCTCGAGCCGCGCCTTCGCTCATTGGAGCGAGCGGCCAGACAAGCCCGCGAGTATGACAATGTCAGACAGCAGCTCCGGACGGCGCTGGAACGCTTTTACGCCCGTCACTGGATCGACTCCACCGACCGTCTGCGAGCAGCCAATGGCGCGGCAGACGCGCTGGACTTGGAACTCAGTGAGGCAACGCAGGCCCGAGACAACCACCGGCGGGTGCTGGCTCAGGCCGCCGATGCCACGACAGGGCACGCACGGGCCCTCGATTCCCTCAGCGGTGAGATACAGCGACTTCGGGATGAACATCAGCGCTGCGTGCACGATCTCGCCTTGATTGAAGAGCGCCAACGCTCCGCGCGCACTCGCCGAGGTGATGCGGAACGGTCGCTGGACGCTATTCACACGTCGATTGTTGATCTCACGCGGGAAATTGACGATGTTGCCGCAACGACGTCGGCGCTGAGCGAGGACACGGCTTCGCGACAGCAGCAGCTCGCTCAACTCGAGTCGGCACACGACGAGGCGCAACACCATGTCAATGACCTCGACTCCCAACTTCGCGCGGTCCAGCAAAAAGTAGCCGGCGTCGAACGAGATGTCATGCTCATGGAGACCCGCGTGACGCTACTGCGCGGGCAGCTCGAACAGATTGATGCCGAGCGCCAACGTCATCAGTCAGGTTCGGTTGATCGTGCAAATCGCAGAGACGAGATCAAAGCGCAGTGGGAGACGGCCGGCGAATCCGCGGCCGCAACGTCCCGGCGGATCGAAGACCTGACCAGCCAGATGCGCGCGATGTCGGAGAAGATCGCGACAGGCGTTGAGGAACGAGACACGCTCGTCAAGCGCCGGACAGATATCGAGCGACGGGTTGTCGAGGCAGGCACGCGCTACGAGACGCTGAAAAGGCTAGCGGAGAGCGGAGTCGGTCTATATTCTGGCGTCAAGCACGTACTCGATGCCAGCCGGAAGAATAAGCTGTCGGGCATTCTCGGCACGCTGGCGAGTCTGCTGATCGTGCCGGCGGAACTCGAAGCGGCCATCGAAGCGGCTCTTGGAAGTCACCTGCAGGATCTTGTCGTCGAGCGCTGGCCGGACGCGGAACGCGCGATCGCGCTGCTGAAGCAATCACAGTCTGGCCGGGCGACCTTTCATCCGTTGGATACCGTTCGAAATCGTGGCAGATCTGCGGTACCAAGCCTCGCTCCGGGAATTCGGGGAATGGCGACTGATCTGATCGAGATGGACGAGCGAGTCCGTCCGGTAGTCGATGGGCTTCTAGGCCGCGTACAGGTGGCTGATGACCTCGATGCCGCTCGCGCCGCGCTACGATCTCTCTCGCCCGGTTGGAGCGTCGTCACCATCGGAGGCGAGATCGTCCGTTCCAGCGGGACTGTAACCGGTGGTTCCCGCATCAAAGAGACCGGAGCACTGGCCCGGGAGCGAGAGCTGCGGGAGCTTCCGCGACTACGCACCCGGCTCGAAAAGCAGCGCAGCGACCAATCCGCCGAGCTGGAAACAGTCGAAGCGATTCTTCGCCGCCAGATTCAGAGCAAGTCGGAGATCGAGGAAAATATTGCCTCCGCACGCGCCGAATTGCGCGAACTCTCTGCCACGCGAGAGCGCGCGGAGCGACAGTTGTCCGATATTGCGCGGGATGACGCAGCCGCGCGAGAGCGATTCAATCGGCTCGAACAACAGTCAGCCACACTTTGCAACGAGCTGACCGAGCTGTCGCGGGCCAGGGACGAGGGCGAAGCTCGCCTGGCGCGGATTGCTGGCGAATCTGAGCTCCTCAAGAACTCCTTGCTGGACGCACGAAAGGTCATCGATGATGAACAGCTCTTGCGCGCTCGATCGGAGCTGTCAGGCATACGCGAGCGGCTCCGCAGTGCGGAAGAGCAACGCATCCGGCTCGAAGCGCGCAAGCAAGATCTTGGCGGGGAGCTAATCGCCGGTGGACATCGCCTCACGGAACTCGATCAAGCGATTCGTGCGTTGGTCGAAGCGCGCGAGAAGACAGTCGTCGAGCGAGACGCCCTCGGTCAGCGACTGGCCCAACAGAGGGAACGTTACGCCACGGTGCAATCTGAGCACACGTCGTCGGTGCGCGCTGAGCAGGTTGCCCGTCAAAAGGTGGAACAAGCCGAAGATCAGTGCCGGGAGTTGGAACGCCGCCAGGATCATCTCGCTCTCGAAACCGCCCGGCGACGCGATGAACTCGATCTAACGCTGGAGCGCGCCGGTCGGGATCTCGAAGCTGAAGGGGTGGAGACGATTCTCGCGCGTGCTACAGCCGTCGAAACCGGTGATCTCCCACGCGTAGAAAGGGAAATTGGCCGGTTGCGCGAGCGGTTGCGTCGAATCGGCGTCGCTGGAGATGACGCGATCGAGCAGTTCGAACGCGAATCAGAACGGTACACGTTCCTACGTCAACAGCTTGACGACGTTCGATCGGCCACCGAGGCGCTTCGCGCGCTCATGATGGAACTCGATCGTACGATGGCCCTGGAGTTTGATCGAACCTTCGCCGAAGTCGCGCGCGCCTTCGAATCAACGTTCACAGCCCTGTTTGGCGGTGGCAAGGCGCGCCTTGTTCGCAGTGACGACGAGAACGGCTCAACCGGTATCGATATCGTCGCCCAGCCACCAGGGAAGCGGCTGCAGAATCTGAGCCTCCTTTCCGGCGGAGAACGTGCCCTCACCGCCGTTGCGCTCCTCTTCTCCATCCTGAAGGTCAATCCGAGCCCCTTCTGCCTGCTGGATGAAGTGGATGCGGCGCTCGACGAATCGAATGTCGTGCGTGTGCGAGACGAGCTGCAACGTCTGGCTGAGAAGACACAGTTCGTGGTCGTGACTCATAATCGATCCACCATCGAAGGCGCCGATACGCTCTATGGCATCACTATGGGAGACGACGGCCTCTCGCGCGTCCTATCGTTGAAGCTCCCGGCTGAATCGATCCCATAGGCACAACCGCCTGCGACGACAGCGCATCCTGAAACTCGATTCCGCTTCATTCAGGTGAATAGTCGCTCCCAATATCAGCCTATTCTCCAATGGCACGGAGCGGATGTTAAGGATCCTCTTTGCATCACGCATCTTTTTGGCGATAATGGGAAGCGCGCGAGCATCTTCCTAACGTTCGAAATCTAGAGCGACTTTCCGGTGCACGAAACGAGTGGCTCGTATGTCCGCACGGTCCGTTTCAGGCCTCGGCGACGAATCGACCAGCGTTGTCCAGCCGGCGTCCATCACGTCACTGGCCGGGCTAACGGTTGTATCAACTGCGACCGTATTGATGCTGCAATCGATGCGAGTTTTCGTGTCCTACCTTGTCTTCGTTGTCGACCAGAGCAACCGAACAACGCTTGGCGGCATCGCCGTCGGCGTCTTTCTGGCAAGCGGGTTGGCCTGGTTGGTGATCCGCTCGACCAGCGTTCGCTCGGTCCTCATTGGCTCTACACTCCTCCTGGCCGATGTCGCGAATTTCTTTTCAGTACTGGCAAGCACCGGAGGCACGTCTCTGGCTCAGCGCCGTGGCTGTCGTTTGCTGGGGCTGGCTCTTCTTCTCGCTGTTGATCACCCGGCGACAGCTCGTCGCCCTCGGCCTGGGACTCGGTCTCGCGTTCGACCTCGGCATACGCGTGGCCCTCCGTACAGTCGATGCACCCTGGATGCCGGGGATCACCGCCAATCTGGTGACCTGGGCGCTGATCGGAGCGTTGCTGGCCGCGCTCTTCCGGCTCGATCTGGCGTCAGAGGTGCGCGGCTCGACCTTTGGCCCTTCTATTGCGCTGCTCGCCATCGGCCCCACATTTGCCCTTTACCACTTGATGCTCGGCAACCTCGGGCTGGCCCAATCTCATCTGGGGCTCGACTATCCTGGTGCTGCCATCGTGCTGACCTTCGGCATGGCGGTGGGGATTCTTGGTGCGGCGCTGCGAAGTTCCGGTGAAGTTGCAATCCTGTCGAATAAACGCTGGTGGCTAGCCTGGCGGCTCTCGCTGGCAACCGCGGTTGCCATTGGGTTTGTTTGGTTTTGGAGCATTCCCACGCTTGGATCGATCGGGCTCTGTCTGAGCGTCGGAGCTAGTGTCGTACTGATCACTGAACTCCTTCTGGAGAGCGATCAATTCACGACAACGACCGTATCGAACTGGACGGCCATTTTCTTCACCATCGGCTTGCTCATTGAAGTTGGTCTGCTCTTTGGGTACTACACGTATTCGGGGAGCCCAGTCGTTCTTAGCGCAGTGGTCGCGATTTTCCTGGCTGTAACGATCGCCGGGACGCCAAAGACGGTTCCTCGAATTCGACGTGGCGGCTTCCCCGTCGTCATCCTCGCCGGAGCAATGGGATGTCTGCTCCTGTTGGCCAGTAGTTGGGAGATCTGGTCCTGGAACGATGCCTCGGCGACATCCGCCATTGGCCCCACCATCACCGTCATGACCTACAACATTCAGAGTGGGTTCTCAGCGAACGATCGATTCGATCTGGAGCAGACAGCTCAAGTCATCGAGGCGCAGCATCCAGATATCGTCGTGCTGCAAGAAGTTAGTCGTGGTTGGCTGGTGACGTCCGGAATCGACGAGGTTCTTTGGCTAAGCCAGCGACTGAACATGAACTACGCATTCGGCGCGAACTCGGATGATGGACTATGGGGCAATGTGGTGCTCACCCGCGCACCGATCGGGTCGGTTCAGAAGGTCCAATACGACGTCACGCAGAACCTCAAGCGGAGCGTGCTCGAAGTTCAGATCGAGACACAGGCGGGTGAGATCACGGTGCTTGCGACCCATCTCGACGATCCTGCAAATGCCGGGCCGGTTCGCCTGCGGCAGGCCAGCGAACTGATCGCCGCCTGGAACCATGAGTCACCGGCCCTACTGCTCGGAGACATGAATTCGGATCCGACCGATCCGGTTATCACCCTCTTCCAGTCGGCTGGTTTCGTCGATTACGACCGCGCCCTGGCATCATCCGACTACACCTCGAAGGATGGTCGTCGTATCGACTACATCCTCGGCACACCTGACATCGCGCTCATGAGCATCGAAGTCCCGGATGTCTGGACGTCAGATCACCGCCCGGTGGTGGCGGTAGTGACGATTCTCCCGGTTCAGGCCTCGGTCCCCGACTCAATCAAGGCCCTCTCCACCCATTGACTGAGGTGAAAATGTGGATGGAATACCGTAAGAGACAGCAAGAGCGGGACGCCGTTTCCGGGTCCCGCTCTCTGGTTCTCAAGGGATCGACGCTCCAGTACCGTCTATCTGGCGTACACAGAGACCGATGTAACGACGTTCTGGCCCGAATCGTACGTATCCGAACCATGCGACACACCGGTCACCGACACGGTGTAGGTTGTTCTCCAGTAGATTGATGCAGAGTACTGGGCTACGCCACTCGCATTGGTCGTCACCTGAATCGAATAGTTCGTGAAGAACCCCGTAATATTCAGTGTCACGGTTGCTCCAGAAACGGGGCCTGAACCGCTTCCGATCGAAACCGTTCCGGTGATCGTTCGAGAAGCCGAGTTGGTCGCGGTCAGACCGGTTACCCAGATATTCTGATTGACTGGTTTCGGGTTAATCGTGATCTGATTCGACGTGCCGACGTTGTTAGCGGGTGTGTTGTCCGTCTTGGAGTTCCCAAGTGTCGCCGTCGCCGTGAGAGTGTAGTTGGCTGGCGACACCGACGTCGTATCCCAGGTGAAGCTGAGCGTCGTTGTCGCTTGAGAGTTCAAAGTGACCGTCTGAGGCGCCGGCAGATTCGAGGCGCCGGTGAGCGCCACAGTAACGCTCTCCTGGAATGCACCCACGTTCGCAAGACCGACACTCACCGTGACGGACTGTCCCTGCGTCGCCTGGCTCGGTACGGTCACACTGGTGACCTGCACATCGTCAACCTGTGTCGTCACATTCTCCGAGCCGACCCCCGTGAAGTCGGTCGCATTTGCGGTGGCGGTGACGGTGAAGTTGTGGGTTCCCGCCGCGGTCGGTGTCCAACCGAAGGTGACTCCCTGCGACGCACCTGCCGCCAGTGAGATCGACTGCGGTGATGACGTGATAGTCGACCCGAGGGAGTCCTGCAACTTGACGCTGATCGACTCTGTCACGTTGCCATTGTTTTTGATATTGGCAGTAACACTGTTGGCGGTGCCGGTGTACGCCGGTGAGGTCACCGCACCCACACCCGTTACCGAGATGCTGTGAGAAACGGCATCAACCGTGATGTTGCCCGTTCCAGTGTTGTCATTGTCGTTGTTCTTGACCTCGGCGCTGAACGCATTGCTGCCAGTTTGAGTCGGTGTCCAGGAGAAGGTCACGTCTTCACCCGATCCGGCCGGGAGCGGTGAGGTTGGTGCCGCATTGGTACCGAGTGACGTGTTAGTCGTCGAATTCGTCAGGGTCACGTTCAGATTCGACTCGGCGACATTGCCATTGTTCTGGATGTGCACCGTCACGGTCGTCGGCACGCCATTCACCACCGGGCTCGGAGCGGTGATGTTCGTCACTACGACGTCATGCGACGGCGTCGGTGGGACGACCGGACCGAAATCGGCATTGGCCACATTCAGCAAAGGCTGACTGCCGTACGGATTGCCCCAGGTTCCAGCTTCGCCGTCCGCGACAATCGCGTTCTGTACCTGCGAAGGTGTCGCGTTGGGATGGTTGAGGATATAGAGCAGCGCGGCACCGGTGACATGCGGCGTTGCCATGCTCGTGCCGCTCGCGACGTACAGCCCATTGGTGCCGCCCGAAACGGTCGACGGCCAGTCAGACAGGATGTTTACGCCAGGAGCGTAGACGGTCACAACCGAGCCATAGTTGCTGAAGGTGGCTCGCGTGTCGTCGGCGCCATACTGCGTGCTAGGGCCCAGACCTCCTGGCTTTCCGTCGGAATCGGCAATTGCGCCGACCGCGATCGTTTCGGGATAGGCGGCTGGAAGCGAGTTGCTGGCGTTAGCACCGTCGTTGCCGGCTGCCACGATCAACGGGATGTGGTAGTTGTTCACGATATTGCAGACGGCCTGGTGCGCGGTATCCGCGAAGAACCAGAAATATGAATTCCCACAATTAGCCGTGTTCGAGCCGGACCACGTGCCACTGAAGTTGATTGCACGAATGTTGTCGGTCGATGCATTGGCCGCGATCCAGTTCAAACCGCAAATAATCGACGAAACGTAGCCGCTGCCGCTGCTGTCGAAGACTTTGACGGCGTAGACCTTGGCGCCGGGAGCTACTCCAACCACGCCAACGCCGTTATCCTTCGCGGCGATCGTTCCGGCTACGTGCGTTCCGTGTCCATTGTCATCACTGTAGTTGCCGCTGTTGCCGGAAATGCTGCAATTGGACGCGTTGATAGCGTTGAAGCCGCCGGCAGCGTTCAGGTCGGAGTTCGAGGTGTCGATTCCGGTATCCAGCGTGGCGACACCGATATTCAGGTCCGTCTGGCTACCGATGCTCGCCGTTCCATTGTCAAGTGTGCCAATGCGCTCAATGCCGGTCGGAACGGTCTGTGGTGGCAGGTCAGCTATGCGTGCGACGGCGTCAGGCTCGATCGAAGCAACGCCCGAGATTGCCTGAAGGATCCTCGCCTGTCTAGGTGTAAGTTCCGCAGTAAAGCCCTTGATGAGCGTGTCGAAACTTTGGCCGACGTGAAAGCCATTGTTTTGCGCGAGCTGGTTAGCAAAGATGCCCGCGTTCCCGACACCAGGAGAGAAAGAGACGATGTAACGCTCAGGAACGTTGTCCTGAGTACCCTTCGCCAATGCCGCAACCGGGACACCAAGCGCGGACAGTGCCAAAAAGAGCACCAAGAATACACGGAATGCGCGATTCATATTGTCTCCCAAGTCAGCCAGGACCATCTGGCGGGTGAGTTGTCGCCGTTTTCGGTCGCAAATGCTGGACGATCATACACGACGATCAACTCTACGGATCGCTGAACGGCGCTGTCAACATGATTGTCTACCTCCAGCGGAATACCGGTACCGAATTACTATTTTCCAGTTAACCGGAACGAACCAGGACCCCGTTGGATGTGGATTATTTGCATTTCACTTGCTGGCGGTATGCAGCCGGAGTCCGTGATGAACAGTACGCAAAGAAACAGGCCATCGGAGCTATCCAATGGCCCACCGAAGTCCAGAAGCGGCCTCTAGCTCACCGCGAAGTGGAAACCGTAGTCGAAGTATGGGATTCGACCAGTTCGTCAAGGCACGCACGAAGTAATCGCCGGAAACGACGCTGACGGTGCAGCTCGGGGTATTCATACCGAGCGTTGCCGTGGCTACTGGCTGACCAGACGCATTGAACTCCGTCAGCGTTGGACGCGCCCGAGATGTCGACAAAATCGGCAACAACGACGGAATCCTCGCGACAGCAGAACTCCCGAAGCCCCTCAGGGATGCCGATCTTTAGGGCACCTGAACGTGAAATGAATAGTCGGAGTTGCGTTCCTTGTGGTCGCCGATCGGGTTCGACCAGGTGGCATGAACGACGATGAAGTATTCTCCCGCCGGCATATCGACCGACCAGGATGGCGCCGTCAGCGTGAGCGACGCCTTTGCGGTCGGGTCGGTTTGGGGCCAGAAGCCGGTCAACGTTTCTCCGCTGACATCGACGGACTTCTTGTTTCCGGCGGCTGGATAAACGGAGAGATCGAGTGTTTGTAGCGTTGTGTCGCTCTGCGAATTCTGAAAACGCCAGGTGAAGCTGATCTTCTCGCCCTGCTCAAGCTGGATTGCCTCCGGCTGTATCACGAAGGCCTGAGCGTGCGTATCCGCGACCAGTCCATATGAATTCTGCCAAAACCAGGCTCCAAAGCTACCAAGCTGTTCGCCAGCTTTGGCGTGAACGATGAGATCGGGCGGATTGAGCCGGTTTGTCTGGGGCACAGGCGGCGTACCCACGCTGCCGTCCGGCGTTGCGAGTCCTGTGGTTGACGAAGAAGGCGAGGCAACATCGGTCGTGGCGACCGGCCGCACGCTAGACGTAGCCGTCACCTTCGAATTAGATGAGCCGACAGAACAAGCGGAGGTAATGACCAGGAGAAAGAACAGGAAAATCGCGACGAGCTTCGACGGACGAAACAAAAGGACCAACCCTTTCCGTGGGACGACACATTTATTGTCAGCAGAACTTACCACACGCCGAGAGGACTCGGCACGTGCCCAGATTGGGAGCCGGTCACCATCGCGACGAAAGACTTCCGAGGGACCAAATGGTCCCTCGGATCAAGCCTCGGTACATAAACGCGCTCGGTATTAGTACGCGTGCGTCGGCATATCGGTGAAGTGATGCTGACCGTCCCAGGAATAGCCCCAGAAGTGCCAGCGGAACGCCTGCACGAGGCTCTGAAGCGTAGCGCTGATGTTTGCCTGAATCGGCGAACCATCGGCGTTGAACCAAGCGGAGATGCTCTGTGGCGGGAGCACCACGCTGGCATGCGTCGGCATTTCGGGGTGAGCGTTGCCGTCCCAGCTGATACCCCAGAAGTGCCAGCGGAACGCTTGCACCAAGCTATTGAGCGTTGCGTTGGTCGACGCCTCATCAAACGTTGTGCCGGTCACCCAGTCGGACAACGGCGCTGCCTGGGTCACCGTGCTGGCGTGCGTCGGCATCTCCGGATGAGCACTACCATCCCACGATTGACCGTAGAGATGATAGCGGAATGCCTGTACCAACGACGTCATCGTGGCGTTGATCTGATCCGACTTCGGCGTGCCGTCCGCATAGAACCACTCATTGTCGCCAGTGTTCGGCGATACAATCACGTCCCACTGCGTCTTAAATACCCGATTCTCGCTATCGGTCGCGGTCATCGTCACCGTATGGCTACCGGCGGTTAACGCCTGCGTCGATGACGCTGTGACGTCCAATGTGCCGAGTCCCGCCAACAGCGGTGTGATTGACTCACCATCGAGCTGCATCGCCACATCGGCGATGTCGCTCGTACCAGTCACCTCTGCCGCTAGGATCACATTTCCAGGCGCCACCGTGCTGAATGGAGCCGGTGACAAGTTTGAAAATGTCGGCAGGTCGGGCTGAGGGATGCCGACTGGCGCTGAAACCAGGTGGGGACCGTCGCCTTCGAAGTTATACACCGCGTTCGAACCATTGACACCGACAACCACGGCATCGGCCGCACCGACAAATGTCGCCCAGCCGCTACCATAGCAGCCTGCGCCGAGCGCCAAGCCACCACCCAAGCCATCGTTCACGAGTTGTGTCGCCGGATAGGCATTGAGATAATCTGACAGGCTCCCCCCGGCGCCGCCAAGGCCCATGCCCGCCAGGCCATTCACCGACCACCAGGTACCATCCAACGCATTCCAATCCTGCCAGGTATTCAGTTGAATCGTGCCTTGCTGCGACGGCAGAAAGATGAGCTGGTCATCGGCCAGCATGTCGCCGTTGACATCGACGTTCAATACAACAAACACCGCGTTATCCGGAGCGGACAACGACGACGTGAACGTCCAGTATGACAATGCTGTCAGATCACTGAGCGCGACACCGTCATAGTTGGTGTTGTAGGCGAGTGGAAGGCCCAGCGAATCGAAGCCAACCGCAAAACCTACGCTACCAGTGCCGAGCGGAGGGAAGCCGGGTCCAAGTTGATTGGAAACCTGGCCGACATGAACGGACCCGGAACACTGACCTGAACCGGCATCCCAGCCCGCGCCATGCAGCGCATCCGCCAGCACACCCTGCGGCGGAACGGCGAGCGCCAGCAGAAGAATGCAGCACCCGATAAGACTTACCGCCAGCCCGCGCTGGCGGGCGTTATGTCGCTTCACGGAGTCCGTATTCTGCGTCACACCCAAGCCCCCAAATCTTTCAATCGAAACGCAAATGCGTCACGCACGCTTCACGCTCCCCAGAGCAACCTAATTCGAATCGCAATCAAATCCTACTCTATCACTATAACGCACAGACCATGAGATTGGTGACGGCTAGTCATCGTCGCACTGTGCACGATGAAAGACAAGAGCGCCTCCTGTAGATACAGGAGGCGCATCTCGTTGTGTAACGTTTCGGTGGTTAGTCGCTAGCGCACCGGCGGTGCGCTAGCCACATCAAACGTGGGACAGGTTACGGAAACGGAACCTGGTTCGGGTTAATGTAGAGGCAAGGCCCGTCGCTGAACTGCAGCTGCTGGGCCAGGTTCTGCGGGATGAACCCACAGTAGCCAGCGGTGAGCACCTGGAAGATGTTCAACGCATTTACGAAACCAGGGATGTTCTGAATGTCAAAGATGGTCGGAGTCATGTTGAACACCGCGGCGCCGTCACCGGCCACGTTGTAGTTCACATTATTCGACACACCCACCAACGAACCCTTGCCGAGCAACGCATGCACGATGCTCTTCGAAACCACACCAACCACGGCCGAGTACGAACCCGACGGCAACTGGCTAAGGAATGGTGCGTAGACATTCGTCGACTGGAACGGCGACAAGAGCATTGGCGACGGCAGTTCCGCGTCGTTTGCGTTCACGTAACCTGGGGCGCCAATACCTGACGAATCGAGGATCTGAACCATGGCCCAAACGCTTGAGTCGCTCGGGTTGAACAGGTTCATGCCCGAGTTCGGGCCGTTGTTCACGCCATTGACTGTCGGACCCTGCTGATACAGCGGCAGGGAGAGCGCGGACAGGTAGAAGTACTTGCCATAGCCCATCGCTTGGTTAAGCGTGCTTGTCAGGTCAATGGCAACCGATGCCGGCGCAGCCTGCGAGGCGGCGTAGGACATCGCATGGCCGGCATCCTTGCCACCGGCTTCAGCGTACTTCACTTCGTCGACAACCGCCGCGATCGGAGCCGTGCCCCGGATAATCGCGGTAACTGGCTGAGCCGGGTCGAAGCCCAGATTCGCCAGGTTCGGCCGGTAGACGTACTTCATTCCTCGTGCAGGAATGTAGACCGAGGTCGGCTGGGTAGCCGGCGAACCCTGGTTATTGTAGAACGTGATCGTCACGTTATTGTCGCTGCTCGACAGGTTCGCGATGTTGAAGCCGGTGTTCCAGCCATTCGCGCCACCGAAGACCAGCGGTGCATAGCGCAGACGCGCTTCGCCATTACCCAGGACGCCAAACGAGACGTTGTCCGTCCGTGGCTGTGCCACGTTCGTCAGCGCCATGTTTGTCGTGACCTTGACACGATCGACCAACGCCACCGTGGCAACGTCAGAATCGATCCAGACCGAACCGACCGCATTCGCGGGGTAGCCCTGGGCGGCAGCGATGTCGCTCAGGTTGATAGATTCTGTGGCGCCAGATGCGATCGTCGGAACGGGGATAGTAAGCGGAGTCGAGGTGACGCCGTTACCCGCCGGATACCAGTACGCGTTGACTGAGGCATCCTGGGCCGACACGTTGGTAATGCGAACGATCGAGTTCCAGCTATTGTTGAGCTGGGCGATCGGCAGGACCCAACGGAACTGATTGTTGAGGTCGAGCTCTGGCCAAGAGAAACCGTTGTCGGAGGAATCGACCAGATCCGACAGCGGAACGGCACTGTAGCCGTCAACCGTCGTGCTCGGCGAACTGGTCGTCCAGTGCTTCTCAACACCAGCGATGCGCGGCACGCCGCAGTCCTGGTAGTACTGGACGGTGTACTGAACCGGGCCGTTGGTGACATCAGGTTCGTGACCGTTCAGCGACCAGTTGACAACAACGTTACCGCTGCCATTGATCGACGCGGTGTAATCCACGCCATTGACGTACGGAACACCCGTGGTCGGGTCGTTCGTAGTAACGACGGTGCCCGGGAGTCCGATCGCATCGCCGTTGGTACCGGTGTCGGTCCCATTGTTGGCGACGTGCGTTAGCGTATCGTTGTTTGTCGTGCAGAGCCCCAAGGCGAGGCGATCCGCCAGGCTCGTCCACACTGCCGTTACCGTCACGCCTTCGCCACCATCGAGCAAGGCCGAGAGCGGCGGCGCTATAGGTGATCGAAGCACGCGGGTTGAGCGTCTTCGTGGTATTCAGCTGAGTGGTGCCAGATGCATCCCACACCTGAATATTCACCTGGGAATCTTCGATGTTCTGCACCGTGATCGAGCCGGTCATGTTGATACCGCCGACATCGGTGTTGTTATAGACGTACGGGAAGAAAATCATGTTCTGTCCGGGGTCGCCTGGCGAAGCCAGAGCGGTACCGGAAAAGACGCCAGCGAAAAGACCTGTTACCAGTCCCAGCGCTAGCACCGTGTTGAGAAATCGTTGTTTTCTCAACTTGATTGCTCCTTTCGGGACAACACACGTCGCGTGCGCGTCCGGAACCTCCACGTTACACAAAGATAGTCAACCGAAGTAACGAACCTGACTCCTCATCAGGCTAGGATCCCCCAACCGCCTCCTTTCCATTTCCCCTAGTTCGTACTGGCTAAGTTATCCGACTGACAGTATAGGAACGGGTCCCCACTGCTGTCAACGGAACGTGCCCTGCGGACACCCCGATACCACGATATGGACCAATAATCCGATCCTGGCATCGGGGTGGCTGCACGACGATAGCTCTCGCCAGCGCCGAACCACGACCTCTATACTGTACAAACGCACGAAACCGACAACGGTCGCGCCATTTGACGCGTCAATTTCATGATAGCGAGCCGATTCGGTCCCTGATGTATATGGTTTGCGATGAATCGAGCCACTGTCCTACACCCACCTTGCCAGGAATCGCGCAATCCGTAGCCGCGAGGGCGCTTTCAGGCTTCTGGAATCTTAACGGCCCACACGGAAACTGGTTGCACGCCGGTTTCATTGCTTTCGACTGCATCCGGTTTCTGTTGTGTCCGCCCGCGGTAGGCATCCATTTTCGACCAACAGCAGGCATTCGTTCGCAACTGGTTCCACTCACACGTGATGCGGTGTCGTGGATGATAGCACACGTTCTCGTTACCAATGAGAACCGGCCCTCAGTTTTCACCGGGGGCCGGTTGTCAATCAGCTTTTTGTGAGGTGTTGCGCTTGGGCTATGCCCGGCGCAGGAATCCGCTCGCGGCGATCAGCGCCACCAGGGCACCGACGATGACTGCGTTGATGGTCGGTGTGGAATCGTAGTGGTACCCAAGGACGAATGGAGTAATCGCAACCCAGACGCCCATAATAAGGTTTCCGAACGAAAGCCACCAGTAGTGCCGCTGCGACATCGCCATACGTGTGATCGCCATGCCGAGAATCAGCCCACCAAAAACGTCCGCGGTTAGTCTTGCCCCGGTCCACGCTGTATAGGAAAGGATATAGGGCGATGCGATCAGCCAGATCGCCAGGGCAACGTTGAGCCCTTCCACATAGATCATCAGTTCCGACTGTGGCTGGCTTTTTTGCACCGTTGACCTCTCTCCTCTCGTGCGGGGTAACCACTTCTCTGCCTGTTCTTAGACCGGCCGCGTGCATTGTACACTGGAATCCACGAATTGGAATACCGCGCCTTTTCCCACGCGGCATCCGCGATGATCCCGACGGTTCAGAGGGGAAAACCGCGAACGGCACCGCTCCTCTATACTCAAGCACGGTTGAACCTGGAGGCGCCATTGCGCCTCTTGATGCGCTCGACCGCTCGAATCGCCGCCTGTTGGCGGCCCCGTCACCCTCGGATAAGGTTGGCATGACACGCGTGCGCCGGCTCCTGGCTCGCCGATGGTTTCAACGTAGCCTTCACATTCTCGTTATCTTCGGGTTGACCGGCGGATTCTTCGTCGCCACGATTGCGAACGGATATTTCAACCGGGGCGTCGCCTCCGGGGCCAACCTCCAACCGATTCCGCACACCGACGTCAACCCGATGGGCGTCAATACCTTCCTCGATCAGGAACCCGACCCGGCCAAGGTCACCCGCGAACTTCAGATGGTCAAGGCCGGCGGATACGGCTATATTCGACAGATGTTCCCCTGGTACGACATCGAGCCGGAACCGGGGACATTCTGGAACGCCAAGTACGACGTCAGTAGCTGGGCTAAATACGACCGCATTGTCGAGCAAGCCAACGCACTCGACATCCAGATCATCGCCCGTCTCGATAAGCCTCCCCGCTGGGCACGTGCTGGCGCTCCCAACCTCGCTCAATTCCCCGATGGTCCACCTGACAAGATATCCGACTATGCCAACTTCGTTTCCGACTTTGTCAATCGCTATCGCGGGCGCATTCACTATATCCAGATCTGGAACGAACCAAACCTGCAGGGAGAGTGGGGCGGGCAGCCGATCGATCCGGCCAAGTTCACCGAGCTTCTCAAAGCCGCCTACATCGCCGCCAAAGCCGCCGATCCGACGATCACCGTGTTGATGCCGGGGCTCGCCCCGACCGATCAAACCGGCCCGACAAACTTGAGCGACCTGCTCTTTCTCCAGGGAATGTACGACGCGGGCGCCAAGGACTACTTCGATATCGGGACGGTGATGGTCTATGGCTATGGTTATGGTCCGTACGACCGGCGAGTCGACTTCGCCCGTGATAATTTCTCGCGTCCGATCCAGACGCACGAGATCATGTTGAAGAATGGAGATGCGCATAAGCCTGTCTGGGCGGCTGAATATGGCTGGGTGTCACTGCCGGCCAACTGGAGCGGCAATCCGTCACCCTGGGGCAAGCCGGTCAGCCTGCAGACTCAGGCCGAATATCTCTACCAGGGCTACCTGCGCGCCCAGCAGGAGTGGCCCTGGATGGGTGTTATGTGCATCTGGAACTTCCGTACTCCGACGTCACCAGATGCTCCAGACCAGGTCAAGAATCCGACACGCGGGTTCTCGATCGTTAACTACGACTTCACCCCGACGCCGGCATACACCCTGTTGAAGCAGCAGAGCGGGCGTATCAATCTCGCCTATACTGGCGCCTACTACGCCGACAGCCGGGAAATCCGACATGATGCGAGATGGACGTTGAACGGCAACGGAGCGAACGCTGCACTCGTTCCCAGCCAGGACGGCGCGACCGCATCGATCGATTTCTCTGGCACGCGCCTCGATCTTCTGATCTCCGGTGGCACGCAAGATCTCTCCGTACGTGTCGATGGTCATCTTGCTAGGCTCAAGAGCCTCACAGCCTCAGATTCAGTGACACGTCTGACGGTTGCCAGCGGTCTGTCGGACGGTCCTCACCACGTCGATATAGCCATTGGAACGAAGGACACGACATCGATTGACGGATTCGTGGTCGTCCGGCGCACGCTGGACTCCTGGATCTACCCCTGGATCTATGCCGCACTGGCCCTCGTGCTGGTGCTCAACCTGGCTTCGCTCGCGTGGGCGGAAATCCGATTCCGAGGAGAGAAGGGAGCTGACGTCGTACTTGAGCACGTCTTCACGGCGGAGGATCTCAGGGCCGCGAGGATGACGTCAGAACGCCGGCGTCGCTAATCAAGAGGGCGATCTGGGAACAGACGGCTCAATCTTTGCGTTGTTTTATGATGCGCGGCCGCGAAGTCCGGTGTATCCTGTGGCTTCGAAAAGACATGCGATCATATCAACTCACAATATCGGGGTAAGGGGAAGATTCATTGGCACAGAGCGCGACCGCAGCTAAGCCGGCAGTCGAGGTGAGTGAGAAGGGGCCAGCACCCGTCGCCTCGTTTGATGCCCGGAGCACCTTCATCGTCTCAGGCGCCCATCTGTCACACGACATCTACGGCTCGTTCATGGGTGTATTGATCCCGGCGGTCCAGGAGAAACTCGGCATCTCGCTTGCCATGGTCAGCTTGATGATTCCCGCCCAGCAAATGCCGAGTATCGTGCAGCCCTTTGTTGGCTACCTGGCGGATCGGACGACGCGAAAGTGGTTCGTCGTCCTCGCTCCAGCCGTGGCGGCTATCTCGCTCTCGACCGTTGGCCTGGCTCCGAACGTCGCGGTGGTGCTGCTTCTATTGATGGCATCGGGTCTCGCGTCGGCCGCATTCCACGCTCCGGCTGTTGCACTGATCGGCGATTATGGCGGCGACAAAATGGGTCGAGCCATGTCGATTTTCATGGCACTGGGTGAGTCGGCTCGCACGATCGGACCGCTGCTGATCACCGCGGCCATCGCCTTATTTACGTTAGAGGGCTCAGCCGTCGTGATGGTCTTCGGCATCGCGGCGTCAATCGTTCTCTATTTCACGCTCGATACCTCACACGGCGATGCCCAGCGCAAGAGCGCCAACAAGGTCGACTTCCGACCATTGCTGCGGCAACGAAGGAAGGCGGTCGGGGCGCTCCTGGCTGTCTCGGTCATCAACGGTCTGGTCACGTCCCCGTTTCAGTATTTCCTGGTCAAGCTGCTCATTTCGAGCGGCCGGAGCGAGTGGTACGGCGGCATTGCATTGTCGCTCCTGTCAGCCGCCGGAATCGCGGGCGGACTGCTAGCCGGCAACCTGTCGGATCGCCTCGGGCGCAAGCTTCTGCTGACTGTCACGGCCGTCTTGTCCGCGCCACTCTTTTACCTGTATCTCTGGCTTGAAAACGGCACATGGCAGGTGCTGTTGGTGCTCATGGCAGCCGGTTTCGTCGCGATTTCGGTGCGTCCGGTAACGCTGGCGCTGGCACAGGAACTGATGCCGGAAGCGCGCGGATCGATGTCCGGCCTTATGCTGGCGATCGGCTTCGTCGCCATGAGCATTGCGTCGCTATCCTTCGGAACCCTTGGCGATATGATCGGGATTCGACAAGCGTTTCTGGTGGTGGCGGCAACCTCATGGTTCACGTTGCCATTTATAGCCCTGTTACCGAACCGGGATCAGCTACCGGCCTATTCCGCATAGCAGTGCTGAACGAGCGCCTGTCGGCGGCCGCTTACGAGTGAGACGAGAGAACAACTGTGGTCATCGATCTGCATAGTCATTACTTTCCACTCAGCGAAGTCTGGGACGGAAACGATCTCGGCATCAAGGTGGTCGCGAATGGAGACGATGGGTACACCGTCGACGTACGCGGCCACTCGCTCGACGTGTCGCGCGACCTTTTCGAGGTGGATGCTCAGCGATCCGCCTTGGTCCGGCAGCGACTCGATCGACGTACGCTCATGCCACCGCCGTACACCATTCTTTACGAGCTCTCCGGCGAAGATGGTCTCGAATGGTCCCGAATGCTGAACGACGGGATCAGCAAAGTGGCCCAGAACGATCCGGAGGAGTTCATCGGGTTCGCGACCGTTCCACTGCAGGCTCCCGCGGCGGCCGTTGCCGAACTCGAGCGGGCGGTCCGGCAGCTCGGGATGGGCGGCGTCGAGATCCTCAGTAACATCAACGGCGGTGGACTTGATGACCCAGATCTCGAGCCATTTTGGGAGGCGGTGGAGAGGTTAGACATCCCCGTTCTGATCCATCCCAACAACGTCGCGGGCGGAGAGCGCATGGGGCAGTTCTACCTGCGCAACCTTATCGGCAATCCGACCGAAACAGCTCAGGCGGGCGCACGTATTCTCTTCTCCGGTGTGCTGGAACGCCACCCCGGTCTCAAGCTCATCCTCTCGCACGGTGGCGGCGCGCTGCCTCATCTTATTGGAAGATTGCGTCATGGGTTTGAAGTACGGCCGGAATGCCGGGAGCGAGCCGCCGATCCCATCGAACAGCTTCATCGTCTGTATTTCGATACGGTGGTCTTCGATCCCGTTATCTTGCGCCACCTGGTGGAGATCGTCGGGATCGATCAGATCGTGCTGGGCACCGATTTTCCGTTCGATATGGGCGAAACCGACCCGGTAGCGTTCGTCAGAAATTCCGGTTTGAGCGACCGGGAGATTCACACCATCCTCGAGTCTGGCGAGCGCCTCCTCTTCTAAAATCGGCTCAGGAAAGTCCTGACGTAGACGATGCCCCCGAAACAACGTCGGGGCTTGCCCATCCCCGCCGAACGGGCGAAGATCAAGGAGCGTGTCCTTCTCGCGGCGCCGTCCAAGGTTGTCGCGTTTGTTGTGTTGCTGCAGGCACGTGACTCCAAATTTCGATGAGGTGAGGAAGCCGAATGTCAAAAACTTCCAGCGAGAAAACGCGATATGTAGGGCAGTCAGTCCGGCGTGTTGGCGACCGGCGGCTTGTTACAGGCTATGGCAAGTTCGTTGATGACGTTCACATTCCTGAAACCCTTGACGCCGTGATGGTCCGCAGTCCCTACGCGCACGCCAAAATCCTGAACATCGACGTGTCGGCGGCTTTGGCCTCTCCGGGGGTTGTCGCGGTCATGACGGGCGACGAAATCGCCCAGATTACAAAGCCGCAGCATTCACCGGAACAAGCTCCGGATCGGCCACTCGAGCGCTACCCACTCGCAATCGGAAAGGCGATGCACGTCGGAGATGCGGTGGCCGTGGTACTGGCCAACGGTTTCTACAGCGCCACCGACGCGGCCGAACTGGTGAAGGTCGAATACGAATCGCTCGACCCGGTTGTCGACGCGGAATCGGCACTGGCCGACGGCACACCCCTGCTCTATCCGGAGTGGGGCGACAATCTGGCTTTTCGATGGCACGTTGAAGGGGGTGACGTCGATGAGGCCTTTGCCAGGGCAAGTCGAACCGTGTCGGTGCGTCTGAGGAACCAGCGGATCCACGCCACCTTCATCGAACCGCGCTCGATCATGGTGAACTACGAGAGGGCCACCGAAGAGATGACCGTTTGGGCAACGACCCAAACGCCACACCGCGTGCGCGGCACCATCGCCGCGACGATCGGCATTCCTGAGCATCACGTTCGCGTCATTGCGCCCGATGTCGGCGGCGCCTTCGGTGCCAAGGGACCCGTTTATCCGGAATATCTGGTCGCCGCCGCGCTGGCGTACCGTTACAAGCGTCCGGTCAAGTGGACCGAGACGCGCCGGGAGACATTTGTCGGCACCAACCACGGGCGCGATCAGGTGCAGAAGCTAACCGCCGCGGTCGACGACTCGGGCAAAATTCTCGGGCTCAAAGTAGAGCTCATCTCCAACGTCGGTGCCTATGGCGCGGCGACGGTCGCCACGCGCACCGGCGTGATGTCATCCGGTGCCTATCGCATCGAGAACCTGAGCACTACCGTGCTCGGCGTGATGACCAACACCACGCCGACCGGTGCTTATCGCGGGGCCGGGCGACCCGAAGCCGCCTATATGATCGAGCGGCTGATGGACACGATTGCGCGGGAATTATCGATGGATCCGGTGGAACTACGACGGCGCAACTTCATTCAGCCGGGAGACTTCCCGTACATGTCCGCGACCGGCATTGAATATGACAGTGGCAACTACGACCTCGCGCTCACCGAAGCCTTGAAGCTGATCGGCTACGATGACGTGCGTGCCGAACACGTCAAGGCGCGTGCCGATGGACGCCTCGTCGGACTCGGCATGGCGGTCTACTGCGAGCTGGCTGGTCCAGGCTGGGACAGTGGCTCGGCGCGGGTGCAACCTTCCGGCACGGTGACCGTCACCACCGGGATCTCGCCACATGGCCAGGGCGAAGAGACGACATTCGCTCAGATCGTGGCGGATGAGCTCGGCATTCCAATGGAGGACGTGGTCGTCCGCGCCAGCGACACCGCGGTCACCCCACAAGGAATCGGGACATTCGGCAGCCGCGGAACATCGATTGGCGGCTCAGCCGTCCTGCTGGCAGTAAGACAGGTTAAAGAGAAGGCCCGTAAGATCGCGGCCGCTCGACTTGAGGTCAGCGAAGAGGATGTCGTCTACGAAGATGGGCGCCTTCAGGTACGGGGGACTCCCGACCGGTCCATGACCTTCAAGCAGGTCGCGCAAGCGGCCTACGGGATGGGCGGCCTGCCCGGTGGACTCGAGCCGGGGCTGGAAGGGACCAGCTACTTCGCTCCGAGCGGACGCACTTTCCCGTTCGGCGCGCACATCGCGCTGGTCGAGATCGACCGAGAAAGTGGCGCGCTCACGGTGCTTCGCTATCTCGCCGTCGACGATTGCGGGCCTCTGATCAATCCGCAATTGGTCGAAGGACAGGTGATCGGAGGATTGGCGCAGGGGTTTGGCCAGGCGCTCGAAGAGGCAATCGTTTACGACGACAATGGGCAACTCCTCACCGGCTCGCTGATGGACTACGCGATACCGAAAGCCGATTTCCTACCCCCGTTCGAGACGGCGCACACCATGACCGCAAGTCCAGTGAACCCACTCGGAGTCAAGGGCGTGGGCGAGGCGGGCACCACGGGATCGCCTCCGGCATTGGTAAACGCCGTGCTCGACGCGCTGGCTCCGCTCGGTGTGACGCATGTCGATATGCCACTGACGTCACAACGACTGTGGAAGCTGATCCACGATGCCGAAAAGACTCGGTCGAACGACTGACGGAGGAGAGGCACGAGAATGGGAGCGCTGAGCGGGAAGATCGCCTTGATCACCGGAGCCGGACGAGGCTTTGGTCGGGCGATCGCCGAAGTCTTCATCGAGGCAGGCGCGGACGTCGCGCTCAATTACCGTGAAAGTCGTGAGGGCTGCGAAGCGGTGGCTGCCCACGCCGAGTCACTCGGTCGACACGCGATGCTCGCTCAGGCGGATGTGACTGATGCGACAGCGGTCAAGCGCATGGTATCCGCGGTCGTCGAACGGTTCGGACGGATCGATATTCTGGTCAACAACGCCGGGATCATGCACGTGCAGCCGTTTGCCGAGACGACCGAAGAGTCCTGGCAGGACGAGATCGAGGTAAACGTCTTTGGTCCGCTCAGAGTGGCGAGGGCCGTTCTTCCCCATATGATCGAGCAGCGCTACGGCAAGATTATCAATCTCTCGTCGCAGCTGGCGCTGGTTGGCTGGGACCGCGCTGCGGTATATGCCGGAACCAAGGGGTTTATCCTCACCTGGACCAAGTCGCTGGCTCGCGAAGTCGGCCAATACAACATCAATGTCAACGCCATCGGGCCGGGATCGATCATCACGGACATGAATCGCGGCGTCTATCCGTCTCCAGAAGCGGCCGAACGGCGTGCGCTGGAGCTTCCGCTACGACGTCTCGGTTCGCCTCGTGATGTCGGCGAATGTGCCCTGTTTCTCGCCTCCGACGCATCCGGCTATCTGACCGGTCAAATGCTTGGCCCAAATGGCGGTAATGTGATGTAGCCGGCCCGGTCTAACCCGCAAGCCGTTACGACCGACGTCCGCCTGGAGGAATTCGTGCAGAGATTGGCAGCGCTGCCGGACTGGTATCGCAACAACCGAGTGCTGGCGTGGGTGTGCGTGCTGATTGCCGTGAACCAGTTCGGCTTTGGCAATATCGTGCCAGTGGTGCCTCTCTACGCCAAATCCTTCGGCGTCTCGCAGTTCCTGATCGGACTGACGGTCGCGGTCTACGGCCTGGCTCGCTTCGTAGCGAATATGCCGGCAGGCCGCATCGCGGATCTGCTCGGACGAGGTTGGGCTATTGCCATCGGCGGTATGGTGACGGCAGCCGGGAACCTTCTCTGTGGCCTGGCTGGAAGCTATGGCGTCTTTCTCACCGGGCGATTCATCGGCGGGCTCGGTGCCGCCATGGTGTTGACGGGCACTCAGATCATTCTGACCGACATCACCACACCGGAAAACCGAGGTCGAGTCATCGCTCTGTATATGACCGTTTTCATGTTCGCCGTTGGCATCGCGCCATTGCCCGGCGGATTCATGGCCCAGCATTTTGGTCTACAGATCCCATTCTACGTCTATGCCGTGCTCGGTCTCGGCGTCACCGCATTGGCGCTGGCGCGAGTGCCAGAGACACGTTTGGCGGCGCCGGTGGACGCGCGTACATCTGGCGGAGGGAACCCACAGTTCGGCCGGCAGATCCTCGAACTGGTCCGCCAACCGGCCTTCCTTCTCATCAGCGTTGCATCGTTTGCTACCTTCTTTGCGCGGACCGGCGGAGTCTTCACCATCCTTCCGCAGCGAGCCGACACCACGATGGGACTGTCGACCAGTCAAATTGGTCTCGGTCTTTCAGCAATCAGTATCGTTAGCCTGGCGATCGCCTACCCGTCAGGCGTGGTGGTAGATCGCTTCGGCCGCAAGTCGGTCATCGTGCCCGCCCTCCTATTCGGCGCCATAGCGATGGTCTTCTTTGCGGTGTCGACCAATTTCATTTTCTACGTTGTGAGCTGTCTCGTTTGGGGCATGTCCGCCGGCCTGGCTGGTGCGGCGCCGACGGCCTACGCAGCCGACGTTGCACCTCCGGGCATGAACGCGGCGGCCATGGGCACGTTCCGCACCCTCTCCGACTCGGGCTACGTGTTCGGTCCATTCCTGCTCGGAGCGATCGCCGGATTCGCCGGGACCGGAGCAGCATTGGTTTCAACCGCGGCGATGCTCTTGGTAATTGGAGTCGGGTTTGCGCTGATCGCGCCCGAGCCTCATCGAATCGCGCGGCCTGCTCCCGCCGATTGAGGATTACGCGCGCAGGAGATCCGGCGAGAACCTGTCACTAACGCGAGCTGAAACGAACGGGCCGACGTTTGTCGGCCCGCGGCAGATTTCAATGATTGTTACGGTTCCAGTCGTTCTAGTTGACGGTGAAAACCGCACCGTGGTCGTCACTGTGATCGTAGACGACAGAGGCACCGACAGACAGCTTCTCCTTGTCGGAGGCCGGCAGCCGGGCCAGAAGACGCTCGCCGTCGGACGTCTCGATAACGGCGAGTCCATAGGGCGCCTCGCCGGCAAATTCCGGCGTCGGCACGTAGATCACGCTGTAGCTGATGATCTTGCCAGTCACATCAGCAAACGTTGGTACCTCGGCCATCACTCCGCCTTCCCAAGAATCGTGACGACACAGGTCGCGCCCGATCCGCCAACGTTGTGAGTCAAAGCGATATCCGCGCCGTCGAGTTGCCGTTCACCTGCCTCACCGCGTAGCTGGAATGATGACTCGACGATCTGGCTGACCCCGGTGGCCCCAACTGGGTGCCCCTTGGCTTTCAGTCCGCCGCTCGGATTGACCGGAATCTTGCCGTCGCGTCCGGTTGCTCCGGAAACGACCGCGTCGCCTCCGCCACCAGCGCCGAAGAAACCGAGGTCCTCGGTGGCGATAACCTCTGCAATCGTGAAACAGTCGTGGACTTCGGCAAAGCTGATGTCATCGGCCCGGACACCGGCCATCTTGTAGGCGCGCTCGCCAGCCAGTTTGGCGGCAGGCAACGTCGTCAGGTCCGCGCGCTTGTACAGCGCCAGTGAGTCGGACGCCTGCCCAAAGCCCATCACCCGAATACCGGGCTTATCGAATCGTCCGGCAACATCTTTGGCCACGAGCAATACGGCCGCGGCACCGTCGCTGATCGGCGAGCAGTCGTAGAGCGTCAGCGGGTCGGCGATCATGGCCGACTTGGCGATGTCCTCGCGCGTGATCTCGCGGTGGAATTGGGCGTATGGGTTCCCCATCGCGTTGTGATGATTCTTGATCGCGACCGCATCCAGGATTGATCGATCCTTGCCGTACTTATCCATATATGCACGGGCCATCAAGGCGTATGCGCCCGGAAAGGTAAGCCCGACCTTGCTCTCGGTCTCCCAATCGGCCGCTTCGGCCAGAATTGAGGTCGCCTCGCCAATCGGAGTCGACGTCATCTTCTCGGCGCCGACGATCAATACCACGTCATAGGCACCGGCGGCGATCCCCATCAATCCGCTGACAAAGGCACTCGAGCCGGAGGCACAAGCGTTCTCGAGCCGCATGGCAGGCACATTCGCCAGGCCAAGCTCGGATGCTACCAGCGGAGCCGCGTGTTCCTGTTTGATGAACGTCCCGGGTGAAAATGTGCCCAGGAAGAGCGCCTCGACCTGCTCCGGCTTAGCGCCCGCATCGGCCAAGTGCGGCCTGACCAGCCTGTACCGCCAACTCGCGGTAGCTCCCTTCGGCCTTGCCGAATTTGGTCTCGGCGATGCCGACGATCTGAATCTCTCGCATTCAAACCTCCCTCGTCATTGTTCCGCCGCCCGAGTGGATTGCTCCGTCGGTCTGACGCCGGGCGGCTCTCAATGTCGAGTATCGCATATGGAGCATGTGAGATTGGGAGTAGCAGTGAAGAAATCAGCGACGAGATCGCGTCGGTGGGATCATGCGCCAACCTGATAGAGCCCGAGACGGCCGCCATGACACAGTGTCGGCAAACCGCACACGGGAAACATCGATTTGACTACGCGACATCGACCTTTATGTCACGCACATCTATGCCCGGCACACGCTGTTTGACCCCGAGGATCTCAATCGCTATAAATTGACCGCGCTCATCGAAGTCCAAGATGATACCAGGCTGGACCTCTTCAGATTCGATGATCTTCGCATCACTGAGACGGAAGTAGAGGGCGTCAGCCTTTTCGTCGAAATGCAGTCTCATAGTCTGTCTTTCAGCGATCGATCAAAGTAAGCGGTTACGATCCTCGGCGGAGCGATCGTGTAATTGTAAACGACTCGCAAGACTCGGTTTCCATTTTCAGGAATACGAGCCAAGGCGTGACGAAGGCTCGGATCAACCGAGTGCGGATCCGTTCGCTCTGGTTCCAGAAATGTTCGCGATACCCATTCCAACAAGATTTCGCGTTCCTGAATAACCGTTCTAGCGTGTTCGGAAAGACTGTATGGAAGAGTCGGCTGCTCACTGGGCTCACCCATCGGCGTCATCTAACGCTCGGAATCTCAATGAAAAATCGGAGGATTTGGCGATGTCGCAACAATTGCTCCCAAATCAGTTCGGGATTGTTCGATTAACCCGGAAGACTCGCACTGTCGCACATCGATTGGCAACCAACGATTGACCACGAGCAACGTCGTCTGGATACCAAGTGGTCCAATGAGGGAGGTCGGCATGCGTCCTCAAAATCGCAATCCCGATTTCAGGCCGGAACGCCATGTCTTCCGCGGAATCCGACGAATTGATACAGCGGACACAATTCCATCAAGCGAATGCCCCGGATAGCTGATCCATTGCCTGGGGCATTTCATCAAAAGTCCGTCCGAACAACGTCCGTCCATTTCGGTGCTTCTGAACTCCTCCCCACTGCTTGAAGAAGAATGGAACGGCACTCTCACGACATTGGCCGTATATTTCTTCGATCCATTCTGGCTTGACAGGGCGTGCACGAGGCCCGGACTCACCACCAACAATCACCCAATGTATATCGTCAAGCGGCAAGGATTGAATACGACCTACCAATGGTTCAACGGACAGAAATCGAACCGCAGCTGGAACCTCTCGCAGAAGACTTGAACGGTAAGCGTACCGTTGGTTCTCAACGCTCACCCCCATCCAGATGTTCCCGGGCCATTGTAGGTCGTCGGCGATCTCAAGAAGCCTCTCGGGACGTTTGGTAAGCACTTGGAACTGATGTTGGGGGCACTCTGCCATCGTCTCAAAAACCTGCTGAATGAACCCCTGCGGCACTTTCTCATGAAATAAGTCAGACATCGAATTCACAAACACTAACCGGGATTTCTTCCATGACTTTGGTAGATCTATCAAATCTTCGTGCAGGGTCACGCGAAACCCGTTCTCGTAGCGCGGAGAACCCATTGCTTTCAGTCGTTTTGCCATCGACTCGGCATAGCAATGTTTGCACCCAGTACTAACCTTGGTGCAACCAGTTACCGGATTCCACGTCATGTTAGTCCACTCTATATTTGAACGACGTGCCATATCAGATCACCTAGCTAAACACTATCGAGCTGATCGAGCCTTCAGCGAAAGTTCCTCTTCGCCGCCTTGGGTTAATACTGAATACTCGAATACCGCCGCATTTTTCCAGAACCTTTAGCATACTCTTGGGATTGGGGAATGGCGTCTCATTGAGCGCGTAATCCCTGACCTCCTCATACGTGGTCGCCGTGCCAGAAAAACGCTGGTGCATCTTTTTGGCAAAGGCCAGAGGATCATCATATTGAAATAACATTTGCTGACCGACGTGAGCATCGCAAAACTGATACTCTCCAGTCTGGTCAATCTGCCTCATCGCCTCTTTCATCTTTTCCAATCCTCTAGGGTGCCTGCTCGCGAAGATCAGATAGTACTCAAGAGTTCCCGTGGATTTCCTCATTTCGAAGGGAAAAACGTATCGAATATCCTGCAGTGATCTTAGCCGTGCCATATACAGGGCGAGAACGCTCCTGCAACGTTCGGAGAAGATGGTTGACGGCTCGAGCAGCGTTTCCCACGAATCATCGCCGAATATTGAGTTCAAAATGGCTCGATGATTCGCGTGCTCGCCAGCATCGTGGATCCGAATGATCGAGTCAGCGTCAAGATTAATTAATACCTCGGAAGCCGGGCTGCTGAGCAATCGAGCAACGGAAGAGAACGGCACACCTTTGGCCCCGAAAGGATCGATGAAAGCAAACATTGGTCGATTGGTTGAAAACCAGGCGGGCATCTCTGATTCCAGCTTAGCAATTCCATCAACAAAGGCTGAATTCAACATGTGTATCTGAATTCCGGGCAACGTCCTGAACGGTTCTAAATGTTGATCGAGATGCTGAAATCGATCGCGTTCGACTTCGATAAATACGAGATGAACTACTCCTGCTCTCCAGTTTGCGCCAGCACCTTGCACCGCTTTTGTGGCCGAACGGAGAGCTGCGACAGGTGAGCCAGTGGGATGGTTTGTGTAACGGCCTGGACCGGCGAACCCGTCAATGTATAGGAGATCGACGCCTCGCGCCCGACGACCCAGCATGGGAAACCATGCTTTGAGATACCCTTCAAGAATCGCGATCTTCGCGATCGTATGTGGCTTCGCTGGCCAGACCGTATCTTGCTTTTTCGGTGGCATTCAAATTCCCTTCTCGCGTCCCAAAAGAGAACGAATGTTCGCAGCATAACAGGACAACGGTATCCTGTCACCACTTCTGCACGACAATACAACAAAGCAAATACTGAGATAAGGTCACTGCTCCCTGACCTCGTCCCTGACACCATTCTCTTTGC
>CAVUBN010000014.1:0-95208 GCA_963739715.1 uncultured Chloroflexia bacterium | reverse complement strand
CTCAACGACATCTCATCCCACCTGCTGTAGACTGCCGGAAACGATTGAGCAGCAACGAAGGACGGGGGCACAGGTGGTCTGGACAGAAGCGGAGTGGCGCGGGAGTGGAACGATCACGCCAGATGGTCCGGTGGTCGCATCTCAACACGGAACCTGGATGGTCGATTACATCGTCGGTGTCTCTGGAATCGACGACGGAGGGCGCGTGCGACTCGCCCTTCGCAGCGTTACCGACTGGGCAACACCACAGTTTAGCGATCCCTTCGCCGAGAACTACGTTAGCGTTCACGCTTCCCGTCCAGTCACACTCACCCCAGGTTACGAGCTCGGCGGCATCCGACCCTGGACCAAGACTATAACGGTCCGTGTCTCGAGCGGAGCACTGGCACAAGGTGATCGTCTGACGATCGTCCTTGGCGACAAACTTTCCGGCGGCCCTGGTATGCGAGCACAGACCTATCCGCAGAGCTTCTTCAGCTTCAAGCTCCAGATTGATCCGTTTGGCACCGGTCTCTACGAGCACGTGGCCGACCTCGGCTTCCCGATCGTCGGGGGTCGGGCAACGCAGCTTGTGCTGGTCGCGCCAAGCGATGTAGTGAACGACGAGGAGAGCTGGCTACAGCTTCGCGCGCTCGACGCCTGGGGCAACCCGGACCCGAACTACACCGGCAACGTCACCTTCTCAGGCGACGTTCCCGAAGGCTGTCCCGAGCACTTCACATTCTCACAGGAAGACGCCGGTGTTCGTCGCTTTGAGGGGGTCCGCTATCACGGCGAGGGCGTGTTGCGCGTTTCCGCCAGCGATGCATCCGGACTCGCCGCCACCAGTAACCCGATCCGGTGTCATGCCAAAGCGCCGAATCGGCGCCTCTACTGGGCCGATTTGCACGGGCAGACTGAAGAAACGGTCGGGACCGGCTCGATCCCGGAATACTTCAGTTACGCACGCGACATCGCGGCGGTCGATGCTACAGCACATTCCGGCAATGATTTCCAGATCACGAAAGAGGTCTATCGCGAGCTACGCGAGAACGCCGAACGCTATTACGAACCCGGCCGCTTCGTGACCTTCCATGGCTACGAGTGGTCCGGCAACACACCAGCCGGTGGCGACCACAACGTCTACTACCTTGGAGATGGCCCAATCCGCCGTTCGAGCCACACAGAGGTCGACGACAAGAGCGACATCAATACCGACTGTTACCCAATCGACCGGCTCTACACGGCAAACGCTGGTCACAACGACATCCTCATCACGCCCCACATCGGCGGGCGGAGGGCCAATCTCGCCTACCACGACAAGTCATTGGAGCCAGCCATTGAGATCGCGTCACAGTGGGGCCGTTTTGAATGGTTCGCCCGGGAAGCGCTCGAGCGCGACATGCGCGTCGCATTCATCGGCGGATCGGACGATCACAGCGGTCGGCCGGGATGGAGCGCGGCAACACTCGCGCATCATGGGGTACGCGGCGGACTTACCGCCTACCTGGCAAACGACCTGACGCGGGAGTCGATCTGGGAGGCGTTACGGTCCCGTCGCTGCTATGGTACGAGCGGTCCGCGCATCATCCTCGATGTCACCGTCAATGGACATGCAATGGGCTCAGAGCCGAACTTGACCGAAACGCCCGAGATTGCGGTTCAGGCACTCGGCACGGCGCCGATCGACACGATCGAGCTACGTCGTGGCCTGGAAACGATCTACACCCACTCCGTGCTCCCCGAACCCGAGACTGATGAACCCTGGCGCATCCGTTTTGCCTGGCGTGGCGCGCGTAACCGGGATCGCACTCGCGCGCTCGATTGGACCGGCGGGCTAACTGTCTGGAACGGGCAGATCACTGGCGTCGAGAATTACGCCATCGACAGTTCACATGACGGCGTGATCGACTGGGACGCGACGCGTGTCAGCTGGCGCAGCCATACCTGTGGCGACTGGGACGGGGTGATTGTCGAGCTAGACGGGGACGAGCAGACCCGCATCGATTTCACGACGCCAGCCATGCGGTTCAGCTGCGGTTTGAGCGAGCTTACGAGCGAGTCCCTCGAACGCCAAGGGCCGGGACTCGAGCAGCAGGTAGTCGTGCGACGTTTAGCTCATTCGGATGGACCGAAAAACGCGGCATTTTCCTGGCGCGATGAGTCACCGCAGCCCGGTCTCAATGCGTATTGGATCTGGGTCACCCAATCGGACGGCGAGCTGGCCTGGAGCACGCCGGTTTACGCAACCTGGGCTTCCGGAACGGCAAGTTAGCCGTCGGACGGATAATCAGAAGAGTCCATGAGTGTCACAGTTCACGCATTGCGCGTTTTTATTCGGAGCTAGTCAGTAGGTCTCGGGTTCGTTGGGGAGAGAGTTGAATGACGTCTCGACGCTGGCTCAGATGGGCAGGGGCGACCTCGGCCGCCGCGGCGCTTCCGCTGGCGGTAAAACGGCTTCACCTGAACCACCCATCGATCTTGTCCGAGCCAGAGCGCACGACCAGCTTTTGGATGGCGACGATCCCGGATCCACCCCACTTCCCACGTCTCGATCATGACGTCGAGGCTGACGTTGCGGTGGTCGGCGGCGGGTTTACCGGGTTAGCCATTGCTTATTATCTTAAGAGTGGCAACCCGTCGCTGCGCGTTGTCGTACTCGAGTCGCAACGACTCGGCTCCGGTTCCAGTTCGCGGAACTCCGGAGCGGTCGCGCCTCGTTTTCGTGGTCAGGATCCAACCGAGAGCTCTCGCGCTGCCTACAAATTGCTCAAGGATTTCGCGACGAAAGAGGAGATCGACTTCGACCTGCGAGAATCGGAGCCGGCCATTTACCTGCATAGCCATCCGCCACGAGGTGAGAGTCCCGATTTGGTCGGCGAGAAGCTGGCCAGAGAGATAGGCTCCCATTTCTATGTGGCAGCCGACGTGACTACTACGAACTCCGTCCATCCTGGCAAGCTGGTAGCGGGACTGATCCGGGCCAATGCGCGGTTGGGGGTCGAACTCTATGAACATTCGCCTGTCGTTGACATCGATCGGTCCGATCCGATCACCCTCTCGACTCCACATGCGCTGGTCCGGGCACGTGACGTCGCGCTGGCGACCAACGCCTATACCCAGCAGCTCGGCGTCGCGCAGGACCTACTGCTCACTATGCATCATCGGGTGATGGTTACCCGGCCGCTAACCTCGGCCGAATGGGAGATGAGCGGTCTGGAACGCTGGCCGCTCCGCTTCGAAGTCGGCGGCTACAACACTCATACGGTCCGTTCAACAACCGACCGGCGCTTCTTCTTTCGGCACGTGCTTGGACATCGGGCATACGAGGCACCGGACTGGGAGATAGACGGCCACGCGCGCAAGTCGGGTTCGCATGCGCTTCTTCGACGTTATCCGTGGCTGGAAGGCGTGCCGATTGAGTTCGAATGGCACGGGCTCACCGCTCGCACGCGGAACTGGTGGCCGATCAGCGGGCAGGTCGATGAGCATCTCTACATCGCAGCCGGCTACAATGGCTCCGGTGTCATGCCAACGCATTTCTTCGGCTATCTCCTGGCCAATCGCATCCTCGGTACAGCAGATCCTCGCTATTCCTTCTTGCGTCCTCCGGAGATGCACCGCCGCATTCCGGGAAGACTCCTACGACATGTCGCGTTCCAGGGATGGATCAATTTCCGGAGATTCCGTGATGGCTGATCGCAGATCAAAAGGCCGCATCAGCGCCGTCATCTTTGACATGGATGGCGTTCTGATCGATAGCGAACCTGTTCACCAGATCGCAACCGACGAGATCGCGCGCCGATTCGGACTCCCACCGGTCACGCCGGACATCTTCGCACGCTATTTCTTTGGCCGTACCGACTACAGCGGCTTTCTTGACTATCTGGCCGCCGTTGAACGGACCGATCTGTCGATAGCGGAACTGATCGAAGCGAACGCCGAAGCCTATGCGCGACGTTTCCCCACGGAGGTGCAGCCCTTTTCCGACGGTCTCGATGCACTTCGCGCGTCAGCTGAATGCGGCTATCGCCTGGCAATCGTTTCCGGTGCCCGCAACAGCGAGTTGGACGCCGTCGTGGCCCGCTTTGAGCTCGCTGCCCTCCTCGACGCCACAGTCGGTGGGGATGACGTACCGATCGGCAAGCCTGATCCGGCGCCGTATCTGACCGGGGCGACGCGGCTTGACCTGGCACCGGAGAACTGTCTCGTCATTGAGGATGCACCTGCCGGCATCGCTTCAGCCATCGCCGCCGGTATGCGCTGTTTAGCCGTCGATCGCGTTGGCAGTCCAGAACTGCTCTCCCAGGCGAATCGAGTCGTTACCAGCGTTACCATCGACGCGATCGAGAGGTTGGCGAGAAGTTAGCCCGTGTGCCAGTGTTCCCGGACGGACACTTTAGGAATGAACGGAGCATCGAGCGGCGCAGCGCTCCCGTGCCGCGACTTTGCGCTGATCGGTGTCCGTCCTTAGATTCCTTCGGTGTTCATCAGGACGATACGCCAGCCGTCCGGATCCTCGATGGTTACGCCACGCCCTTCCCAGTAAGGATTCTCAGGTGGCACCTCATGATGGCCAAGCCCGGCGAGACGCGCCGCGATCGAATCGATAGCCGCGCGATCGGGAATGTAGAAGACAAGTAGATTGTCCTCGGTCGGCGCCGGACAGGGGCTGCCATCCTCATGTTGAGTGAACTCCAGGTGATAGTCGTGGCCGGGAAGGCCGAGCATGACCCCGGTGTAGCCCTTATGACCTTCGCCCCCGAACGAGCCGATTACCGGCAGGCCGACTCCCTCGTGATAGAAGCGGACGACAGCATCCAACTGATCGGTCGGCCGCGCAACTCTCATTTGCACCGCCGGGGGTCCTTCACTCCATGGTTTCATTACTCTTGTCTCCATCTCACGTTTGTACGTCAAAAGAACGTCGGGATTCCGTCTCATCTATACTTCATCCGTACTCTACAAGAATCCAATCGGCAACACGCGTTGATCAAGTGATCTCTCTCATCATCGACGGCACAAACGTTGATTCAAACGACATGGAGGACTCATATGTCAGGTAATCTCGAGAGCTTCAGCAGTGCCGAGGTCGCGTCGTTCTGGCGCTTTATCTCGAGCTCAGTTTCGCGATTGGTGGCGATCCTCGACGGACTTGGTGAGGAGGAATTGCAATGGCGCCCGCCAGCACCTGATGCCAACAGCCTCAATGTGCTCGCCATGCATACGCTCGGCAATCTCGAGGAGAATATTCTCCAGACACTCTGCGGGAAGCCGGTTCATCGTGAATACGACGAAGAGTTTCGTGCCGACAACATATCGGCACAAGCCGTTGCGGATCGCTGGACCTCTCTGCGGCAGCGCGTAGAGTCGGCGTTGGCGATATTAACGACTTCCGACCTGGACAGTCCGCGCATGCACCCACGCCGGGGCGAGATCACCGGCAGAGATGTTTTGATCGTCGTGGCGCGCCACGCAGCCGAGCATCTGGGACAGGCGGAGCTGACGCGTGACCTGATGCGAGCAGCTCAATCACCCGTTGCTTAATCGTCCGTAGCATATCTGGATGATGCCAGGTGGAACCGACAACGTCCGCTATCTGGTTGATGAACTTCATCGCGACCGCGAATGTCTTGAACGTAAATTCTTTCCGCAACAAACCCTCTTCAATGCACCAATCCGACAGACTGGTAACGCTGCTGTAATAATCACCCCCCGTCACCCGCGCCATAATGCCTTCCTATCTGGCCACTCATCGTATGATGCGCGGATCGCCGATTCGTGTAACGACGACACCAGAACGTTCGCCACCCCAGTTCAGTTGCACACGTTATAGCGTGCGGACGACCGCACGAGTAATTCTGGGGCAATCAGATGGTTCAGAGGGCAGATTCTGCCGTCTATGGTGTTTCACTGCACCATATTGAGGTCAAATCGTTCCGCACACTGCATCAGGTACATTCAAGGTAGCCATTTGATGGACGAACTCCTCAGATATTCACTCCGGACGCTGACACGTACCTGAACGAACAGCGATCTCCCATCATACGCGCAAATATCGCGCATTATCTCTTGCGCGATAGCATTCGTACGCACTTTTGAAGCATGTTTTTCGGTGCCAGGGCGTCACACGTATTACCAATTCGTTGAGTTCCTTGTAATTCGTCAAATACCCCTGTAGGATATGCGCGGCCCGCCGCTGGGTCTGGATACGCAGATTGAGTCTGTTCCGGTTCGCAAATGGACCGGGCGCTGTTGTGGAAATGCGGGGATTTCCACGCCGGTCGTTGTCTCTCGCGTATTCGCGTCATCACAGCTAATTGCTTACGCCTACGGAGCGGCACGAGGCGAGGGAGGTAATCATTGAAGAGGTGGATTCTGCTTGGTGGCATCGTTGCTCTTGTAACGATGCTCGCAGCACCAGCCACCGTCCTCGGGAATGAACTCAGTCTTGATCCACAATCGGCACCAACGGCTGTCGCAGAGCTTTGGGCACGTGCCGATGGACCAGCGGCCAGATCCGGCCAGAGTCGGACCTGGGTTTGGGGTCCCGCCATGAGAGCGATGACCACCGAACCATACAAAGAGTCTCCCAACGGATATCGTTCCGTCTTTTACTTCGATAAGGCCCGTATGGAAATCTCCAATCCAAATGGGGATTCCCAGTCTCAATGGTATGTGACTGCCGGACTGCTCGTACGCGATCTGATCGCCGGCCAGATCCAGGTCGGTGACAACTCGTTCGTCAAATCAGAACCGGCATCGGTTCCTGTCACTGGCGACATCACCAACAATCCTCTGTCGCCAACCTTCGCATCGCTCGCCTCCGTAGCGTCGATCGGCACGAGCATCTACACGAATCGTAGTCCGAATCTCGTGGGGCAGAATGTCACTGCTCTGCTGGGCGCGGATGGCACGGTGCACCCAAGCGCTGTATCCAACAGCAGCGTCGTTCTGGCCGCCTATGACGACCAGATCGGCCACAACATTCCGAAGCTGTTTGAGAACTGGCTTGCCGCGCAACCGGTTGCCCAACAGTATCTTGTCGGACATCCGCTAACGGAGCCATTCTGGGTTGACTCGATGGTCGGCGGGAAGCAAACGCGAATCCTGATGCAGGCCTTCGAGCGGCGAATTCTGACCTATACCCCAGATAACCCGCCAGCCTGGCAGGTCGAATCGGCTAATGTCGGACTGCAATACCGTGCCTGGCACGGACTAACCGAGCCGAGCGACACGAACCTCTATCCGCTCGCGAGCCAGATTCCGTTTGGCGAGATCATTACAAATAAGGCTGCGCAGTACAGCATCGATCCCTATCTGCTAGCGGCCGTTGCCAAGGTTTCGAGCGGTTACGATCCGCTCTTCCAGTCGGCAGATGGTCGACAGGGGTTCTTCGGGGTCCGTAGCGAGTTCCTCGGACAGCAGGCATACCCGCTTGATCCACTGGTTAACGCCGACATCGCGGCGCAGAAACTTGCCGAGCTGCACCAAGGAAACAGCGATTGGCGCGCGGTATTGGCACAATACTTCACCGGTTCGCCCAATCCCGATTGGTCGAACGCCGCGCTCAATGACTTCGTCAATAGCGTATTGAAGACGCAAGGTACGCTCATCTCAGACCTGAATCAGCCGCTGGTGACGCTTGCCAGCCAGCAGCTAACCACGCTCGGTGTCGGGCATGCTGCCTACTACTCGTCGAGCTATTCGACTGCCTGGTGGGAAAAGACGCTCCGAAACTACTCGAGCTGGGGCCAAGCCGCCGCCGGATGGTCAATCGATCCGAACGGCTACTACTGCGTTCACCCAGGTTATATCCCTGGACAGCGCATCGAGCTCACCGCGAACGGGGTTACGCTCTGGTGCACCGTGGGAGACACGGTTGCCTCACAAGACCTCGCAAGCTGGCAGGCACATTGGGTGATCGAGGTTTCCTGGAACACGTTCCAGGCGCTGAAGCTCGATCACAACAATTTGGTTGAGGTTCGCTCACCCTAGATCACGCTAATCATTCTCCCGAGGACGTAACGGGCGGTCGGCACTGCGAGTCGACTGCCTGTTCTTATTTAACGCGAACATCATCAGCACTTGCCTGTCGAAACATCAGCCAGTAGCCTTCTGTCGCGCGGCATGCATGCGTCACCATTGACCGCCGTGGCTTCGGAGACAATTCGACTACCCGGCGTCAGTATCATCTCCCTACCATGTACACAGCTGTTGTCGGACCATGCTGATCAGTGAGAAGACCGTATGCCATCTACGAGACTTGCGGCAAGCCGGACGCCCCTTTGGGCACTATTTGCCGCGAACGCCGTGTCGAATATCGGGAATGTGCTGACAATGGTAGCCGTCCCCTGGTTCGTGCTGCAGACGACCGGCAGCGCATCCAAAACGGGTATCGTCGCAGCGATGACTGTGCTTCCCGCGATCATTGCCGGAATCTTCGGCGGCACGATCGTTGACCGAACTGGCTTCCGGCGCATGAGTATCCTGGCTGATTTAGCCAGTGGCCTCGCTGTCGCCATGATTCCGCTCCTAAACCGAACCATCGGGATCCATTTCTGGGAGCTGATGCTGCTGGTATTCCTTGGCTCGCTGTTCGATGCCCCAGGCAGTACGGCCCGTCAGAGCCTGCTCCCAGATCTTGCAGAGATGGCACAAATCCCGCTGGAACGGGCCAATGCGGTTTACGTTGGGATCGAGCGCGGTTCCCTTCTCTTCGGCCCTCCACTTGCCGGAGTTCTCATCGCGCTCTTATCCGCCGGCGATGTCCTTTGGGTTGATGCGGCAACTTTCGCCTTCTCCGCCATCGCGATAGTGATCGCTATCCCTTCCCCTTCCGCCAAACCGGCTGGAGAGGAAGCGGAAGGTTATCTCTCGCAACTCACCGAGTCCTTTCGCTTCGTCCGGCGAGATCAATTGATTCTGACCATGCTGGTCATCGTCGCGGTCGTCAATTTCTTGACCGCTCCACTCTTCGACGTGATCCTCCCCGTCTACGCTCGAGAGATTTTCGGTAGTTCGGTCGATCTGGGAATTATGCTGGCGGGTTTCGGCGCCGGTGCTCTGGCCGGTACTGTAGTCTACGGCGCTGTCGGCCACCGTCTGTCGCGACATCTGACCTTCGTGAGCGCCTTCTTCCTAGCAATGATCCCGACCTGGGTTCTGGCAATGACGCCAACAAACCTGGTAGTCACCGCAGCCGCCCTGGTGGTGGCCGGTATCGCATCTGGGCCGATCAACCCACTCCTGATGACCATCTTTCAGGAACACACGCCCGCTGATATGCGTGGTCGAACGTTTGGAATGATTACCGCCATCGCCTGGATCGCCATGCCGCTTGGAATGCTGGTCTCCGGCATCCTTATTCAGCTCGTCGGCCTGCGCACGAACCTGATCCTGATCGCCACGTCCTTCGCAGTCATAACCGTCGGTGTGGTGGTGAATCCGACATTACGATCGCTGGATACGATCCCGAACGATCTCAAATTTGACGCAGATACGAGCACCGTTGCCGGAGACGAAACAGGACACTGACGGAGACCATAAACGCCCGGCAATGAATACCGGGCGTTTATGTCAATACAGCGTGGTTCGATGAACGAATCGAGGTAGTTTACCCGCGACCGACGACGACTTCCGCGACGGTCTGAATCGCCTGCTCGATCTCCGCACGCGAAACGTCAAGGTGAGTTACGGCACGAATACGATGCTTGCCGGTGGCGCCCATCCGCACGCCCTTCTCTTTCATCGCCGCCGTGATCTCAGATGCGGTCTGGCCGGTGTCGACGACGTCGAAATAGACCAGATTGGTCTCGATGTCGTCCGGGTCGATGCCAACCCCAGGGAGATCCGCCAGGCCGCGCGCCAACAGCTTGGCGTTCTCGTGATCCTCCGCCAGGCGGTCGAAGTTGTGCTCGAGCGCGTAGACTCCAGCCGCGGCAATGATGCCGGCCTGCCGCATAGCACCGCCGAACATGTGCTTGTAGCGTCGCGCCCGCTCCATGGTTTCGTGATCGCCAGCTAGAACACCACCAACCGGCGCTCCCAGTCCTTTCGAGAGATCGATCCAGACAGTATCCATGTTCGCCGCCCAGTCACTGGCCGGGATACCACTCGCGACGACTGCATTGAGCAATCGGGCACCATCCATGTGGGTCTTGGCACCTAGCCGGTGGGCCGTCTCGGCCACCGCATTGACGCCTTCAAGCGGCCAGATTTTACCGCTGCCCCGATTATGGGTGTTCTCCAGCAGCACGAGAGTAGTCGGTGCCGAGTGGTAGGAGTAGGACGGCATAACCTCGGCTAACTGCTCGGCGGTGTAGACACCCCGGTCCCCGTCGATCAACGTGGTCATGACGCCGCACAGCAGCCCGGGTCCGCCAGCTTCCGACGTGAAGGGATGCGCGTATCGCTCCAAAACGATGCGATCGCCAGCCTGGGTGTGAATCTTAATGCCGATCGCGTTGCACATTGTGCCCGAAGGCAAGAAGAGCGCCTCTTCTTTTCCACAAAGCTCGGCAACCATCTCCTGCAGACGATTAACCGTCGGATCTTCTCGAATCTGCTCGTCCCCAACTGGAGCATCGGCCATGTAGCGGCGCATCTCTGCCGATGGCCGGGTAGCGGTATCACTTACGAGGTCAATCATCGGGCCCCTCATTTCCCTTTCGCACGGTCTCGAACAGGAGACATTATGACCCGTCAGGCGCCACCCGACCAGAGCCAATTACGTGGCCGTGCCCCGGATTCACACTTTGGCTGATAAACACAGCATTGCTACTGGACACCCGCTATACTATCGCGTCTGATCGGCGCGTGGTGGGGACAGAGTAGGTGAAGAAGCCAAACCTGGGACTGAGTCGGGACAACACCCGAATCTTCGTGGCCATGTCCTTCAACGAGGGTGCTTTCGGCGTTTACCAGACGCTCTGGCCACTCTATATTGCGGCCTTAGGCGCAAACCCGGCTCAGATCGGCATCGTCCTGGGCCTGATGGGAGTGTTGCGCCTCTTCGCCCTGATGCCGAGCGGCATCGCGGGTGATCGGATACCCCCTCGCCGTCTGATTGTTGCCGCCCGGTCGATGACTGCGGCGAGCATGTTTCTTTATGGGGTGGCTCAGAGCTGGTGGCAGCTCATTCCGATGGGCATGATCATGGCGGTCGGAAACATCGCGTTCCCGAGCATCTCAAGTACTATTGCCGAAGCTGCCGGACCTGGCAGACAGCGAACTCGCGCCTATACGCTGATCTACACGGTTGGACCAGCCATTGCATTGCTGGTTACCCCAGCAATTGGCGGTCTCGTCGCTGATTTCATCGGCATACGGGCGATCTTTTTTGTGGCGGCGGCCTTCACCGGGGCAGCGGTTGTCACCTTTTCAACCATCACCCCGCGCGAAGTGCAACGGCATTCCGGTCCGCCGTTGACCTACCGTTCGACCCTGGGTCAGCGTCCTATTCTGCTCCTCTGCCTGCTCGAAATGGCGACGATCTTCACGCTTACGCTTGGCGCCACGCTTACCCCGAACTTCTTACAGGATGTTCGTGGACTGAACACCGGAACGATCGGTGTGCTCGGCTCAGCCTCGGCAATAGGCAGCATTGGGCTGTGGCTGATGATCACGCGGGTTCGTCCATTCGATCAACCATTGATGGCGATCGGGCTGGCGATCGCGGCCGTCGGCGGCATGCTAGGAATCCTGATCATCGGGAACTCGCTCATTCTCTTCGCTGTTGCGTACATCCTGCGGGGCGGTTACCCCGTTGCCTGGTCACTCTTCTCGGCCGCGTTCGGCGAAATCGTGGACGAGCGCCACCGGCAGCGTGCATTCGCGCTAGCCGAGATCATGGGCGGCACCGGTTTTGCCCTGGCGCCGTTCGTAGCGGGTTGGCTCTATGAGATCAAACCCGCGATCCCGCTCATCGCCGGATTACTGTTGATCATTCCGTTGAGCCTGGGTCTGCAACTGGTACGCCGGGCAGTGCATGTCGATCAGTCTGCACTTCTTGAAGAGCCGGTTTGAATTCTCCGTTTTACAGTGGCGGCGCATTATAGTTGAGGACGTGTGACTGAGTCGCCTTAGATGCTGTTGACCACCGAAAAACTGGTACGCAGGACTTCCTCCCGCAGCAGCGAATCGTCTCACGACGCAGCGGCATCGCTCCGACCGGTCTGTTATCGTTATGCGGCAAAGCTTTACACGATCGCGTCTTAGACCCGACCCGATGAGAGCAGGACATCGACTGTGCCGATCCCGGGCCGGCCACGGCAGGAAAAACCCGCTCAGCTTCCCACCACCGCTGAATTGCGCAACGAGCGCGCCCGGCAGTGGGCGGCCTACTTTAGCGGTCCGGCCGACGAAGCGGACTATCGTCGTGCCTTTCTTCGCTATTCACCTATCCTATGGGATATCGTGCGGTTGGATCAGCGCGAGCTTTTGCGCCTGCTCGTTGGGCGGGTTCCGGCCGATATAGGGGTGCCTGCGATCTTTGGTCTCTCGGTGACATTCATCGGACATGCGAAGGCAGATGAGGCGTCACGTGCGACACTGGCCATGATCGTGAATGAGCTTATTCCGCAGCATGCACGAACGCTCCTCGTCTGCCTGGCAGATGCTTGGGACAACGTCTCGAATGCTCCCTACCACCAGCGGGGAGAGCTTGTGGCGCAGGAATTCCTGCGAACCATTCGGCGTCTCGAAGCGACACCGGCCAACAGCCACGGAGTTATCTCCTCGATCCGCGTCCTGGTTGAGCGTTGTGATCAGGATGACGATGACTTCGGTTTCCCAGTAACACAGGGTTAGAAGCGAAGTTCACTGGCGACGGAGAGGAATCTCTCCAGCATTGCACCAAAGTCTTCTCCGGCCTGAGCGAAGAGTGCCTGTGTCTCAAGGACATCGATATCTCCCGGATCAGTCTGGCGCGCTCGTTCCGAGACGCTGAAGCCCAGCATCGAGAGTCCGAGCGGAGCAGCGGCCTGCCAAATCAGGTCTTTGATCTGGGCATAGTTGACTGCATCAGACTCCGGCACGCTCCATTCGTCGACGATGTATCGGATCGATGGCATTCGCTCCCGCAGGACTTCGGCGAGTATCTCCGCCCGTTCTCGGTCGTCCAATGTGGCGTTCCTTCCTCGTTCAGGGCTCCATGCTCAAGCATACTGGTGCTGAAAGTCTGTACATCGACCGTTGCCAGGCGGTCACGAGTACGCGACGATCGTTACAATTGACGTTATACTGCCCTTCACCGGCAGGAAGGGGATGGGAATGAGCGGGCAGTCGCTCCTTATCGTCATCATAGTTCTCGGACTCATCGTCTGGGCTGGCGAACTCGCCTGGCTCTATCGCCGTGCCCAGGTTGAAGAGGCCGATCCGATTGGCTTTGTCTCCGGTGCGGCTTTCTTTTTCGTATTGGCGGCGCCGGTCGCGCTGTATGCCCCCGAAGTCGTCGATGTGATGGATGGGTTCTGGGAACGCATCATTCGGCTCGAGTTTCTTCCACGTGGTGAGGACAATACACCGCGGCTCATTGTTGCCGGGAAGAGCGTTGCACTGAACCAGCCACGTGTCCGGATTGGTCGTTACCCGAACAACGATGTGGTGCTCGATCACCCAACTGTCTCGGCCTACCACGCTGAAATCACCCTCCGCCCGGACGGTCGCCATGAACTGGTCGATCGCGAAAGCCGCAACGGGACGCGCATCAACGGTAGTCCGGTCCGGTCGGCTATTCTGCGTGATGGCGATCAGATCACCCTTGGAGCGATCACTCTCCATTATTTGGTCCGACCAACCTCTGAACGGCAAATTCAAGCCGGTTTGCCCTACTCGACCCGGCACTAGCGATAGGGCGTATGTGCGTCTATCGATACGGTGATCCGCACCTTCGAGACACGACGACTCAAATCCAACGACGCACGCTGGCCCGATAAGTTTCATAGTCTTCACCGAAACGCTGGGCGAGATATGCCTCTTCCCGTTCCACGACACCGCGGCGCATTATCGTCAACAACACTGGCAACAAGAGCATGTGCCAGAAGGTACCGAACAGGAAACCCGCACCCAAATAACTGGTCGTCATCGAAAGATAGATCGGGTTGCGACTGATACGGAACGGTCCGTCGACAACCAGTGAGGCAACCGGGTGGCTTGGCTCCGGGTTATTCCCCTGGCGGAACATGGTAAGAGCGGCCCACAAGGCCGGAAGGAGACCTGCGACAATGAGAGCGATGCCAAGGGGCCGCCGAACGGACCTGGGACGATCCGGCATCAAGCGCAGCGGAAAGAGCAGGTGCAGGATGACCCCGAGACCTAGCGCGCTGCCATAGATCAGCGGTGGCGGGGCGATAACACCTGCGACTTCGTCTTTTTGTTCCTTCATATTTGTTGTTTCCTCTCTTTCGGGGGCAGTAGCATGGCCGTCTCGTTGCGCAGCGTTCGCACTGTCGATGTTTTCAACGTATCAAGTATGAGTTTGGGCGCGTTGTTACGCTAAATGTCCGTCTATCGCTCGGTGACGAGTGACGTAACGGTGCGTGGTATAGTGCGGCGGGCCCGAACTGGTGGGCGGTGGCTCGCGCCCGGAACCAACGGTGGGATACAGGCCGAATGGTGGGATCGCGCAGTTCCGCAGCCAAGACGCAGAATCGACGGGCTGAGATTCGGCTGCGAGATATCCGGCGCTGGGACGTGTCGACCTGGCTCAACCTAGCGGGCCGTCTCACGATCCTGATCGGCGGTCTCTTCTTCTTCGCGGTGGCGGTAGTACTGAGCCTGCAGAGCAACCTGGGAGCGAACTCCTGGACTGTGCTGAGTGACGGAATCTCGCGACAGACCCCGATCACCATTGGTCAGGCAACCCAAATCACGGGTCTCGTCATGCTCCTGGTAAGTTGGATCGTCGGGATCGCACCGGGAATCGGCACGGTCTTGAACATGATCCTGGTCGGATTCTTCGTCGACGTTATTCTCGGCACCGGCCTTGTCGATAAGGCTGGCCCCTACCCGCTTCGCTTCCTGATGCTCGTTGGTGCCGTGGTGGTGATCGGGCTCGCCTCGGGCATGTATATTAGTAGTGGGCTGGGAGCCGGGCCACGTGACTCATTCATGCTGGCGCTGACGGAGATTACCGGGCTACCTGTGCACGTGAATCGTTGGATGATCGAGGTTGTTGTCGTTATCATAGGTATCATTCTCGGCGGAGCGTTCGGCATCGGCACGATCATCTTCGCTCTTGTGGTGGGGCCCGCGGTCGGAATCGGCTTTCGTATCTTTGGTCTGTCAACCAGGGGAGGCAATGCCAATATCCCTCGGTCCCGCAGACGGATGCGCCCAGAGAGTGGCGACTGACCCAGGCTGTTTGTATACATCGTTCGGCCGGCTAAAGCGACCGATCAGGAGAGAATAGACGGTATGAGCGCGGAATCAGCTGAGATGAACGGCGTCGCAGCCTTGCGACGGTTACGGGATCGGATTCTCCCGATGCTGCAGGAAGTCGCCAAAGAGTATGAGACGAGAACCGGGCCGGATTATCCGGTCATCATGAATGATGTTGACTTTGGCGGCTACTTTGGGATCATGCTCGATCCTGCCTACGGCCTCTATTTTATGACCGACGGACAGCAAATCTTCGCCCAGATCAACATGGTCGGCTGGCGTAATGACGTCCGATCGAGCGCCAACAAGGAGAAGTTTTCCGGAGTTCCGTTCGGAGGAGTACGACCGGTTCCAGAGACGTTGACGATTCAACAGCTGCGAAATTTACTGGCAGAGCTTCTCTCGCACTGGAACATGCAGCCGCTGCTGATCCACCACACCGACAGCTAGCGCATTTCGACGGAATCCGCGCCACTCCAAATTCGGGCGCGATGTTGTTCACGACCGCCCTTGCAGCGGGTTCGGTAAATGTGCGTTCTCGCCGCAAGCTAGTGGCCGTGTGGTGCCACCTCTAGCAAAATCCCAAAATACGCCTCCACCGCCTGTGACACGTGCTCTAGAGCCTCGGATCCATCCACTTCATACGTCGCGAGCCCGAGCTGTTGAGCTGTACGACGGATGTGCTCTCCCATCAGTAGATCCCGTTCGATCAGATTGCGCTGTGCTCGTTCGGGATCGGAGGTCTCCCCGCGGTTGCCGGGTTTGCTGCGGCGGATGGCCGAGGCGATCTTGAACTCGGTCGATGGAACAAGCCAGATCGCCTGAGCCGGATCGGACAAGACTGGCGCAAGACGTTCCGGGAAGAAGCCGGGCCCTTCAGCGACGATTCCCGAAGACGATGACATAGCGAGAATATCGTCGATCGCCATCGAGACACGTTCGGTCCAGCTCGCGATCGTCGCGGTCGCCATCTCCTGCGGTGACGACCCGAGCCAACGTTCTTCGGTTGTTAGGCGATCGGGGTGAGCCTGAAAGAGCGCGGGGGAGTGATGTGGATCAGCGCGGCTAAAATGGGCAGGCTCGTGATGGTCGAAATGATAAACCTGCAGGCCGTATTTGGTCGCTAGCCGATCGGCAACTGAAGTCTTGCCGCAATCGGGTGGGCCGCCGATCCAGAGAACGTGTGAGAGACGAGACTTGAGTTCCTGAATATCGTCCAGTTGATGACCTCCGGGCGGAAAGAGAAGGATGAACGTGGGTACGCCGTGAGAGATAATCGCGAGATCTGATCCTGATATAGGAGATGGATCTGCCTTTGGGACTCAATGTTTCACGTGAAACGTCCGGACGGACCCAAGCAACGTTTCACGTGAAACCTCGTTAGTCTTCGATCAGCCAGGTATCGATGGCACGCTCGTAGCTCACTAGTTCTTCAGACTTAAAGAACAGCTCGATCTCATGCCGAGCGGTCTCAGCACCATCCGAGGCGTGAATCAGGTTGCGTCCGATGGTCAATCCGAAATCAGCGCGGATTGTACCAGGGGTGGCGGTTCCCGGGTTTGTCGCCCCGACGGTGGAACGGGTGATCTCGATTGCGTTCGGTCCTTCAAGCACTCCAACCACGACCGGCGACGACGTGATGAAATCAACCAGCCCCGCAAAAAATGGCTTGCCTTCGTGCACGCCGTAATGGCGCCGCGCTAGTTCACCGGAAATCTGCATCATCTTCAGACCGACAATCTTAAGACCACGACGTTCGAATCGACCGAGAACTTCACCAATCAGTCCGCGTTGCACTCCATCTGGCTTGACAATGATGAGCGTCCGCTCCACACCAACTCCTCTACGATCGACATCTTTAACAGCAAGACCGCCAGCCAAACGGCCAGCGGTCCGAAGCCTACCACAGCCTTACGGCTCGATTTATAGCCCGTCACCCGCGAGTTCTGAGTCGATCGCCGCGACCGATTCAAGCATGACGTTCGCTAGTGGATCTTGTGCCACTGAGCCCTCAGCTAATACCACCAGCATCAGCTCTTCGCCTCGTGTCAGGAACAACGAACCCCCGTCCAAGTCGATCGCCAGCGCTGGATCATCGCCGCCAGCGCCGGACACCAATGCTGAGGCGGCCGCCGCGACCATCTCTGCGTCCAGCATCTCGAGTCCTGACGACGCCACGACCAGCCCATCATGCGTACTGGCAACCGCGCCCAGGATATCCTGATAATTCAGCAGCGAGAGAAGTTGCTCTTCCATCTAGGCCTCTTTCCCCACGTCACCACGGTAACCCGAGAGCGATAACTGGTAATGGTGTGCCGACAGGCCGAAATTTCCCGATCTCCGATAGATCGCTCCCAGAAGGCGGTGACCCGCCACCTGGTGCTCTCTGCCACGATCAGTGACCTGGTTCAGATTGCTCAGATCCTGATCGTCGAAGCTCAGTCGCTTCCGGAACATCCATTGGTATTCAGAGAACGCACGCTCAAACGCCTCGACTGCAAGGAGCGCTTCCGCGAACTGTCGCCGCAGATCCTGATCTTCAGCGTTCTCCTGAACCATCTGCTCCAGCATCTCGAGCGATGGGCCTGGTGGTTCGACACCCGGAAGCAACTGATCACCCTGAATTCGGCCAGATTCCATCAGCTGCGCCTTGGCTCCGCGAACGCGGTCAAAGAGCAGCGCGTCGACTCCGAGATGCGCGATGGCCGCTCGTACGGCCTCTTCCGGCCATTTGTCAGCCACAGGCGAGACAGCAGATTCTACCGGGAGATCTTCCACGACCGGCTCGACCAGGTCGGTCTCGACCAACGAGGCCGCCTGCGGCTCGCTCGTCAAGATCTGCTCATCCACAAGTTCATCAACCGGTGCAGTTGCCAGCTAGTTCAGTTGGCTGCGACTCTTCAACCACTTCGATCGGCTCATCAACCGGTGCAGTGGCTGCTGGTTCAGCTGGCTGCGACTCTTCAACCACTTCGAATGGGGATTCGTCGCCACTCTCGGTATCGGCGAAATCGAACAGGTCCGCGTCGGAGACAGCCTCAGTCTCGACCTGGGTGGCGTCGGTATCGATGTTAGAAGCAACTGTGTCGGGCTCGTTTTCGAACGTCCAGAGGTCGATACCAACGGCGAGATCATCCGGTACTCTGTCCTCACCGGATTCGGCCACCAATTCCTCGGTTTCAACTTCTTCGTCGAGGTCCAACTCGTCCGCCTCAACGAAGAATGGCTCGACACCACTCTCGTTGAGCTCGTTCAGTTCATCGGTATAACCCGGCGGAGTTTCGGTCGGAATCGCGTTCTGGATTTCTTCATCGATACTGGCCCAACCGTCGGTCAGATCAACGTCAACCGACATTGACATGTTCCGATCCGGCCGATCGCCTTCGGCCACAGGTGCGGCATCAAGGAAGGCTAGATCATCTCCATAAGATGCATCGAGATCGATCTCATCCGCAAATTCCGCTTCAGCGTTTACTTCGTCGTCGACCGTCTCCATCGAGAAGGGTTGAATTCCGATTTCATCGAGATCACGCAGTTGCCCAGTGTAGTCTTTTAGGGAGGCCTCGTCCGGAGGCGTTGCACGCTCAATCTCAGCATCGATGTCGTCCCACCCAGCGGTTAGATCGGTTCCGTAATCGACCGATTCCGGCGCTGCGGTCGGCATCTCAACTTCAGCGACCGACTCGGTCGGCACAGCTGGTTCGGTCGGATAACCGGATTCCCCTTCCACTTCAAACGGGGAGAGTCCGCTTTCATCAAGCGAGTTGAGAAGTGATGTGTAACCGTGTGGGCGCTCATCCGGTGGGCGTGCTGCATCGATTTCTTCATCACTCACGAGACCAAAGACTTCTTCAGCACTGGTAGCTTCCGCAGCCGGGGCGAACCCTTCATCTGAGTCATCACTTTCGTCACCCTCAAGCCGGAAGGGCTTCAAGCCCTCATCGTGCAGTGACTCCAACATCGACGTATAGCCGTGTGGGCGCTCACCCGTTGGTCGCGCTGCCTCTATCTCAGCGTCATCTGGCAGGCTCACATCGAATCCGCCCTCATCAGTTGCTGCCGACGCCTCAACTGTCTCCGGCGCTACCGAAGTTTCCGCCACGAGACGGTCAACTTCCGCCGGTTTCTCCACTTCAGTCGGTTGTGTCCAGCTAAAGTCGGGAGCGGGAGCGATACGAGGACGCTCGACCTCGGTCGTGAGTTCCACCGAGTCGTCGAACTCTGCGGTTCTAGCAGGCAGAATGAAGTCAGCCAGATCGTTCTCGCCAATGGTGACAAGGTCTGCCGCGTGAACCCCATTCGGATCGATTGCGCGGGCACGATCAAGCAGCTGCGTTGCCGTTTCCTGATTGCCCTGACGCCGCTCTATATCCGCCAGCATCAGTAACGCCATCACGGCTGACGGAGCAGAGTCCAGCACAGCACGGCAGGCTTTGGCTGCGGCAGGAAGACTACCGCGGCGCCACAACGCTTCGGCCATTCGGAGTTGCACGTCCACGCGCATTGGGTGCTCGGCCAGAACCGAGGCGGCTTCAGCTGCCGCGCGCGACCAGCGACCGGCGCGGAAATGCAGCGAGGTCAGCGCCGCACGAGTTAGGTGCAGGCGACCACCTTTGCCAAACAGACGCTCCGACAGCACGGTGACACGATCTCGCAGATCTTCCCGTTGCGGCATGATCTCCCAGGCGGCTTGCGCATAGGCGAGCGCACCGTTGCTATCACCCCGGCCATCAGCAATCGTTGCCAATCCGGCAAACGCAGCCGCACTTTGGGGATCACGCTGCAGTGTCTCATTGAATGCACGCTCCGCTGCGGCGACATCTCCCTCTTCAAGATATGCCTCTGCCAATAATCTGTGCGCCGTAGCGAATTCCGGGAACTGTCCCAGCACACGACGGCAGGTTTCCACAGCAAGCTGATAATTTCCCCCGCTTATGGCTTCTTCTGCTTGCTGGACTGCCTCTGTCAGTGGACGGACGGCCATTGCAACCTCGCTTCTCTCGACATTATGTGCGGCATGCGTCTCTCACGTCGCCAAAGAAGAACATTCGGAGCCTTCATACCGCCTGGTGGATTTCCGCCGACCGCCAGGCACAATACATGTAGGTTACAGTATAAGAATTGCGTGTCGGTCCACTCAAGCTGCCCTGGTAGCCTAATACTCCCAATTAGCCTGTTGTGATGTACGGTCAACGGGGCGACTGGCCAATGAAATTTGAGGGGACATCACGGTAAGGCCTGGTCAGGTTAGCCGAACTCCGATCTATGCGTTGATGAGTGCCAACATAGTCTCCTTGACCGGGAATCAGTTGGCGCTCCTGGCGTTGCCCTGGTATGTGCTGCAAACAACTGGCAGTCCAGCTCGTGTTGGGCTGGCCGGGGCGATCGAGGCAGCCGGAATTATCCTCTCTTCATTTTTCGGCGGCGCACTCGTCGACCGGATTGGCTTTCGCCGCTCGAGCGTTCTCGCCGACTGTGCCAGCGGAATCTCCATTGTGCTCATTCCGCTATTCGATTACGTCTTCGGTCTCGCTTTCTGGGAGCTTCTGCTTCTCATTCTCTGTGTCGCTATGTTCAATACTCCAGGGTCAACGGCTCGGGGCGGCATCCTACCCGATCTTGCTGAACTGGCTCAGATGCGGCTCGAACGCGCCACCTCATTGGATGAGGGAATCAGGAACTTCGCCTCACTCGGCGGACCGCTCCTCGCTGGACTCCTGATTGCCACGATTTCCGCACGTAATGTCCTGTGGGTCGATTCCGTAAGCTTCGGACTCTCGGCCATCGTGGTAGCCACACTCACCCCAGCGTCAGTTCCCAAGATAGGACAGCCCGAAAGACGGTACATTGCAGCATTGCGCGAAGGCATACAGTTTATCCAAGCCGATCAAATCATCCGGTCACTTGCCCTCATCGCATCTTATGTCAATTTAGTAGGCGCGGCACTGATGGCCGTGCTGCTCCCGGTCTTCGCACAACGCATCTTCGATAGCTCGATCGCGCTCGGCGTTCTGATCGCGGCTGACGGTGGTGGTGCGCTGGTGGGCACAATCGTTTTCGGCTTGGTGGGGCACCGCTGGCCACGGCGTCCAGCACTCATTACGGCTTTCAGCATTTCATTCCTGGCGTTGGCAGCGCTGGCAGCGACCCCTGGACTTACCCTCAGTGCGATTACCCTTGTCCTAGACGGCATAGCCTTTGGGATCATCGGCCCGCTCACCTTCACCGTCTACCAGGAGCGTGTGCCCGCTCTTCTGCGAGGTCGCGTCTTCGGCGCTCTTTTCGCCCTCCACCGACTGGCGACTCCGCTCGGCGTCATACTCGCCGGTTACCTCATTCAAATCTTCAGTCTCACGAGTGCGCTCATTTCAGTGGCCGCACTTTCACTTCTGATGCCAGCGATGATCGTAGCCGTCCCAGCACTTCGCGCTATGGATCGACCGGAAGCGCGGGTTCCGCAAATTCACTCGCAATCTAGCCAACCTGATCAATCGAGGTCTTAATCTATCCGAAGCTCGTGCCGCAGGCGCACGTACTCAGCGTCGAGCTGGCGTCGGTCGCCTTCCGGCAAGAAGGACGCATTGATTCCCTGTAAATTGATATGTTCGATATCGGCAATGCTGAATTCAAACTCATACACAAGAAGTAGCTGTTCATCGAGGAACGTCGTACCGAACATTGGAGGGTCGTCGCTATTTACCGTGACCGGCACTCCTGCCTCGAACAGCTGACGGATCGGATGTTCAGCCAGGGACCCCACCACACCGGTGCAAACATTGCTTGTGGGGCAGACCTCGAGCGTAATCTGGCGTTCTCTGAGTTCGTCAACCAGAACGGGATCATCAATAGCGCGGATCCCGTGGCCGATCCGTTCCGCCTTGAGTGAGTGGATCGCTCCCCAGATGCTCTTCGGCCCGACCGATTCGCCGGCATGCGGGGTACTGCGTAATCCTGCAGCTCGACCATAGTCGAACATATCAACATAATCTTCCGGTGGGAAGCCCGCTTCGATGCCACCGAGCCCAATTCCTACGATTCCATCGCCGGCAACCTGAGCGGCGTAGCGCGCGGCGGCCCAGTTCGTTTCAATCTCGGCGTCCCGCAGGCAAGACCATGCCGTGTCGTTCAGCCAGTTCCAGCAACGTCCGCGGCCGTACCGATCCCTCGAGGTGAATATGCAGTTCAGTTTTCGGCATGCGCCGGATGAACTGCTCGATCTTGCTGTTGTCTGCCATCTGCTATCTCCTCGATGCTGCCGGTCAGTGACCGCCACTCTCCCGCACCGACATAAATCTGGCATCTGCTATGCTCGTTGCGCTGTCTCGTGCTCGTCGTACCTCGAGGACTCTCACATGCTGACGCTCCCAGACAAACCAGATCCACTTGGCGTTCTTAGCAGCACGCTGCTGGTTGTCGAGCAGGCCCGATCAGTCAGTATTAACTTCCAGTCGGTCGAACTGCTGGCCCAGAAGATCGCCCGCAACCACTTCACTCCCGTTGGCTGGGACAATCAACTTCACTGGAGTGGTGGCGCGAACGAGACTGCTAATTTCATCCTAGTGCTGGATGCGCTCAATTTCTGCTTCTGGGGTGAGCCTCGCTGGATCGTCAGTCACGACGGCCAACGATACAACGGTTACTGGGCACTCGCCGCTGCGCTTACCCGGGCCATGCAGCAGGGCCTTCCACTGATTGACGCTGGCTTTCTGGCTTCCATCGACGAGCCTACTCTGGGAAAGATTCTTGCTGGTGAGCACACCATCCCGCTACTGTCACAACGCGTCGAGAACCTACGTGAAGTTGGCCGCGTGCTTCTCAACCACCACGACGGACAATTCAGCCACCTCATTCGCCAGGCCGCCGGCAGCGCCATCAATCTCGTCCAACGGGTCGTCTCCGAGTTCCCATCTTTCAACGACATCACAACCTACCAGGGACATGAGGTCCGGTTTTACAAGCGCGCCCAGATTCTTGCCAGCGATCTCGCGGGCTCCTTCGGCGGCCGAGGATTGGGATCCTTCAACGATCTTCACCAACTTACCGCGTTCGCCGACTATAAGGTTCCCCAGGTTCTCAATCAGCTAAACGTCCTTGAATATGACGACACACTTCTACGTGTTCTCAATGGGCAGATTGAAATCACGGCTGGCGATCCCCTGGAGATTGAAATCCGTGCAGCTACGATCTGGGCTGTCGAGAGTCTGCGACAAGCCCTGGAGCGACTCGGTATGTCCCTCGCCTCTTTTGAGCTCGATTGGATGCTCTGGCAAGTCGGTCAGGACCTTCAAGGCAATGTGCGTCCGTATCACCACACCCGAACAATCTATTACTGATGTGGTGCCACTATAAGTACTGTGTATTAAGAGAGTTATTCTTTAAAGAATATTCGTCGGTCGTCGTAGAGCCTGTGCAGACGGGGAAAAGTCGTTCCTCTCCGCTTGTAGATAGGAAAAATGCCGTCCCTATGCTGTGGGTTACTTCTCCACAGATCCACAGGAATTTAGTTGACTGTCCCTTGCCTTAATTGTCACATGCCGGCCTGTCCCCAGGCTGCCCACGCTGCTGATGCGGTTATCCAAAAGGAAACGATCGCTGTACACAAGTCTTTCCACAGGTATGGCATGTTATCCACAGGTGGTACGACCTTATCCACATTCCACGGGAATTGGAACCGATGTTCTGTCTTTTCGTGACGTCTGGTCACGATACGGTCTCAAAGTCGATGGAAAGGATGTGAAGGATGCTGCAGCAACGACCTTACTCCCCGAATGAATTGCTCGCCTGGTGCCGCTTACTCTTGCTTTCCCTAGTGGGAGCGGCAATGTCCTATACCAGGGATCGTGAGGGCTCGGTGGATGGCTTGACACAGTTCTGGAGCGAACGCTTGGCTGGACTATCAATGGGTGTTCCTGGTGGTGGAGTCGAGAGCGCGCTTCTCGGATTGCTACTTAATGTCGAGTCTATCGGCGGCGAGGTTATCTCGCGAGCGGTAAATCCTGAAGGAGCTGAAATCGTAGTTAAGAGCCTGCCGGGTCAGCGCATTCGTGATGAAGTGGAGCATCGCTTCGAGGTGATCCTCCGTGATGAGGAGCTTCTGGCAGCGGCTGGACTGACACGTGAGGAACTGAATCGGGTACTTGACGTGTTTGGATCCGCGGCGGCGGGGAGCGATTTCGAGTACAGCCGAGAGACGGAAAACGACACGCAACGGCTAAGCCTGCGTGTCTGGTAGAGGAGTCCTGCGGCGACACATAGATCTACATAATCGGTCAACCGGGGACTGACGCGCCAGATGGACCCACTGGTCTGAAAACCGCGTGTATTCCGAGAAAATTAGTCAACATTAATGTTTGGAATTCCATTGACAGGCAGGCGCACGTTCAGTATGCTGCCATGGAAATAGGACTCATTCTCAATTGGATTTCTCAAACTAAGAACATCTCCGTAGCGGATACATGGTGAGGGAACATGCGCGAACGAACAATCCCGATAACGCTGGAAGACGGCGATGAAGAGCATTGTGCGGAGCTGTTGCTCCAGACACTGACGGGCTACAAAGGTATCGGGGCAATTGAATTCGATACCGAACAAAGTGCTATCAAGCTGAGGTATGACCCAAATATCGTGTCGCTGGCGGCGGTCGAGCGCGTTGCCGCGCGCGTCGGTGCGCAGCTTGGTGAACGCTATCATCGTTGCTCGCTACGAATGGACGGTGTTTCCTGTCGCTCATGTAGTGTCGCCATTGAACGGCGCCTCAAGGGACGGGACGACATCATCTGGGCTAGCGCCAATGTTCCCAGTAGAAGTCTGAGCGTGGAGTATGTAGGCACGCGCGAACAGCTTCCAGAAATCTCGAGAGAGATCGGCGACTCGGGCGTCTCCGTGCGGTCGAGCGAATCTGAGCCCCCCACCAAGAGAGAATCGGAAGAAGAAGAGGGTTGGTGGGAAGAAAACAAGCTCATGGTCATGGCCGGGGTTACCGCACTCTTCCTGATCAACGGATGGGGCCTGGGTGCGCTTGGACTGATCCCACATAATGTCCAGATTGTGTTCTACGTGCTGACCTATCTCGCTGGCGGCACGTTCGCCACGCGAGACGCGATTCGGGCGCTGAGACAGGGTAGTGTCGAGGTCGACCTGCTGATGGTCGTAGCAGCGATCGGCGCGGCAACCATCGGTGGCTGGGTCGAAGGTGGCATTCTACTCTTCCTCTTTTCCCTCGGTAACTCGCTCGAGCATTTTGCGCTTGGCCGTACCCATCGGGCTATCCGCTCGCTGATGGAGTTGAGCCCGGAAGACGCCCTCGTCATTCGGGACGGTCAAGAGCGCCGTATCCCAGTAGAGGAACTGGTGATCGGTGACGTTGTCATGGTGCGGCCGAGCGAGCGGATCCCGGCTGATGCTCAGGTCATCAGTGGTGAGTCGTCGGTCGATCAGTCGCCCATCACCGGTGAGTCGATTCCCGTCGGCAAAAGGACCGGCGACAATGTCTTCGCTGGAACGATTAACGGTCACGGACTGCTGCGACTGAGCGTCGAACGTGTCGCTCACGAAAGCACACTGGCGAAGATCATTCGCATCGTCGAAGAGGCACGTGGCCAGAAATCCGCAACGCAGCGCTTTACCGATCGCTTCGAAGGCGCATATGCCATCGGAGTGATGGGCATCTCGACGCTGACCTTCACCATACCGATGCTCCTCTTTGGAACCGGAGAGTTTCACGCGTGGTTTTATCGTGCAATGACGCTGCTGGTCGTCGCGTCACCCTGTTCGCTGGTCATCTCGACTCCGGCGTCGATCCTCTCGGCCCTGGCGAACGGCGCGCGGCAAGGCATCCTGTTCAAAGGCGCCGTTCATCTGGAAAACGCTGGTGTCATTACGGCAATCGCCTTCGACAAGACTGGTACGCTGACGCTTGGTCGCCCACGCGTGACCGACGTCATTCCATGGGAAGGCGTCGAAGAGCGTGAGATGCTCTCGATCGCGGCAGCGGTTGAGCGACTATCAGAACACCCCCTCGGCACGGCGGTCGTCCAATATGCTGAGTCCAACGGATTCGGCAGCCTGATCGATGAGGGTGACATCTCCGGATTGCAGTCGGTGCCGGGGCGCGGTGTCCGTGCCAACGTACAGGGTCGAATGATCCGTATTGGCAATGATGCTTTGTTTGAGGTTGAAGGGGTTGCGCTGCCGGAGAAGCTCAGCGATCAAGCGAACACCTTCCGAGAAAATGGCGAGACCACGATGTACGTGATGGCCGACGACCAACCGCTCGGCGTGATTGCCGTGGCTGATGTGATTCGGCCAGTCGCTCCGGCAGTCATCCAGGAACTGCACCGCATCGGCGTCAAGAAGACGATTCTGCTAACCGGTGATAACGAACGGGCAGCGCGAGCCATCGCGCGCCAGGTCGGCATCGATGAATGGCGTGCAGGTCTACTGCCGGAAGAGAAGCTCGACGTCATTCGTGAGCTACAGCAGGCAGGCGTGAAGGTGGCGATGGTCGGTGATGGTGTCAATGACGCCCCAGCGCTGGCGACCGCGACGCTCGGTATTGCCATGGGTGCAGCCGGGACCGACGTGGCGCTCGAGACGGCCGACGTCGTGCTGATGTCGGACGATCTGACCAAGCTGCCCTATGCGGTTGAGCTCAGTCGCCGGGCTCGCCAGATCATTACCCAAAACATGATCTTCGCGCTGAGTGTGATTGTCTTCTTCTCGATGGGTGCGGTAGTTGGGTTGGTTCCGCTTCCGGTCGGCGTTGTCGCGCACGAAGGTGGCACGATCCTCGTCGTCATGAATGGACTTCGGCTGTTGCGCTTCGCCCAGCCGCACATCGAGAAGGTAATGTCGGTTCCGGCATTCGCGTCTGATTGATCTGTTCGACATAACTCAGCATGAATAGAAGTATGGGCCGTCACTATGACGGCCCATTTGCATGTGACGGGTCTGTCCGAGCCAGTGATCGGTCTGAAGATAGCCGGCTACGACGAGGCCCGGACCATTCATGAGACCCAATTTGCCCCGTCTACCAGGTCACGAAGTGCTTGATGAGTCACGCAACTTCCGGATCAGATGGGCCGCTCCCGAGCTTGATGAATAATCCAGGCCACGGTGTCAAAGAGCACTGTCGGTGATCTTTTCAAAGAGAAACCGGGTGAAGTAGACTAGCCGAACCGATTCAGAGATGCACAGTATTCATCTTGGATTACCTGGTCCGGGGGTGTTTGGTTATCGGCTCATCGTGCGAGTAGTTCGGGTTCGATCCGTAGCCTGCAAAGTCTCGCGCGGTAGCTCGTGTGATTCGAGGAAACGATGACGACCGACGTCCCTGCGGTGAAACCGGTTCTTCCCATTACACGTGCCGTCTTTACTCTGTCGATCATCCTGGCTGGCATCGCGGGCGTGCAACTCTACGTGCTTGCCGATCGCACCGATCGATATTTCGCCTGGACGATCGGAAATCCCCTCTCGGCTGCCTTTCTGGGTGGTGGGTTCTGGGCCGGTACGCTATTACTCCTGATTTCCGTGCGTGAGTCGGCCTGGGCCAACGTTCGTGTTGCGATGGCAGCGGTGTTGACCTTCGTGCCGTTCATCACCCTCACAACATTCATGCATCTCTCCCCATTCCACTTCCACAGTCACGATGTTGGCCCGCGTGTCGCGGCCTGGGCCTGGCTCGTTGTCTATGTGGTCGTCCCATTCGCGATCCTGGCGTTTGTTGTCCTGCAAGTCCGTATGCCAGGTGGGGATCCTGACAGGATCGCGCCCGTGCCCCTCTGGATCCGCCTGCTCCTGGGTGCTAATGCAGCCGTCTCGCTCGTCGTCGGTCTGACGCTGTTCCTGGTTTCGGATCGGCTCTTGTCCCTCTGGCCCTGGCAGCTGACCACCTTGACGGCGCAGACGACCGGTACCGTCTTCCTCACCATCGCGATCGCCTCGTTCTGGTTCTTTCAGGAGAAGGACTGGACCCGCGGCCGCGTTGGAAGCGTCCCCTATCTCATCGTTGGCCTGCTCCAGCTCGTGGCGTTGGCGCGCTTCCATACGATAGTCGAATGGCACCGGCCTGGTACCTGGCTTTACGTCATCTATCTCTTCGCGGTTCTCATTGGCGGCTGTTATAGCACCATGACGATCTGGCGTCTCGACCGGCGTCAGGAGATCGAGCGCGTCCCCACGCTGCAGCAGACGTAAGTGTCGATGGATGGGCAACATGTCGCGACTCGTCTGGAGTGGCCTTCGGAGGGGTAAATGGCTGGGATCGCGCATCGGGAAGGGACTTTTGCTGGGTTTGGCGGACTGACCCTGTATCAACAGTCCTGGGCTGCGGAAAGCGTCCCACAGCGCGCCGCAACAATCATCGTCCACGGCATTGGAGAGCATAGCGGGGCCTACGATAATGTAGTGGAACGTCTCACGCCAGCAGGGTTCGTGACGTATGGATTCGATCTACGTGGCCATGGCCGCTCTCCCGGGCAGCGGGGATTCATCAAATCATGGGATGATTATCGGCAGGACCTGCATGCCTTCGTACACTTCGTCTCCGAACAGCAGTCGAGCCAGCCGATCTTCCTCCTCGGTCACAGTCTCGGGGGCATCATCGTGCTCGATTACGCCCTGCGTTATCCGGAAGATCTGTGCGGTGTTGTTGCGATCGGACCGGCGATTGGCGAGATCGGTGTCTCACCTGCGCTGATGACCATCGCTCGGATCATGTCGCGCGCGTGGCCCTCGTTCTCACTACGTACCGGGCTGGACGTCACTGCGATCTCCCGTGACCCACAGTTCGTCGCCGCCTATCGGGCCGATCCACTCGTGCACGATCGTGGTACCGCGCGGCTGGCAGCGGAGACCGAACGGACCGTCGCCTGGGTCCAGTCGCATGCTGGCGAGCTGCGCGTGCCGCTCCTGATTCAGCACGGTGATGCGGATCGGATCGCACGGCCAGACGGCAGCCGTCGCTTCATGGCGAACGCCGGAACGGATGACAAGACATTGCATGAATATCCCGGCGCCTATCATCAGGTCCACAACGATGTCGGGCACGAGACGGTCACCGGCGATCTACTCGCCTGGCTGGAGCGACAGATCGACGGTAACCTCCATTCTGTCTGAGCCACAAGAGGGATTTGGGCCAGGTGACCGGATCCTCAGATTGGTCCACCTGATAGGTTAGTCGGCTGCCTTCTCAAACTGTTCCCAGTCGAACAAGAAAGCGGCAGGAACCTGTTGGTTCAGGGCCAAGTCCATCCAGCAACAGCCAAGCAACCCCACAACGAACCCCAAAAAGCAGAAAGTCGGTGATAGGGTACGCAATTCTGTCGCTGCCGTTCGGTTGGTAAGACCGTACCATAGTGTACTATCGTCCAGGAGGTAGGCTATCGTGCAAATAACCAGACATCAGCACGTTGAACCCGTCAACGAAGGGGAGCCTCTCGAACTCCGGTTTCGCTTTCAGGATTTCCGCGTCCTTTGCGACAAGGAGATTGGAGGATGAGCCCGTCATCGTGGTGGCAAGCCAGAGTCCTCCTCGTCGTCGGAGTGGTGAGCGGCCTTCCCTTGTTCACCCACCTCGTGACTCATCCGGCACTCTTGCTGCGACGACTGCGCAGCGGACCGCTGTCTGAGCATGAACCCATCCAAAAGGTCATAGTCGTGTTCTTGCAGTTCGATATTCTGACCCTGGCCGCAGTCTCGGCGATCGATCACGATCACGGCTGGTCTTCTGTGCCTCCCTCCGTTGTGCTGTTCGGGGATCTGTTGTTCGCGTGTGGCCTGGTACTGTTATGGCTGGTCTTTCGTGCCAATCCCTTTGCAGCGGCCACCGTAACCGTGGAGCCTCAACAACCCGTGATTTCGAGCGGACCCTATGCCTACGTGCGTCACCCGATGTATAGTGGGCTGCTGCTGGTGTTTCTCGGTTTCCCACCGGCACTGGGGTCGTGGTGGGGACTTGTCCTCGTGCTTCCGCTGCTCGGTATCCTTATCTGGCGCCTCTCGGATGAAGAACGATATCTTGTGAACCACCTTGACGGGTACCAAGGTTACTGCGGCTGCGTGCCTTACCGGTTAATTCCCCACATCTGGTGACGAACGGTACCCACAGCGGAGCGTCGCGAGACCGTGGCAACTCCCCTTGCTCACGAGGCGTCGATTATGTCGCAGTCGTCGATCAGCCCGGTGAGCGCTCCATCCTCGGCTGGGGATGAAGCGCTTCTTCAAAACGTTTCCTGTCACTATGTGATCAGGTTCAGAGCTGTAGCCGGGTCGAGATGACGCGGTCCTCCAGGCACTCTCCCGCACGCCAGAACTCAAAGTACTCGTATGTGGTGACACCATCACTGAACGCCATCAGGATGTTGAGGATCTGATTTCACCCGCGTAACACTTCTGTCAGGATACGCTGTCGCCGCTCACGGTAGCGCGGACGCGTGCCATGCTGCTAGAATCCGAGAAGATCTCATGTTTCGTCTCGAGAGCGCGTCGTTTTTGACGGACCCACAACGCAGGTTGTACGGTTTCGATACATTGGCACCATAACCAAGGAGAATCCCATGCAGAAGACGTTGAAGAACCCAGCAATCGGAATGGTCTTCAACGAGAGAGTAATGCATGGCGATCGTCAATATCGGAGCCCGAGCGCATCTAGACGCTGGTAGAACCTGTCTCACACAACATAACCTCAGTGAACCGGTAAGGGTCTGGTTTCAACCGAACCAGTCCGAGTCTAACCTGCTCGTTGTTTCAGATCTCACGGTGTCCGGATTCGTAAACGCCATCGATCGTCTCGGTATGCGTGACGAGACGAGGTGCTTCCCATGAATCCTTTTCAGGAACTGCATCGTTACTGGCGCTTGCTAGCCCACTACCTGCGGCCGTACTGGTTGCGGATGATTCTTCTCGCCGCTGTCCTCGGCGGTCTCATCGGCGCTCAGGTAGTCACGCCGTTGCTGGCGAGCCGCTTCATCGACCAGGCTACCTCCGGCGGGGCTCTACACGGTCTGATCTTCCTGGCGCTGCTGACCATGGGTCTTTCCCTGGCGGGACAGGGTATGGCCGTTGCCGAAACGTACCTGGCCGAGAATGTTGCCTGGACGGCGACCAACACGCTACGTGCCGACCTGATCACACATCTGCTGCGACTGGATGCATCGTTTCACAATGCCCATACGCCGGGTGAGCTGATCGAGCGGGTCGATGGGGATGTCGCCACACTGGCCCGCTTCTTCTCTCGGTTTGTGGTCTATGTGCTCGGCAACGGAATCTTGATACTTGCGGTGCTCGGGCTCCTTTATCACGTGGATTGGCGGATTGGTCTGGGCCTGACTGCCTTTGTGGTGTTGGGCTTGACGGCTATGCTGCGAATCCGGGTCGTTGCCACCCCATCCTGGGCTGAAGAACGCCAGGCCAGTGCCAATTTCTATGGCTTTCTGGGTGAATATCTGGCCGGCATGGAGGATGTTCGATCGAGCGGAGCGGGTGCCTTCGTGTTGCGCCGATGCGCCGAGGTGATGCGGTCGTGGCTGGCCGTGACGCTCAAGGCTGAGATGTGGGGTTACGCGATGGTCGCCACCAGTCAAGGGCTGTTTGCGCTTGGCACGGCAGTCGCCTTTGCCCTGAGTGCCATGCTGTACAGGGATGGCCAGCTAACGATCGGCACCGTCTATCTGGTCTTCCAATACACGGCGGTGTTGCGTCAGCCGTCCGAGCAGATCCGCAGAGAAGCGCAGGACCTTCAACAGGCGGACGCCAGCATAGGCCGTATCGAGGAGCTACTAAGCACATCTCCGTGTCTCGTCGATGGACACGGCGTCTCGTTGCCACCCGGTCCGCTGGCCGTGGAACTCGACGGTGTCTCATTTGGCTACGCAAACGGCAATCTGGTGCTGCGCGACGTTAGTGTGTGCCTGGAGCCGGGACGGGTGCTGGGTGTGGTGGGCCGAACCGGTAGCGGGAAGACAACGCTCACACGGCTACTCCCGCGCTTCTACGATCCGAAAGCCGGTGAGGTGCGGCTGGGAGGAGTCGATCTGCGTACCGTCCGCATCGCGGCGGTTCGTGCGCGCATCGGGCTGGTCACTCAGGAGGTGCATCTCTTTAGCGCGAGCGTGCGCGATAACCTGACCCTCTTCGACGGTAGCGTACCGGATGACCGGGTCGGCGCTGTGCTGGATACGCTCGGCCTAGCCGGCTGGCTGCGAGAGCTACCGGGTGGGCTGGACACGATGCTAGGTCCCGGAGGGATTGGGCTCTCCGCCGGGCAGGCTCAGGTGCTGGCTTGTGCGCGTGTTTTCCTCCATGATCCGGACCTGGTGATCCTAGATGAAGCTTCTTCGCGCCTTGATCCAGCGACCGAGCGGCTGGTGCACACCGCGTTGGGACGGCTGCTTGAGGGCCGAACTGGCATCGTTGTCGCACATCGGCTGTCCACGATTGCCTTTGCGGATGACATTCTTGTTCTGGAGGACGGGCAGGTTCGGGAGCACGGGCCGCGAGGTCACCTCGCGGCTGACCCCACCTCACACTTTGCGGGATTATTGAGGGTTGCCGCTGAGGAGGTCTCCTCATGAAGGAACGAGAGCGGTCGACCTGGCGCAACCTCCTGGCAATGGTCCGCTACTCGCCCCGGATCTCCCTGACCCACGCGGTATTGTGGAGTCTAATTCACCTGTCGCCCCTGCTGCCGGGGCTGATCGCCCGAGCCTTCTTCGATACGCTCACCGGTCAGGCGCACCTTCGCGTTGGCACGACCGGACTAATCGTGATGCTGGTCGTAATCGCCGTGGTGAGTGCGGCTCTCTGGCTTGCCGGTGGCCTGGCCGAAATTGTCATGCGGTTCATCATGAGTGGACTGCTCCGCCGCAACCTGCTGCGGTCTGTCCTGGATCGACCGGGCGCCGCTGCGCTTCCCTTCTCCATTGGGGAGACAATCAGCCGTTTTCGCGACGATGCGCACGAGGCCGAGGACAACCTGGATTGGGCCGACGACATTCTCGGCACGGGTCTGTTTGCCATCGTGGCGTTCCTGGTGCTGTTGCATATCAACGCTCGTATGACGTTCGTTGTCTTCCTGCCCCTCGTGGTCGTAGTAGTCATCGCACGACGTGCCAGCACCGCGCTTGGTCGTTACCGTGCCGCCAGCAGCCAGGCTACAAGTCAGGTCACCGGAGCCATCGGCGATATCCTGGGTGCGGTCCAAACGGTGCAGGCGGCCGGCGCCGAAGAGCGCATCGTGGCCCATTTCCGGCGACTGAACGAGCAGCGCCGGGCCGCTATGCTCTCTGATCGCCTGATGACGCAGGCTCTGGACGCTATCACGGCCAACGCGGTGAGCATAGGCACCGGTCTCATCATGTTGTTGGCCGCCGGAAGCCTGCGCAGCGGTAGCTTAACCGTGGGCGACTTTGTCCTGTTTATCTCCTACCTGGGTTTCATTGCCGGGTTCACTAAAGGGCTTGGCAATTTCCTGGCTCACTACCAGCAGACCGGCGTCGCGTTCTCACGCATGTTCGCCTTGTTGGGAGACGCGCCACCGGCTGCCCTGTTGGCGCCAACTCCGCTATATCTACGCGGCCCTCTACCGACCCTGTCGCCATCACCAGCACTTGATGCCAGTGAATCGTTGGTCGTTGTGGAAGCGCGCGGCTTGACCTATCGCTACCGTCAGTCGGGGAGCGGTATCGAAGCGGTGGATTTGCGGCTACCGCGAGGAACGCTGACGGTCGTGACGGGACGTGTTGGCTCAGGTAAAACAACACTCTTGCGGGCTCTTTTGGGTTTGCTGCCCCGGGAGGCAGGCGAGATTCGCTGGAATGGCCAGATCGTAGACGATCCGGCCTCGTTTTTCCTGCCGCCGCGAGCGGCGTATACGGCGCAGGTGCCACGTCTCTTCAGCGAAACGCTCAAGGAGAACATTCTCCTGGGGTTACCCGATGACCCAGTTGCGCTGACCGCCGCCGTGCGTGGTGCTGTTCTGGAGCAGGACGTGCAGACACTGGAGGACGGATTGAACACTCCGGTCGGCACGCGCGGCGTCAAGCTCTCCGGTGGTCAGGTGCAGCGAACTGCGGCAGCACGCATGTTGGTGCGCCGCGCCGAACTGCTGGTGATTGACGACCTCTCGAGTGCGCTGGATGTCGAGACGGAGCGTGTCTTGTGGGAGCGCCTGCTGGCGAGTGGTGACGTGACGTGCCTGGCTGTGTCTCATCGTCGTGTTGCGCTGCGCCGTGCCGACCATATCGTCGTGTTGAAGGAAGGTCGTGTCGAAGCTGAGGGCACGCTGGCCTTCTTGCTGGAAACCTGCGCCGAGATGCGTTCCCTGTGGCACGATGCGGATGATCCGGTTTCGCTGGTCTGACACTACGGTCACATGATGTGCGATCGCTAACCATAGTAGCGCCATCACGTGCCACGCTGCTAGAATGCGGCACGGTCTGATCTCTTGGTCTACGGCGCGTCGTGTTGAGGCGCATATGGTGATACCGCCGGCTGACGTTGATGTCCTTGCGTACACAGAAGGAGAGTCCCATGCGGCAATCGTTGAAGAATCCAGCAATCGGAATGGTCTTCAACGAGAGAGTGGTGCATGGCGATTGTCAATATCGGAATCCTGGCGCACGTAGACGCTGGTAAAACCAGCCTAACTGAGCGTATCCTCTTCGAAACTGGTGTGATTAAGACGGTCGGGAGTGTCGACAAAGGCACGACTCAAACCGACACGATGGATCTGGAACGATCCCGTGGAATCACTATTAAATCCGCGGTGGTCTCCTTTCAGCTTCACCACCTTAAAGTCAATCTGATCGATACTCCCGGCCATGGAGACTTTGTCGCCGAGGTTGAGCGATCACTGCGCGTCCTCGATGGCATCGTGCTGGTCGTCTCGTCCGTGGAGGGCGTGCAGCCGCAGACCCGTCGCCTCGCGCGGGCCATCCGCGCGGCAAATCTCCCGATGCTGATCTTCGTCAACAAGATCGATCGTCTCGGCGCACGGGGTGAGCCACTTCTGGGGGATATTGGCCGTAAGCTGAATCTGCGCGTCGTGCCGATGAATATCCCCATTGGGATCGGTGATTTGACTGCCGAGGTCGTCGAATCGAATCGCGATGAGCCCGAGCTGGCGAGACTCGGTGATCGATCTTCTCGCTGAGACAAGCGAGAACGTGATCGAGGAGTTCGATCGTACCGGAGGGCATCTGGACAGCTCGTTTCTACGGGCAGAGCTGCGGGAACAGGTAGGGGCGTGCAATATCGTTCCAGTCTTCTTCGGATCGGCGATTACCGGCGCCGGTGTCCCCGAACTCTTAGCTGGGATTGAGGAGTGGTTCCCTGAGGCTGGGAGAGAGAACGACGTTCCGGTTTCCGGTGAAGTCTTCAAGATCGTCCGCCGGGCTTCTGGAGAGAAGATCGTCTATGTCCGGCTCTTCGCGGGAAGTCTGGCGGTGCGAGAGCGTGTGGCGCTACGGCGTCGCGACGTATTCAGTGAGATACAGCAGGTTGACGAGCGTATTACCGGAATTGATTGCTTCGCTGCGGGAACAGACTCACCAACGGAGTCGGTGAGTGCCGGGGAAATCGTTGCCTTACATGGGCTCCGTTCAGCACGTATCGGCGACCGCATCGGTGTCGACGAATCGGATGTTGGAGAGATCACCTCGATGTTTCCAGAGCCGTCTCTGGAAAGCGTTGTGCGCCCGGTTGACCTGAACGACGTCACGCAATTACGAGCGGCACTCGAAGAACTTGCGGAACAAGATCCACTCATTTCGCTGCGCCAACGCAACGAAGAGGGAGAAATATCGATTCGTCTCTATGGCGAGGTCCAGAAGGAGGTCGTGCAGGAGACGCTTTCGCGAGAATATGGCGTTGGCGTGACGTTCGGACCCAGCCAGACAATCTGCATCGAGCGTCCGGTTGGAACCGGAGAGTGTGCCGAGATCATCTTCGAGGCCCCAAATCCATTCTATGCGACGGTCGCGTTTCGCGTTGAGCCGGCCGAACCCGGGAGCGGCGTTCGCTATGTTCGTGATCTCGGGTCGTTGCCACTCGCGTTTTACCGTGCCATCGAGGAGACGGTATACGAGACGTTCTCTCAGGGATTGTATGGCTGGGAGGTGACCGATTGTATCGTCACGCTCACTTCCGCGGGATTTAACTCGGTGTTGAGTACTGCCGGAGACTTCCGTAAGCTGACTCCACTTGTGCTGATGCAGGCCTTGCGTGCTGCGGGGACCAAGGTCTGTGAGCCGGTCGAGGAGTTTGATCTCGAAATTCCGGAGGATACGTTTGGGGCAGTCTGCGGAGCATTGGTGAACGCGCGTGCGACCATCCGAAATGCGTTTCTTGAAGGCGTGTCATACCGCGTTATCTGTGAGATTCCCACTGTGGAGCTACGTGCCGTCGAGCAACAGCTTCCATCTTTGACTCGTGGAGATGGAAGCTGGATGTCAACTTTTGCAGGGCACGTTTCGGTGACCGGTGACGTGCCAGTCAGAACTCGCATCGGATTGAATCCGCTCAATCGCGCGCAATACCTGGCGGACGTAGCGCGGGGATAACCTTTGGGTGCTCGATTCTTCGCAGCACGTGCATTGTGAAGGGGCACGTTGCAAAATCGGTCCAGGACCAATTATGGAGAAACCCTGATTCTGACACGAACGGTGAGAGACAATAGGCCGCAGAAATGCAGTTTTGTGCTGCATCCTCTAGTGTGGACTCTCGTCGCGCATGTACGGCAGGCCGGTGTTGAGAATCGCTTCCAGGGTGAGACGTACGGAGGCTGTTAGGTGAGATCACGTTCGGTTAGCATTGCGTTTCAGACGAATAAGCCGTTAACGGCATATGGATCGCTGGCGGCGACCGCCGAGCAGTATGGCTTCGACGGAGTCAGTGTCTTCAATGACATGCTCTATCAACCAGCTTGGCTGCCATTGTTGGAGATTGCGCGCCATACGAGCCGGGTGCGGATCGGTCCGGCCGCGGTCAATCCGTTCACCTGCCACCCGGTCAACATCGCTGCCAATATCGCCTTGATCGATGAAGCCTCTCAGGGACGCGCCTATCTCGGCTTCGCCCGTGGTGCCTGGCTCGACTTTGTCGGGCTTGAGCCGGAGAGCCCGGTGGCGGCCGTCAAAGAAGCAATGGCTTGCGTGCGGCACCTGCTTCAGCGTGTTAGGTCACCGTTGAAGGGGGAGATCTTCAGCGTATCCGGTGGCGATGCGCTTCGCTGGGAGGCGATTCGACCCGATATTCCGTTTCTGCTCGGTAGCTGGGGCCCGCGTATGCTTCGTGAGGGTCTGCCGTTTGTGGAAGAAGTCAAGCTGGGTGGTACCGCTAATCCGGACGTAGCAGCCTGGTTTCGCGCGCGGACTGGGGACGTGACGGTCGGATTGGTCGTGGGAGCGGTCACGGTGGTGGACGAAGATGGCGCACGGGCCCGCGCGCTGGCACGTCGTGAAGTTGCTCTCTATCTGCCGGTTGTCGCCGAGCTCGGGCCGAAGCTCGATATTGATCCTGAGATTCTGAGTGGGATCCGTCAAGCCGCTGCGGCATACGACTTCGACACCGCTGGCCGCTACATTTCCGACGAGCTGTTGCGGCGCATCGCGTTCGCCGGGACGCCTGAGGAGGTGGCTGACCAGGCGCTCGAGCTGTTCGAGGCGGGTGTCGACCGGATCGAGTTCGGGACGCCACATGGCCTTAACGAGAATGAAGGTCTGCGACTCCTTGGAGAGCGCGTCCTACCGGCGCTACGCGTGAGGGATTAGCTAGAAGCATCATTCGCGATACGTTATGAACGAGGGAGTGAAGATGGGCCAGGACGAGACGCGGCGTGAAGATGAATTCACGCTTTACGATCTGGATGTCGTCGTTGAGGAGATTAACGGTGAGTGCACCTGCGCCATGTCTCTCGGCGATCGCTTCCACCTGCGCAGCGGCAAGCTCTCGCTTCCGGACAACGCCGACTTCTGCCTCTACGCGCTCAATTCGGTTCTGCCGCTCCTGCCCGCCAAGCAGCGACAGAATCACCCAGCCGATTGGATGGAGAGCGATGCCCGCGTCACCTGTCCTGACCCGGCCTGCGGGCTAATCGTGCGTATCGATCGCGTTGCTCCGCGCGTGCTACGCCATGACGACGTCAGCGCGACGCGCTGGGAATCCATCTCATACCACAATACGCATTGACGCCGCTACATCCAACTTGGTTTGCCCTCCTCGGTGTTGGGGCTGCGCCACCGGCAGAGGTTGGCATCCCTGTATCCATCCGCAGGTCCATAGCTTGCGCTAGTGCTTCGCGACATTCGGGTCGACCTCCTGGCGATACTGCTGCATCGGCTTGATCGCTTCAGTCTACGGTAGCATTGATTCCTACGTTTGCCGCGCCCTCGCCGACCCCCGCGACGTCCCGTATGAGCGGATTCGCAGATGCTGCAGAGAGCACTGGTAGCCCCAACCGCCGTTCGCATGGAAGAACGGTTCGGCTCATAGTTCGGAATACCCCCCGAAGTCGGTCCGCCGGGTTCTGATGGGCGTTGCTCTAAGGCTGGCAGCAACATTAGCCGCCTTCGGAGCGTTGGTTCTCAGTTCCCATGCGTCATCAATCGTATCGATGGTCCAGGAATCGCCATCATGTTTGACCCGAGCATTCAGATAGATATGAGCGTTTTCGTAGACACCTTGCGTAAGCGGTCAACATATTGGCCTCCCATGCCAGCAAAGCGCTCGGTAAGGACTTCCTGGAACATGGCTGGTGTAGCGGTTTGAATCTTCTGATGGAATGCCTTCGCTGCTTTGTCTAGCGCCGTAATGATCTCAGCGCCTTGGCCGGAAATGGAACCCTTGCATCTGGTGTTCGGCACCGGCGGCTTTTGAATAAGCAAACGTGAGTGGTCGCCTTTGTTTTGCGACTGCGTTGATCATGCCAACCGTGCGGGGTTGGATTTCGAGCAGTGCGTCGTTAATGAATTTGACGATCTTCGACCTCGCGCTCTTCCCGCCTTTTCGACGCGCTCATCACGCTCTTCCTAAACTCGCATTACGAACCTCTGTGATGGGCTTTAGCCTCTAGATCTACCGTTACTTCGGCTATCGCGTCGAGGCAAGATCCCAACGCTCCGGCCTTGCTCGCTCCCGGTGATGGATGATCGTCGAGCTGGCTAATTGCCGTTTCATTCGCCGCTATCTTAGCGAGAACGACATGTCCCTCGGCTAGCCGTGAAGGCGCATCGCCAGCACCCGCTCCCTCATGCATATTGACCTCGCCATTTTCTTATCTCGTCTATGCGAGTTCTCTGCGCCGCGCGAACATCGGACACATTTGGGACCCGCTGGATAGGTGGTTCCGTGTTATTTGCCCGCTCTCGCTTTTCGTCAGAGAGGGCTTGCGCTCCGCCTGCTTCGGCCATTCCGTCAAGGTCTGTCGATGCTTTGCGCCGGACGAGCAGGTCGTGGTCGCAGAGTCGGACGTGGGAATGTTCGATATTTTCGCAGAGCGAGTGTTTGATGCCACCTGGCGTGCAGCCGTGTCGGCAGCCTGTTCATGGACATCTGTCGCTGAGGTCACAACCTGCGGGACGCCATTTGACGCTGGGGATTGCTGCACGACGTGGGTCAGCTCATGCGCCAGGAGTTCGCGTCCTTGCTGGCTCGCAGGGTTATAGGCGCCGGGGCGAAAGAAGATATCGCTGCCGGTCGTAAACGCGGTTGCCCCGAATTGTCGGTTAAGCGTGTCAGATTCGGCATCCGCGAAGATCCGAACCTTCCCGAAATCGTGCTGGAAGAGTGGTTCCATCTCTGTACGCACTGCAGAGTCGAGCGGTGCACCTCCGCCGCGTGCTCCATCAATCCGATCGCGCACGGTGGCGTCGATGGCGCCACCCTCGGGACCCATCGGATGAGACGCTGTTGATCCCTCTATCTCAATCTGCGTTTGACGCTGGATTCTGGGTCCAGGTTCTAGATGCGAGGTCCCAGCTTCTGGCGCCTGGCCAGGTGGGTTGATCGAGATCTGCCCGAATTCGTAGCCAGGAGACCCATTTAGCCCTTCCGGTGCGGGCGAGAGAGGCGCAGCGTTTGGCGCTGAACCAGGTGGTGCGGTGAGAGACGTGAAAGGCTCGGCCAACGACGGCTGGGTATTCTCGTGGGAAATCGACGGTTTGCTGCGGCGGAGTCGAGAAGCCCGATTCATTGTGGCATCCAATCGGTAGAACGAAAGCGCTGGCAAGAATCGCGCCGAAGGTGTCCCTATTCGCAGTTGAATTCATATCGGTATGCCGACTAGCATAAACGTCTGTCGTCGAATGTCAATTATCTGGCAACACAAGATGCCTGTTGTTTGTGTTAGCCAACAGATGCCGATACCTAAACTGCTTCTAGACACTTGCCGACAGATCTACCGATCTGATTGAGACATTGCGGCGCCTCGCCGAGCACACCGGGGGGCTAGAAGAGCTACTGCGAAGACGTCTGCGCCCGAAGTAGTCGGGTCGTGTGACGGCGGCGATCCAGAATTCGGTAGGTGAGTAGCTTAACCCGGTCGTTGACCAGGAACCATGCCAGAGCATACAGCCACACGAGGGCAACCCAGCCCAACCCGAGTGGAGCCATAAGCACCCCTGAAAGCGCGATTGCAGTGGCCAGTAGCTGCGTGCCGAGTACAGCTCCGACGAGTATTCGGGCTGGTCGAATCGACCAGAACGGGCCGCGCGTGCGTGTCACGAAGATCGTCAGATGTCCGGCCACCGACAGCTTGAGGTACATCAGCGTCTGGATCGTGCTCCGGTCGAGGTGGAATTGGCGCTCGGCCAGTGCGAACAGCGTGAACGAAGCGACCACGCCAGCGATTCCAAGCACCGTGGCGATCGTAAGCACCTCCGGCATGTTCCATCGTTCAGGCTGGTCGGAGTAGTGAACCCGGTCGTAGGCGATGCTGAGAATCGCCCCATCGTTGAGCAGTGCGAGCAGCACGATCATCACTGCGGTAATCGGGTAGAAGTTGAAAAGTGTGATCGAGAGTGTGAGGAATAGGAGCACCCGGATGGTCTCGGCGATGCGGTAGATGGCGTAGCTCGTCATGCGCTGGAAGATCTTGCGGCTTTCCTTGATGGCATCGATGACGACGGCTAGTCCAGGTGCCAGCAGTACGATGTCGGCAGCGGCCCGAGCCGCATCGGTGGCGCCGGAGACGGCAATACCGGCGTCGGCCTGCTTGAGAGGGGGTGCGTCGTTGACGCCGTCCCCAGTCATGCCAACGATGTGTCCATGGTGCTGGAGTGACTCGACGATGCGGAACTTGTGCTCGGGGAAGACCTGAGCAAAGCCATCAGCCTTCTCGATCACGTCAGCAAGCTTCTCGGCAGACTCACCGTTATGTGCGTCCAGGTGATCGGCCTCCAGAATATTCGATCCTAAGCCGAGTTGACCCGCGATCTCCCGTGCGATTGCCAACTGGTCACCAGTGAGCATCTTGACGGAAATGCCCATCTCCTTGGCACTTTCGATGGTCGCGTGCGAATCGACCCGTGGTGGATCGGACAAGGGCAGCACGCCGAGAAAACGCCAGGATCCCTGGGCGTCGGTGCGTGCCACACCGAGTGACCTGAATCCCCGCGCAGCGAAATCGGTGATGGCGTGATCGACCGCGTCCTGCACCTGCGCCGCGTTGGCGGCCAGTGCCTGTATGACCTGCGGGGCTCCCTTGGATACCTGGAACGTGCCACCGTCCACGCCGCGCACGGTGGCCTCTGTGCGCTTGCTGACCGGGTCGAATGGCTGAAACTGAACCACCTGCTCGTTTGTCGTCGTCTCGTCAGCAGACAGACCACTCAGTACGGCGAGATCAATCGGATCCTGATTTTCAGCTCGTGACGCCAGCGCCGCGGCGTGGATGATCTCTTGTGGCGTGACGTCATCGACGCAGAATGGTGCTCCGAGGGTGAGCTGATTCTGCGTCAACGTACCGGTCTTGTCCGAGCAGAGGACATCCATGCCGGCGAGTTCCTCGATCGCCGCCAGCCGGCTGACGATCGCCTCCCGCTGCGCGAGCATGCGTGCGCCTACGGCCATGGTAATCGAAAGAACAGTCGGCATTGCGACCGGAATTGCCGCGACCGTCAGAATCAGGGTGAACTGTAGCGTGGTGATCAGCCGATCGCCCCGAACGAGCGCAACGGTGAGGATGACGATTGCCAGGGCGATCGCGATGACGATGAGGTAGTTCCCGATTTTCAAGACTGCGCGCTGAAAATGGCTGACGGTATGGGCACCTTCGACCAGTTCAGCAGTCTTGCCAAAATAGGTTTTCGTCCCCGTGGCGTACACAAGTGCGTCGATCTCTCCGCGTTTGACGATGGAACTGGAGTAGACGGTCTCGGTGGAGCTTCGTGTGACCGGCAGCGATTCGCCGGTGAGGGCGGACTGGTCGATCTCGACCGGATCACCCTCAAGGAGCCGGGCGTCGGCGGGTACGATGTCGCCGTTGCGCAGGCGTATCACGTCACCCGGCACCAATTCCCGAACCGGGAGCTGGAGCCAGCCACCATCGCGAAGTACGCGGGCTTGGAGGGCAAGCGTCGCCCGGAGGGCACTGATCGCGTTACCGGCCTGGTATTCCTCCCAGAAGCCGACCACCGCATTGGCGATAAGCAGGGCCAAGATGATGCCGAAATCCGCCCAGTGACGTACCAGGAATGAGAGGATCGCTGCTACCTCGATCATCCACGGAATCGGCCCCCAAAAATAGCTCAGTACCTTCCAGAGCAAATTGGGACGCGTCTCGGGTAACGCATTGGGACCGTATTTCGCGAGCCGCCGTTGAGCCTCGGCCTGGCTGAGGCCCGCCGTCGTCGCCTCGAGGCGAGCTTCGACGTCTGGGAGAGGCAAGGTACGCAGATCCGCTGCTGAAGACTCGCCGGTTCCTTGCGATGTCATACGGGCCTCGTTTCCTCCGATAGGTCAGCATCTCCTGGGCCAGCCACCAGACTATATCCATGGTATCGATGCAGCGGCATGCTCTCGGACGGCCAAGGAGCCAGCTCAAATCAACTCCTTGTGACCCACCATACGACATAAATCAATCTGCGTCCGTATGGTGTACCAACTCCTGTAACCGCCCGCCGGCATGCCAATGGGCTTCGATCTCTTCCAGCGTTTTTCCTTTGGTTTCGGGGACGAAGAGGATCGAGAAGACCACCGCAACCACAGTGATCGAGGCATACAACCAGAACGTTCCAGGCTTTCCCAGGTGGTCGATGAACGTCAGGAACGTGAGCGCGACGAGAAGATTCGTGACCCAATTCACGACGGTCGCCAGGCTCATGCCCATTCCCCGCACACTTGAGGGATAAATCTCGGAGATCAGCAACCAGAACACTGGTCCTAGCCCAACCGCGAATGAGGCGATGTAGACCGCGAGGCTGATCGCCGCGAACAAGCCGACGACTCCGCCCGTGCTTGGTGATCTGAATGCCAAGCCCAATGCCACCAGACTTACCGTCATCCCAATCAGGCTCACGAGCAACAATGGGCGACGACCGGCGCGATCAATGAGTTTCACCGCGACGATCGTCGTGAGCACATTGATTACTCCGACACCAACCGTAGCCAGAATCGCGGCGGACGACGACGTGATTCCAGCGTACTTAAAGATGGTCGGGGCATAGTAGATCACCGTGTTGATGCCGGTCAGTTGCTGAAAGAGGGCAAGCAGAACACCAACCACGAGGGCAGGACGGACACCAGGATGGCGGAGTTCGTTCCAGCCACGAGACTGCTGCGCGAGCCCGGAGCGAATATCGGCAATCTCTCGTTCGGTCTCGGCAGATTTCCCGCCACGGATTCGCGTGAGAACCTGGCGTCCTTGATCGAGTCGGTCGTGGGTGATAAGCCAGCGCGGGCTCTCTGGCAGGAAGACCATGCCGATAGCGAGCACGGCCGCTGGTAACGCCGCCAAGGCGAACATCCAGCGCCAGGCTTCAGCCCCAGAGAGTGCGTAGTCGACGAGGTAGGCCACGAGTATCCCGCTGACCAAAGCAAGCTGATTGATGGAGACGAGAGTTCCGCGAATGGCCGGCGGCGCGATCTCGGCGATGTACATCGGAGCAATAAGCGACGCTACACCGATACCGAGCCCCACGACAACCCGGCCGACGATGAGCCAGGAGACGGTCGGAGTGACCGCAGTTCCAATTGCACCGATGACGAAGAGGATCGCCGCGCCGAGGATGACGGGCCGGCGGCCGAATCGATCCGCGAGCCAGCCGCCAAATAATGCGCCGACGACCGCTCCCCAGAGGACGCTGCTGACGACTTCAGACTCCGTGCCGGAAGAGAGCGCAAACTGGTCTTTGACGAAGAGGATCGCTCCGGAGATCACTCCAGTGTCGTAGCCAAACAGCAGACCTCCGAGGGCGGCGAAGAGTACCGCGACGTAGACAAATCTGCCGTTCGGCTGCTGATTCGATGGTTCCGGTCTCTGGCCTCCGCTCAAGATGCTCCCTGCCGGTTCAGCGTTTCTGTCATGCTCACCCGTCCCGTCTGGTTGCTTCGACAGCGAGAAGGTTAGGTAACAGCAATGCATACCGGGTTGCACTGAGACGTTGATAGGTCGCCGCTCGGAGCTTACGTGGAGCTCGACTGCTGTTCCAATTTCTCTTCGGTCACGCGCAGCCGCACGTGATCTTCGCCGATACTCTCAATCAACTCCGCGGGAACGGTCACATCATGATGGAAGAGGAACCCGGCTCGGACGATAAAACCGGTAAGTTGACCTTCTGGCCCGTACGTTATCTCATCTACGGTCCCGAGCTTTTTCCCATCACTTCCGATGACGTTCGTGCCACTGTCGATCACGATGTCTTGAGATGGAAGGTTGGAATCGGATTCATATCCAGGGGAGTCCCGCCTGGCTGCCTCGTTGGACATCCCGGTACTTCTAAATCCGAGCGCATCAGAGCCCGTGCCAAAATAGACCGGTAGTGCGCCCGTCGCCATGGAGGTCCACGCGTCCGGCATCGTCCCAAGATCGTCGCGGGTGGCGGCGACAAAATCGCGTTCAGTGAATTCCGGTAGTTTCTCGACTTCCGGGGCCGTGATCGTGAGCGAGACGTCGCCATCCGGGCTGATGTGATCAATCAGCTCCAGGGAAACGAACCGATCGTGGGTCAAGAACACACCGGAACGAATGATAAAGCTCTCAATGTCACGCGTGTCGTAGTTCAGCACCAGACCATCGACATGACCGACATGCTGGCCATCACGACTCATGACGCGCTTACCAAGTCCAAGATCCATATCGAACTCCTCTCGTCACCTGCGAGCAGCGACGGTTCAGAAGACGCTGCCTCCCAAGAATTTGATCGAAACATCGATCCAATCGTCAAAAGTGCATCGCGCCAATTGAGCAGGAAAGGATGTCCTGTTGTGATGCCGAACGGCGTCGGGATCTCATCTCCAGGCGCGAACACTGCGGGCGGTGTTCTCCTTGACGTAAATGCTGATCAGGTCGTTCCTCGGTACAACGAACAGATTGCTATTCCCCGAGGTTTTGCGGATCAAAGAAGATTGGAGTGAAGACACGACCGCGGTACACTAAGCGCATTTTGCGTACCGCCATCCTGGTCATGAGGTCCGTGAGGGAAGCACCATCCATGCGCGACTTTGGCAAGGTTCAATACGGACATGGCAGCTCCGGTTCCGCAATGCCTCAATCCCACGCCTCACTGTTCCGCCCGGTATCCGAGAGATCATCGGCGCGCCAGCCGGTATCGAGCCCCTGAAAGCTGATCGTACCGTCTACCTCAACGGCATAGGCTGCGTGGGTATGTTCGAGCCACTCGGCATGGTTGAAGAGCTCGCATCGCCGGCCATCGATGTGCACCAGAAACTCGCGTCCAGTGGGTAAGCGATATACATGTCCATCGATCAACGAAAAAGCCGTCATCATTCCTCTCCTGCCTGCGCGCGGGTGGCCGCTCTTCATGGCGAACTGGGAGGTAATTCGATCACGTGTTCGTCTTTCGAATGGATCCGGCGATATCCGAGGACCGTGTCTCGATCGAATTGCGCGACAATGTGTCCCGTGTGATCCCGGCATACAAGGTGTTTGCGAAATCCGTCGGGAGTGAGCAAAAGTTCTTCTGCCACGGCGATTGCCTCGACCACGACGTGCTGGTCACCGTTGCGGAAAAAGATCGTTGCCGTCATTCAGGCCCTTCCTTCACCCGAACATCGAATTCGCGACGACGGTGACGGGCTAAAATGTGGGTGGATAGATGAACGCCACAGAGTGAGCGCACATCAGAGCCGAATTCCTTCTCGCAATAGCAAAGAATTCTGTTCGGTGCGGCTGAACATTGCTCCGCATGTTTGCACTCCACAGCACTCCAGCTCCAATGACCTGATCAGGCGTGGTTGCCTAACAGCCAGCCAGTAGGTGAAGAACGCAGAACTATCATATGGACTGAACGATTAAGAAAGACTGGAAGAAAAGGGTTGAGATATTACAATATTATGTCAGATTCCACGATAACTGGGGGCCTGGCTACAGCGTCTCCTACGCCGGTTCTACGCTATGTCGCGGACGATCTTGACAGGCACTGGCACCCACGGTATGAGAAGCTCGCGAGGTATTCTAACTTGTCAGTCATGCCCGTCGGTGTTAGCCGCTGCTTACACGCTCAGAAATTCGTTGTCTAATCGAGGTCCGCACGCGTGGATCGACGTACCGCCGTCTGTAATTGGAGGACCTATGAAGATTACGATCATCGGAGCAGGTGCGATCGGTGGGACGACCGGTGCATTTCTGACCCAGGCGGGAAACGACGTCACGGTCGTCGATGTTATCCCGGAGCACGTTCGGCTCATGAACGAGCGGGGCCTGCACCTGACCGGTGTGAGAGGCGACCGGTATTATCCCGTCCGGGCAATCCTGCCTGATGAGCTTTCCGGCCCGCTTGAGACGGTCATCCTGGCGGTGAAGACTCATTTCACCGACGCGGCCATGCGGCAGTACGGACCACTGCTCGCGCCAGACGGATACGTCGTCTCGTTCCAAAACGGCTTGAACGAGGAGATCATCGCCCGACACATTGGCCCGGAGCGGACGGTGGGTGCATTTATTCATTTTGGTGCTGACTACATTGCGCCTGGGTTGATCCAGCTCGGCCAGGAGCACGACATCTTTCTCGGCGAACTGAACGGCGAGATCACGTCACGTCTGCACGAACTGCAGAACGTGCTGAGCGCGGTCATGCCGACCTATCTCACCCCGAACATATGGGGCTACCTCTGGGGCAAGCTGGTCTATGGCACGATGTCGTTTGTGATCTCCTGCGTCGACGCACCGGCGCCGGAGGTGCTGGCGAACCCGCTAGCGCGGCAGGTGGCGCGCACGGCGGCCAGTGAAACCGCGCGTGTCGGTGCTGCCCAGGGCTACCAATTGGAACCGATTGGTCCGTTTGATCCCACCGATTTTCTGCCGGGACCCGGTTGGGAAGAGCGTGCCAACGGCAGTCTCGATCGCGTTGCTGATGAGATGGCGCACTCGATCAAGCAGCATACCGGCGTCTGGCGCGACTTGCGGGTGAAGCGCCGCGTAACTGAAGTGGAGCGTCATAACGAGGTAGCGGCCCGAGGGGAGTCGCTGGGTCTCGCGATGCCCCTGAATCGGGCTATCGTCGCGTTGATCCGCGAGATCGAACGGGGCGAGCGAGGCATGGGCTGGGACAACCTGGAGACGCTTGCCGCGCACATGGCTGCAGATGACCGGTCATCTGGTTGAAGATGGGCACGGTCGCAAAAAGCCGTAACGACCTGCGGGGCCGTGTCAAATCGAAATGTTATCGAGTGGGGTCGTTAACACAACGGTTCCGTAGTGGTCAACTCCAGTGGGTGACGCCGCGAGTTAGCGTCGGCTCGACAGTGAACGCAGGCAAGGTTGCAGGCCTGCGTTCACTCGCAGGCCAAAACAAGCGGCTGGCGATCGAAGTCCAGTGTGGCCATCGACGGTTTTTGCCGGTCGCACCGCAGTATCCGACGTGTTCGAGACTTGCCCTGCCCGGGTTTCGAAGGTGGAAGCAGAGCGATGCTGATCCTGGAGCTCCGCGCTCGTAGGGTCGTCGCGACGGAGAGCGACGACCGGTGTCGTCAATTGACTGACGTCCACGGGCGAATCCGTTCCGGGAGCGTGTCGATCATCGCGTGTAGACGCTCGTGCGTACCAGCTCCGAGTTCCTCGAGCTCGATGCGATCGAATTCTGCCGTGAGTTCGGCGTCTCGATCGGTAAGCGACTGCTCCATCAATGGGAAGAGGTCGGTGTTCTCCTCCTCGATATGTGCGCGCAGCATTGCGTCGTAGGCTCGCGCGGCTTGGGCCAACGGATGGACGGTTTCTGAATCACCGGGAATGTAGTTTGCGACCGCTTCCCGGTAAGTTGCGGCGAGCGCTCGTCCTTGCTGGTGTTCGTCTGTGAGCGATCGTGTCACCTGTTGGCCGTCTACGCCACTCAACTGTGCGAAGACGGCGCTCTCCTCTTTCCCGTGATGACACTGGTCCACGAAGACGGTAAAGAATTCGCCGACATCGGTGAAGATGTCTGCGGGAACTGGCGCTCCCTGCTCCGCCGCTTGCACCGCTAGTTCGAGCTGGTCAAGTACCACCAACACGGCATCGTGCTCCTGCCGTAACGTCTCGGTCGATTGCATGTCACCCTTCTTCCGTAGTCGTCGTCGAAGCGAGCTTTGTGATGTGCACGCGCCACACCTCAGGTCCCTGCTCGATGTACTCCCAACCCGCTTGCTCCGGTCGCTCAGCCATCAACTGATAGTAGAGCGGCTTCGGATCGTGATCGTTGACCAGCAGCATGGCCTGACTGGGCGTTAGTTGATCGAATGTGGCGAAGATGAGCGGGTGTCGCTCGCGCGGTACCATGTCACGCACATCGATCGTGACCATTTCATCTGAGGCGGAACTCATGATAGTTTCCCTTCGTATACCGTATCCGCGTGCTCCACCCGGAGTCGCGCGAGTGTCTCGTTTCGCTCCAATGGTTGTCGGTGTCCCACGATGCGCGCTAGATTGAACAGAAACAGCGTCAGTCCAAGTCCTGCGGCCAGTCCGCCGATCCGGCAGAGCGACGCACTGCTCGTCAGGATGCCGCTGACCTCCAGTAGCAGACCGGTCGTCCAGAACCCCCAGCCCAGACGAGCCAGACGAATGTCGTAGAGGTCTTCCAATTTAGGTACCTTCCAGCGTCCAGCCAGCGGTGCGTAACGACGTAGCCAGACCAGGAAGGTGGCGATCTTGTAGAGGAATCCCTGGATCGCGGTTTCGGCTAACCCGGCCAGCGCTAACCAAACGACCGCGATCCAGAGAGGGGAGCCGGGACCGGTGCCGGACAGGAAACCGGCGGAGAGGAGCCCGGCGGAGGTGAGGCCGCAGGCGGTGGCCACCAAGGCAAACGGGATGTGCACGTCAGCCCCGCGTCGACGCCGGACGCGGTAGAGACGAAGCAACTGGATGGCAAAGAGGATTTGTCCAAGCAGCAGTGCGAGCGCGCCGCTCAACAGGATGCGATGGTCGGCGCCGAGCACGAAGCCGAGCGCTAGCCACCAGGCGCCGCCCGCGGTCAGCGCCAGCCCGGTCCAGGCCGCCGGTGTCCAGAGATCCTCCTTGCTTAGGGTGAACATGCCGACGAGCCGATAGGCGACCCCGCTCAGCATCACGGCGATCCAGCCACCAAAGAGCAGGGTGATGTGTGCCGCGAGCAAGCGGGGAGTACGGGCTCCGAGGAAGCCCGTAGCCTCGTTGAGCGCGAGCAGTAGCCCGAAGAAGACGCCACCCACAAGCCCAGCCTGAGCCACGAGCAAATGCCAGGCGACTACGTCACGGTGCGGCGTTCGCAGGAACGTACGCACGATAACGGAGACGGTCAGGAGCAACCCGGTGAAGAGGAGGGTAGCGCCGATCCCGATTCCGGGCACCCAGCTACGCAGCAGACCAGGAAGGAAGAGCATCAGGCCGCACAGGTGTAACCAGAAGGCGATTCGGCCGAGCCGTTCGGAGGCGAGCGCGCTCTGAAGCACGACCGGCACCAGTTGATAGCCCGCCCCAACGATGACAGTCGCCACCACGCCGAGCGTATTCAAGTGCACGAAGGCGAGCACGTGCGGGCCGCCGTAACCGTTAGCCAGAAGTGGCAGGGCGAACGGTGAAGTGACCGTGACCCCGAGCAGGCATAGCATACCGAGCGCCAGAAACCGTGCGGGGAGATCCAGCGCCGGGGAAGAGTTTACGGAGATCCCCGAGCCTGTGTGGTTCGGCGCCGTCATTGCGTGCCGGCCGGTTTTTCGATGAGGAGCTCGACCTTCCCTGGACCGAGATCCCGGGTCTGGTACCGATAACCCGCCTCGTCGAGCTGGGGGTAGAGGTAGATCGGACGCCGCACGTGATGCACCAGCAGACTCGCGCCAGGCGGCAGATCATCCAGCGCGCTCATGATACGGATCAGCGGCTCTGGAGGTACGAGTTCGCTCACGTCGATGGTGATCGTGGCCGACGCAGTGGTCCAGTTGACGGCGTCGGTGGCATGCGTCGTCGTCGTTGGTGCCGCAGTCGTCTCACGCGGGCGTCCCGTATTCCGGAACCATACCTCCCAGTCGTCCTCGGCATGACGTTGCGTCCAGTGGTCGAAGCCGCGTTGCACCATCACGCTGTAGAGCGGCACTGGTTCGAAGCTCGAGCGTAGCCGCAAGACCTGACCGGCAGTGGTCCGTCGAGCCGCCTCCATAATCCGCCCGAATGGCTCTTCTCCGGCCCGCTGAAGGTCACGCACGTCGACTTCGGCCACCACCGGCGCCTCGCCGATCCAGCCAGGTGCATCTTCATCAGACTCGTTCGCGACGGTACCTTCTGTTCGAGACGCGCCCACTTCGACTCCGATCGCCGCGTTCAGTTGCGCGATGAGTTCTTCGGGTGCCATCCCGCCGATGTGTGCTGCCTGCGCCACGGTCACCAGTCGTGACTGGACGCGCCGGGCAACCGGATTCCTGAGCAGCCGGAAGGTCGGATTGAGCGCGACCAATTCATCGACGAGTTGCGGGTAGCGCCCGATCACGTCGCTGATTTTCCAGTCGATCCGGATCGGCTCCCGTTCCGTGGCAGGAGTCGTCATTGATCCAACCACCTCCTCAATTCCAGCCGAGGGCGCGCAGCCCAGCCGCGGTGATCCGCTCCGGCGTCCAGCGCGGCTCCCAGACCAGTTCCACCTCGACTGTGTCCACGCCGGGCACGAATAGGCGCACCGCCTCGTCAACCGATGTCATCAGGCTGTCATGCAGCGGACAGCCGGGCGTGGTGAGTGTCATGTTAACTCGCACCTGACGGTCCTCGAGCGCAACATCGTAGACGAGGCCGAGATCGACCACGTTGACACCCAGCTCGGGGTCGTAGACCTCGGAGAGCGCTGCCCAGACGGCCTCGGTTGACATCAGGAACGCGGTCATCATCGATTCTCCTTCATCGCTGCCTGGTCGTCTGTTACGCGAGGCGCGCGCGTGAAGTACTGACGATTCAGTCCGAGGAAGTTCGCCCATTGCTCGGGGAGGTCGTCCTCGAAGAAGATGGCCTCCACTGGGCAGACCTCGGCGCAGACACCGCAATCGATACACTCGTCCGGATCTATGAAGTACAGCTCCGCGTCGTCATCGGTATGGATGCAGTCGACCGGACAGACCTCGACACACGATCCGTCCTTCACCCCGATACAAGGCTCGGCAATTACGTAGGTCACGTATGCTCCTTAATGTGTTGACGACGATCAAGTTCGCCCGTCACGGGCGTCCCGCCATGTCTCCAATCGAACCGCTCGCGGATGCGCGCAGATCGCTCAGGAAGTCGTTGAGTTTCAGGCCGTAGATGTCGCAGACATCGGTCAGCGTCTCGAAGCGCGCCAGTGGGCATCCGACACAGTGCAACCGTCGCCGCACGAAGACAGGAATCACGGCAGGCACGCGTTCCAGCAGCCAATCGACGTTGGTATCAGACTGAATGGATGATTGGTCGCCCGTAATCACGATCGTTTCCTTCGGTTAGGGCCGCTACAAGTGCGGTACTTCCAGGAGGATGACACGGGCGACCTTGCGAGTCTTTGCGCTGGAACAAAGTGTGGAAGGAAACTGGGCGGTTATTCGTCTTTAGGATGAGATTCCGGCAGGTCATTGGCGATGGCAACGAGACGGTGAGCCTGAAGGATGGTAACTCGCTCGCGGCCAGCGCGAATCAGCCCCTGGTGGTCCCAGGCGCTCAGCGTGCGACTGGCGGTACTGAGGGTGGTTCCGGTTAGGTCGGCCAGGTCCTGGCGCGAGAGCGGGAGGTTGATGCGGATCCCGTCCTCCGTCTTCACACCCGTCTTCTCCGCCAGCCGTAGCAGCGTGTGCGCGATGCGCCGTTCAACCCGCTGGGTCTGCAACTCCTCGATCCGTCGTTCGGCCAATCTGAGCCGTTCGGCGAGTTGGTGAATGACTGCCATCGCAAAATCGGGATATTTAGCGACCAGTGACGCAAAGGATCGCGCTGGCAGGCGAAGCACCACCGCCTGGCCGAGGGCAACCGCGCTTGCCGGATAATGTACTTCGCCCCAACCGCCAGCGCCGCCAAACAATTCACCCGGTTGGATTATGCGGAGAATAACTTCCTGCCCTGCCTCAGTCTCACGGATCACTTTAATCCGTCCTTCAGCGAGGAGATTGACCGAGTCGGCTACTGTGCCCGCGAGGAAGACGAAGTCGCCGTCTTCTATGTGGCGTACACGCATTTGGGTAGCGATAGCCCTGAGCGTATCTACCGACAGGTGGGAAAAAAGCGGCACTCCTGCCAGGAAAATCGTTCTCTCGCGAAGTTCCCACATCGCATCATGGGCATTGTCATTTGCCATTGCATCACACTGGCTAAAGAAACGATTCGAAAGCGTACAGAGGAAACGTCTTTCGTTGCAGTATACGTGTCTCTCAATACGTCGAGACTCTTACAACATCTTCCCGGGGTCGATCCCCCTCAATCATCACGTCGCACAGATCCTCTCATGACGATCTCCGAGAGGCGACCAGTATTATCCCATCCGGGCAATCCTGCCTGATGAGCTTGCCGGCCCGCTTGAGATGGTCATCCTGGCGGTCAAGACCCACTTCACCGACGCGGCCATGCGGCAGTACGGTCCACTGCTGGCTCCGACGTGAAGTCCGCGCGAACCGAGCATAGCGTTGTCAGCCCTGGAGGGGGATTGACGTCGTGGCTGCCATCGCCTCGGCAGCCGCTGCGAGTAGTCGTTCACGATCCGCTGTGATGAAGTTCGCGGCGTTGACCTGGGCCACGATCCGGTCAATCTGCTCCTGGATCACGTGGGCACGATCGTCCGAGGTGTTCTGCGCGACCGCGTCCAAAACGTCCAGTAGATACCACGTCACCTCAACATCATCGCGTGCCGATCGCCGGATCTGGCTAAATGACATCTCCACATAGTCGGCGAACTCTGGCCGATTGACCCACACCATGACCCGTGTCTGGTCATCCTCGCCTCCGTGAACGCGAATCCGCGTGGGAAAGGCGCGACCAGCGAGCCGAATAAGGGCATTCCCGAGACAGGAGATCGCATGCTGAGCCGTGGTTGGGTCATTGATGCTCGGGGAGAGTGCCTTGACCGCGATGTCGACCAACTGGCGCACACCGAAGAGCGCATCTTGATTCAACGTGCGTTCGCGGTCCAGCACGAAGGCCGCGCGGACCTGCTGCACGCGTCGTTCATCGTCCATCACTTCAGTCGCCTCAAGGAGTACCGTATTGGCGACGATATAGTGACCGACCGCAGGACGGATGGCCGCACACGCCCCGCCCGGCAACGCCCTACAAATGCTTTCCTCATCAATACTCCGGAGATAGCCAGTCTCCTCGCTGTGGATCCGGTATTCCGCCTGGGCCATGAAGCGCTGCTTGAAGGACTGGAGTTCCTCTGTCGCGGGCTGCTGCGTCAGGTCGTGTGACTCGGGGTAGAGTCTATCGATCGTGCCAATGAGGTCGTGGTGCACACGCTCGATGATCGTCCCGGCCTGAAAGAGCGAGGCAGTGTGGTGGATGTAATAGACCAAGAGGGCGATGCAGACCACGGCGAGGACCAGCGCGAGGGTAATGGCGCTCACCGGCACGAAATCGTGGAGCGCGGCAGTCTCGCTGCGCACCTGGCGCAGGACGAGGATGCAATACAGGAAGGTGGCAATGTAGGTGCCTAGCACCCATTGATTCCAGCGGTCATCAATAAAGTTCTGGAATACCCGGGGCGTGAATTGCGACGATGCCTGCTGGAGGGTGAGCATTGTGATGGAGAAGAGCACCGTGATGACGGTGATCAACGATCCGGCGAGCACCGAGAGGAGCGTCCGGGCTGCACTCGGGGAGCCAGAGAAGAGCCAGCCACGATGAGCAGCTAGCTGCCGCGCCATCCGCAAATCGATTTCGGGGAGGAGGTACGACAGGATGAACGCGGTGAGTCCGAGGACGGTTGGCAGAAACCAGAGACTGGACTGGATGTTGTGCCAGGTATTGCGATAGCGCTCAAACGGCATCTTGGACATCACTTTCCACTCGTACGTCGCGTGCGTGAAACGGTAGCTGAGGGTGACCGTCACTCAATCGGCTGTGGCGTCGGGATGACGGTCGTGCCGCTAGCCGAGGCCGGCGCCAAGTTCTTGTTCCAGGTGATCGCCGAGCAGCCTGAGCGCTCGGCCGTGTTCCAGACGACCAACTTGCCCTTCTCGGAGTGGACGCACAGACCTAGCCATAGTTTCCTCGTGATCACCGGCGCATCGACCTACTCGTCGAATGGTTAGTTCAACTCGATCCAGTATCTGAGCACGCGCGGAGTATATCCTTCGACGTCGATCGCGTCCTCGAGTATCCCGTCGTTTGCCTCGATGATCTTCTGCGAGCCGATATTGTCCTCGTCGCAGGTCACCAGCGCTCGGGTGATCCCGATCTCCCGTGCCTTCGGTAGCACCAGCGCCAGGATTCGGGTCCCATATCCCATCCGGCGTTTCGATGGACGGATCTCATAACCGATATGCCCACCGATCTTGCGTAACCCGTCGGTCAGTGCATGCCGGATCGAGACGCGTCCGATGAACTCGTTGCCGTCGATCAGCCAGTAGTCGGTCGAGGGGACGAATCCTTCTGGCAGGCCTTCGCCGCGGCTGTAACCGATGACACGGCGGACGAACGCCGGGAAATCCCTTTGAAGCTCTGGAAGATTGAAGTGGGCGGTGCGGCCTTCTGCTCGAACTCCTCCACCGCAGCCAGGAAACTGGCCCGCCAGCGTTCCGACGGTCTCTCGAGTCGTGCCATGAGAACCTCCTGGAGCCAAATTGGGAGGGCGAGCCCGTTGCCCGCCCCGCGTGGTCTCACATCGATTCAGTGCGATCAGCCGGAATGCGCCCGGGTATCTACTCCAGCGCCGATCAGCTCCGCCGCATGGGGCAGCGAAACGATGTAGGCCGTCTTGATCCCATCGATCTCCAGGATCTCCTCCTGTGCCTGAGCCGGAATGGCGTCGTCGACGTTCATTACCATAATTGCCTCGCCACCTCGTTCGTGCCGGGCCACTTGCATGCCGGCGATGTTTACCTGGTGGGCACCGAGGATCATACCGATGCGACCGACGATACCTGGGCGATCGCGGTGATGGGTGATAAGCAGATCACCTGCGAGGGGTCGCTCCAGCGAGAAGCGATCGACTTCGAGGATGCCAGCGTCGACCCGATCCCAGCGGACCGTTACCCGATGCGGATCGCCGCCATTCACCTCGAAGGTGAACTCGGGTACACGGTCGGCATCAGTGTCGGCCGCGACATTGGTAATTGGTATCGCGCTCTCTTGAGCGACCAAGCGCGCGTTGACCGGCGTCACACGGCGATCGGTCCAGTGAGCGAGTGCATCGCTCAGCGCCGCGGCCGTCACGTGCTCGACGACATCGGGGAGACCAATCCGTGCGTGGTCACGCGTACGTAACCGGGCCGCTCCGGATGGAGAACGGCCAGCAGGTGTCCGGCGGCGCTCGCGACCCGGGTCAGTCGCTGAAGATCGGGAGCGTTCAGCGAGGCAGGCGGCAAATTGACCGCGTTCGGCACGGCTTCGCCACGAAGAGCCGCCAGCGTCGTCGTGCTGATCATCTGACCGACTGCCGCCAAAGCCTCTTTGCTCGACCCGCCGATGTGCGGCGTCAATACCGCGTTGGGAAGCCCGAAGAGCGGATTGTCGCGAGCCGGCTCATGTGGATAGACGTCGACTCCCGCTGCGGCGACTCGTCCATCGCGCAGGGCATCGGCAAGTGCCCCGGCGTCGACGATCTCGCCCCGGGCACAGTTGAGTACCAGCGCTCCCGGCTTGAGCCATTCGATGGTGGTTGAGTTGAGCATGTGGACCGTCTCGGGCGTAGCCGGTACGTGGAAGGTGACGATGTGCGACGTCTCGAGCAGCATCTCGTACGAGACCGGCTCGACTCCAAGCTGCTGGAAGCGCTCGCGGGTGATGTAGGGGTCATGACCAATCAGCCGCGGCTCGAACCCATGCAGCCGCTGTGCTAGCGCCGAGCCGACGTGCCCAAGCCCAACGATGCCGATCGTCTTCCCTTTGAGGTCGAACGGCTTGAAGCGCTTGCGCTCCCAGAGCCCGGCGTGCGTCGAGTTGTTGGCCTCCGGAATTGAGCGCGTAATCGCCAGGAGAAGCGCAATAGTGTGCTCGGCCGCCGAGATGGCGTTCGCTCCGGGGGCATTGAGCACGAGGATGCCGGCCGACGTGGCGCTCGGTAAATCGATGTTGTCGATGCCGACCCCAGCCCGGGCGACCACGCGTAGCTTGTGTCCGGCCGCCAGCACGCCGGCGGTGACCTGCGTCTCGCTCCGAACGATCAACGCGTCGGCATCCGGCAGAACGGCGAGAAGCGCATCGAGATCGGTGCCGTCCACATCGATGATCTCTGCCCCGGTCGCCAGCGTCGCTCGTGCTTGAGCGTCGATGATGTCGCTGACGACGATCCGCGGATGGTTGGTGTCGTTCATCATAACGGGAGTTCCCTGGTCCAGATCGGAATTGACCGGGTGTCTGAGCCGCCCGGAGCTCGTTCTGCACGGCTATAAGGTCTGGAACGCGTCGGATCGCCGAAGATTCCCCATCCGGCGCCGGGTCGTTCGACAGCAGCAGGCAGGTGACACCATTTGCCGTATAGGCAGTCGCGTGCCGCCGGCTATCCTCGACCGCGTGGGTGATGCCGAGCTCTCGGGCCACTGCAACCTTGTCGTCGGCAAAGACGACGTTGCAGACAGGGAAGCTGTGCCTGCGGAGCCAGTCTTTCGTCAGGGTGCTGCAGGGACCAGGACGGGCCGTGACGATCGAAACGTTCTCGGCACCGAAGGCATCGATGAGTACCGCGACGAACTGCTGAGCGCCGGACCGCCGGGAGCAGATCGCGCGCTGGACCGTCGGGGCTGTAGACCCACTCGCGAATCTCAAGCGGCACATTGAGCCCAGCCGAATCGATGAAGGTGTGATCCGGCAGATCGAGTCCGTACTGTTTATTCGCTGCGTGGGCCAGCGGACGTGGATGTTCGGTAAGAACTCCGTCAAGATCGAGTGCGATACGAATTGTGGTGTCCATGTAGTACCCCCAAAGTCGTCACAAAGCCAAAGCCGCCGGAGCAGGTGGAGTAGCTTGATGGACTACTATGGGTACTACTACTGGAGTGGCGGAAGCGGGAGGAACTGGACGACGCGACGCCGAACGTGCCAGCGAAGACGGCAACGGTCGCGAAGCGTGGAGTCGTATCCATCATTCCTCCAGGGTGCGTGGACGCACCTTAACGAATATACGTGCCTCACCACGAGACACGTCTGCAAAAAGCGAACATAACGGATGATAGCAGACAGGCGGGGTGATGTGAAGAGGCCGGGAGCGGCTTTTCGACTAAACTATGCTCGTATGACCGGCGAAACGAATCGCATTTACGAAGATCATCGCGCGAACCCAACGCACTTTATTGAGGGGACAGCGACATGCGGCGACGCCCCGATGCCTTGATCTTGATCGCCATCTACGAGTTTGTGATGGCTGCCATGCTTCTGATCGCAGCCTGCGTCGTGCTCCCGATCGCGCTGTTGATCATACCCTTCGCGTCGGATGGGTTCGGACAGTTCATCAGGCGCTTTGTTGTCGTGGGGCTGGTGCTGACCATCGTCTTCGGCTTCGGCATCGCCTCGGGGATCGTCGGGGTCGGGCTGCTCTTGTTGCGGGAGTGGGCACGCATCGGAGCCATCTTGCTGGCGATTCCCGCGCTGGTTGTCTTCCCAATCTGGACCGTCCTCGCCATCCTGATCCTCGTTTACCTGGCCGGTGAGGAAGGGAGAGCGCTGTTTCGAGGGAGCCATCGCGCCGCATCAGTCTCGGGCAGCATGTTCCACGAGAACGGTACGTGCGGAGGAGTCGACGAGCAGCCCGCCTGTTTCGCCAGCGTCAGCCGATCCAGCCGTCAACGATCGCCCGGACAAAGCGGATATGAGAAACGCGCCGGAAGAACCCGGCGCGGAGTCGACCTGGTATGAACCCGTCGATGACGCAGGTGATGAAGGAACGACCGGCGACGACGTCGGTAAACCGCCGGCCGTCTAATCTCGTTACTTGCTGCTTTCCTCGGCTCCGACCTCGCCGGTCGGCTTGATCATCATCACCGGCGTGGTGCCGACCTTGAGAATTCGCTCGGCGACGCTGCCGAAGACCAGCCGGCCGAGCCCGCTACGGCCGTGGGTCGCCATGACGATTAGATCGACCGACATCTCACGCTCGAGTGCCAGTAGCTGATCGGCCGCGAATCCTTCGAGCGTCTCGGTTCGGACGTTGACGCCATCCTCCTGCAACGGTTTGGCGACTTCCGCCAGATAGTCCTGTGCCTCCTGAACGAGCCGCTGGCCGATTTCATTGAATGTGTCGGCCGAGGCGGGAGCCATCGGCTCGCTGCCGAGCATGCCGTAGAGCTGGGTCGTCTCGGCGACGCGCACCAGCACGAGTTCAGCATCGAATGTTCTGGCGATCTCTTTCCCATACGGGAGCGCGGCTTCGGCGTGAACCGATCCGTCCAGCGATACCACGACGGTCTTTACGGTTTCCGCCCGGCGGTCCTTGGTGCCGGAGCGGATCAGCAGCACCGGGGCTCCGCTGCCTCGCACGACCCGGTCGGCGACGCTCCCATAGAGCCAGCGGCCAATGCCGCTACGCCCATGAGTTGTCATAATGATGACCGGATCGTCCATCTCGTCGGAACTGTCGACGATTTGGTCGGCCGGTTGTCCCATGCGAACACTGATCTGCACGCGATCGCCGTAGGCTTTAGCCTTCTCGCGAAGGTAGGCACGCGCCTCGTCCTCCACCGATGTCTGTGCGTCAGGTGGAACAACGCGCATCAGGTGTAGCGGCGCGTTTGATTTGCGCGCAATTGCCTCGGCGTAGGGGATGGCTTGCTCTGCCAGTTCCGATCCGTCCAGCGGAACAATGACTGTGCCGATCATCTTCTCTCCTTCATTTCGTAAGTGACGGTCAGGAACCCAACCAGTAGTGATGGATCGTGGGTTGGCTCCGGATCCGCCCACGTCGCGCCAACTCATCCGCCTCGCGCGTCGTCACAATCAAGTTTATCCGAGGAGACGTGAACGAGAAACACCACCATGCACGCAAACGTGTCATCTTCGTTGCAAATTCCTGCTGGAATAACGGCCCCGGCTGCACCTGCTGGTTGAGAAGAGGATGCCTGAGTGGACCTCGCTGCGCTATCATGCCTTTTCAGGCACGGATCAACCTTTGAGACGAATATGACGCTAAGAGCGGGAGGACGAATGACCGAGCAGGCGAACCGGGTCGATGCGGAGACGCTCGAGCAATTTACAGTGGATGTATTGGTTGGCTTCGGCCTGAAACCGGAGGATGCTCGCATCTCCGCTGAGGTTTTGGTCGCATCCGACGTCCGGGGCATCGACTCACACGGCGTTCCACGCATGGGCTACTACGCTGAACGCCTGCGTCAGGGACTGATTAACATAGATGCGGAGCTAACCGTTGTAACCGAGACTTCGGCCACGGTCGCGTTCGATGCCAACAACGGTATGGGTCATCCTGCCTCGTACCGTGCGATGCAGCGCTGCATCGAGAAGGCCAAAGAGACCGGTCTTTGCATGGCCACGGTACGTCACAGCAACCACTTCGGTATCGCTGGCTATTACGCAATGATGGCGCTGGAAGAGGGCCTTTGCGGCATGGCGATGACTAACGCGACTCCGCTGGTCGTTCCGACCTTTGCCAGCGAGCCGGTGCTCAGTACCGCCCCAATTGCGGTGGCCATACCGGCACGAGACCAGCGTCCCATCGTTATCGACATGGCCACCAGTTCGGTCGCCTGGGGCAAGATCGAGATTGCTCGACGCGAAGGGAAGTCGATACCGGCCGGTTGGGCCTATGACGCCGAAGGGAACTTGACAACTGACCCCTTCGCAGCTGTCTCGCTCGCGCCGCTTGGCTCGACCCGCGAGCTCGGAAGTCACAAAGGCTACGGCCTTGCTCTCTTCGTCGAGGTCCTTTGCGGGCAGCTTGCCGGATCCTCCTGGGGTCGCTACGTCGCCGGTTCACGCGTCGACCCGCCGCGGCCATCCGACACTGGCCATGCCTTCATGGCCTGGCGTATCGACGCCTTCCGGCCAGAGGAAGAGTTCTACGCCGAGATCGACAGCATGCTGTCGGAGCTGCGCGGCTTGGAGCCGACCGCAGGCCATGATCGGGTCTATGTCCCCGGCGATCCGGAGGATATCGCCGAAGCTGATCGGCGCGAGCGGGGAATCCCGGTGCATCCAAGCGTGCTGGATGATCTGCGCAAGCTCGGTGAAGAGGTTGGCGTTAACGCGCCGTTCTAGGTGCGGCCAGCACTAAAGCGGCTTGCAAAACCGTTAGTCAAGAAATGGACAGCCGCCTCCCGGTCATGCTGAGGCCGCAGCCGAAGCATCTCCTCCATTGTTCCCGGTCGATACGGAGACGGGGGAGATCCTTCGCTGTGGCTCAGGATGACTCGGCGCACCCCGACCAGTGTTGGTTAGTCTTAATGCAATTCGCTGTAGTGACGCGTACCGTTCGTGGAGGATCTACGGCCGCCGGGCCAGCCAGGCGTCGAAGCCGAGCTTCTCGGAGAAGCGGCCGTCGGGACTGATCTCAGTCAAGGTTTGGCGCAGATCCGCTTCGAAGCCGGCGCGTTTGTCACCAAGCACGTGGTGCGAGCAGAACGATGTCGAGTAGAGGTAGCCGACGATATCGTCGATCGTTGGGAAGCGCTCGACTATGGTCGTGAAATACTCGACTCGCGAGAAGGCCGAGGCGGTCAGAGTATCCTCGAACGGCACGTGCTCCACCGAATAGGTGCCGCTTCCCGCCCGGCGCACATCACCTAACCAGTGCCGGATCACCTCCTGCGTCGCATGCTGCCAGTCACCGGCGACGCGCCAGATCCGCTCGGCATCCGCGGCAATCACCACGCCGCCGTTCGGTTGGATGAGCGAATCGAGGGCGCGCAACGCCGACGGCTGGTCCACCCAGTGAAACGCGCGGCCAAGCGTCGCCAGCCGCACCCGCCCGATTTCTGCGCTCAACTGCTCCAGATCGACGTCGCGACCTTGAATCCAGCGGGCGTTCGGGACACCGGCCGCAGCGGCGACGCGAGTGGCTTCTGCCAGCATGGCCGGATCAGGATCGAGTCCGACGACCTCAGCGAAATGCGGCGCGAAGGGAATTGCCAGTTGTCCAGTGCCGCATCCCAGATCGAGCAGCCGCCCTGTCCCGTCGAGGCCGAAACGCTCGATCACGTGCTGGAAGAACACTTCGGGATATGGCGGACGGTAGCGATGGTAGTAGGCGGCCGCGCTGGCAAAGAGATCGGGCGACTTCTCGCTCATCGGGTTGAAGTCTTCCCGTGAAGCTCGTCGGCTGCGGCCTGTTCCATCTCGGAAAGTTGGGCTACCCGGCGGCGAAAATGCTCCTCGGTGCTCCATTCAGCTTCCAGGTAGGTGTGGATGAGATCGAGCGCCAGCCGGTCACCGATGATCTGAGCACCCAGACAGAGAACGTTGGCGTTGTCGTGCTCGACTGATTGGTGAGCGGAGTAGACGTCGTGACAGAGTGCGGCACGGATGCCCGGGATCTTGTTGGCGGCGATACAGGCGCCGATACCTGTGCCGCAGACGAGGATGCCACGGTCGAACTCAACGGCGCGTAATGGATCGCAGACCCGCCGAGTGATTAGGGGAAAGTCGACCGGTTCAACGCTGTGCGTTCCAACATCTTCCACGTCATGCCCCCACGAACGCAACGCGTCCACCACCGCTCCTTTGAGCGGGAATCCGGCATGGTCGGCACCGATGATCACGCGCATGGCAAACCTCCAGGTCAATGTCTCAATGTCGCCGAGCCGATACTTGATGTTCTTCGATTGAACCATGCCGTGGTGAGCGTGGGCCCACCTGTCGGTGAGCCACTGGGAGATTGGCGAATTCCGGGAACGAAAACGGGACGCCCGATTGAGCGTCCCGTTTGCATCTGCGTCCCGGCGTACTAAATCGGGGCGTTGATGGTGATGTCGGAGTTGAAGTCGGAGAAAAGAATCTCGGTACGCGTCGTGTTCACCTGGCTCGTGATCTTGTACGGCAGATGATCATTATGGCCGATCCAGAATGTCGTCTTGGATGAGTCGGAGGCAGTGAACTCGTAAACGTCGCAATTGACTCCGCTGATGGTCTCCTGGCCCGTTTTCTTCACGTCACCCGACGACGCGGCTGGGGTCCCGAGTTCTTGTAGGATATCGTTTCCACTGATCGGCGGCAGTTGATCTGTGATCCCACCTGACGTCTGCTGCCAGGTTCCACCAAGTTTGATGTACGTTGTGTTTCCGATGCTGATGGTCTCGATTTGCTGTCCAGAGACGCTGACGATGGTATGAGATTTATCAGGCGCGACCGTCTCCACGGTACCTGTGACAGTCGGCGTGTCGGAACCGTTGTCGTAGATCTTGATCGACATTTTGTACGACTTGAGCGACGTCCAAGATTCGGACAGCTGGTTGAGTGGCGAATCTGAAACAAGGGGAACGCCGGTGCTCGACCCGGAAGCGGTGGTCGCCGCTGCAGTCGCGGCTTTCGTCGCCGCAGCTGTCGGGGCCGTTGTTGCTGCCGGCGCGGTAGTCGCGGCCGTAGTCGCCGTTGCGGTCGATGCACTTGTGGCTCCAGATGTCGCCTGCCCTGCGACCTGAGTCGAGGTCGCCTGCGAAGTCTGCGCCGTGCTTGAACTAGTCCCCGCGGTACTGGTGGCTTTACTGGAAGATCCGCCACAGGCGGCCAGTGCCAGTGCCGCGGCGATCGCGAATGGTGCGATCATGTGTTTTGTCCGTAAGCGATGTTGTGCGAATGTTCGTAACTGCACGATGTCCCCCTAAGTATTTTAAAGATGATAGCCGCAGCGTCGTATCAATTTCGGAATGAATGATAGAGAGTAGCGTTGGTAATGTCTAGGTCCATTCGGACCAAGGCCTCACTCCCATCATTCGATGGTGCTGGCACACCACTCGCAACCTCTGTCTCCAATAAAAGGTGCTGCCGAGATGCTATGCTGTTCAAGGTGGTTTCTTGTGTTGCAGTTGGCGCTTTGCCGTGATGGAGAACGAAACACCATGACCGACAATCACACCAAGAAAACCGATACGTCAACGATGGATAGTGGCCCGAGGAGAGTTGATCCTACCATTCCGGCATGGATCAGTCTTGGTCAGGTGTATCTCATCACCATTGCGACCCTGATCGTGTTCTTGGTGGTGTTCTTCCTCATTCGGACTGCGTTCGAATCAGTCCATTGGCTTGTGGCTGTACTCGTTGGAAGCGCCGTAGGAGCGTGTGTCACCCTCGGGACCACTCTGCGTCTGCGACCACGGAACTGACCCCTCGCGGCCAGAAATCTGTTAATCCGTCAGAGTCCAGCGAACGATTCTTGTCCGTGTAGCGCCTGCCGGTTCGGGCGCTTCACATTCACGCAAACGAAAAATCGACCTCGCCTACGAACAGCGACAGGCAATAAACTCCAGCCACTTCGGCACCTCCGCGGCCGACAGCATCGTATGGTCCCCATCAGCCACCGATGCCTCGAACACGATCCCATAGCGATCAACGAGGAATATCGCGGCGCGTGAATGGTCATCTGTGCCGATGAGGCCGTAGCGCCGGTAAATCTCGCTATCGTCGTCTATGACGATCGGACATGGCAGCTCAGGTAGGTGCTCAGCGTTGCCTGGAACAACAACCAGGATCTCTCCTGCTTCAGCCTGAACCGCCGCGCGGCGCTCCGCCAGATCAATGAGGTACTGGTGGCAAGCGGCGCATTGCTGGTCGTGGGTGAAGACAAGGGCGAGGTTGCGCCGCAGATAGAAGTCTCGCAGCCGGATATTCTGACCGGCCGGTGACTTTCCCGAGAAGCCAGGTAACCGATCGCCACGTGCCGGTATGGTCGTGACTTTGTGCGCTAATTCGGTCCTCATAGATAGCTCCTCTGTCTGAGCACCGGCTACAACGATGGGGTCAACCCAATGAGCTGGGGCTCATCCGGCACGTCGCGACCGAGGATCAGCACGCGAAAGCGTCCCATCGCGCCTGGATCGATCATGCGAATTACCGCCGACCGGATTCCAACGTACTCGTCGTAGGCCATGCCAGGTTCCTGCTGAGCTTCGACAAGTAATTCGCCGATGCCGGCCCCACCGAGGAACTCGGCCTGGGTGGTCAGTCCCAGCACCTGCAGACCATGCTCGCGTGCCGACTGTTCCAACGCGCTGAAATCGACGTGCGCGGTCAAGTCCTGATAACCGATCGCGCGAAACGGATCATCGCTGACAGAGTGCTGGTAGTAAGTCCGCAGCGTTCCCTCGTGATAATCGGGACTATACAGTTTCTCTGCGGGATAGCCATAATCGATGATGAGGACGTATCCACGCCGTAACTTGCGCGCGACCTCACCGATCCACTCCACCAATCCCAGATTGATCTCGGCGCGCTGACCTTCCGTCAATTTGATGCCGCCACGGGAGAGATAGCGCTCAATGACGGTTGAGGAGAGCGACCCCAACTCCTCGGCGAACCAGCCATCACGCCAGACGACGTACCGCTCCCGAATCTGCCCACTCGCGCGTTCAATTCGATGAACCGGCAGAGCGTCGAGAAACTCGTTTGCCAGAATGCAGCCGGTGATTGGTGTCTCGGATGAATCAACAAGCTGTTCGCCGAATCCCACCTCGTCGAATCCAACTCGTAGCTCGTCTGAGCGGATCTGATTGATCTCGACTGGCTGGTAACGGATGCGCTGAAGCAGATCCGGAGTGTGCATGTTCAGTCCGTCCAGGATCGCCAGGGCGAGGGTTCCCGCGCCAGCCCCATATTCGAGCAGTGTGAATGGGTTGGGGCTGTTGAGCAGTTCGTCCATCTGCTCCAGTTGGCGAGCCAGCGTGTGGCCGAAGATCGGGTCGGCTTCCGGAGCCGTAATGAAATCTCCAGTGCGACCCGGACGAGCTTTTTCGTTTCGGTAGTAGCCGTGTTGAGGGTGATAGAGTACTTCGCGCATGAACCGATCGAAGGTGATCCGTCCTTCACGCTCGATCGTCGCGCGCAGCTCTTCGACTAAGGCCTGGTTGCTTTCCTCGAGGAAGTCTTCTCGCACCATGACCTCGATTGTACCCCGCTCCTAACCGTCTGATCGTGCCGCGGTTTGTTGCCTGCGACGCAAGATCCGTAGAATCAAGGCATGAAACGTGAGAAACCGCTACCGCGTCCAATCACCGAACGCCGCCGTCGCCGCATGGTCGACGTCCTGGAACGACGCCAGCCCGACCTGACCGTCGTTCTCGAGAATGTTCACGACCCGCATAATGTCAGCGCCGTGCTGCGCACCTGCGACGCGGTCGGTATCGCCACCGTGCATCTGGTTTATACGATCGAAGAGCGCCCGGATCTCAGTCGTGGTGTCTCGGGCAGTGCTTTACGCTGGCTCGATGTTGTGGATCATGACAGCGTTACCAGTTGCTACGATAATCTGCGAGATCATGGATTCACCATCTACGCTACGCACCTGGACGAGAATCAGGTCGAACTCTTTGACCTCGATCTCGCCGCGCCGACGGCGGTGGTCTTTGGTAATGAGCATCGTGGCGTCTCCGCCGAGGCAGTCGAAGGGGCCGATGCATCGGTAATCATTCCGATGATGGGCATGGTGCAGAGCCTGAATATCTCGGTCGCGTGCGCGGTGACACTGTATGAAGCCCTGCGTCAACGCCGTGCCGCCAACCTGTATCAAACACCCCGGTTGACGAGCTTCGAGATCGATTCCCGTTTGGAGAAGTGGCTGCGCCGCGAACGGCGAATCATCCACTAGTGGGAGGTGATGAATCGTTGCGTCTCCGGCGAAAGTGATAACGCGGCTCGGTACTTCTGCCGATCCACCGCTCCGGAAATGAGAGCAGCACGAGCGTGGCAACGGCGATAACCACCCCGCCGACCGCCACGAGGTAAAATCCTGCGCCGACGAGTAGTCCGACCGCTGCCGCCACCCAGATCGCCGCGGCTGTCGTGATGCCCTTGACGCGATCGCGAGATTGTAAAATGGCGCCGCCGCCGAGAAAACCGATTCCGGTGACAATGGTCGACGCAACGCGGGTTGGATCGAGCGAGAGGGAACTTGAACCAGTGTCGAATTGCTGGGTCAACAGCAGCGAGCCAACCATGAAAAGCGCGGATCCTTCGGTCACCAGCATGTGGGTGCGAAGGCCAGCGGGCTTATCGCTCAGCTCACGCTCAAGACCAAGCGTCGCACCGAGCAGCGCCGCGATGACAATGCGTATGAGAGCGTCCGTCTCGGAGATCACGTCGTTCCTCTCCTGGGTGGATACGTGGCGTGATTTCCGCCATTATTGCACCCCAGGCTCAGGCTGTCTGGGTTCGGGGACGAGCGCAAACGAGCGTCTGGGACGTATGTTGTATAGATAGGCTTCGAGATCGTCGGCTCCGAGCCCGGCAGGAAAACTGGTATTTGAACGATTGCACCGATGAATAACAACGATCTTGGGGAGATACGTCGAATGTCAATTGCCCGCCCGTGGGCGTCAATGGGACGAACCCAGCCCGGAACTTACCGTTATGCGTGAGACGTCAGTGGCCGAAATCGGTGGCTGGGTGCGCTCGATGCAACGCATGCATGCCGGGCGCTTCATTCGTTTCGCAATCGTAGGAACCAGCGGAGTGCTGGTGAACTACGCCGTTCTCATCTCGCTTGTCGAGTTGGTCGGACTCAACCGCCTCATCGCGGTCGCGCTGGCGAATGAGATCGCCATCTTAAGCAACTTCTTCTTCAACAACCGGTGGACCTTCAGCGATTCCGGTCGCGAGACGCCGTTCCTGCTGCGCGCCATGCGCTACAACCTCTTTGGTTTGGGTGGATTGCTGGTTTCGGTGACGGTCCTTGGCGTGCTCACCTATGGGTTGGGGCTGCACTATCTCATCGCGAACGCGTTTGCGATCAGTATGGCCATGACCTGGAACTACCTGTCGAACGCGCGCTGGACCTTCTCGATCAATCCGAAACACGGCCGTCACGAGCATCCAACCGCCCCGAAAGAACCCGGTGGAGTCGCCTGACAGGCCATAAAACGTCGTCTTCGAAGTGGGTGGACGGAGCTACCGTCAGGTCAGCCCCGTCAGCATTGTCGGTTGAAGGCAATATTGACCGTGTTTGGTTCCTTCATCTTCTGAGATTGAAGCACGGGCGTGTGCTGTTGAGCCCGGTAGATACCGCGGGTGGATTCTCATGAGACGTCTGGATGGGTGGAATCAGATTGAAGGCAGCGCCGGCGGCAGGATGAAACGGTAGCCAATGCCGCGCTCTGTGCGAATGTAGCGTGGGTTCTCGGCAGCGTCGCCGAGCTTCTGGCGGAGCCGTCGGATGAACACTTTGAGATAGCGTTGGTCCGTGATCCATTCACTTCCCCAGACCCGGTCGAGAAGCAATTGATGGGGCATTATCTTCCCAGCGTGGCGCACAAGTTCTTCGAGCAGCCGGTACTCGGTATGAGTGAGTGGGACGACCTCACCGTTCAATCGGACCTCATGGGAAGCGTAATCGATGGAAAGCTCGCCCGCGGAGAAGTGCTGTTCGACTCTCGCCTGCCCTCCATGTGCACGCCGCAGGAGCGCACGCAGGCGCGCCATCAACTCCACGTGGTCGAACGGCTTGACCAGGTAGTCGTCGGCTCCCAGGTCGAGCGCGCGTACCTTGTCGAGCGTGTTACGCCGCACCGTGAGCATCAGTATGGGAACATCCGAAGACTCACGGATCTTTCGGCAGACCTCGAAGCCGTCCGGTGGTGGCATGGACACGTCCAGAATGACGAGATCCGGGGTTGCCTCACTGAATCGTTCGAGCGCATCCGCGCCGCTCGTGGCCTGGACAACCTCGCAGTTCGGCCAGCTCATGCGTACGGCAAAGGCAACAATCTCGGCGATATCCGGCTCGTCGTCGGCAATCAGGAATCTCATGAATTGATATCTGCCCCGGCCACTGGAATGGTCACGACAAACGCGGTGCCATTTCCTAGCTGACTCTCGACGACCACTTGTCCGTGATGGAAGGTGGCGAACGCTTCGACAATGGCGAGCCCGAGCCCTGATCCACCACCCACTTTCCCACGTCGGTAATGACGCTTGAAGATGTGTTTCTGGTCGGCAGCACTGATGCCTGGTCCGGTATCGCTCACCCGCAGCGCGATCCCTGCGTGATGGATCGTTCCCGCGATTGTGATCAGTGTACCGGCTGGCGTATGCCGATGGGCGTTGACGAGCAGGTTGACGATGAGCTGTTCGAGCATCGACGGATCACCGTAGACCGGCAATGGCGTCGGAAGTGACATCGCCAGTTCTTGGCGCTTCTCTTTGATGAGTAACCGTACAGTTGAGACCGCTGCATTCACCGGACCACGCAGATCGAGTAGCTCCATATCTGGCTGCAACGTGCCACTGTCGAGCTGATTCAGCAGCAGGAGATTGTCGATCTGAATGCCCAATCGGTCGACGTTCCGGCGAACGTTATTGAGCAAACCCTGTTCATTGATTTCAAGGCGACCCTCAATCTGCTCCGCAAGCATCCCCAGCCCGGCCCGTATTGATGTAAACGGCGTTTTTAGGTCGTGTGACAGACTCTCGATGAACTCAGTGCGTCGGCGGTCGAGTTCGCTCAGCCGGATGGCATGCTTTCGTTCCAACAGCAGTTGACGTCGTACCAGGATCGTCCCGACACTGACTGACAACAACACAATCAGCCGTGATCCGAGCTGCCGCAGCTCTGTTTCCGACAATGACCAACCTGGAAAGATAATTCCAATGATGGCAAAACTCGCGACGGTGATACCGACATAAATACCGGCATTCCTCGTCGTCATGCTCATACCAGCTGAAATAATTCCGAGGAAAAAGATGATGAAAAGTGGTCCGCCCGGTGCTTCATCGAGGCAATAGGCGAGCACGGCAAAGGGAAGATCGAGCAGTGCGATGGCGGCGAACGAGCCAAATACCTGTGTCTTGCGACGCAGTATTTCGGCGATGAGGTTGTAGCCGATGAAGCCGATCACCAGGATCCACACAGGGTAATGGACCCGTGTATCGAAGGACCAGGCGAGCGTGACAGCCAATGTCGCTACCAGAATCCCCCAGCGCAGCATGGTGAGCGCGTGCGGGATCAGACTTTCGGACAAGGTAGCGACGTTGCCGATAGCTTGAAAATCAAGGGCTAGACGGTCGTCGATCTGCGTTTGTCGACGCTGCTGGAGTAATCTGAGCTGCGATAACATTCAGCCTGGCTCCCGAAGGACTGATTCTCATACGACGATGTTGAACGCAGTCCCGTGGAAACCGGTCTAGCGTATGATGGCTTTCGTCGATACACACTGATTGGTACCGAGCCGCGCCGAACCGATCTCCTTCAACCGCCGTCGAACGTCGAGTGGCTCCGGGATCGGCCGATGGTGGCGACAGGTCTCGGAACACTGTCGTGTGCTGCCACTGATTTCACCATCTGCGACTGGTCAGTTCGTCGTGTCAACGAGTGCTGTAACAGTGGATTGTGGATCGGTGTCCGATCCATCAGAGCTTGCCAGAACCCAGAGCATAACATAATTATCGTCATCGCTGCCGCTTTCCCTACGTGGCGTGTGCTGGCTCTAGTCTTTTGCGTGGGCTTTCGTGGGGCTCCCGACCGGGATGGTCTGTCCCGGCCGGATATCCGCTGTCGCGCGTGAGTTCTGCGGCAATTGGCTCTCGAATCCCGCTCGTGTCATCGTCCCCATCTACATGACAGGGAGCCTATGCAGCGGATCCAATGGCGCGTTCGTTCCATCTCTCGACGTTGACGCCTTTCACCAGCAGCCAAAGCAGGAGGAGCAACTCCCCAACAAACGTGAACTCGCTGATGACCACGTCAAACGTCGGGAAGAGGAAGAATGTGAAGACATCTATGACGTAGCCGAAACATGCAACGATCAGTAATACACCCAGAATTCTTGGGAGGAAACCTGAGCGATAGACCAGGTATCCAAGCGGGAGTAACCACAGTCCAAAGAATACCTGAGCGATAGCATATCCTGCGTCATGAAGCTCGAGAAACAGCAACGACAACGCACGCAGTTGTTCTGCATTGAATACGGATAGGTAGGCATCACCCTTCAAAACCAGCAACGCGCCGAACTGATTCAGCATGTTGATGCTCGTTGTCGCCACGGCGATTGAGGCCAGAACCACCATCAGCAACGCATGGTTTCTGTTCACCGGCTTGAGTAGTCGATACAGCGCCAGAACGAGCAGCACGAATACCGACTGGCCGATCAGTTCGCTCACAATACCAAGTCGAAAGAGCGTCTCAGAATCCAGGATGTTCTTGGCGGTAGCGGTGGCGTCTCCAGGCGTAACGAGATTCTGGCGAACAAAAAACTCGGCGAATCCGCCGCAAATGGCCAGGATCAGATACAGCAGTCCAGCGAACCGTGCAAGGCTGCGTGGTGACGTATCGGTGACACGAGCGGTCATGGTCAACGGCGTACTCCTTGGTTCACGAGCGCGACCGGTTAGCCGGTTCGTTCAACCGGTCACGTTAGATCTATGAGGCTAAGCAGATGACCATCCAGATGGTCGTCTGGTGACCCCCGTCATCACGCGCAAGGTCGAGGCACGCTCGATCAACACTTGTCTTTCGGGCGGCGGGCCTCAAGCGTCAATCTATTATCTGCTCAGAATTGCCTGAAAACAGATTGATACTCACTACTATTCCAGACGCCGGTTACCCGAGGGTGGCATATGGTGAACGGTCGGTGAACGTCTGGTAAACATCGCGTTTACCGTGTGATTGGGTACCACAGATATCTGCGCCGATATGATGAGCACACCGCGTCAGACGATTGATTTCAATGTGCCGGGGAACCTTGCGAACTGCCGAATGCGAGATCTTCGGAACGATTCGCTCCCAGAGTGGCTTGTCGTTGGCGCCCGGTCGCTTCCTCTCAGCCGATACTGTCCAACCTGACACGCCGGATCGCAGGGCTATAACCTGAACGCCGATGTGGTCAACAACTCCACCATCTGGACCGATGTTAGCGGTCACTCGATCAGTAACGCAGTTAACAGCTTCCTGTATTTGGTCGCCGTACTTTGCCTGGTCTTTGGCAGCACGATCGTCGCGATCCTGCTGCCCTGAGTGACGATCGTGGCGGCAGGGAATCCACCTTCTACTCGACAACACGGATAACCTTCGTGCTCTACCTTAGATAGCGGTACCTGCCGCCTCGCAGTTGCTCACGGCCGACCCGGAAAGAACGGCCGGTTCAGATTGAGCGGTGGAATCGGATACGGCTTCGGCGCCGGAATAACCGGCCAGAACTGTGAGGGCGAGAAGAACGCCGGCGTGACGAGAATGAGGGAGTCCTCAGTGAACAGGCTCGGAGATTGGTCGTTCGGCGTGGAGTAGAGATGGAATACAACAGCCACCGCATGCCAGCCGTACGACAAATCAGACGAAATTCTGAACGCCGTCCGGTACCCACCTGATCCGTCCGGCAGCATGTCGAGATTGATAGGACCCGGATCGCCTTCGATCGTCACAACGGCGTTGACGTGCCAGTAGTCATAATCTTCCAGCAAATAGAGGGTGACACACGTTCCTCGTGACACATATCTCTCGAAGGTTCTCGTCATGTGATCAGGCCAACCGAATCGCATCACTCGCTTCAGCCCACTTTGGCCGCCTGAGTGCCTGAATTACGGCTATCTCGGTACAGGCGGTGGATTGAATCCGAATGGCGGAGGGTAGATCGGCCGCGGGGTGACCGGAAGAATCTTCGAAAAGTCCGGCAACACGGAGACAACGTAGAGATGCTCATTCGGCCCCAAGACTACAACCCCGTTTTGCTCGATCACATCCATGTCCACTTCGTTTAGCCCATATGGCACCGCATCCGGAACCCTGAAGGTTCCATAGCCGTCGGCGTTCATCGGAATCTCCAATTCGACTGTACTGCCATATGTTAAAGGGAAGTCGGAAATTGCCAGTCCTATGCTGGGATGGCTGCCATACGACTCTGATGGAACACGCACACGTGCGGTCACACACGCACCTCGTGTCGCGATGTGGGGCCAGATCCCATACGGGATCCCGGTTCGAATAACGCAGGGAGCGGGATCGGCCAGCGCCGTTCCAGCGCCTGGAACAAGTACTGCTCCAATCAGCGCAACCAGGCTGACGAGTGTCAGGAAACGAAATCGTCTTCGGATCATGTTGTCCATTGCCTTTCTGAACAGAGCTCTCTTGTTCACGACCATCAAGCTCTACGTCGTTGGCTGAGGGGTTCGTCATTGGTTCGATAGTAGGAACCACCGGCAGCCGATGCCCTCCGGTATGGAGAGGCCAATCCGGCCTCTCCATGGTGGTCTCTGCGATCGCGAGCTAGGGTTTGTTCAGCTTCGCGGCTTCAACCGACCCGATGTCGCATCCTCCACCTTGTGGGCGAGCGACGCCTCGCTGATCTTCTTCAAACTTGCAGGTGCCATGGTCTATGGCCGGGCTGCCAAACTGTGGGAGATGCGTCTGTGTTGGGCCGGTGTTGTCGGCTAGGGGACCAAGCATGACCGACGACACCACCTGATCGGTCGATGCTGACCCACTGACCGTGGCGAAACAGGAGCGATCGTCGCTGAGGTTGTGGCCCATATCGGTCCAATAGTAGGTGATGCGACAGTTGTCTTCTCCAGGCGGGCTTTGTGCGATGATCGTATCCAGCATCTGGAGTATCCGCGGATGAAGGTGGATGGGCCCGTCCGTAAGGCCCCGGGGGATGCCGCAGTGTCCGCAAGAATCGTCCAACTGGGCGGCAGTTGGTGCCCTGTTCTCGACGATCGTGCTTGATTCGATGTCTAGGCTCCCTCGAGATTCGATGCCGCCGCCCGTGTCGCCAGCAGAGTTTCCCGACATCGTGCTGTTCCAGAAATCCACTGATCCGATGTTGCCCGCCAAATCACCGGCTGTGTAGCGGTCTATATACAATCCGCCTCCGATGTGAACGGCCGTATTTGTCGTAACGGTCGATGAGCTAATGACCAAGCCGACGCCTGGCCCGACGTAGATTCCACCTCCAGAGCCGGCCGAATTTCCGCTGATCGTGCTAAAGGCGATTGACCCGCCAGTATGGGGATCATTGAATCCAACGCCGCCAGCATACGCGGTCGCGCGGTTGCCTGTTATTGTGTCGTACTCAAGTGTGGCGCTACCGAAGCTGGCCACGCCAGCTCCTCCCTCAGAAGAGTTACCGGATATCGTGCTGTGCGTAATAGTGATGATCCCGTCATTCTCGACAGCGCCACCGTATAGATGAGATGAATTGCTGCTCAGTTCTGAGTGATCGATCGTCATGTGTCCTGTATAGACGGATGGAAGTCCAGGAGGATCGCCATGACCGGTGTTCATGATCGCTCCGCCGAGATCGTCTGAGTGATTCTCGGTGAAATGGCTCTGCGCGATCTTGATGTTGCCCTGATTCCAGATGGCACCACCCTCCCGACCAGCGTGATTCGCCTGAAAGGTTCCGTTGTTGATTCGCGTTGAGGATCGAGCGCCACTGAAGATGGCGCCACCCAGATACGCATCGTTCTTTGCGAACGTGGTACCTTCGACGCCCAGAGTAGCTCCTGGAGCGTTGAAGATCGCGCCGCCTTCTGCATTGGGGTGATGGGCGCGAGCGACCGCGTGGTTATCATTGAAGAAGGAGCCGGTGATCCGGAGTTGCGATCGCGTCCAGTTGTAGATCGCTCCTCCCCGTAGCGACTTGTTATTAAGGAACTTGCAATTCTTAATAGTCAGTATTCCGTTGAAATTGAAGATCCCACCACCGTCGAGACCGTGCCCGTCCTCGATAGTCAGCCCTTTCAGGTTCACGTGCGCGCCACGTTCAATGCTCATGACTAAATGCACGTTTTCGCCGCTCAACGCAATGAGCCCACCACCGTCAATCGCTATGTCGTGATGAATAGCAATGGTGCGGGTGATCATGATCGTAGTCAGCACGCTGCCACAGTTGAAGCTGATATGCCCTCCTCCAGCGAGGGCTCGGTCGAGAGCTGCGTCGGTGCAACTGGCCGCGGTCCCCGTTCCGACCACTCCAGCGGCGGCCACCGGCGGCACCGCCATGAAGGGAACTAGTCCCACGATCATCGCTACGAGCATGATGAGAACCGGATAACGTGTTGAGTTTCTGAATTGATTTCTCTTCGAAGGTAATCCCATCTACTTCCCCAGTCATTCGGCGCGACACCGATCCCGACCTGATAGAGATCATGAATGCATCGCGCTACGTGTTGTAGGTTCTAACCCCGCGTTTGTGGAATAGTTCGCTATTGATCGATTTCCATCATTGAGCGCACCTGTTCCGCGCTCAGATTCAGTTCATGCGCCTCGCGCGCGTGGGTCTGCACCGAACTGACCGAGGACTTCTCGTCCGTGCTTCGGATTTCGATTCCGCAGTTGCAACGCACCACTCGTGAGACCCTGGCTTGCTTGCCATCTGCCATATCCTTTCCTCATCCACTGATCCCATTTTGACCAGCAGTCCACTAACGTTGTTCCTAGTCTGATGGGCTGCTCTTGCTGGAACATTGCAGCGAGGTTGCAGGCATATGTAATTTGACATGTACATCATGCCGTGAACGGACAAAGTGCCCTGATGACTGGATCCGTCAGGGTGCTTCTCTCAGCATCTGCGCGTGCATGCGAACAGCTACAGACCGGGACGTCGTCGCTATCCGGGATGCGGGCTACCGGGGGTAGTTGGGTCGCCGCTCTCTTCTCTTGGCCGGTGTTGATTATCTGACTTCGTCTTCCAGCCGCCAGCCGTTCCATCGAGCCGGCACCTGCCGCCACCGGAACCCCATCTCGCGTTTGGGATGGCCGGAACGCATTGTGCATGCGTCGATCCCCGTGTAGGATCGTCATGCTTGCAATTTTGGATCGTGAGCTTGCGAGACGCGGTGAACAAGGCGTCTCGTTTGGCTGTCGGGAGGGAAGAGGAGATGGACATCTCGTGGGAGAGCGTCCGTGACGAGGTCACCGGACATCTTCAGCGGCTGATCCAGTTCAACACGGTTAATCCACCAGGAAATGAGAGCCTGGCCGCCAACTATCTGCGCGAGATCGTCGAGCGGGAAGGCATTGAGGCCAAAGTGCTCGAGAGCACGCCCGGGCGGGGCAACTTCGTGGCTCGCATTCCCGGAACGGGCAATGGCCGTCGTCCTCTTATGCTGATGGCTCACAGCGACGTCGTCAGCGTCGAGCCTGAAAAGTGGACCCACGACCCATTCAGTGGCGACATCGCCAACGGTCAGATCTGGGGCCGCGGCGCGGTCGACACCAAGGATCTCGTCGCCTGTGAGCTAATGGTGATGCTGCTGATCAAGCGTGCCGGCCTGACGCTCGACCGTGATCTGATAATGACCACCTTTGCCGACGAAGAGGCGGGGGGCCGCTACGGTGCCGGTTGGATGTGGGAGAACCATCGCGACCTGATCGACGCTGAAGTCGCGATCAACGAGGGTGGCGGCCTGGCCATCAGCGTTGGCGGCAAGCGCTTCTACCTTTGCCAGACCGGTGAAAAGGGTGGCGCTCGCATGCGGTTGACTGGCCGTGGAGCGCCTGGTCATGCTTCGGTGCCACTCGATGACACCGCGATGCGGCGGGCCGGACGCGCTGTGGCACGACTGACCGACCATACGTTCCCCACCATCATGACGCAGACCGTACAGCAGATGTTGAACGCGATGGGCAGCGCGCTCGGCGCCAGCGAGCACGAGCGGTTTCAGCAGATCCTGGCAAATCCGACCGTGGAGAATCTGTCTAAGCTGCCGATCGGTGAGGCCGAGTTGCGTTCCCTCTATGCGACTACGCGCAACACCGCCGTTCCGACCATCATTCATGGCGGGCATCGCATCAACGTCATCCCCTCTGAGGTGATGGTCGATGTTGACGGGCGGGTGCTGCCGGGGCAGGATCCGGAGAAGTTCGTCGACGAAGTGAGGGAACTGATCGGCGACGACGTCGACGTCGAGATGACGAGTGGCTCCACGGGACTCGAGGCCGATCCGAATTCAGCCCTTTTTGAGACGATCTCGAGCACGATCTCGGAGCTCGACCCCGGTGCGACCGTCGTTCCCTTCCTGGTCTCCGGCGGGACGGACGCCAGGAGCATCCCTGGGGTGAAGGTGTACGGTTTCATGCCGACTCGCGATCATCCGGAGGAGTTTGGCCTGGCGCACTCGCACGACGAGCGAATCTCGATCTCGAATCTGGAATTTGGAACTCAGGCTCTGTATGAGATCGTGACGCGGTACTGTAACGCTCAGTAGTTGACCACCGTGAATGTGTCATTCCGAGCGAAGCGAGGAATCTCTTCGTTTGGCGTGAGCGTGAGAGATTCTTTGGCTGCGGCCTTAGAATGACTCCTGGTAAATCCACGGTGATTGCCTACTCAGGAGAGCTGATCGCAGGAGGATAACTGTGCGCGGTCTGATTCTGTTCGACATCGATGGAACACTGCTGAAGGTAGGAGATACAGATCATCAGATGGCCTTCGTCTCCGCCATGAGGCAGGTTTACGGCCTACCGGCGACGCTCGATGGCGTCCCGCTGGCAGGGATGCTCGACAGCCAGATCGCGCGCCTGTCTCTCAGCCGTCATGGCCTGACGGAGGATGAGATCGACGCCGATCTCGCCAAAATGATCGAGATGATGGGAGAACACTACGCCCAAGCGATTGCCGAACAGAATCGCCTCGAGCGTGTGCTGCCAGGTGTGATCGAGGTGGCCAGTCGGTTGCAGACCGAACGCTACGCCCTGGGCGTGCTGACTGGCAACGCCCGCTCGGTGGCCCACGTCAAGCTGGCTGCCGCCGGGATCCTTCAATACTTCGAGTTCGGCGCCTTCGGTGATTCCGCCCGTGAACGCGGACATCTGGTCGAGGTAGCCTGGAGCGAAGCCAGGTCTCACTACGGACTCAACTTCGCTCCACGACAGACTCTGTTGATTGGTGATACCCCGCGCGATATCGAAGCTGCCAGGGTCAATCAGACACGAGTCATGGCGGTGGCGACCGGCCGCTTTAGCTTCGACCAGCTCGTTTCGCATGAGCCGGATGCCCTCTTTGCCGATCTTAGTGATGTGGATGCGGTCCTCTCGGCCATCGAGTCGCTGATCGCGTAGAGTCCCGGCGAACACCAGAATGACGCAGTGTCGAGAGGCTTGCGACAGTAGGCTTTCCCCATACCCAGACCGCGATCTTCGCGGTTGAAATCATGCCTCAGCGATCGTCACGTCAAACTCGAACTGCGACCAAAGCGTAGAGTTATATGAAGAATGGTCACCCACCGGTCGCGGTTGAGGAGTCGAGCATGACAGGGCGGACGGAGATGTCGAGACGCTACAGTCGCCGGGTTTTTCTCGGTGGGCTGGTTGGTCTGACGGGATTGCTCACGGCCTGTGGCGGGAGTGGGTCGACGTCGCGTACCTCGACAGCGCTGCCAGGCGGAGGCGGAACGGCAGCCGCTACCACGTCTCCGGCGGGCATGGTAGGGCCTTCTCCAACCGGCGCCCGTTACGCGAACGAAGCCATGCTGGCGGATGCCAGCGTCATGCTCGCTACGATGAACGGCACCCAGATCGTCGCATTCATGCCGCAGCAAGACTACGAGAACGGCCACATCGAGGGTGCGGTGCGGATCGACTGGCCCGATCTCGAGCTGAGTGACACGTCGACTGACGCGGCGATTCAAAAATGGCAGCAGCAGACCGAGCAGAAGCTAAGCGTGCGCGGACTTTCGGTGACTGATCGCATCGTTGGCTATGACGGCGGAACGCTCTTCTCGGCTCGACTCTGGTGGGTGCTCGAATACCTCGGCCAGAAACAAAAGCAGGTCCTCAACGGTGGTTCAGCAGCCTGGGAAAACGACGGAGGGCAGCTGACGAAAGGGCCGGTCAACCGCAGTGCGACCACGTACTCCGGGACGGCGAACCCGTCGGTGCTTGCCGCACTGCCTGAGGTCAAGAGCTCGCTGAATCAGCCGGACGTCCTCTTCATCGATGCCCGCAGCCCTGGCGAATATGCCGATGGTCACATTCCCGGCGCGGTTAACCTGCAGTACACGCAGAACGCAATCGATGGAACGCCACCCTACTTCAAGCCTCAGGAGGACTTGCGCCAGATGTATACGAACATCGGTGCGACCGCGGACAAGCTGATCATCCCCTACTGCTCGACCGGCGTGCGTTCGGCCGTGACCTACTTCACGCTGCGCCTGATCGGATACGACAAGGTCAAGCTCTTCAGCGGATCCTGGAGCGAGTGGACCTCTCACCCCGACCTGCCGATCGAGAAATAGCTTCCTGCAAGACAAAACGGTAGCTCGACGACGTTGCCGAAGACGTCGAGGTGTGTTCACCACCGCTATTTCCTGTTGAATCCTGGGATGGTGTGAGGGGTATCGACTCGTTGGAGTGTTACTTCGCAACGTGCCTCTCAGCTGGAGTTGCATTTGCCATCTTCGACGGAAACGGGCATCACTGCTAGGCTAGAGTGCTGATTTAGCCGACCTGGTCTACTGCTGATGAGAGAGGAGTGCGTCATCGTCACACAATCGTCCGGCGTGAAGATCACGACCATCCTCGATGTTCAGGATCTCCATAAAGTTTTCGGCGAACGAGAAGTCGTTCGAGGCGTGAGCTTTCGGATTGACGCCGGAGAGATCTTCGGGCTGCTCGGTCCAAACGGGGCCGGTAAGAGCACGACGATCAACATGCTGGCGACCTACCTCGTGCCGACGAGTGGTACGGCCTCGATCGCCGGTGTGTCGATTGCCGACGCCACGAAGGCGAAGAACGTCATCGGTCTGGTTCCGCAGGAGATCGCTCTCTACGACGACATGACGGCCGAGCGGAATATGCGCTTCTTTGGTGAGCTCTATGGCGTAACTGGCTCGGCGTTGACCGCACGAGTAGATGAACTCCTCGATCGGGTAGGTTTGCTGGATCGTAAGACGGAGCGCGTGGAAACATTCTCCGGTGGTATGAAACGGCGTCTGAATCTGGCGATGGGGCTCATCCATCATCCCCCGCTTCTGATGCTCGATGAGCCGACTGTCGGAGTCGATCCCCAGACACGGGAGGCGATCTTCGAGCTTACCGAGCACCTGGCACGGAGCGGAACCGCCATTCTCTATACCACGCATTATATGGAAGAGGCGGAGCGTCTCTGCGACCGGATCGCGATCATTGATGAAGGTCTCATCGTAGCCAGCGGGACGCTGGATGATCTGCTCGAGCTTCGGACCGAAGAGCAGGTTCATGTGGAGCGTCCGCACGGCCTGGCGGAGGTCTTTCTTCAGCTGACCGGTAAGAAGTATCGAGATTGAGAGGCTGATCCGTGCGCGCGGCATTCGCTGTCATGCAAAAAGATCTTAGAAAGTTCGCCAGAGATCGTCGTGCCCTGGTGATGAGCATCTTCGTCCCCTTCTTTCTGATGGTCGTGGTTGGCGCGGTCTTCGGGTCGTTCGGAAGCTCGACCGGGACATCGATTGTCGACACACCAATCTTCGTGGGAGATCAGGGCGCGGTGGCGCAGCAGATCGTGCAGGCGCTCCGGCAGATTCCGAGCCTGAATCTGGAAGAGAAAGCGAGCGCTGCTGACGCCAGGTCCCTGGTTGAGAATGGTGACCGGGCCGCGGCGATCATCATTCCGGATGGAATTACGGCGGCAGTTGAGCAGGGGAAGACTGCCAACATTACGATCGTCAAGACGCCGAGCAGCCAGGATTATCGGGCGCTTGTCGTCGAGTCGATCGTGCGGAACGTCGCCCAGAATTTCACGGCGGCCAACATCGCGGCTCAGGTTGCGGTTAGCGCGGTGCAGTCGAACGGTGGGACAGCCAACCCGACCGCGATTGCGGATCAGGCTCGTCAACAGGCGGCGCAGCAGCTTTCGCAGCAGCCGTTACTCGGCGTGACGGCGGAAACGGCGACGCAACACGTCAATGACAGCAGCTACAACCAGGTCGTTCCTGGCTACGCGCTGATGTTCGCCCTCTTCGCTGTAGCTGGTGGCGTCGGATCGATTCTGGAGGAAAAGGAAGCCGGCGTTTGGAAGCGGCTCCTGATCGCGCCGATCTCGCGCTGGTCCCTGCTAGGTGGCAAGCTGCTGGCGCAATTCGTGATTGCGTTGGGCCAGATCAGCCTGCTCTTCTTCGTTGGTTGGATCGCCTTCGGTATAAACCTGGGGTCGATTCCCGGCATCGTCCTCCTGATTATTTCGACCGCGCTGGCCACCACGGCCTTCAGCATGTTGTTGGTGTCGTTCGTCAAGACTCGAGCGCAGCTTCAGCCGGTCACGACTATCTCGGTGCTCACTTTCTCGGCCCTCGGCGGGTCATGGTGGCCGCTCTTCCTCATGCCGGAATGGCTACAGCAGGTGGGAAAGGTCACGCTTAGTGCCTGGGCGATGATTGGGTTCAACAACCTGATGATCTTCGATCAGGGCTTCACCAGCGCGGTGCCGTCGATCCTTGTGCTCATCGGCTACAGCGCGGCCTGTTTCCTGCTGGCGATCCGCTTCTTCCGCTTCCAAGAGGCGGCGTAAAGGGTGAGAAGTGCGTGATCGGTAGGGATTATTTCAACGGGGACTGCTGAATACCCGCTATCGGCAGCGACCGGATCTTCAGTAACGCGATGAGTGGGGACAAGGGCGGTCACGGAAGACCGCCCTGAACTGTCTACCTCATCAACCCACCTTCTCCAACCGGCAAAAGCAGGAGGATTCGACGGGGACGTCGGCACGGGCGGAGGCGATATCGAGCCGCTGCTTGATGATCCCGCAGAAGTCGTGTTTTCCTTGCCGCATCAGGCATTCGTGGTAACCGTGCAGGCTCCAGACGTTTTCCGGATGTTGATACGCGCGAGCGAGACTCCCATCCAGCCCGAGATCGGCGCGATAGACCGCTTCCGCCTCTTCAACCCGTCCTTGTTCGAGTAACAGCGCGCCGTAGGCATGTCGGGTCGGCTGCATCCAGCCCCAGGGCTCGTCGTAGGGGAGCCCGTCGTGCAGCTCGATCGACCGGCGTAGATGCGCGAAGGCGTCGTCGTAATTCCCTCGACGATATTCCAACTCACCGGCCAGCATCTCACGCGCGACACCCAACAAGTCCAACGCTTTGTTGTTGTGGAGATACCGTGTATCCGGTACCTGTTGGACGGCTAGCTCGAACAACCGTTGCTGTTCCTCTGCCTCGGCGACGCGGCCAGTCGCGGCATAGGCGACGCCCTTGCCGTATTGGATCATTGCGGTCGTAACACACAGGAGCTCAGAGTCGTCTGGCAGCGGCATGTCGATAAGCTCCTGCCACTTCCCGAAGCGGATAAAGACGTGCACTTTCATGGGCACGAAGCTTTCGAGACCGTCCGCTATCGGATATGGCGTGGTGAGCTCGAGCAGCTCCCGTGGAATGCTGGACTCAATCTCCTCAGCCGCTTGTATGGCGGTCTCCGACTGACCAAGGAACATCGCCCCGTACAGTTTGAAATGCAGGTTATGCATGCGGTACGAGGCATAGGCGTTCATCGCGCCTACCCGCTCGACAAACTTGTGATCGGCTTCGACAGCCGCGGCGTTCGACGCGACCACGTCGTGATAGTGACCACACAGCACGTCGATGTGGGTTGCCATGTGCTTGAGGTGTCCGGCATCCGGCACCAGATCGCGCAGCCAGTCCGCGGCGCGCAGTGCGCGCTCGGGGAATGGGGACATTTCCAACAGATGGATATACATGTGCAAGATACCGGGGTGCGTCTGGCTGGCCGGATCCTCGAATGCGCGCTCTAGCACCTCCATCGCCTCCGCGGTGTCGGCGCCTTCGGCGGGCTCAGCCTTGTCAAGATCCCACAGCTGCCACGGAGTCCGGTTCATAAGCGCATCGGCGAAGAGCGTTGCCACGTCGAGATCGTCGCCAAAATCACGATAGACCAGCCTCATCGCGTTGGCGTAGTCATCGTTCCAGACTGAACAGTCCTCGATCGGGGTCGGCGACGGGTAACGAGCCTGAATCGCTTTGATCAGGGCCTGCTCGGGTGGGGAGGCGTTGTCGATGAGCGCGAGGGCCCGCTGCGCGGCTCCATGCGCGACGGAGCACACAACTGCGAGCCCCGATTCGCCGAACATGTCCCAGCGCACGTTGTAGTTTGGCCCGGTTGCGAAGGCAACACCCCAGTGCGCCATCGGGCAGTTCGGATCGGCCTCGATTGCCCGTTGGAAACATTTGACGGCTTCTTCGTGGTTGAAGCCGTAGGTCCAGTTGAGACCGCGATCGAACCAGAGCTGCGCGTCCGTCGACGACGTTGAAACGGGACGCTGATACTGGCCGAGATCAAAGTATTCTGACAATGGGTCCCTCCTTGACGGACCAGCAGGCTCACGGCCCGCCGGGCCAATCTCGTGTGCTTGACACGTTTTGTTTTGAGAATTGCGGACTCAATGATAGCTGCGGGAGTATGAATACGCAACGAATCACAGTCGGTTGAGAGATTACGCAAGCTGCAACGATGGGCGCGAACGTGATCTGAGTACGCGTGGCATGCGTACTCAAAGACTTCGTGACATGCGAGCGGGCGAAAACGTTGCTGTCGGAACACGTGCCGGAAGCGAGGTAGCCGGGGACCACTGGCCGGCGTTCCGCTCAGGAAGCTGTCTCCATCCGGCAGAAGCAGGACGACTCGATGGGAACGTCGGCACGAGAGGCGGCGATGTCTAACCGCTGCTTGATGATCCCGCAGAAGTCGTGTTTCCCCAGGCGCATCAGGCATTCGTGGTAACCGTGCAGGCTCCAGACGTTTTCCGGATGCTGATACGCGCGTGCCAGGCTCCCATCCAGTCCAAGATCGGCACGATAGATGGCTTCGGCCTCTTCAACTCGGCCCTGCTCGAGTAACAATGCGCCGCAGGCATGACGGGCCGGCTGCATCCAGCCCCAGGGTTCGTCGTAGGTCAGACCGTCATCCAGCTCGATCGAACGTCGTAGATGCGCGAAGGCGTCGTCGTAGTTCCCCTTGCGGTACTCCAGCTCACCGGCCAGCATCTCTGCCGCGATCGCCAGAATGTCGAGGCACGGATTGTTGAAGAGGTAGCGGGTGTCGGGAACGCGGCTGACCGCCGCATCGAACAGCTGTCTGCTCTTCTTCGGCTTCAGCGACACGGCCCGTGGCGGAGAATGCGACCCCTTTGGCGTAGTGAATCATGGCCGTCGTGACGCAATAGAGCTCCTGGTTCTCCGGCAGCGGCGTGTCGATAATCTCCTGCCATTTGCCGAAGCGGATGAGTACGTGCATTTTCACCGGCATGAAACCCTCAAGCCAGTCTGCCATTGGCGGGACCTGCCGCTCCAACAACGCTTTGGGAATGGTGGCGATCACCTCATCGGCCGTTCTGAGTGCGATCTCCGACTGACCCAGGAACATCGCGCCGTAGAGCTTGAAGTGAAAGTTGTGAACGCGGTAGAGGGTATAGAAATTCATTGCCCCTTCGCGCTCGAGGTATATATTGTCGGCTTCAATTGCTCTCGTGTTGTCTGCCACAACGTCGTGATATTGGCCGCAAAGGACGTCGATATGAGTCGGCATGTGCTCCAGATGTCCGGCATCCGGTACCAGACCACGAAGCCAGTCGGCTGCTTGCATCGCTCGCTCGGGGAAGGGTGACATCTCCATAAGATGGATGTACATGTGGAGAATTCCCGGATGCTTGCGGCTTGCGCGATTCTCGAATGCGCGCTCCAGTACCTCCATGGCTTCGATCGTGCCGGCACCTTCAGCTGGCTCGCCGGAGCCGAGATTCCACAGTTGCCATGGAGTGCGGTTCATGAGCGCCTCGGCGAATAGCGCGGCCACGTCAAGGTCGTCGCCGTGGTCACGATAGACGGCGCGCATGGCGCACGCGTAGTCGTCGTTCCAGGTGGAGCAATCCTCTGCCGGGACCGGCGCGGGATAGCGAGACTGGAGAGCGGTGATCAACGCTCGTTCAGCCGGACTCGCTTTGTCGAGTAACGCGACTGCCTGTTGGGTCGCGTCATACACTTTTGAGACCGTCCGCGCGAGATCCGCCTCGGTGAACGCCTCCCACGGCTTGTTGTAGTTCGGTCCGGAAGCGTAGGCGATGCCCCAGTAGGCCATTGGGCAGTCAGGATCCGTCTCAAGGGCCCGCCTGAAACAACGAACTGCTTCACCATGGTTGAAACCGTAGGTCCAGTTGAGACCGCGATCAAACCAGCGCTGTGCGGCTGGGGATGAGGTCGAGATGGCGCGGCGGTGGTCGCCGAGGTCGTAGTAGCTGGACAACGGTTCGCTCCTCGATTGGACCTCAGTCGTTGAGGTTCGGCAATTCGTTGTGTGGGTGATCAGCGCGATTGTCATCATACCTTGTGGCAGGTGGGGAAGGAAGTCGCTCAGTATGACGGTCCCGGACACCATCAGCGGAACACACACATTCCCGCGGACAGTCTAGCGGAGTCGTATCAGCGAATGACGCGCTCTTTCCCGGAGTAGATGTTGAAGCTGTCAGATCGGACGAACCCGAGGAGGGTGACGTTGAAGCTGTCGGCGACTTGAACCGCCAGGCTCGATGGCGCTCCGACCGCGCCGACGATTGGCACCCGCGCCACGAGTGCCTTCTGCAACAGCTCGAAGCTGGCTCGCCCGCTGAGAAGAACCATCCGGCCGGCCAGAGATTCCTGGTTTTGCAGTAGTTGATGCCCGACGAGCTTATCCAGCGCGTTATGACGCCCCACATCCTCGCGTAGATCCAGCAGTCTGCCCTCTAAATCGAACAGCCCGGAGGCATGTAGTCCGCCGGTCGAGCGAAAGACAGCCTGCTCGCGCCGCAGTGTCTCCGGCAGCGAGCGAATCACGTCGGCACGGACCTGTGGGCCGGGAGGCAATACCTGATAACCGTGAAGATCAAGCGCGTCGAGCGCGGCTTTGCCGCAAACTCCACAGCTCGAGGTGGTGTAGAAGTGACGATCGAGGCGTTCGAGATCGAGTGTGAGACCGGTCCGCAACGTGACAGTCACCACGTTGAGCCGCTGATCTTCCGCCTCATCGAGGCAGTAAGAGACGTCGAGTACGTCCTCGCGCGTGTGGATGATCCCCTCGCCATGCAGAAAGCCCATCGCCAGCTCGAAGTCGTCGCCCGGAGTGCGCATCGTGATCGAAATACTCTTGCGATGAGATTCTCCGTCGGCCTCCCAGAGGAGCCGGATCTCCATCGGCTCCTCGGCGGCGAGGAGGTCATCGCCTTCGGTCCACACACCGGAATGGAACCGCGTGACCGCATGCGCTATCTGGGCCGGCGGCTCAATCACCGACACCGGGCTGCTCCGCCCCGGGACGTTCTGCGCGGTTTTGCACGAACTGGAAGCCGAACCGTCCCTTGATGCAAAGATGGCCGGACGTGACATTGTGGTCGAGCGGCGAAGTTACCTTCACGATGCTGTTGTCCTGCACGTGCAGCTGCAAGGTGCAGCCGATGCCGCAATAGGGACAGATTGTATCGGTGACGGTCTGCTGCTCCTCATTCCAGGTCCCGTTTTGTCGCAAATCGTATTCGCTCTTGAACATCAGCGCTCCGGTCGGGCAGACGCCGATGCAGTTTCCGCAATAGACACAGGCCGAATCGGGGAGCGGTAGTGCGAGCTCGGTGGAGATGCGGGCGTCGAAGCCGCGCCCGGCAACTGAGATAGCGAACGTATTCTGGGCGTCGACTCCGCACGCCTCGACGCACTTGTAGCAAAGGATGCAGCGGGAGTAATCGCGAACGTAGAGGTCGTTGTCGATTTTGACCGGTTGGGCGACGGTCGCCGCCTGTCCATCGTCAGTCGGATGATGATGCCCGGTCGACGCACGATCAATCTCGCCCGCTTCGGCCGGCGGAGCAGTTTCGCCGAAGCGTTCCGGTTCCGCGCCGTAGCGTTCGAGGTAACCATGAACTTCGGCAGACGAGTAGCTGAGATCGACCGACGACGCCAGTAACTCCATAACCAGCCGCCGGCTGTGTCGCACGCGCTCACTGTCGGTGTGGATCACCATCCCCGGCTCCGCCTTGCGAGCGCAGGCTGGCACCAGCACGCGGGAGCCTTCCAGTTCAACGACGCAAACGCGGCAAGCATTCACCGGTGTCAGCGTCTCGAGATAGCAGAGGGTGGGCGTATCGATTTCGATAGTGTTGCAGGCTTCGAGGATGGTCGACCCCTCCGGGACGCTAACCTGTTGTCCGTCGATCGTCAGGGTAACTGTCCGCGTGGCTCGTTCCTGTGCTATCGCCGTCATGAGTGTTTCCCGTTCTCGAAGAGCTGGAGTTTCTGAATGCCGGACAGCACCGCGCCGGCCGCCGTCTGGCCCAAGCCGCAGATTGACGCATCCTGCATGACTTTACCGACGTCGTTCAGTAGCGCGACCTCGTCCGCTGCCGACCCGATCGTCCGACCGCTTACTAACCGGCGTAGAGCCTCTTCCTGTCGCACCGTTCCGACGCGACAGGGAACGCATTGCCCGCACGATTCGTCGCGGAAGAAGGCAGCGATGCGCAGCAGCGTGTCGCCCAGGTCGACAGTGTCGTCGAAGACCATGATCACGCCCGAGCCGAGCGACGCGCCGATGGCTCGTGTCCCTTCAAAGGTGAGCTGCACGTCAAGCTCATCCCCGGTGACGAAGCTTCCCGCAGCGCCGCCGAGGAGTACGGCCCGTATGGGACGATCTTCCGGTACGCCCCCGGCCAGATCGATCAACTCGCGCAACGTCGCGCCGAATGGAACCTCGTAGACGCCCGGATGAACGACCTTTCCTGAGAGACAGAAGAGCTTGGTGCCGGTCGACCCTTCGGTGCCGATAGCGGCGTAAGCTGGACCGCCGAAACGGACGATGTCCAGCACATTGACGAAGGTCTCGACGTTGTTGACCAGAGTTGGCTTGTGGAAGAGGCCTGCCTGGGTCGGAAACGGAGGCTTATTGCGTGGTTCACCGCGCATCCCCTCGATCGAGTTGAACAGGGCCGTCTCCTCGCCGCAAATGTAGGCTCCGGCTCCGCGTCGAATCTCGATGTCGAATCGAACGCCTTCCCCCATGATGTTGTCGCCGAGAAGTCCACGCCGCCTGGATCTGTCGATGGCGCTCTGGAGCCGCGCGGTCGCAAGCGGATACTCGTTGCGAATGTAGATGTACCCTTGCTCGCAGCCGGTTGCATAGCCGGCAATTGTCATGGCCTCAACCAGCGCGAAGGGATCTTCTTCCATTAAGACGCGATCCTTGAAGGTACCCGGCTCCGACTCGTCGGCGTTGCAGATCAAGTAGTGTGGACGCACGGGCGCGTGCGCAACGTCATTCCACTTTCGTCCGGTCGGGAAGGCGGCGCCCCCGCGACCCATCAAGCGCGAATCGAGCACCTCGCGGATGACGCCGTCGGGGCCCATCTCTAGAGCCTGCCGCAGGGCTTCATAGCCGCCGCTGGCACGGTAAGCATCGAGACTGTCGGGATCGACGCGCCCAACCCGGCGCAAGAGTCGCAGTTCTGACGCGTTTTGTCCGGTCGACTGCGGCACGGAATCCACGCCACCGCTCACCGCGGTGATCTGATCGACGCCGTTAGTCAGCGCTTTGAGCAGATCCGACGACTCGATCGGCGCAATCGCGACCTCGGCGGCGGTCCCGCCTGCCTGCTGCATGAGCACGGCGGGCGCGCGTTCGCAGAGTCCCAGACACGGACTGCGATGCCAGGTTACCTGGCCATCCATTGCTGGAGTGCCCTCCGGGCCAACCTCGCGTTCGAGCGCCGCGCAGAGCCCCAGACCGCCACGAATGCGGCAGGCAATATCGTCACAGACGTGGGCGACGACGGGCGGCTGCGCGTCGAGCGCCAGTAGCGCGTAGAAGCTGGCGACCCCCCAGGCATCGGCGGGCGGCACTCCGAGTCGCTGGCAGACGTAGTTGAGCCCGCCCGGACTGACGTAGCCGACGCGCGACTGGATTGCCTGCAGCGCTGGCAGAAGCATCTGCCGTTGGCTGCGAAGCTGGTGTCCGCCATGCCCGACGTGACCTTCGAAGCGTGATCTCTCGACGGCCCCCTCCCAGACGGTTTCCGGCGCGCCGACAAGCGCATCGACTGCCTCACGTTCTTCAGTACTCGCTGTAGCGTTGGGAATCAGATGTTGATCCACTCAAATCTCCCGGGCGGTGGCACCAGCCGGCACCGCTTCGCGATGACCGTTGATGCGTTCGATACGGATCGCGGCCGCCTTGAACTCGGCCGTGCCCGACTGGGGATCAGTTGCATCGATTGTCAGAATGTTGGTCTCGACGTCATCTTGGAAGTGGAAGGTCATGAAGGCCAGTCCCGGGCGCAGCGTCGGGTCGAAATGAACTGGCACCTCGATACCACCTCGTCGCGAGACGGCTCGAACGCTTTCACCATCTTCGATACCCAGTCGCCGGCCGTCATCCGGATGGATGTCGAGCGTCTCACCGCGCCGCAGTGGCGAGGCGTATCCGCCGGTCTGAACGCCGGTGTTGAAGGAATCGAGCCGACGTCCCGTGGTCAGCCGGATCGGGAACTCATCGGAGAGGGATTCGACCGGCGGGTCGTGCTGGGTGACGTGGAACGGCGCGAGCGGCCCTTCGACCGGATCACTCCAGAGCCGGCCATGCAGGAATGGACTGCCGGGATGGTCCTCGGTCGGGCAAGGCCAATGCAGGCCGTCGAGCGCTTCGAGGCGTGAATAGCTCATGCCGCCGTGCCAGGATGAAAGACTGCGCAGTTCGTCCCAGATCTCTTCAGCACTCGGATGCCCCCAGTCGAAACCGAGACGGCGCGCAATCTCGCAGATGATCTCGATGTCGTCTTTGGCGCCTTCCGGCGGCTCAAGCGCCTTGCGCACCCGCTGCACCCGGCGCTCCGAACTGGTGACGGTTCCCTCGGTCTCACACCAGGAGGCTGCGGCCGGCAGAACGACGTCTGCGAATTCCGCCGTCTTCGTCAGGAAGATGTCCTGCACGACGACGTGATCCAGTCCTGACAGAAGGCGCGTTATCCGTTCGGTATCCGCCTCGGACTGTGCCGGATTCTCGCCGATCACGTAGAGCGAGGTCATCTCGCCGTGCTCCATTGCGTCGAACATCTGCGACAGGTGCTTGCCCGGCGAGCTGGGAAGCGTGGAGCCGTAGACGCGCTCGAAACGGGCGCGTTGCACTGGATCGGAGACGTCCGCGCCGGCAGGCAGCTTGTTCGGCAGAGCGCCCATGTCGCCACCGCCCTGGACATTGTTCTGCCCGCGCAGTGGCACGAGGCCCGAGCCGAAGCGCCCGACGTGACCGGTCAACAGGGCCAGATTGATGAGCGATAACACATTGTCGACCGCGTTGTGATGCTCGGTAATGCCGAGAGTCCAGCAAAGCTGAGCGCGATCGGCACGGGCGTAACTGTGTGCCAGTGTACGGATGGCGTCGGCGGGAATGCCGGTCACCTCTTGCGCGTAGTCGAGCGTATAGGGCTCGACCGCCTCGCGATAGGCTTCGAAGCCGCTGGTTGAGCGAGCGATGAAGGACTCATTGCACAGACCGGCGGCGATGATCTCGCGGCCGACGGCATTGGCCAGCGCGACATCGGATCCGACGTCGAGCCCGAGCCACAGGTCGGCCCACTGTGCCGACGTGGTTCGTCGCGGATCGACGACGAAGAGCCGCGCTCCCTTCCGCAAGCCCTTGAGGACATGGTGGAAGTAGATCGGGTGTGTTTCCCGCGCGTTTGAGCCCCACAGGATGATGAGGTCGGTCTCCTCCGCTTCGCGGTAGGAGCTCGTGCCGCCCCCTGCTCCGAGTACTGCCGTCAGACCGACGACACTTGGAGCGTGTCAGGTACGGTTGCAGGAATCGACATTGTTGGTTCCGATAACCTGCCGCACGAATTTCTGGGCCATGTAATTGACTTCGTTGGTCGCTTTCGAGCAGGAGAAGAGGCCGACGGTGTCTGGTCCCTTCTTCTCTATAGCCGCTCGAAAGCCTTCCGCGGCACGATCCAGCGCTTCGTCCCAGGTTGCTGGTCGCAGCCTGCCGTCTTCACGTACCAACGGTTGCGTGAGACGCGTGTAATGCTTCGGCATCAGCGATCCTCCCCGCCGCGCGTCCCTCGGTTCGCAGAACATGTCGGTTTTGTGTGAAGGGATACCTACAGTGCAACCGGCGCGCGGCCATGCTGATTATTAGGATAACGCCACCGGAATCCGAGTGCAACGCGAGTTGGCGCGGGAGTCAGAGCTTATGCGTTCTTGATGAACGGCCGGGCTGACGGTCCGCCTGGTGACGCTGAGCCAGTGGCGCCGGAGTTCCCATCCGGTGTCACGCCCAGTAGGCGACCAACGTGAATGTGTCATTCTGAGCGATAGCGAAGAATCTCCTCGTTTCGATTCGACAAAGCACGGAGAGATCCCTCGGCTGTGGCCTCGGGATGACACATCCAGTGTGCCAACCTACCGACAACGCGATGGTGTTCTCCCTTCCATGGAGGGAGAGTCAGTGAGGGAGAACAGATCTCCACGGCGTACCACACCGCGAGGACGCTCGGCGAAGAGATGCTTCGCGACGCTCAGCGTGACGGTCCCGTGCGGCTGGCATGACTCTCAGTCGGTAACGGTCTTCTCGACGGAAGACCAGGGCGCTCTACGAAGGCGGCCAGAGGCGGCCGCCCCTACATTCATTGGTCGGCAGGCGACGGGAAGTGCCTTCCGGGAGCAGCGCCGTGAGGCCATCGTGGAGGGATTCTCGCGTTCACGGCGGAGACGGGTGAGTGCGGTCGTAACGAAGAAGGTGCCCTCACGCAGAGGGCACCTTCGCTTTGGCCTCAGCGGACTACGCTGATGGTTCTTTGACTAGTGCTTGCCGGCGTGTTCGTTGGCCTGCACGTAGCTCACGCACTGCCCCTGGTTCGTGAAGGCGGGGGCGTTGAATGTCATCCAGCCGCCATCTTTGCACTGATTCTTGCTCGTTGGCGTCAAGGCTGGCTCGAAGTCGTAGGTGGTTTCATCCCCCGAGACACCGACGGTCAACGCGTCGGCATTACCAGAGAACTGACCGTAGCCATCCTGAACCGACGTTGAATCCGAGGCCACCAACGATCTTGGCATTCGGGTTGGCCGCAAGAATCGTGTCCCACGAAACGAAGCAATTGAACGCGCAGACTCCCGGTATATCGTTGGTTGACCACCAGACGGCATTACCGCCGTCGAATGCGTCCCAATACTGCCAGGTGTCGGTCAGAATCGATCCCTGTCCTGGATTGTAGACAGGCTCAAAGACTAACGTCGTGAAGCTTGATCCGTCACCGACGTAGTCAACCTCAATATTGAGTCCCATGGTTTGTGCAGCTGAATTTGTAGACACGCTCGACTTGTACGCCCAGTAACTCAGCGCATCGATCTGCGTTAACGGAGTGCCAATGTAGCTGTAGTTGAACAACTGTGCTTTTGCCTGTGACGTGCCGTTCGCATCAGTTGTTGTCATTTGCAGGCTTCCAGCGCCAAGTGGAGCCGTGGCAGGACCTGATACAAATGAAACCGCCCCTCCCGAGCGTGTATCCGCAGGATACCCGCAAACCAGCTGGATCCGACATCGCCGGCTGATACGGTGATCGTCGTTGATGCGGCTGCTGCTGGTGCAACGAGTGCCGCGCTCAGAGACATGATCATTACTGCTGCCGCGGCAATTGAAATCAACTTTCGCATGTGTTTCCTCTTCTCTTCCCAAACAGACAACTCTGACGGGATAGTTCTTCCCTGCGGCGTTATTTCCTCCCTGTCTCTCAACGATCAGACGTCGAGAGGTGCTAATGTACTATTCCCCATAAGTACGATGGTAGGATGCGACATAAAAACTGTCAATAGTCTCGGAACAATTACCCATTCGCTTGTAGAACAGATCAACCAAACATGTCCGTGAGTCATCAGGTCGGCGTAGTGGTGGGAGCGGCAGGATCGGCTAGTATTAGCCTGAGTGCCGTGAGGCGAGCTGAATTCACTCGTCTTCCCGCGCGGCTAATCAGGCGGTTGGGCAACAGTCTCTCGCGAGGTGATAAGGCGGTAACATGAAGATCCTCTTGACCGGGGCGACCGGGTTCGTTCCTTCCAATCTGGTGCTGCATTTCTACGAGCAGGGGGATGAGGTCATCGCCTTCGACCGCAATCCGCCCGAAGAACGGCTGACCCGCGAGCTCGGCTCTGGCTGGGAAGCGCGCGTCACGTTCGTGCAGGGGGACGTGCGGGATGCCGACGCGTTGGCGCGGCTGTTCGAGGAGTATCATCCGACGCACGTGGTACATGCCTCGGCAATTACGCCCAGCCTCGAGATGGAGCGGGCCGATCCGCGGCTTGTCCTCGACGTCAACGCAGCCAGTACGATTACGCTGCTACAGCTGGCAGCGCGGCACGGCGTCGAGCGCTTCGTCTATTTCAGCTCGGTCTCGGTCTACGAGCGGCGCGATGCTCCCAGCTTCGTCGTCGATGAGGATGGGCCGTTGCATCGCGGCGATCGTATGTACCCACTCTCGAAGATCACGGCCGAGCGGCTTTGTCACTGGGCGGTCGAGCACTACGGGATCGATGTGCGTATCGTCCGGCCTGGCACAGTCTACGGCCCATATGAACGTCCCACCTTCGCCCGAAAGAACATGTCGAGCCCGTGCCTTGGCGCGCATCTGGCCCTGGAAGGGGAGACGCTCAAACCGAATGCGCCGCACATCACGCAGTGTTTCATTCATGCGATGGACGTCGCCAAAGGGGTGCGACTCGTGCTGACCACGCCTGAGCTCGCGCACGATACGTTCAATCTGGCGGGTGAGCCGGTGCCGCAGGAGCGCATGATCAAGGCCGTCGTGGCGGCTGTCCCAGGAACAAAGGTCGAATGGGTCGCCAGCGAGGAGGAGGCCAACATCCCCCTCTCGGCCGGGTCGGGGCAGATCGCCTTCGACAACAGCCGTATCTGGCGCGAGACCGGTTACCAGCCGACCTACCGCATCGAGACCGGCATCGAGCAATACGTTGCGTGGCTAAAGGACGCCTGATGAGCACGATCAACGAGCGTTGCGCCCAGGCGATCGTCGACGGAGCGAACTGGCTGGCGCATACGGCCAGAGTCGTTTCGCCGGCTGACCAATTTGATGACCCTCGTGCCTATCCGCACCAGAACTATGACGGTGCGGTTCGGACTGAATATGACACGAAGACGCGTCGATGGGAGATCAACGGTCCGGTCTGGCATACCGGGCAGGCGATTCGCTCTCTGCTGATCGCGCACCGCCGAACCGGTGATGCCGCTCTCCTGGAGGCGAGTCGCGCGATGAGCGGCTTTGTGCTGCGTAACATCGTCAATACCCCCGGTGAGCCCAATCATGGGCTGCTTCTTTCGTACGAAGGCGACAACTTTACGGTCAACAATCAGGTCCTGTTCGAGACTCTGGCCGGGCTTCTCGACCTGGCAGAGATCGATAACGACCAATCATTGCTGGATGCAGCTCGTCTCGTAGCTGATTTCGTGCTCGATCGATGCTATCTCCCGGAAGAAGGGCTGATCGTCGATCACTACCACGTCGCCGAGTCGCGGCCTTATCGCGATCCTGACAACCCGCTACCAGGCCGGATCATGCTCGATGACGCGGTTCTGCCACAGCTTGCCCGGGCAACCGGCAACCCGCGCTACACCGACGTTTTCCTCGCCATGGCCGAACGCGCTTTGCGCGAGGAGAACCCGGCCGGCAACTGGATTGTCTTCCCACCCTGGCATCAACGAACGGGTCGAATTCACATTCGGGCCGCATGGTGGTGGGGTTATCCCATGCTCAGCGCCTATGACCTGACCGGAGACGATCGCTTCTGGCAGGCAGCGTTGCGCGTTGGCGACTGGTTCCTCGCCAACCAGACGCTGGACGGCGGTTTCTACTACTCCCCGCTCACTGACGGACGGCATACCGCGTTCGGTCTGGCCTCAAGTGGCTCGGCGGTGGCGTCGATCATCTGGCACGAGCTTTATCTCCGCACCGGCGAGCCGAAATATCGTGATGCTATTC
>CAVUBN010000013.1:0-339045 GCA_963739715.1 uncultured Chloroflexia bacterium | reverse complement strand
AGCGCAGGAACCAGAGGACCGGGAATGGGCTCGACGGCGAGTTGGTGTACATCTCGAGGTCGGCATAGAAGTGGTTGGTCGTCTGCTCGTTGCCAGGATCGCCCGAGAAGTAGACCGAAGCGTCGATCGATTTGATCTCAATCTCTACGCCGATTGTTCCAAGCGACTGTTTGACGATCTCCTGGTGCTTCTGCCGGACCGAATTGACCGATGTCTGGTAGGTCCAGTGGAGCGGGCGGCCGTTGAGTTCGCGAACGTTCCCATTCATCTTGGCGCCAGCTTGATCAAGTAGCGAAGCTGCCTTGTCGATGTTGTACTCATACTTGATGCCGTCAGGGAAGATGGTCGTGACGTTGTTCTGAACGAATGGTGTCGCCTTGCCACCGCGGCCGTAGAGCTGCGTTGCCACCGAGTCTCGGTCGACGGCAACATTGAGCGCCTGACGGACTTCCAGTACGTTGAAGTGCGGATGTGGAACATCCTTGTTCGACTTCTCGCCATCCTTCTCGGTTTGCGGGTCGGAGCGATTGATCAGCAGTTTCTCGGTGCCGCCACCCGGAGAGGTGTAGAACTTGCCGTCCTGGCCTGCGCCCTCGATCTGCTTCATGACGGCTTCTTCGACCTGGATGTTCCAGGCGTAATCGACCTCACCCGACTGAATCACGGCGCGAGCAGCAGACGTCGCATCGCCTCCGCCCTTCATGTTGACTTTGTCGTAGGCGGGTTTGCCCGGATCCCAGTAGTCCATATTGATGGAGTACTGGACATTGTCACCAGGGGTAAAGCTTTCGACCTTGAAGGGACCGGTGCCGATCGGCTTGAGATTGAAGGGCGCCGTGCGTGCCTTCTCTCCGGTGAAATCCTGCATGATGTGCTTGGGGATAATGACACCCTCGCCGGAACGGAATGGGGTGAACCAGTCCGGATTCGGCTGCTTGAAGTTGATCTTGACCGTGTGCGGATCGACCGCCTCGACGGAATCAATCAGTAGGTAGTTTCCGGAAGTGGTGGCCGCTACTTTCGGGTCAGAGACCCACTGAAAGGTGAAGACAACATCGTCGGCGGTGAAGTCCTGGCCGTCGTGCCACTTGACGCCTTCACGCAGTTTGTAGGTGACGCTCTTGCCGTCCTCGGAGACGCCTTTGCCGAGAGAGGGTACTTCCGCGGCCAGGACAGGAATCATGGATCCGTCGGCAAGTACCTCAAGGAGGGGCTCAAGAGTGACGCGAGTGGCATCAAAGTCCTTGGTGCCGGACGACAGGTGGCAGTTGAGAATGGTCGGTGCCTGCCACCAGAGAAGCCGAAGCTCGCCAGCGCCACCACGCTGGGCGGCCGGAGCAGTCGTGGCAGCAGCGGTCGCAGCGGATGTTGCTGCGCTCGTCGCAGCCGACGTTGCCGCGCTGGTAGCCGCACTCGTTGCCGTGGATCCGCCGCTCGAAGTTGTGGCGGCGCTCGTAGCCGCAGGTGTCGTCTTTGAACTGCCACCACAGGCAGCCAACAGGGCCGCGATGGCGGGAGCGCTGAGTCCGAGAGCGACAGCACGTTTCAATACGGCACGACGGCTGAGCTCTCCACTGGACGCTGATCGCATCAGATCAGCAAATTTACGGTCCTGATCCATCGAGTTCTCCTCCTATATCCCCATCTGGGATTCACTGCCTTTGGTGATGTCGGCCCAATTCGGGTGCAGGCTCCGTCGGGTTCGCCGACACCAAATCCGCACGGATATTGCCCACAGCTTCACGGAATGGTTCGTTGATCGAAGGTTGCGCCTCCTCTCCGCTAATTCCATTCACCCATCGGCTAGGCATCACACAAGCGACGTCGAGATTGGACGTCGAAATGGGAGTCGAAATTCGCACAACATATGTAGATTAAGGTTCTCCGTGCATCAGACCATACTTGATGACGGTCGATTGCGCAAGTTCGGGTTACATTGACAGTCAACGTGTTTCGTTCGGTGACATGTGCCGACTTGGATTGCGTTATCGTCAGTCGGGGTGATTGGTGCGTTGATGGAGCGAAGTGTGACAGCGAAGATCAGCAGTCAAGGAACTCGTGGGGAAGCCGCATCCGGGTCTGTGAGTTGACTGGGGACGAGTATGAGAAACGGGGTGGGATCAGTTCCCACCCCGTTTCCTTTGCGATCACCGAAGACTTCGGTTCGTAATGTTGAAACGAACCTAGCTTGTCATCGTCCAGTTCTTCAGGTCATAGGTGTCGTATGTCCACGGACCCGGCTTCTGACCCTGAAGCTTGTTGTTGATTGCCGACATGTTCTGGCGTGAGATCTGTCCAAGCTCGAAGACCTGATCCCAAACCAGCTGCATGATCTGCTTGAAGATGGCCGTCGACTTGGTCGTGTCCAACTCCTGCTGCACGCTGTCATACAGCTTGTCGAATTCCGGACTCTTGATTCGAGCGTAATTTCGACCAGACCACGAGTTATCCTTCTGCGCAATCTCGGAAGAGAGGTAGCGCTGGAACCAGAGAATCGGGAACGGACTCGACGGCGAGTTCGTGTACATCTCGAGGTCCGCATAGAAGTGGTTGGTCGTCTGCTCGTTGCCGGGATCACCCGAGAAGTAGACCGAGGCATCGATCGATTTGATCTCGATCTCGACGCCGATCTTACCCAGCGCCTGCTTTACGATCTCCTGGTGTTTCTGCCGGATCGAGTTGACCGAAGTTTGGTACGTCCAGTGCAGCGCACGACCGTTGAGCTCGCGAACGTTGCCATTCATCTTGGCACCGGCCTTGTCGAGCAGAGCAGCGGCCTGGTCGAGGTTGAACTCATACTTGATGCCGTCTGGGAAAATAGCCGAGACTTTATTTTGGACGAACGGGGTGGCTTTGCCAGCCCGGCCGTAGAGCTGAGTAGCCACGGCATCGCGATCGACCGACATGTTGAGAGCCTGACGGACTTCCAGCGACTGGAAGTGCGGGTGGGGAACATTCACGTTAGATTTCTGGCCATCCTGCTCGGTCTGCGGGTCAGAGCGATTGATCAGCAGCTTCTCGGTGCCACCGCCTGCCCACGTCACGAACTTGCCATCCTGGCCGGAGCCCTCAATCTGCTTCAAGACCGCTTCTTCGGTCTGGATGTTCCAGGCGTAGTCGACCTCGCCCGACTGAATGACCGCACGTGCAGCACTGGTTGAGTCGCCGCCACCCTTCATGCTGACCTTGTCGAAAAACGGCTTGCCCGGATCCCAGTAGTCCATGTTGATCTCATATTGAACATTGTCGCCAGGCGTGAAGTTTGTCACCTTGAAGGGGCCGGTGCCGATCGGCTTGAGGTTGAAAGGAGCCGTACGTGACTTCTCGCCGGTGAAGTCCTTCATGATGTGCTTCGGGATGATGACGCCTTCGCCACTGCTGAATGGGGTCGCCCAGTCCGGGTTTGGATCCTTGAACGTGATCTTCACCGTGAGCGGATCGACGGCTTCGACCGCATCGATCGAGAGGTAGTTACCGGAGGTCGTGGCGGCCGTCTTTGGGTCGGAAACCCATGTGAAGGTGAAGACAACGTCATCGGCGGTGAAGTCCTGGCCGTCATGCCACTTGACTCCTTTGCGCAGTTTGTACGTGACGCTTTTACCGTCCTCGGCCACGCCGTTGCCAAGGCTCGGTACCTCAGCTGCGAGCACGGGAATACGCGTTCCATCCGCTAGGGCCTCAGTCAGCGGCTCCAGGACGACGCGAGTGGCATCAAAGTCCTTTGTGCCCGATGAGAGGTGACAGTTAAGAATCGTCGGCGCCTGCCACCAAAGAAGGCGAAGCTCACCGCCACCACCTCGCTGAGCTGAGGGTGCCGTCGTGGAGGCGGCGGTCGCAGCCGAAGTTGCAGCGCTCGTGCCAGCCGATGTGGCTGCACTGGTAGCCGCACTCGTTGCCGTGGACGCTCCACCGGAAGTGGTGGCAGCGCTGGTCGCCGCGGGCGTCGTCTTCGAGCTGCTTCCGCACGCAGCCAATAGAGCTGCAATCGCCGGTGCGCTCAGCCCAAGGGCAACACCCTTTTTCAACACGCTACGACGGCTGATCTCACCAGTGGTCGCTGATCGCATCAGATCAGCAAATTTACGGTCCTGATCCATCAAGTTCTCCTCCTGCATCCTCAACTGGGAATTACTGAATTCGGCGATGTCGACCCATATCGGGCGTAGGTTCCGTCGTGTTCGCCGACATCAGATCCGCACTAACATTGCCCATAGCTTTACGGATTGGGTCGTTGATCGAAGATTGCGCCCCCTCTCCTCCAATTCCATTTACCTATCAGCTAAGCATCATCCAAGCGCCGTCGATATTGGACGTCGAAATGGGAGTTGAAATTCACACAACATATGTAGATGAAGGTTCTCCGTGCATCAGACCATACTTGATGACGGTCGATTGCGCAAGTTCGGGGTACCTTGGCAGTGAAACTGTTTCGTTCGGCGTCATTGGCCGATCGACTTTGCGTTATCGCGAGGGTGGGCAGTCTGAGTATTGATATATCGAAGTTTGAGAGAAGACGGGAAGTCAGTGTCTCTCAATGGGGCTGCCGACAACACGTTTCAGTTCAAACGCGCGACGAACATAAGACAAGCGGGGTGGGAATCAGTTCCCACCCCGTTTGCCTAATGACCCGTCGAGGCTTCAATTCGTACTGTGGAAACGAACCTAGCTCGTCATGGTCCAGTTCTTCAGGTCATAGGTGTCGTACGTCCACGGACCGGGCTTCTGGCCCTGCAGCTTGTTGCTGACCGCGGACATGTTCTGTCGTGAGATTTGCCCAAGCTCGAAGACCTGATCCCAAACCAACTGCATGATTTGTTTGAACAGAGCAGTTGACTTGGTCGGATCCAGCTCCTGCTGCACGCTGTCGTACAGCTTGTCGAAGTCCGCGCTGTCGATCCGTCCGTAGTTCCGTCCTGACCACGAGTTCGCCTTCTGAGCGATCTCAGAGGAGAGATAGCGTCGGAACCAGAGAATCGGGAACGGGCTCGACGGCGAGTTGGTGTACATCTCAAGGTCGGCGTAGAAGTGGTTGGTCGTCTGCTCGTTGCCGGGATCACCCGAGAAGTAGACCGAGGCATCGATCGATTTGATCTCGATCTCGACGCCGATCTTACCCAGCGACTGCTTGACGATCTCCTGGTGCTTCTGACGGATCGAGTTGACCGAGGTCTGGTACGTCCAGTGCAGCGCACGACCGTTGAGCTCGCGGACGTTGCCATTCATCTTGGCGCCGGCGGTGTCGAGCAGAGAAGCGGCCTTGTCGAGGTTGTACTCGTACTTGATGCCATCGGGGAAGATGGCCGTGACCTTGTTCTGGACAAACGGCGTCGCCTTGCCAGCGCGACCGTAGAGCTGCGTCGCTACGGAATCACGATCGACCGACAAATTGAGGGCCTGGCGGACTCCCAGTTCCTTGAAGTGCGGGTGCGGGACGTCCTTGTTGGACTTCTCGCCATCCTTCTCGGTCTGCGGATCGGAGAAGTTGATGAGCAACTTCTCGGTGCCGCCGCCTGACCACGTTACGAACTTGCCATCCTGACCGGAGCCCTCGATCTGCTTCAAGACCGCTTCTTCGGTCTGGATGTTCCAGGCGTAGTCGACCTCGCCCGATTGGATAACCGCTCGAGCGGCACTGGTCGAGTCACCGCCGCCCTTCATGCTGACTTTGTCGAAGAAAGGCTTGCCCGGATCCCAGTAGTCCATGTTGATCTCATATTGGACATTGTCACCAGGGGTGAAGCTAACAACCTTGAAGGGACCGGTGCCGGTCGGCTTGAGGTTGAAAGGAGCGGTGCGAGACTTATCGGCAGTGAAGTCCTTCATGATGTGCTTCGGGATGATGACGCCTTCACCACTGCTGAATGGGGTCGCCCAGTCCGGATTTGGATCCTTGAAGGTGATCTTGACGGTATGCGGATCGACGGCCTCGACAGAGTCAATTGACTCGTAATTGCCAGAGGTGGTCGACGCGGTCTTTGGGTCGGAAACCCATGTGTACGTGAAGACGACGTCGTCAGCAGTGAAATCCTGGCCGTCATGCCACTTGACGCCCTCACGCAGTTTGTACGTGACACTTTTGCCGTCGGCGGAGACGCCGTTGCCGAGGGAAGGGACTTCAGCTGCAAGCACCGGAATGCGCGTTCCGTCGGCGAGCGACTCAGTCAGCGGCTCCAGGACGACGCGAGTGGCATCAAAGTCCTTTGTGCCCGACGAGAGGTGACAGTTGAGAATCGTCGGCGCCTGCCACCAAAGAAGGCGAAGTTCACCGCCGCCGCCACGCTTCGCGGCGGGAGCAGATGTGGCAGCAGCGGTCCCGGCCGATGTTGCCGCGCTCGTGCCAGCTGATGTGGCTGCACTGGTAGCCGCACTCGTTGCCGTGGACGCACCACCTGAAGTCGTGGCAGCACTGGTCGCCGCGGGCGTCGAGTTCGAGCTGCTTCCGCACGCAGCCAACAGAGCTGCGATCGCCGGTGCGCTCAGTCCAAGAGCAACACCCTTTTTCAACACGCTGCGGCGGCTGAGCTGTCCGCTCCTTGCCGCGTTCATCAATTCTTCGAATTTAGAGTTCGGGTTCACGTTCTCTCCTCCTACGAATGCTTTGGCTGGAGCACTTCTGTCTGATGACGTGGCTGCTGAAGCTGAACTATGTATGAGATCGTCGCTCTCAATGAGCCGTGATACGTTCACTGCAAGATCGCGCTGGAGCGGCGACTACATAATTACAACCGGTCAGAACCTCCTCTCATCATTAGGTATTCCTGAGATCGCCGCTGGATCCAGGTGCAGATCCCTTGTGAACGTCGCAAATGAGCAACGTCCCCGATGCCAACGTCTCATCAGGCAATTTGCCGGACTAGACGATACCTAATGAATCGCCTTTCCGCAAGACTGTCCGAACACCTGTCGTCGACGTTATCAGACAGACTAGTGCCACCGCCTGAACGGCCGATTCACGTCCATGTGAAGCACAGCCTGATAACGTCGACGAGAGTATCCGCAAGTTACGGTCCCTGATCCACGAAATCAATAAGACGTACAAAAGTAGACAAATGGAAAACTAAACGGGGCGCGGCGTGTATCCCGTCGATTCACAGCCTATAATTTGTTTGGGGTGATCCTGCCGCTTCTGACTGGCTAAGCTCATGCCTTCATCGGGGATTCAGCATGTCTTCAGATAGGCTTTAGGCGGCGAAACGATACTTTTCCAAATCGACACCGCACTCTCGTTCTGGTGGTGGGAGGATCTCGGGTGAGACGCCAAATTGCTTTAACGTCAGCCATAGGGCTACTAATCGTTGCGCTTGTCCTGGGCCTCACTGGCGGGGTCGTAGTAGGTGGTGTGGCCGGATACCTGTACGGTCATCAACAGGGGTCGGCGAAACTGGCAGCCGCCCTCCAGACATCGACGACGAACATCGCCCCTCCGGGCTCCGGGCAATCTGACGTCGCATCGCAGACGAAGGATGTGATCGTCGGCAAGGCCAACCCAGCGGTTGTGACAATTGAGAACCAGCAAAGGGCCGCCGATGGCACTGAGCAGACGGTTTCGATGGGCAGCGGTTTCATTATTGATGAGCAGGGCCACGTTGTGACGAACAATCACGTCGTGGACGGAGCTGACGCGCTTGTTGTGGTGACGCTGGATGGCACCAAGTCGAATGCGACTCTTGTCGGGACCGACGCATTTCAAGATGTCGCCGTGATTACCATGGATGGTAAGGTGCCGGCCACAATTCCCTTTGGCGATTCAGAAAAAGTTCAGCCGGGGCAGAGCGTCATCGCGATCGGGAGCGCGCTCGGTGAGTTTCGCAACACGGTCACCGATGGGATTGTCGGCGGCGTCGACCGAAGTCTTGATACGGGTGATGGATATCTCCTCGGCAATCTTATTCAACATGATGCTCCGATTAATCCAGGGAACTCAGGTGGACCGCTACTCAACCTCAATGGTGAAGTGATCGGAATGAATACCGCGGTCGTTCGAGGCGGATTTGGTCAGACGGGTGCCGAGGGTCTTGGCTTCGCGATTGCGAGCAACACCGTAAAGTCCTACGCGGAGCGGCTGATTGCCAACGGACAGATCGATCACCCATTTGTTGGGGTCAGCTTCCGCCCGTCGAGCTCCGGTTTCGGGGGCTCGACGTCGGGCGATTCCCAGGCTGTGACGATTGTCGATCTTACTTCCGGTGGCCCGGCTGAGAAAGCTGGACTCAAGGTTGGAGACCAGATCGTTGCGATTGATGGCACGACGCTCGACAGTGAGCATCAATTCCTGAACGAGGTATACACGCATAACCCGGGCGACAGCGTCACGTTTACCGTTGTGCATCAGGATGGCAGCCAGGATCAGATCAAAGTGACGCTCGGCAAGCGCCCGTCATCCACGACATAGAGGTCCGTGTTCCACTTCCCCTCCTCACGTGGCGAGCGGGGACCGGCGGCGAGGCCGGTTCCCGTTTGCCGTTGGTTTCACCTGGTTCCGTTGTCACAAAAGTTGGGCCGGTGGTGTTTAGTTAAATGAGTGCGATCGGCACCTTTGGGTGCATGCGGGTGGAGAATCACCCTGATGGTCGGACCCCAGTCGTTTTCGCCGGTAGGCGGCATTTCAATGTCTGATGTGAACGCCATCTCCGGCGAAGCCGAATTCGATGAGATCTTCCGTCGATACTACGCGACGGTGTACGGCGTGCTGGTGCGCATCACTGGATCCCCGGAAGAGGCGGAGGATCTTGCGCAGGAGGTGTTTCTTCGATTGCACGAGCGGCAAGGGTCGCTTGACCTGGACCGGAACCTCGCAGGGTGGCTCTATCGGGTTGCCTCGAATACCGGGTTCAACGCGCTTCGATCGAAGCGTAGGCTGCGTCATCGTTTACTCAATTGGGCACGGTTGGAGCGTCCGTTGCGTGGCTCGTTTCCGAGCGCTGCTTCCGAAGCGGAAAGCCGGCAGGATGCCGATCTCGTGCGACGAGCCCTGCTTGGCGTTCGAGAGCGAGATCGAACCGTGCTGATCCTACGCTACTCAGGCGTATCATATGCCGAGATCGCGTCAGCAGTTGGAATCAAACCGAGTTCGGTTGGAACGATTCTCGTGCGTGCGGAAGACGCACTGCGCCGTCAATTCGAACAGCTTTCCCCATCCGAACGATCAGGAGGGACGTGATGAAAGCTCAACCTGGCTGTCTGACCGATGGTGAGATCCGCATCCTGATCGATGACACCGTACCCGCTGAGGCGCGGGCGACCTGGGCCGAACATGTTGCCGGTTGTGACCACTGCCGTGCTCGTTTGGATGTTATTGCCAAGAACGCCGGCGCAGTCGCTTTGATGCTGAACACGATCGCACCTCACGTCGAATCAATAGACGAGAACATGGTATTGAGGAAGGTTCGCGAGCGTCGCGACGCGAGTGAATCAATGAGTCCTTTGATGAAAGGAGAATGGCTGATGCGTCGTTTAGGTGGAGTAGGGCGGCGGAGTGCCATTGCCGGCATCGCCGCGATCGCTCTGATGGTGGCGGTGATTGCGGCCGTGCCATTCAGTTCCCTGGCTGATGTGCTCACGGGTTTCCGTGTACAACAGTTTTCCGCAATAACCATCCCGATGGATCTGATTCAGCAGGGTACACAAGCGTCTGGAACAACGGATTCCTCAACTCAAGCGTTTGTTGCTGCTCAGCTAGCTGAACTAGGAAATCTCAATACGACACTCAGTAAGAGCAGTTTGATCAAAGGTTCGTCGGTGGCGGATGCGAAGACCCACTTGAACGGGAACATGCAAGTTCCGACGAACTTGTCGGACTTCTCGGGAATCGACCCAACCGTTTATCTCAGCGACGCGGGGACGGTCTCGTACGACTTAAACGTGCAGAAAGCGCGCGATCTGCTCAGCCTGGCTAAGGTCGATCCGGCTCCGCTGCCGGACCCAAACACGACGTCATCGGTGACGATATCGTTGAACGTTCCAGCCGGTGCGGTACTCGATTACCAGGCTAACGGCAAGCATCTGGTTGTGGCACAGATGGAGAGCCCGACACTGACGATCCCATCATCGATCGATATCTCAATGCTGCGTAACGAGCTGCTCGCCACGGGCTTCCTGCCTCCGGAAACGGTCGCTCAACTGCGGTCGGTCACCGACTGGCAGCATACGTTGATCGTACCGGTGCCATCCGGAGCGACCACGAGCAATGTGACCGTGCAGGGTAGCGCCGGACTGCTTATCAAGAGCGATAAGGGCTCAGTTGTGATGTGGCAGAAGGACGGAATCCTGCACGTCGTTGGCAGTGACAGTGGTGTCGACGTGATGTCGGTTGCCTCATCACTCAAGTGATGCGATCCGTCATGTTGACAGTGATTATCTAGCGATCGAAAGCGCCCCGGCCTCCTGAAGCCGGGGCGCTCCAATTGGAGCATACTTGCGCACATGATCGATACGACGAACGCGCTCCCAGCCAATGATCTCGATGTGTCTCCGTTGGAGTTCGCCATTGAGACGATGTCATTGCGCAAGGAATTCGGTGGGAAAGCCGCGGTCGACGATCTCACACTGACGGTTGAGCATGGCGAAGTTTTTGGTTTTCTGGGCCCCAACGGAGCCGGCAAGACCACATCGATCAAAATGCTGATGGGCTTGGTCTATCCCACCTCAGGATCGGCTCGATTGCTTGGGAAGCCCCTTCGTGATCGACAGGCTCGGAAACAGATAGGTTTTCTGCCGGAACTGTTCCGTTTTCACGACTGGCTGACGGGTGAGGAATTCCTCCAGTTCCACGGACAGCTTTACGGAATGTCGCGAGACGAACGCGCGAAACGTATCCCTGAGGTGTTGAATCTCGTCGGACTTTCGGTCGCTTCCGGTAAGAAAATACGCACGTATTCAAAGGGAATGCAGCAACGCATCGGGTTAGCGCAGGCCCTGCTGAACAATCCGCGACTGGTCTTCCTGGACGAGCCGACCTCCGCCCTCGATCCTCTCGGCCGCCGCGACGTGCGCTCAATCTTGTCGCACCTGCAGCAGGAGGGCGTCACCGTATTCCTGAACTCTCACCTTCTCAGTGAGGTCGAGATGAGCTCCGATCGCGTCGCGATCATCGACCACGGCAGGGTCGTGGCAGTCGGACGCGTAGAAGATCTTCTTCATCGCGATCTGACCGTAGAGTTTCGGTTAGGCGAGGTCGATGCAGAAACGCTGGAAGAGCTACAGGATCTCGTAAGCGTCGAAACTGTCGTTCCTGGTCTGCGCACGATCATCGTCGGCCGCGCGGAGAGCGAGGAGATTGTTGCTCAGGCCGTTGATCTCCTGTCGCGCCATAGCGTGCCGGTCTATGGAGTCACGCCAGAGCGCCGCACGCTGGAAGACGTCTTTGTCGATGTCGTCGCTCCTGACGAGAGTGCCAGCCGATGAACGTCGCCGTGATCGCGCGCCTGACGTTTCGCGAGGCGTTTCGCCGCAAGGTGATCCTGGGCGTCGTTCTGCTCAGCATTGCGTTTATCGTTCTCTATGCCATTGGATTCCATCTCTTTCGACAACAATTCCTTGAAATGTCGGCCAGGCGCGCTTCGCGTCCGAATGCTGGCCCTGCTCCGACCTATGCGGTCTCTGCCAGCGCGATGGTTTTGCTTGGCCTCTACACCGTCAATTTCTTGACCGGGATCATGACTATCTTTGCAGCCGTAGGAACCATAGCCGGCGAGATCGAGGCAGGAACGCTTCACGCAGTGGTACCCAAACCGATTGGACGCTGGCAGATCATATTGGGGAAGTACCTCGGCTTCGCGGTCATGCTTTTGATCTACATCGCACTGATGGTTGCCGGAGTCGTGACGACCGCCCATGTCGTCGGCCACTATGCACCGCCCAACATCGTTCACGGAACATTACTGGTGATGCTCGTATCGATGATCTTGCTGAGCCTGACGATGCTTGGCAGCACGATCTTCTCAACGATGACGAACGGCGTCGTTGTCTTCATGTTGTATGGCATGGCTGTCACCGGCGGGCTAGTCGAGCAAATCGGTACCGCGTTGAACAACAACACGCTGGTTCGGATTGGGGTGGGCACAAGCATCGTGGTCCCCAGCGATAGCATGTGGCGCCTGGCAAGCTACGTCGTTCAGCCGCAACTGGCAATCAGCTTCATTGGGCCGAACCCACTTGGGACCACCGTGCCACCAAGCGACTTGGCGGTTCACTATTCCATGGTTTACTGTGTTGTTCTGGTTATCGGGTCGATGTTGGTCTTCCAACGCCGAGATCTATAAGTAATAGTCTCAGGGCTGGCCAGTACTGAATGAGATCATAACGTTATTGGTAGGGGAGTTAGTGGATGCGGATTCGCACGTTCACCAGCGGGCCGATCATGACCAATGCCTTTCTCGTCATCGACGACGATACGAAAGAAGCCCTTATCATTGACGCGCCCCCTGATGTGACGCCGAAAATCGCTCGAGCGATCGAAGAGGATGATCTGAAAGTCAGGCTGCTGGTGATTACCCATGATCACTGGGATCACATTGGCGCGGCTCGAGAATTGGTCGACCTGCTGGATCTTCAGGTTGCGGCGCACCCCTTGTCAGTCGCTCAACTTGAGCAGCCCAAAGGCGGACCGGTGCCGATCGCGCCAGTCAGCGTCGATCGGCTCTTGAACGAAAATGACGAAGTTGCGGTTGGAAGCACGAGCTTCCGCGTTATCCACACGCCTGGCCACGCAAAGGGGCAGATTTCCCTCTATTCGGCCGCCGATCACGTGATGTTTGGCGGCGACACCCTCTTCCCGAACGGCTACGGCCGGACTGATATCGCGGGAGCCAGCGACGAAGAAACGGCTGCGACGCTGATTCGCCTGCTCGATCTTCCAGACGACGTTACCGTCTATCCTGGTCATGGTACAGAGACCACGATCGGCCAGGAACGACCGTGGATGACCCGGATCACCAGGGGATCTCGATAAGCGCTTCCCTGAATCAATTTCACCAGTGCCTCTAATTGCTTGGTGCGTCATTGCCAAGGATCACCACCACATCCTGTCCGTTGGCGTTCGTCGGATCTCCCGATTGCACTGCTGAAGCTGGTAGACCGAGTGTCTGGGCGATGAGCCTGGCGGTGGAGAGGTTCCCGCTGTAATCGATCACCTTCGATGTCGGATATGTGCCGGCGTCGGCTGCCTCTGCGATTGAAACATTGAGGAATCCGTTGTCATTGAGCTTCGACGACGATTTCGCCGCGAGCTTGTTCACAAAGGTGCCATTCTCCACGAGCACCTTGGCGCGGAGGTCCGGCTGCTCGACCGTCGGTTGTGGTGATCCCGTGGCTGTACTCTGCGCGGATGGTGGCATCATCTGGTTGAGAAGTTTGTGAATCTTCGTCCAGTCAGGAATCAAGTAATAGGGTTCTCCCGGATTCCACTGCGACGTCGTGTCAGCCAGCAAGTTGTAGCTCTTGATGTCTGACGACTTGATCTCGGTGCCGAGCTTGGCGAGCCTAAGGGCATCACTGGGCGGCAGATCTGTACGAACCGTGTCCCCGAGTTGCGCGATCAGGTCGGGAGCTTTGGTTATCAACCCCAAGGTGAGGCTCTGCTGGCGTAACGCCGTCAGGAGCTGCTGTTGCCGCATGCCGCGGGCAAAGTCATTGTCGTCGTGTCGGGTGCGGACGTAGCGCAGGGCCTGGATTCCGTTCATGTGTTGCAATCCGGTATGGAATACGATCCGCGTATAGTTGAACTGTTCTCCCGGGTATTGGTCATCCTTGATCGGGGCGGGAACATCGAGCGTTACCCCGCCGAGTGTGTCGACGATCTTCTGGAAACCAGCGAAATCAACCACAGCGTAATAGTCGATCTTGATGCCAAAGTTGTACTCGATCGTCGCTCGTACCAGGCCCGGCCCGGTAATGCTGGAGAGCGATCCATTCGAATAGGCTGCGTTGATTTTGTCCTTTCCAACACCCGGTATCTCGACCAGTAGATCGCGTGGGATCGAAAGCAGTCCCACTTTCTTTGTCGCGGGATCGATGCTGGCAATGATAATGGTGTCCGATAGCGGCACATCGCCCTGCGCTTTGCGTGCGGCATTCGTGTCGGCGCCAAGGAGCAGGATGTTGACTCGTTCCTGTTTGCTCCAGTCTGGTAACTGAACTACTTGAGTCGCCTTAGGGACGATCTCCGGTGTTCCACTTGCGTTCACGGTCACCACCGGTCGCGGCACCGACGTGACAAAAATCTTCTGGTAGGCGCTTCGTGCCTTCAAGAACGTCGGCGCGACGATCACCGCCGCGATAGCCACCAGCAAAATTGGTGTCACGATGAGCGCGATTTTCCAGCGGGACCTACGGGCCGGTTGCGCCGGTGGCGGTGGGGCCGAACGACGTTTCGGTTGATCCTTAGGGCCCCTAGCTGACGTTTGCGGTGACTGCTGGCGCGCCTGGCGAATTTCACTTGCGGTCAGTCGCTGTCCAATCGGATTCCGGCTATCTTTTCGACCATAGGCCGGGTGGTGAGCGCCTCGCCGCGACACATGTCGATCGTGCTGCCCGCGCCGATCGCGGGACGCACCATCGTCTCGAGGACGTCGATTCATTTTGTGACCTCGTCGTTACTCTCTCGTCAATATTCAAGCCCGAAACTTGCTCGATGGTGTCCTCAGGACACACGATCGAGCCACCTCGTGGACTCGCGAGGCTACGCACCGATGATGCGTCGAGCAAATTAACCCAGGCTGAAGAGCAATTGATCGTTCAAAAGGACGGGGCCGCTGAGCCGCAGTGCGTCCGGGTTTTCACAGTAGTTCAGGACAATTTTGTGTCGCTGGAACGGGATCTGCAGTTTTGGTGATAGGCGAAGAATCGCCGAGCCGACGTGACTATAGGATATCGGGTCTGCGCCGGTAGGTGTTTCCGGCGCAAGAATGACCGCATGGATGGTTTATTCGAGTGTGACACGACGCGCAAGATGAGGTGACGAATCATGACGTAGTAGATTGAGAAAAGACGATGGATCATAACAGAGCGCTATTCACCGGCCTGGGATAGCGAACCCACACCGAAAACGCAGAGCCGTGCGGATACTCGCAGACTCGGCGCGGGAGTTCGCACTCCGGTTGGACCGTATCCCGACACAATCCTGGCACGGCGCACCTCTCATCTACGATTCAATGACTTCGCGCACCCTGCTCCGATTCCGAATAGAACGACGTCTGCGTCGGTGATCGGACCCGAGGTACAGATCGTCTGTAGTACGCCACGCTGAATTCCCGTCAGGTCGAGAACGTAATGATCACAACGATCACGAATTCCGCCTACATCTAACGGACACATGCTCTATAGCGCGTCAACAGGGTGCGTGCGAGGAGCTATCGTAGAAAACGAGAAAGAAATATATGAATCAGGTATCGTCCATTATCGACACCAGAATCGAACACGTCCAGGTTTCTGCGTACAGAGTGCCGACTGATGCTCCGGAATCGGACGGCACTCTGAAATGGAACTCGACCACGGTTGTGGCAGTGGAAGTGGAAGCCGGCGGTAGCCGGGGGCTTGGAATCACCTACGCCGACACGTCCACTGCTGTGCTCATTCGTGACAAGCTGGGGCCAGTTGTCCAGGGACGAGATGCTCTGTCCGTGAATGCTTCGTACGACGCGATGACGACCGCGATTCGGAACCTTGGTCGCCCTGGTATTGCGTCGATGGCGATCTCGGCTGTCGATCTGGCGCTCTGGGACCTCAAGGCGCGATTGCTGAACCTTCCCCTTTGCTCGCTGCTCGGCATGGTCCGGGCGGCGGTGCCGGTCTACGGCAGTGGTGGCTTTACCTCATATTCGCCTGAGCAGCTGGAGTCGCAGCTCGGGGACTGGTGTGATCAGGGATTCACGATGGTGAAAATGAAAATTGGCCGGGAACCCGACATTGACCCTGAACGCGTGCGGCTTGCGCGACGAGCGATCGGGCCAACCGTCCAGCTCTTTGTGGACAGCAACGGCGCGTATTCTCGCAAACAGGCGCTAAGAATGACGGGAACCCTTGATGAGCTCGGTGTTACTTGGTTCGAGGAACCAGTGACCTCGGACGATCTAGATGGTCTTCGTCTCCTACGTGACCGTGCGCCTGCTGATATGGAGATAGCAGCTGGTGAGTACGGGTACGACGAATTCTATTTTCGGCGCATGCTCGATACACAATCGGTCGATGTTCTCCAAGCCGACGCCACGAGGTGCGGTGGTGTGACCGGATTCATGAAGGCTGCCACCACCAGCAATGTGCGCTCGGTGCCACTGTCGGCGCACTGTGGACCGGCAATGCATGTCCACGTCGGGTGTGCAGTATCGAATTTGCGCCACATCGAGTATTTCCACGATCACGCACGTATCGACCGGCTGTTGTTCGATGGTGCTCCGATTCCGCACGACGGACAGTTAGCTCCTGATCTTTCGCGCCCGGGTAACGGCCTCGAATTGAAACGACAGGATGCTGAAGAGTGGCGCGTCACGATTTAGATGCCGGCACATGACGCCATCGATTATTAGCCATCTGTCATCTTGCGCAACTCGCTTTTTGTACATCTTCTCGGCGCAGCGACAAGACCAAGCATAGAAAGGGCTGAATGCTATGACTGGAACTATAGAATCTGGAACGAGTACCTCCCGATCATGGGCCAGACACCAGACGGGCACGCACAGCGCGGGCGAGGTTGATCTCGAGTCTCTCGAGGATGATCTCAGGAGCAGTATTCGTGGTGAGGTCAGATTTCGTGATGGCGATCGAGCGGTCTACTCGACAGACGCCTCAAATTACCGGCAGATACCGATTGGCGTGGTGATACCTCGTGACGATCGCGATGTCATCGAGATCTTCGGGATTTGTCGCAAGCACGGTGTACCAATTACGGCCCGTGGAGGTGGCACTGCACTCGCCGGGCAGACGACGAACGCTGCCGTCATTGTCGACTACTCGAAATACATGAACCAGGTCGTCGCAATCGACGCCCAGAACAAGCGCGCTCGGGTCCAGCCTGGAACAATCCTGGACGATCTTCGGAATGCGGCCGAGGAATTTGAGTTGACGTTTGGACCGGACCCAGCTACTCACAGTCACTGCACCCTTGGCGGCATGATCGGCAACAATTCTTGTGGCATCCATTCCGTCATGTCGGGGAAGACGGTCGACAACATCGAAGAACTCGAGATTCTGACCTACGATGGCCTGCGCATGCGGGTCGGACCGACGACGGAAGACGAACTCGATGAAATCATCCGAGCCGGCGGACGTCGAGGTGAAATCTATGCCAGGATGAAGAACCTCCGCGATCGCTACGCCGATCAGATCCGTCAAGCAGTATCCAAATATTCCGCGACGCGTCTCAGGATACAACCTCGACCAGTTACTACCGGAGAACGGGTTCAACGTCGCACGTGCTCTAGTCGGGAGCGAAGGCACTCTTGTGACGATACTCGAAGCTACCACCACTCTTGTGAACAGCCCGCAATCACGTTCTCTCCTGGTTCTCGGCTATCCCGACGCCTATCACGCCGGCGATCACGTGCCCGAGGTTTTGAAATTCGATCCGATCGGTCTTGAAGGTATTGACCACCGTTTGGTCGGTTACATGAAGAAGAAAGGACTGAACGTCGAGGACCTCTCGATGTTGACCGAAGGTGGCGGATGGCTACTCGTAGAGTTTGGCGGCGCAACGATCGAGGAGGCGGAATCCAGGGCCAAGAAGCTGATGGAGCATCTGAAACAGCAAGATAATCCGCCGTCGATGGAACTGCTAGACCAACCGGAGCAGACGGCGAAGATCTGGGAAATCCGCGAGTCTGGCCTTGGCGCGACCGCACATGTTCCAGGTATGCCGGATACCTGGCCGGGATGGGAAGACTCCGCTGTTCCGCCTGATCAGATCGGATCGTATCTGCGTGACCTGAGAAAACTCATGGAGAAATTTGGATACGATGCCGCTTTCTACGGTCACTTTGGCCAGGGCTGTCTCCACATGCGCATCGATTTCGATTTGGTGACGCACGAAGGTATTGAAAAATACCGATCCTTCCTCGGTGAAGCTGCCGACCTGGTGATCGGCTATGGTGGATCTCTTTCTGGTGAGCATGGCGACGGCCAGGCCCGCGCCGAGCTTCTGCCCAAGATGTTCGGCGGGGATCTTGTTCGCGCGTTCCAAGAATTCAAAGCGATTTGGGATCCGCAGAACAAGATGAACCCGGGTAAGGTCGTCAACCCCAATCCGATTACCAGTAACCTGCGCCTCGGAACTGATTATCGTCCTGTTGAGCCCAAAACGCATTTTCAATATCCAGAGGACGAGGGCAGCTTCTCGAAGGCGACCTTGCGCTGCGTCGGCGTCGGAAAGTGCCGTCGAACCGGTGGTGGCGTCATGTGTCCAAGCTTCATGGCGACCCGAGAGGAAAAGCATTCGACGCGCGGCAGGTCTCGACTGCTGTTCGAGATGCTCGAAGGTGATGAATTGAGCGAAGGCTGGCGTGACGAGAACGTTCGTGAAGCGCTGGACCTTTGTCTGGCTTGCAAAGGTTGCAAAGGCGAATGCCCAGTCAACGTTGACATGGCCACGTACAAAGCGGAGTTCCTATCCCACTACTATAGTGGACGTCTTCGTCCTATCACGGCCTATTCCATGGGCCTGATCATGTACTGGGCACGAATCGCTTCGAAGGTACCGGGACTCGTGAATTTCGTCGCACAAACACCGGGACTGAGCCGTCTGGTGAAGCTGGCTGGGGGCATCGCGCCCGAGCGCCATGTTCCAGGATTCGCGCCATATACGTTCAAGGAATGGTTCCAGGCGCGGACGCCGCGAAACGTCGGTAATGAGCAGGTAATGCTATGGCCGGATACATTCAACGACCATTTTCACCCGACGACGTCACAGGCGGCGGTAGAAGTGCTCGAATCGGCGGGATACCACGTCGTCGTTCCCGATCAGTGGCTTTGCTGTGGCCGACCGTTCTATGACTTCGGCATGCTTGACTTGGCGAAGCACCATTTGCATCAAATCCTCGACGCACTTCGCCCGCAGTTGGAAAACGGTATCCCATTGGTCGGACTCGAGCCGAGCTGTATCTCGGTGTTCCGCGATGACATGAGAAATCTCATGCCGCACAATCCGGATGCGAAACGTCTCTACAAGCAGACCTTCATGCTGAGCGAGTTTATCGACCTTCACCCGGAGAAGTTCGAGCTACCTCAACTCAACCGTAAAGTAATCATCCAGGGCCATTGTCACCACCAATCGGTGCTGAAAATGGATTCCGAGCTCTCGGTTCTTGACAAGCTCGGCGTTGATTACACCGTGTTGGATTCAGGTTGCTGCGGCATGGCTGGAGCGTTCGGCTTTGAAGCGGGGGAGCACTACGACGTTTCGATAAAGGCCGGTGAACGTGTCTTGCTGCCGGCAGTTCGCGAGGCGGATGAGGACACTCTCATCATGGCCAACGGATTCAGCTGCCGCGAGCAGATAGCTCAAGAAACCGATCGAAGAGCGTTACATCTAGCTGAGGTGATCCAGATGGCTATGCAAGACGGCCCGGATGGACCACGGACCGGGAAGCCGGAACAAGGACGTGCCGAAGAGTACGGACCTCCAGAGAAAGCTGGACTCGCGATGGCCGGACTCGTCGGAACCGCACTCGCCGCTTGCGTCATTGGATGGGCACTCAAGAAGAGGAGACATGCATGAAATCGAAGAAGCTGAATCGAACAGACAGCAGCGAAGTCTATGCGATCATTTTTGACACTGGAGATGAACTGGTTCAGGGGCTAACTGAGTTTGCCAAGCAACAGAAGCTCGATGCCAGTCACTTCACAGCTATCGGTGGATTCAGCCGAGCCACTCTTGGTTACTTTGATGTGAACTCCAGGAAGTACAAGACGATCCCTGTTGACGAGCAGACGGAGGTTTTGACGCTCGCTGGTGATGTTGCAATTGACAAGGATAAGGGCGAGCCCAAAGTTCATGCACACGTTGTGCTTGGAAAGGTTGATGGTTCGACCATCGGCGGCCACGTGATGGAAGCAGAGGTACGGCCGACGCTTGAGGTCCTGCTGGAGGAATCGCCGGAGCAACTGCGCCGCGTCCACGATCCGGAAACCGGCCTGGCGCTGATCAGTATCTGATTCTCTCAGTGCCACCGTCGAGCAGAGCCCATGCAAAAGCATGGGCTCTGGAATTTCGAGGTGTGGAGCACTTAAGAACTCACGTTCATCGTGACGTTATAGCACCAAGACGGGGCGGTTCGTTCCGCCCCGTCTTGCTGCTGTGTTCTGATTCATTGACCAGTGATCAAGTCAATTGCTATTTGCCATCACCGTGTACCATGTCACGTACCTGTTCTTTGACGGCATCGAATGCTCCGTTGCCGTGCGACGGCACCGTAAAATCATTGATCTTGTCACGGAAGATTGTCTCGGCGATCTTGACGCGGTTTGGTTCGCCTCGAACGAGCGATTCTGCCATATGGATCGCCTGATCAGTACGGATCTTGGCGGGCATGGGCGGCTCAAATGGGTCAACTACCGCTTCGACTAGAACAGGACCCGGATGCGCCAGTGCCATGTCGAGCACGCTGCCGATCTGTTTGGGATCTTCCACGTGCATGCCAGTTCCGCCGCAGGCTTCAGCAAACTTCACGAAGTCGATCGGGGCAAGCTTGACGCCGTATTCTGGGTTGCCAAGGAAAACCATCTGCTCCCACTTGATCTGTCCCAGCGTGTCATTCTTGAAGATGACCACTTTGATCGGCAAATCGTGCTTCACCGCAGTGACGAACTCAGCCATAAGCATCGAGAAGCCGCCGTCACCGACCAGCGCCACGACCTGGCGATCTGGGAAGGCGGCTTGTGCTCCAATTGCGTAGGGAAGACCGCTTGCCATCGTGGCGAGATTGCCCGATCCTGACACCATTTGTCCGCGCCGGATCTTGATATAGCGGGCCAGCCAGGTCGTGTTTGTGCCGCTATCTCCAGCGATGATGGCATTATCCGCCAGTCGTTTGCTTAGTTCGCCCGCAACGCGCTGTGGCTTCATGGGGGTGTCCATGCGAGATGCTCGATCGTCGAGTTTGGCCCACCACTCTTCCATGCCTTGCTGAGCGGTCTCAAGGAACGAGCGGTTTGTCTTTGTGTCGAGCAGTGGCAGGAGTTGTGTGAGCGTTTCCTTTGCATTGCCAGCAAGGCCGACGTTAACCGGATAACGAAGACCGATACGGACGGGATCGGCGTCGATTTGGACGGCTTTCGCCCTTCCCGGTTCTGGGATGTAGGACATGTAGGGGAACGACGACCCAACGATCAAGAACGTGTCGCACTCTTCAAACGCCGTCTCAGACGGGGCAGTACCCAGCAGTCCAATTCCTCCAGTGGTGTACGGGGAGTCATCGGGAACGGCGCCCTTGCCGAGGTAAGCCTTGGCGATCGGAGCCGCCAGTTTCTCGGCGACTGCTTCAAGTTCGTCGGTGGCATTGAGAGCACCCCGACCGGCAAGGATCGCCACCTTGGTTCCACGATTGAGAATGTCGGCCGCCTGGCGCAGTGACGCGGTAGGTGGAACTTGGACGTCGTCGCTTCTGGTCGACGTGCTGTGTCCCGGAATGTCTTGCTCGGAATACTGCGCCTCGCCGAATGGCTCGTGCTGCAAGTCGGTCGGGAAAGTAATGTGAGCTACTGAGTGGCGATTGATCGCGTTGCGGCAGGCCAGATTAGTCACAGAGCGCACGTGGGCTGGACCCATAATTCGCTCGTTGTATACCGCGACATCCATAAACAACTTCGCGAGATCTACATCCTGCTGATAGTACGTACCGATCAGGTCGTGGTAGGTGTGCCCGGTTATGGCCAGAACAGGCTGACCATCGAGCTTCGCGTCATAGAGGCCGTTCAACAGGTGAATGCCGCCCGGACCTGACGTCGCCAGGCAGACTCCCATACGACCGGTGAATTTCGCATAGCCACAGGCCGCAAAAGCGGCGGCCTCTTCGTGTCTCACCTGCACAAAACGGATCTTATCTTCAGCCTTGCGCAATGCTTCCATGATTCCGTTAATGCCGTCTCCTGGAAGTCCGAAGATGGTATCGACTCCCCAGTCGACAAGCGCCTCGACCATAACGTCGGCGGCAGTCTTAGTCATTGAAACCTCCATCATGTAGTGGCCGAAATAGATGAATGTTCTCCCGAATTGTCTCGTGGTCTTCACTCAGCATCGATGTGAGGGGTGCGCTGTGTGGTAGCTCCGCGGAAGAAGGGCCAGACAGTTGTGGCTGCCCGCCTGATTTCGGTCTAACATCCTGTGCGAACGGCACTCCCTCGCCGATCACACAGATCAGAAGTTGCAGATTTCGTTCCATTGGTTCAGATCTGGTCGGCACGCCATATGCTGAGTGCTTGGTAGTGGAACAGCGACGGCAGTCACGTTTCTTACTGCCTGAACGAGAAAGAGTGTGAAGACAACTGATGGCGGAAGCAGCAGCAACGACGAAGCAATTGGAGCGTTTCAGTCAGGGTTCACCGACGATACCACCAGGATGGACCGCGAATCCGTCAGATCTGCGACGAAGGTGCAGCCTCGGTGCTTTGGCAACGATAGGGATGCTGACCGCGGGGTATCTGGCCCTGTATCAGATGGGGTTCATCTCGACGGTTTGGGAGCCGTTCTTTGGTCATGGAAGTAAGACAATCCTTGACTCGGGCCTGTCGCGCGCCCTTCCCGTTCCGGATGCCTTTCTCGGGGCGGCCGCCTACTTCGCCGACGCGCTATTAGCATTTGTTGGTAAAGAAGATCGCTGGGAGTCGCATCCGTGGATTGTTCTGGCCAATGGGGCGACCTCAATCAGTCTTGGCCTGGCCGCGATCCTCCTGTTGGTCCTTCAGCCGCTCGTGTACGGGAATTACTGTACGCTCTGTATCTTCTCAGCCTTCATTTCTATCAATCTTGTGGGTCCGACGATGGGGGAATCTCTGGCTGCGCTGCAATATCTGGGAAGAAAATACACTGAACCAACCTCGCGCCAGAAAGAGCAAGATGATGAGCGTGCCCTGCGATCGGACGACCCTTCGGCGAGGAAACAACCTGAGGCGGAAGGCCTACGGCTGCGCCATCTGATCGGTGCGGGATTCGGACTCTGGCTGATGGCGTCACCTGCAGTCATAGGATTTGCCGGGTACGTCCGTGCCGACATGAGGTTGGTTGGTCCGATTGTGCTCGTGTTGAGCATTTTGTCAGTCTGGCCGGCGACCCGCTGGTTCGCCCGGCTGAACGCGTTCGCCGGACTCTGGCTCATGTTTGGTTCAATCTTGCTGCAAGCCCCACACCTGTTGGTATTTTCGAACATCTCGGTCGGTGCGGTTCTTGTCGCACTCTCACTTTTCCCTGGGAATGCCGCTCCACAGACGAATGGCGGATGGATCGGCATTCTCGGGCCTGGTTCGGAGATACCGTAATTGATCTGTTCGGCGGGGCTCGCCAGACTTAGTCGTCGTCCCGGCTGTTCAGCATCCCAAACAGCGCTAATCCAACAGCCGCCGCAATTCCTGCTCCGATTGCGATCGATCCGCGATGGAGCGTTGCCCAGAGTTGGCGGCTAACTGGCGATGCATTGTCGTCAAACCGTCCGCGCGCTTGGTAGTTGCCCTTTACCGGCTCGTAGAGATTGTCAGGCCGGTTTGGATCGTCTGGCTCGTCCGTGACCTGCGATGTAACTCCGTTGCTCGCCAGATAATGGTCCAACAACCGCGGCATCACTCGATTGCCCCATATCGCCTTCTCGGCCGGCATCCCGACATAGATTTCGGGGCGATCGTGATGCGCCGCCCAGAAGATCGCGTCTGACGCGACCTCTGGCTGGAAGATTGGCGGAACGGGCTGAGGCTTATTCGGAAGATGATTCCTCGTCCAATCGAATTGGGGCGTGTTCAGCGCAGGCATTTGGACCATTGTCACGCTCACGTTGCTTTTGTCGTGATAGAGCTCTGACCGAAGCGATTCGGTGAAACCTTGAATCGCATGTTTCGATGCGCAGTAGGCCGATTGAAGCGGGATGGCACGATAGGCGAGAGCAGAGCCAACCTGAACGATCTTACCCCGATCACGCGGCAGCATTCGACTGAGCGCGGCAAGTGTTCCGTTGACTACGCCGAGATAGGTGACTTCGGTGACACGCCGGTACTCCTCCGGCGACATGTCTTTTACCGGGGAGAAGACCGTTACCATGGCATTGTTGATCCAGATGTCGATCGGTCCGAACTTCTGCTCGACCGCCGACGCCGCATCTTCAACGCTGTCCGCATTCGCCACGTCGAGTGGCAGCACCAGCGCTTCGCCACCCAGATTCTCAACTTCTCGCTTCGTCGCTTCGAGGCGCTCCGGATCACGAGCAATAAGCCCAATCCGCGCTCCGCTTCGTGCGAACTTTCGGGTGGTCGCCCGTCCGACGCCGGCCGAAGCTCCGGTGATGACCACGACCTCACTTTTGTTATCAAAATTCACGCAATCCTCCTAGGGTGGCTTGAGCCCGATTTGACCCTGTGCTCAAGCGTTACTCGCTCAGTTGCGAGGCATACAGATCCCTATACCGCAGACTCGATGCCAGACGTGCGTGAGAATTGCGCGGAGTGGGTGCTACAGACGAGGTTTAGCTCGTGTCGCGTTCGATTCGTGTTGGTACATTGAACACGTAATGAACGCGGATGCGGTCGTTTACATGTGGATGCGGATAGATCTCACTTGCAGGTAATCGTCCCTCGAGCATGGTGTCCGGGTCAGACTCGTGCGCGAAATAGATAGTGAAATAGGGTTCGTCGTTGATGTCGAAAGGGATGATCCCTTTGATGACCGCTTTCTCGTCCATGTATTCAACCGCCTTCGGCCAGGTAATTCGCGAAAATCATGGCGATCCTATTCTTCAGTTCATCGTACGCCAAATCATTCGATTCGCGCATCGCGACACCAGCTTGAATCCAGATGCGTGGCAGGCTACGATGCATCGGTTTGTGGCATGGGAAGGAACGCAGGTGAATCATCTGAAACGGGCAGTTGAAATTGCTCTCGAGGAAGACACGTCGTACGGGGACATAACGAGTGAGTTGACCGTCCCGGTGGAACGCCAGGCACAAGGCCGCTTCCTTGCTAAATCTGATGGGGTGATCTCGGGTCTTGAGGTAGTCCGTGAGGTTTTCCGGCAGATCGATCCTGATGTCCGGTTTGCTCCGTCGGTGACGGATGGAGACCGTGTCGCCGCCGGGGAATCGTTTGGAACTATTGCAGGATCTGCCAGAAGCATTCTGATTGGTGAGCGTGTTGCCCTGAACTTCCTGCAACGGTTGTCCGGAGTCGCCACCGCGACGGCCCGCTACGTTGTGGCAGTCGAGGGAACAAAGGCGCACATTATCGACACCCGCAAGACGACGCCAGGGATGCGCTTTCTCGAAAAGATGGCCGTCCGGCACGGTGGAGGACATAACCACCGGATCGGTCTGAGTGACGGGATTCTGATCAAAGACAACCACCTGGCTGCCATCGGAGGCGCAAAACGAATTACAGCGGCGATTCAGTCTGCAAGGGCAGGGGCTCCGCACACGCTCCGGGTTGAGGTTGAGGTGACTAACCTGACTGAGCTCGCTGAAGCGCTCGATGCTGGTCCGGACGCGATCTTGCTGGACAACATGACTGTGGAGGAGATGGCCGAGTCGGTGCAGATCACCGATGGCAGAGCCCTGCTCGAGGCATCCGGCGGCATAACGCTTGAAACCGTTCGTGCGGTTGCGTTAACTGGAGTCGATCTCATCTCGATCGGTGCACTGACTCACTCGTCAGGCGCGCTGGATATCAGCCTTGAAATTGACATGGGGAGTGAGTCGTATCAGTGATCGCACCAGAGCGCAAGAATGTCACGAGTGTTGGTGGTCTGGTGGTGCGTGATGATGCCGTGTTGCTGGTGCGGATGACCTATGGCCCGTCCCGAGGCCGCCTGATGCTGCCGGGCGGCGTCATGGACCCTGGGGAGACCCTCGACATCGCGATCGCGCGCGAGGTGCTGGAAGAGACTGGCGTCATTGCCGATCCGGTCGGAATCATTGGGCTACGGAGCCGCCACGACGGCCACAACACCGACACGTACGTCTTATGGTCGCTAGAGCATCGAGACGGCGAACCACGAGCGGACGGACGCGAGAACGATGAGGCTGGGTACTTCACATTGGCGGAACTCGAGTCACGCGATGATGTGACCTACTTGGCGCACTACATGGCACGGCGGGTGCTTAGCCAACAGCTGGCTCCGATGCGGCAGGCGCATGACTACGACTACCAGTTCCCAGGGACGACTCCTGACTCGTGGAAGTTGTTTCTCTCGCTCTAACGCCATTTGCGAAAGGATTGACCCACGATCGACCGCGCCCGCCCAGGACTGAAAGATCCTGGGCTGAGGCGACGAAGCCCACTCAAGGGGCTGGATCAGTCCGGCAGAACGGCTAACTAGTCAAGCTTGAAGTACTTGTACGCTTCAGCGAACTCCATGTCGTTGGCGCCGGGATATCGTCGGGCACGCGCTTCGGCAGCGGTGTCCTGCGCCCAGCGCCGCAGCATCGGCGCAAAGTCCCAATCCCCCATCTGGCTTTTGTGCTCCCCCAGCGCTTTCAATTTGGTATCGAACGAACCGGTCACGTCGATCCAGACATCCGGGTCGCGAGCGCCAGCTATGAATACCTCTCTGACTTTGTGGGGTTCCAATCCCTCATCCAAAAGCTGCGGAAAGGTGAGACGATCTCGTGCGGACGGGAAGACCGCCGCAAGTGTCGCTTCTCCCATAGCCAGGTGGTCTGGATGTTGGATGTACTCCTGGCCTTCCCACCGGTTGGTCGGATCTTGACAGATGACAACGTCCGGCTTGTACTTGCGAACCACACGCGTGATCGCCAGGCGCAATGTGAGGTCGGGAATGAGTTCAGCGTCCCGGAAACGGAGGTAATCGACTGTCTTGACTCCGAGGACACGCGCCGCCTCACGTTGTTCCCGTTCTCTGGTCTCGATCAGCATCTCCGAGGTCATTGCGGGATCATCACTCCCCTTGTCGCCACTTGTACCGAGGACGAAGATCACCTCGCTGCCCGCGGCGGCCCACTTCGCTACGGTGCCCGCACAGCTGAATTCGGCATCGTCAGGGTGGGCCATCACGACCATCACGCGACCAGGCGCGGCTCCCGGAACCTCTTCGTTGGTCATACACACTCCAATTACGATGTAGTCGCCGAGCGATCATTCACAGGCCGATTTGAATGCCCGAAATTCATCGCGGCAACAACGTAGTCGCACTCGATGTCCGAGTACGATGCTCCAATCGATCCGGTTCTCTATAACCAGATCGCCTTCAGAATTTCATCCGCGAGATGCCGCGCTTAGCTGTGATGCGGCCGCTTTATCAAGCATCCAGATGACGTGCCCTGTCGCCTCGCGCAGGTATTGAGACGGTGTTTCCGATGGATTCCACTCTCCTTCGATGGCGCGATGAACGGCGGACGCCTTGTCCTCTCCCGCCACGAAGAACAGAACATTTCGCGCCGCCTGCAATAGGGGTACCGTGAACGACAATCTTGTGGTGGATTGCTGCGGGACCGGGTTGGCCACAACGAGCCGATCTCGGACATTCAGCGCCGTCGTGCCCGGAAAAAGCGAGGCAGTGTGCCCGTCTGCGCCGATGCCCAGCAGCAGCAAGTCGAACTTGGGCGGATGATTGGCATCAGCTCGTCCAAACACAGACTTCAAGACTTGCTCGTAATCCCTCGCTGCCTCAGCTGGGTCAAGTTCTCCGCGCATTCGATGGATGTGGTCATCTGGGATCGCCACGTGGCTGAGAAGTGTCTCCTGAGCCATTCGAGAGTTCGAATCAGCGTGATCCGGCGGCACGGTTCGTTCGTCTCCCCAGAACACGTCGACGGCCTGCCAATTGACCTGGGCTGCAAAAACCTTCGAGGCCAGGAGGCTAAAGAGCGCACGCGGCGTTGACCCTCCCGACAATGAGATTCGTGCCGTACCGGTCTCTGACTGGCGTCTACTGACAATCTCCACGAATCGGCGAGCGGCTCTGGTTGAGAGGTCCGTCGAATTCTCTGCAATAACGATCTCAGGAACATTCATGAGTGTCTCCGATGATTGACTGCCGAGGCGTAGCGCGCGCCTTCCGCGATCGCCTCTTCAAACAGACAGTCATGTGTCGTGGACTCAAGCTCGCGAAGCAGGAGTTGTGATAATCCAGTTGGGGCGGATCGCATGGCGTGTTCGGCGATCCCGTGTCCGTCGAGGGTCGCGGTCATACGCAGCGTCGCGAGATCGTCTCCGACTCGTTCGACGTCGAACTGCCCGCTCTGTGAACCGTCATTGGCGGACAACGAAGCTTTGAGCAAATAGCCGTTGTAATTCTTGGGGACAGGATGACCGATGATGTCGATCGAGATCGGATTACCTCCAGTATCCAGGGCGGTGTAGCTTCCGTCCGCGTGGTCCTTCTCCTGGCGAGCAAGACTCCAGCCCAGTCGGCTGGATAGCCAGCCCGCGAAGAGCATCGCCTGGGCGCCGTTCAGTCGGCTCGAAGAATGATGCCCGTAGTCGAGCGTCAGGTGTGATATGTGGTCGAGCGCCCAGCGGCAGTCCGGCATATCGAAGAACTGCGACATCATTGAACGCCACGGGGTTAGCCGCGCCCAGTTCAGATCGGTCAAAGCGCAACGTTCGCCGATCTCCTGACAGAGTTTGTGAGCTCGAACGAGGTTCGTGCTGCAGCGTTGGAATTCGAGCGAGTCAATTATCATCCTCGTGGCGGAGTTCGCCAGACGTGCGAAGCGCTTATCGGCCAGTGGCGGCTGTCCGGGCCACCAGACGAACGTCGGAAGGTCCGGCAAGGCCAGCGCGACGATAAGGCTGGGAAGCTGGTCGAGCGAATCAGGCGGAGTCTTGATTTCGATCTTCTCGTAGCATGAAGCGAAGCGCTCGCCCGATGCCGTGTAGCAGTGAGTGCTCACATGAGCATCGAGGTCGTCTTCAAACGCTCGGGGATCGGATGTCACCGAAAAACTGATAACGCGTGACGGATGATTGGTTGCGAGCTCGTTGATGATCTTTCCAGTGTGGAGTTCCATCGACAAATTTGAGGAATGGACCACTAGATTCAGCACGCTGGTGCGCGTCGGTACGATATCCGTGTCGCGCAAGCCGGCAACAGTTGGCATGCGCCACAATTGCGCAAGTTCTCGCTCGATCGAACCAACATCGACCGCTGGCCCTTTGAAACCATGTACGTCGATACTGACATCAACGCCGGTCATAAGGCACACCTCCCCTGAATCATCTGATCTATGGTTGTCGCCAGGCGCGGCCGTCGCGCTCCATGAATGCGTCAGCCGAAGCTGGTCCCCAGGTTCCGGATTCATAGTTCGGGAATTTTGGCGACTCGACTTTGCCCCATTCCTGGAGAATCTCAGTTATCGGTTTCCAGGCTGCTTCCGTCTCGTCGCGTCGGGTAAAGAGAGTGGAATCGCCGAACATACAGTCGAGTAACAATCTCTCGTACGCGTCGGGAGACTCAACGAAGAAGGAAGTGCCGTACAGGAATCCCATGTTGACTGAGCGCAGCCGAATGTGCGGTCCTGGGACCTTCGCGGCGATCTTCAGCGAGATCCCTTCGTCCGGCTGAATTCGGAGAGTCAGCACGTTCGGCTCGAGCTCCGGACCATCAGTCGACTTGAAAAGTGGATGTGGCACGCTCTTGAACTGAATTGCAATTTCGGTCACCCTGCGAGGCATTCGTTTTCCGGTGCGGAGATAGAACGGAACGCCAGCCCAACGCCAGTTGTCGATGAGCAGCTTGACCGCCACGAACGTCTCCGTCGTCGAATTGGCATCTACCTTTGGTTCCTGATGGTAACCTGGAACCGACTCGCCCGCGACCCACCCGGGCCCGTACTGACCGCGAACAGTGAAGTTCTCGACATCGTCTGGTTTGATGGATCGGATGGCGCGAAGTGTCTTGACCTTCTCGTCTCGGACGGCATCGGCCTCGAAGGTTATTGGCGGCTCCATCGCGATAACACTGAGCAATTGCAGCATGTGATTTTGGACCATGTCGCGCATGGCTCCAGCTTGGTCATAATATCCGCCGCGATCCTCGACGCCTATCGTTTCAGCCACCGTCATCTGAATGTGGTCGATATAGTTGCGCGTCCAGATCGGCTCGAAGATCCCGTTGGCAAAGCGGAAGGCCATGATGTTCTGAACCGTCTCTTTGCCAAGATAATGATCGATGCGGAAGATCTGATTTTCCTGGAAGACCGTGTGAAGCCGCTCGTTCAGGTCGATCGCGCTTTGCAAATCGCGGCCGAATGGCTTCTCCACGACCACGCGCGTCCAGCTATCGTCGTTTTGTTCACCTACCAGACCAGCGGCACCAAGGTTGTCGACGATCGTCTGATACATGCGAGGTGGAGCAGCGAGGTAGAAGATGCGATTCCCCGCGGTACCGCGTTCACGATCGAGCCGCGTCAACTCATTACTCAGGGCTCTGTAGTCGTCGAGGTTTTCGAAATTGCCGTCAACGTATGAAATGCTCTGCTCGAACGTCTCCCAAACGTTGGGATCCACCGGCCTTCTCCGCGAGTGTCGATCGACCGCGTCGCGCATCTGGTTGCGAAAGAGGTCATTCGTAAGATCGCGGCGCGCGTAGCCGACGACGCTGAATCCGGACGGCAACAACCCTTCGATCGCGAGGTTGTAGAGCGCCGGCATCAGCTTTCGACTAGTCAAATCCCCGGAGGCACCGAAGATGACCATGGCGCAAGGAGCCGGGACGCGTTCGAGCCTCAGCCCTTCGCGTAACGGGTTCTCGACCACGGCAGTGTGCATAGATTCCTCCAACTCATAGTCAAGTGTTCGCGCTTGACTCCTGGTTCAAAACTCATTCGGCGGAACACGAAGATGCCGATTCTCTGGCGGCCCACGCCCGCGTGTCGACTCGATGGACGGCAAGCATGCACTGGACGTTCTGTAGCGACCGCTTCGCCATCTGTGCTCTCGGCAATCTCGCTAAACAGCTGATGACGATGTCGAAATAAGTCGACGTTATCGACCGCTACCGAAAGGCAGACGTTACCAGCGATTGCAGGACTCGGTTCAGCCCAGTTACGGGATCGCCCGAGATCTTTATTCGTAACAATGGCCGATTTCGGTTTCCAAGTGCCTCGAAATCGCCCAGAGACTGGGCCGCAAACAACGTCCCGAATGAATACGTCTCACCCGGGATCTCGAGATCTCCAGCAGGCTCGACGACGATCTGCAAAAACGTGCCGCAGGCGGGACCGCCTTTGTAAAGCTGACCGATCGAATGCAGGAACCGTGGACCGTATCCAAGTGTTGTCGCGACGTTGAGTCGCTCGCCCAGCAGACGGCGAATCTCGGTTAGTCGTGCGTCGACTTCGGGGTCACGGTCGCAGAATGCCATGATCGCCAGGTAATCGCCGACCCCGACTTGATCCAAGAACGTCTCAGTCGCCTCATGGACCGACGCCGCCTCGACGCCATAGACGGCAAGTCCTTCCTCGGACGCCGGAGAAATTTGCTCCGGGAGCGAGTGTTCACGCTTGAAGGTGTCGAGCAACCGATTCGTTATGTCTTTGCTCTCTTGCACATTTGGCTCGTCGAATGGATTTATCCCGAGCTCTGCTCCGGCAACAGCGGTTGCCACCTCCCATCGGAAGAACTCTGCCGCAATATCCCAATCGTCACGTAACCGCAGGCGAATTACCGGATGCCCAGCTTGTTCGAGCCCAGCAAGGATTGCGTCGGTTTCAGCGTGCGGCTGAGGTGCCAGATCGAATCCAACAAACAGGCGATCAGCGGCGTATGCGCCTGGCGATGTGAGCGGCTCGTTGGCGATCGGAACGATTCCGGTGCGTTCTTTACCAGTGCTTTCGGCGATGAGCTGTTCCAGCCAGTCGGACAAAGAGCTGAGAGCGGGGTCGGGTATGAAGGTCAGCTTGTCGCGACCGAGCTCGGCGAGGAGCCCAAGCGCGCCACCGAGCCAAAGCCCGGGGTTGTCTATCCCATCGCTCTTGGTCTTCTCGGCCATCTCCGAGGCACGTTCCAGGAGAAGCCCGACATCCAGCCCGATCACCGCCGCCGGAACAAGTCCAAAGAACGAAAGCGCCGAGTAGCGCCCACCAATATTTGGATCGTTACTGAAGACGTGGCGGAATTGCTGATCTCTCGCAAGTTTCTCCAGCACCGTTCCGGGGTCGGTGATGGCGATGAAATGTGCTCCCGGGTTATCGTCGACACGGTTGGAAACTTGGGCGTGGAAGTAACGGAACAACGTCGACGTCTCGACAGTGGTGCCTGACTTGGAACTCACGATGAATAATGTGTGCTGGAGATCGAGCGACTCCGATAGGTGGCGAATCGTATCTGGATTCGTCGAGTCAAGCACCGTGAGCGTGGGATAGCCTTCCTGGTTTCCGAATGTGCGCTGGAGCACCTCGGGGGCGAGACTGCTGCCGCCCATACCGAGCAACACGGCCCGAGTAAACCCGGCCTCATGCACATCTTTCGATAACTTCTGAAGCCTCTCAAGCTCCTTCGACATCACCTGTGGACTGTCGAGCCACCCGAGCCGTTTTGAAATCTTCCGCTGCGTTTCTTCATTCCGACTCCAAAGGCTCGCGTCACGCTGCCAGAGTCTTCCGGCGACACCTTTCTGCGAAATCCGGTTGACCCTCTCCTCCACTTCATCGGTGTACGACCCAACGGAGCCCGTGGCTGAATCCTTGGCCGCACCAAAGGCTAGGCGCTTCTTCTCGATGCCTTCCAGCAGATTGTCGAACGACTTGGCAAAGAGTGCGACTCCCTGTTCCTGTAGGTGGTGCGTCACATCGTCGTATGAGATTCCGAGTTCCGCCATCTCGTCCAGAATATGCTGAGCCCCGTCGGTGTCTTCGTCGACGGTGCGCCGGACCTTCCCGTGATCGCGGAACGCCTCAATTGAGACCGGAGCCATCGTCTCGACCGTGTCAGGACCGATGAGTGCCTCAATGTACAGGACGTCGCTGTAGGCTGGGTTCTTTGTGCTGGTGCTAGCCCAGAGAGGCCGCTGCAGGCGCGCGCCCTGCTCTTTGAGCCTGGCGAACCGGGGAGAATCGAAAAGTTGCTTGAAATGCCCGTAGACAACCTGAGCGTTGGCGATAGCCGTCTTGCCCTTGAGTGCCTCAAGGCGAACTTTCTGCTCGTCGGAGGGGGTCTGCTGAAGCAGGGCATCGATTCGATTGTCGACCTCGGTGTCGACCCGGCTGACGAAGAAACTTGCGACCGAGGCGATTGAGTCGACTGACAGTCCCTTCTCGAGACGCCGCTCGATTCCTCGCATGTAGGCCTCGACGACACGAAGGTAGTCGTTCAAGGCAAACAGCAGAGTAATGTTGACATTGACACCCGCGAAGATGAGTTCCTCCACTGCTGGGATGCCCTCAGTCGTGCCAGGTACCTTGATCATCACATTGGCGCGCCCAATCGCGGCAAAAATCCGCTTGGCTTCGCGGATTGATCGATCGGTTTCCGAAGCAAGGTAGGGGGGCAGTTCGATCGAGACGTAGCCGTCATCTCCATTTGTCGCCAAATAGACTGGGCGCAGGTGATCAGCGGCACGACGAATGTCATGGAACGCGAGGTCTTCGAAAATCTGCTCTTTGTTGGCTCCCATTTGAGCGAGGCGGCGGATTTGAGCGTCGTAGGAGTCACCACCTGCGAGTGCCTTCTCAAAAATGCTCGGGTTTGAGGTCATCCCTCGAAGGCCGTCATCACGAATCAAACGGTCTAACTCTCCGGTCGAGATGAGCGTACGACTCAGATTATCAAGCCAGAAGCTCTGGCCGGCGGAGGCGAGCTGTTGCAGGGGATTCGGCATTGAAGATTCCTTTCACGCGCGTTGTCTGCTCGAAGTGCCGTGTGTTTCATAGGATTGGAGCGCATCTAAAAGCGAAAAAGCGGTAGTCAGCGGAATGTGGAGATTCGTGGTTGCTAGCCCGCGGATGCGCGTCCGCTGCCAATGTATCCGATTCAAGTATGCACCCTTCGAGTTAGAGCGTCTCTACCCTTTCTAATTCCCTAACAGATGATCGATACGAGATCATCCCAGCGAAACGCATTCGCGTCCACAATCAGACAGCATGATGTACGCCCGGACTGAGTATCACGCTTGTGGCGCCAACGGGCAGATTCGTAGGGGCTGCGAGGAAAAGGCAGCGAGGACGAAAGAGGGGGTTGACAGAATACTCGATGTACGTACAATGGAAGAGGGAGTAGTGTACGTACAGTGTATTGGGGGCCGAATGGTGGAACTGAACCGGTCCCGAGGTCGCGATCATCCGACTCGATATTCGCGCTGCCGTCGCATCTGGGCAAAGGCTCATCGTCCTGAAATGGCACTCCTGATGACGTTTGAGCTTCCTGCTGAGGACGTTGGACAGCACCGTTCCGATTACGCCATTACCTCTCGATCGAGTTGCGTCTGGCTTATGGAGCGCAGCCAGGCACTTGAATCAAAGGGCCAGCAGCGCTGGCGCAGCTAAACGTGAACCATCTCTTCCCTCCCTCCCTGTCTGCGGGGCCGCCTACAACGGCCCCGTATTTTTGCGCAATGTCGCCGAGCAACAATGGACTTTTTACTCATTGGCGGCTACGTGCCAGCATCGTTAGATCGATTCAGAGGAGCGAGTTCGGCGGTAGATTCTCCTTCTCGGATTTAGAAACGGCGGAACTTGAACACGACATCGATCGTCACGACTCTTTCGAGTTGTGGGTGCCTGAAACGGACGAGTGACTCAGTTGGAATCAAAGACAGATCGAATCTGTGCATGGTTTGTTGATCGTGGATTTCATGTCCTGTATCGATCCACTGCGATCCGGCTCTTGGCGCATCAGGAACTCCCGGGTGTCGAAGTGCGCATTGGCACCGTCTATGTCGTGGTGGAGCGAGACGGCCAGCAGGTGTATCGATCTCTTGCCCGAGAGTTCGATCCTGATGAGGCAGCAAAACGCCTTTCAGTGACTACCTCGTAATACTTTCGTTATCTCGGTAATCCAGTGTTCATCCGAATTCTCGCCTGTCAACGTAAACTAGATACAGGAGCGAAGATCTCGCCCCACTTTCCCTGCCTTGGATGAACGAAGGATTAACTATGCGTCGAGTCCCGTTTTCTCGAACAGGCTATATCCCTGGCATCGTCGCCGCACTTGTCGCTTCTGTTGCGATGCTACTCCTCGGTCGCGTCTGGGGATCAGCGGTACCAGCGCAGCTTCTGGCCGACCGCATCACCTCGCTCGTACCGGTCGATGTATTTGGTGCGATCCTCGGAAGGCTGGAGTCTTCGGCGAAGCCGCTGATATTCGTGACATTGTTTGTTGGACAGATCATCGTTGGAGGGCTGATCGGCGGACTGCTGGCTGGTCTGCTAAAACGCGGCAGCTCGCCATTGAGACTGTTTGTCATTGCGAGCGTGAGTTCTATCTTACTGTTGGGGTTCGTATTTGCTCCTCTGGGGAGTATCGGTTTCTTCGGTCAGCATTCTTCAGCAGGTAGCGCGACGACGTTCCTGAGCTTTGCCATCATTTCGTTGGTCTTCGGTGGCATTCTGATGGCCTGGCTCGCCGCAATAAACAGTGCGGTCGCTAGCGAATATGACGAATCGCGACGACGCATTATCAGTTTCGTTGCGGTCGGTGTTCCCGTACTGCTGGCGTCCGCCTACCTCGGAAAGTTTTTTGTCGCACTCTCCAAGAAGAGCCAGGTTCCCTCTTCTCCGGGTACTGCTGATGGAATCTCGGCGGCTTTGACGCCGGTGAACGACTTCTACGTCGTGTCGAAGAATTTCATCGACCCATCAGTTTCAGCTGGCGGATGGAAGCTCAGCGTGGAGGGGTTGGTCGACAATCCACAGACCTACACCTACGATCAGATTCGCAATCGACCGTCCACGAAACACATTGCGACCCTTGAATGCATCAGCAATGAGGTTGGCGGGTCATATATCAGCAATGGAGAGTGGACAGGGTTCCCACTCAAGGAATTGCTCGACGAAGCGGGCGTCAAGGACGGTGTTGTTGATGTCGTCTTTTATGCCGATGACGGCTATTCCGACTCGATACCACTGGCAGCGGCGCTCGATCCGAACACTTTTCTGGTCCACGAACTGGGAGGGGCACAGCTCACGAAGGATCACGGCTTTCCGGTTCGGATGCTGGTTCCCAATATCTACGGTATGAAGAATGTGAAGTGGTTGACTAAGATCTCGCTGGTAAACACTGACTTCAAGGGCTATTGGCAACATCGCGGTTGGAGCGACGTGGCCATCATTAACACCATGTCGCGTATCGATTACCCAAAATGGCTCGACTCTGTCCCGGTGGGGCGGCCGGTGAAGGTTGGCGGAGTCGCCTTTGCCGGGAGCCGGGGAATCTCAAAAGTCGAGCTCTCGTTCGATAATGGCCGGACATGGGCCGAAGCAAAGCTGCAAAAACCGCTCTCACCCCTGAGCTGGGTCATTTGGACCGATGAGTGGGTACCTCAGGACACAGGTAAAGTCTCGCTTATGGTGCGCGCCACCGATGGTACCGGCAAGACGCAGACCAACCAGGAAAGCCCGCCGCTCCCGGATGGCTCAACCGGGTATCATCTCATTCAGGTGAAAGTGACGGCAGCAAGCACCTAGTCGGGTATCGCTGCCCAAATGATCATCTTGACATGAATGTTCAACGAAGGCGGGCTCGCCGATGTCAGAATTCGATCTCGTCCAAATTGGTGTCGTTCGATCCGATGTGACCGACCGCAGGCTGATGCCATCAGAAGGCGTCCCTGCCGAGATTCAGGTCTTCTCGGAATTCGAGGCCGGCCTTCTTCTGATTGAAGAAAATACTCATATCTGGGTAGTCGCATGCCTCGAGGGTGCGGATCGCGAGCGATTGCAGATTATCCGTCCGACCTATGAGCAGTACCGGCGTCGCAGGGGCGTGTTTGGATTGCGCTCGACCACGCGTCCGAATTCGATTGCAATCAGTCCTGCCCGGCTCCTCAACGCCAAGGGAAACACATTGGTTCTGGAATCACTTGACTTTATCGACGGTACGCCCGTCGTCGATCTCAAGCGCTATTCTCCGAGCTATGATTCGATCTTCGCGGCTCGTAGCTCGCGTGACCGGTATCTTCTTGATAAGGCTGACCCCTCACGGATTGGTGAGCTAGAAGTCGAGGCGGCCCATTTTCACGGTGAAATCAACGCGGGAATCGTCGCTGGGGCAAGGCTCATCCAATATGTCTCATTGAACTGGAATATCATGCCGAAAGATCCGGATCTTCGTGTGATTGTCGGTTCTTCACCGAAACTCGCCGTATTGGCAGATGCGATTCAAGCGCTTACCGCGTCGACCTTCGGATCTGGTCGATTGAAAGTGGTGGAGGGAGAATGCGTGCAATTTGAGCATGGAACTCGCCGTCTGGTGGTTCGTCCGAACCCGTGGGATGACTCTGACCTGGAATCGATTCGACAACGACCTTTCGACGAGATCTTCTCGATGTCTGATAAATAGCCTGGGTTATCTCTAGCTACTCCCAGCGGAAAGTCCGGCTGGCAATCATCAGTGTTACTATCCCCCACGCCGCGAGGATGACCAAGTTCAGAAGCGGGAAGCTCGGGTTCTTGCCCAGGGATGCCCTCAGTGCATCAGCGAACGCGGCAGATGGGAAGATCCGTGCTGGGATCGAGAGGAACTTGGGCAGTTTGTCGAGTGGCCACGCAACACCGCCAAGAAGAAGAAAGAGGAAGAAGAGAGTGTTGGCGGTAGCCAGGGTTGTCTCTGCACGAAAGGATCCCGCCAGCATGAGCCCAAAGCTGGAGAAGGTCGCGATGCCAAGAAGCAATGCGAAAATTGCAAGCGGCAGTGCTCCGGTTGGGTGCCAATCAAACATGAAGTAGGCGATTGCGATCAAGATAGTGATGTCGAGGATATCGACTGCGATGACGGATATGATCTTCGCGATCAGCAACTGTGTGCGGGTAAGTGGCGTGCTGCCGAGACGTTTGAGAACACCGTAACTTCGCTCGTAGCCGGTGCGAATGCTCAGACTCACGAGACCGGTGGACATCACCGCCAGGGCGAGCATTCCCGGGAGTAAGAAGTCGATCGGTCGCTCCACGCTGGATGGCTTGACTCCGATGCCAGCAAAGAAGATCAGCAATGCGGGTGGGAAAAAGACCGTGATGAGCATCCCCTCTAGCTGTCGAAGGGTCAACATCAGCTCCATTTTGGATTGAGCGATCAGGGCTTTCATCCGGCCCACTTTCTCGGCATTGTCACTCACGCAACTCGTTTCCAGTCAGTCGCAAGAAGACCTCCTCGAGCGACTCGTGGCCAACTCGGAGGTCGTTCAACAAGATGCCGCGATCTCGTCCCCAGCCCGTGATCTCTGCCAGCAGGTCAATCGGCCGTGCTGTCTGCATAACGTAAAATCCGGGACGCTCCTCGCGGATGCTACGGGCCGATGCCAGTCCCACAATCTCGCTCGTGTCCATGCCAGCCGGCCCCGTGAACTGTACTTCTTCCGCGCTGGTCGCTGTCAAAATACGCGGTTCTTCCAGGGCAAGCAGGCGGCCGTGGTCAATAATGGCCACTCGATCAGCTAGCCGCTCGGCTTCTTCCATGAAGTGCGTGGTCAAGAGAATCGTAAGGCCACGATCACGCAGCCTTTGCAGGATTTCCCAGGTCATGTGGCGCGCTTGAGGATCCATCGCGGTAGTTGGCTCGTCAAGAAAGAGGAGCTCAGGCTTGCCGATGAGGGCAGCCGCGAGCGCGAGTCGTCGCTGCTGGCCACCGGATAGTTGACGGTACCGAGTGTCTGCCGACTCCTCAAGTCCAACCAGTTTGATCATCTCCTGCGTTTCTTCCGAGTCTCGATAGAACTCGCGCAGGAGGTTAAGGATTTCAACCGGGGTGACCGTGGGGTAGATACCGGCATTTTGCAGCATGACGCCGATGCGCTGTTTCAGTTCGCCACCGTCTCTGATCGGGTCGAGACCCAATACGCGGACCTCGCCTCCGTCGGGCGTGCGATAGCCTTCGAGTATCTCGACCGTGGTCGTCTTTCCGGCTCCATTGGGACCCAAAAGTGCGAAGATTTCGCCTCGCCAGACGCTGAAGCTGAGCCCATCGACCGCGCGTTTGTTCCCGTAGATCTTCTCGAGGCCCCGAACGGTGATCGCATCCTGCATATCGGTTGGTACATCCCCTCTTCGGGCTCGTGTCACGATTTGCGACGATTATAGAACCTCGGGAACACGCTATCTGATCGTGGCAACTAGGCGCGCGTAAAACTGATCTGATACAGCGCCATATAGATGATCCAGCCAGTGAATGCCACATAGAGCCATATCGGAAGCGTTTTGCGAGCCAGTCGTTTGTGGCGCGCGAACTGCTTTGTTAGCGCACGGTACAGCACAATCAGGACGAGTGGAATGATAGCGGTGGCGAGGATCGTGTGCGAGATCAATATGGCCAAATATGCGACCCGAACAGCACCAGTTCCCGCGAAGATCTTCGGCGACGTGGTCAAATACCTGTAGACGTAGACAACGAGAAACAGGGCCGCGAAGGTCGTGGCGGTGAGCATTGACCACTTGTGGCGTTGAATCTGCATGTGTCGGATGAAGTAGTAGCCAAAGAGCAAAGATATACCGCTCAAGACAATCAAACTCGTGTCTACAATCGGGAGCCAATGCGCCATCGAGGTGTGTTCCCTTTACACGTGTAATCAGCAACCATCAATGGATTCTACGCTTCTGCGCAACAGCCTTGGCGTCGGGATTTTCCCGCGACGATGCCAACCGGTGTTCCGCCGGTGAATCGCAGTTATCAACGTCTTCGATGATTCGCCAAAGGCGATTGGCTGTCGGCAAGAAGGGGTTGGAGGACACCAATCAGCTCGGGCGAGCATCACACTCACCTCCAGAGCAAGTTCGTCGGTAAGCGGCTGATAGGGCAACAGCTTGAACAAATGTCCCCAAGAATTCGTCCAGCGCTCCAACTCGAATCCAGACCCTATCTCATGCTTAATTTCGATAATGTGAGTGTCGAAATAGCGGAGAAGCCGCTCGGTAGAGTCGGGCCCATCCTCGAAATGCAGCCCTATCTCTATGTGCCGATCTCGAGCGTTGGCCCACACCTCATAGTGAATGCGAGCATGACCGTAGCTGAGCTTCAGAAGATTGCGCGATGTGTATGTCTGGAATCCTTGAAGTGCTTCGGGCAACAGCTGACGGACCGCCTCGGCCACGTCGTGAAAGAAATCTCGGCGAGTGAGAGATGGGGGTTGCTTGCGTCCGTTCGAATGAATTGAAGTCGTATTCACCTGCGAACTCGCTGAATTACGTGCGCTTAGGACCCAATGATGATTGGGCGCCGACGGCTAAGCGTGACCCGCGTTCCAGTCGTTGTGTCAAGCATACGTCGTTCGGGCGGGGTGGCTGACGCCGCCAGGAGATCGATTGTTGCTCGATTCGCAATCAGATGGGCTTTGGCGGTCAACCGCAGATGGTCGCCGTGTGCTGTCTCGTCGGGAACCTCGGTTACCCAAGATGCTACGGTGACTCCAGGGAATCTGGCTGCCGGACTTCTTCGGGAACGCGTGCTGTCTGCCTCATACGCGCCAAAATAAAAGATCATATCTCGATGCGTGTTCGCTGGAAATCGCTCGGGAACCCACCGCGTTCCCCACGTGGTGTATCGCTCCCGATATTGCCGGTTCCATTGGAGCATCTCGATGTCGCTCGAAACGGCTCTGGCAACCCCGTCTCGAATGGCGTTGGCCGCCAGCACATGCTCCGGATAACGCTCATCGTTGAGGTGATACAGGATGCCATAGATCATGGCCTGAACCTGCCAGTAACTTACGTTGAACCGGGGCGGGGAGCCGAAGCCAGCGAACGTCTGAGCCCATTCATGAGAGGGAACCCCGTGGTTATCAACGAGTATGTCAGGTAACCAGCGTCGCCACAGCTTGGTTCGTACACGCGATTCTCCGAATGGCGTATCGGGGTTATAGCTATCCTCGGCAAATTCGTAGCCGACTGAGTTGTAGCGTGCCGGATGATGTTTCCATGAAGGATGTTCTCGCTGAAGCCGGTCGTGTAGCGCCGCTCCATCCGGGTTTTCGAACGGCAAGATAACGATGTTTACGCGAGTGAGCAAGCGGTGCCACTCATTGTCGCTGACCATCAACTCGACCAGTTTGAGCGCGGCCGTGGTGCTGGCGACTTCGTTAGCGTGATGACGCGCCACGATAAGAAATGTCGGTTTGAATATCGAAAGCTTCCGTTTCGACCAGACCTTTGTCGTTGTGGGTGTCGTGACTTCGACAGCAGGAATCGGCCTACCCTGATAGGAGCGGTCGAGTGCTCGTTCAACATGGACTTCCGGATATTGAGCGAGCCGTTCAAGCTGCTCTGCCAGGGATTCCTCGTTAAGAAATTGACTGTCGGAAACCGGTTGCGTTGCCGGTACAATCGACGGCCCATCGATTACTTGCGGCCAATCAAGTGGCACCTGAAACCCGTCGTCGGTCGACACAACGAGTGCGGGAAACTGTTGACTGCCCGGCGCAACGGCGCTCAACGCTTTCAGGCGTGTCACAAGCATTGGACTGAGCGACGGCCAGCGGAACTGAAGCTGAGCATCCTCGCCAAGCATCGAGACGCTCGTCACGATCGGTCGTTCGGGCGGGACTTGCAGGAGTTCGCCAATGGCCGTCATTCCGTCTTGGGACTCGAGTCGCGCCACCGAGCGTGCTCGGCTGCGCAGTTGAACGCGGGCGTGTGGTGGCATGCCAGGGCGGACGTGGACAATCGGAACGATGCTTCCTGGCGCCGTCAGTCGCTCGCCGGTTGAGTTCTTGCCGAGGGCCTCGACGAAATCTAGGACGTTGAAGTAAATATCCTCGTGCAAAGCTTCGGCCGCCGAGTTTCGCTCTTCACGAATCCCGAACGACTCGTCGGTTTCGCTGATGGTCAGCTCGATGAACAGCTCATCAAAAAACGGCTGATCCTTCGCTGTTGGTTCATCGCCGGTCGCGAGAAGGATCGCATCCTGGACTCGGGACAGCACTTCTTCCTGAAGGTAATCCCAAAAGCGTTCAGCGTCTGTCGGTACGCGCTCGATCAATTCGATTCCGGCCTGATATGCCTGAATCCCGCCAGTGACGAGGTGGACGCTGCCAATGTCCGGAAATAGCGTGTGATACGGGCGTCGATACCAGATCGGTGAGAATTCATGCTGGTCGATAAGCGTGCCATCTTCATCGAACGCGCTCGCGACGTAGAGTGCGGCGCCCTGATGCTCCTCAAGCTCGACGAGATCAAGTGGAATGCCGAGCTCAGTGGCGACAATCTCGTCACCTGGAAACAACTCCTGGAGCCAGCGGATACGGAGATCGAGTGCGTTGTCCTTGTCGTCAATCTCAAGCGGCCGAAAACGAAGTGACACGTGATGTATTCCCGTGATCTCTTTCCACCTGGGCAACACAGTCTCGCGCAGCCAGCAGAGCCCCGCTTTGAATGCGTCGAGCACCTGGATTTCAATTCGTTCGGGCGCGAAACCCCGGTCCACGAACTCGCGTCTGATCCGTTCTGCCAACTGTCTCCGAACAGCAAGCGGTTCGGAGACGGTAACCATGAGTGACAGCGGCAACCGTCGATCGAGTTCCGGGATGATGTCCTCATGCAGCACGTCGAGCACGCGATCGACTTCCCAGCGTGCGGACCAATCCTGTGTGAAGATGGCTTGACTCGCGCCTGGGGAGAGAACTGGAGGGACAGCATCAATCATGTGCTTGACGGCGTTGACCTGGGTTTGTCGTTCCTCCGAATTTGACGACATAAGCTGAACAGCCGCTCCAGGTGCTGACAAATCACGTTGCTGCAGGTCGGCGATGAGTGCGGCGACTCGTCCTTGAGCAGTCCAGCCGGCCAGACTGTAGCGCAGCCAATCTTGAATCTCACTGACTTGAGTCTCGCAGCTGGCCGACGGTGGGACTGGCCAACCGAGCGCTAATCGCTCGAGAAGCAATGCGGCATCATCCTTGTCGCCAAACAGCTCAAGTGATGGACTCGAAGGATCATCGACGACAGACAACCGCGCAATATAGCCGTCATGTAGCTGCAAACGTAGTGGGATACTGCCAGGCTTCGGGTGGGGCGATGTGGTGGCGACCGGAAGGTCGATGCCCGAGCCTTCGACGGCGAGTCTCGCGACGAAATGAAAGAGCGCGATTCCAACAGCGCGAGGCAACTCATCAGGTACCATGATACAGAGGCGAGTGCCGTCTGGTATTTCGTCACCGTCGGCGTCTACCAGGAGCCCGTCCGATTCGAAGAGCCGGGCCAGGTCGATCGTCGCAATTTCGGGGTTTGGCGAACTGTTGTCGTCAACGGTAGCGTGGCCGCGTAAAGTGAGATCGCGGATGGCGTCGGCACCTTCGAGGATAATCGCAGGGTGGCCTTGCCAACCGGTCGTGACGAGGTGAGGTCGAATGCTGCGGCCGTGCTTGACGACAATCGGCAACCGCTCCGGATCAGGATCGTCAACAATCAGCGGCGGAGAGAATCCGGAAGTCTCAAGCCCCAGTCGCGCCGCCAGATCGAACAACGCGCACCACATCTCGGCGTCCGGCTCGTCTTCGAGCACAATACGGGTGCGAATATCATCGGGGTGCGAGTCGAGGTTTGAGTCGGTCAGGAAGCCGCCGGGAGAGAATAGGTCGTCAGTACCATGTGCGGGGCTGCGCTCCGGCACGTTTCCTCCTTCTAGCCGACCATCAGACGTTGGCGTTCGCATTGTACCGGAGGATCGCGGACTGTGCCGATCGGCTTGAGTTCAATTGACGAATTCTCACGACAAGTCTCGAAAGGGGAGTAGGACGTGCCGACAACGAATGGAGCGCATCTCCTAGCCATGACGCTACAGAACGCGGGCGTGACGCGCCTATTCAGTCTTTCGGGAAACCAGATTCTCCCGATCTACGATGCTTGTCTGGACGTGAATCTGGCCGTCACTGATACGCGGCAAGAGTCGGCCGCCGCTCATATGGCCGATGGTTGGTCCAAAGTTCGCAATGAACCGGGTGTTTGTCTCGTTACCGCAGGTCCCGGCCACACCAACACCGTGACCGGAATTGCAAACGCCATGGCCTCGGAAACGCCGGTCCTTTGGCTGAGCGGTGCGAGTGAGAACCAGACTGCGGGCATGGGAGGATTCCAGGAGATCGATCAGGCAGGGATTGCCGCCAAGGTTTGCAAGGCCGCCTGGACTGTCGAGCGCGCACGGGATATCCCGTCGTTTGTCTCGCGAGCATGGCGCACCATGCTCGAAGGACGGCCAGGACCTGTCTACCTTGGGTTGCCTGCCGATGTGCTTACCGAGTCGGTCAGTGTAGATCATGGTCAGTCGCACGCATGGACGTTTCGGCCACCACTTCGATTTGCAGATAACGCGCTCATTCATGCTGCCCTATCGCTACTTGCGGGCGCGAAGCGACCTTTGATGCTGACGAGCCCCTCAGTTCTCCGAGGTGAGTCAGGAGCAAGACTACGTGATTTTTCAAAGCGCTCGGGCGTTCCCTGGTTCGCGCTAGAGAGTTCGCGCGGAATCGGTGATCCGGCCTTCAATGGTGCCGGAGCGGCGATCTCTCGCGCCGACGTGGTTTTGCTCGTCGCTCCTCAGGATTTCATCGTCAAATTTGGGCGACCCGGTTCCTTCGCCGACGGCTCCCGTGTGATTCACGTCGTGCCGACTCCCGACGAGATCGGCCGAAATTCACCCGTAGCACTTGGCATTTCCGGTGATTCTGACGCGGTATTGTCGCAGTTGATCGCCGAAGCAGGCACACAGAATTGGGACCATCGTGCGTGGGCGAGTGAGATCGAGACGCTACGTGCTAAGGGTCGAAAATCGCTCGAACAGTACGCCTGCTCTGACGAAAGTCCGATTCATCCGCTTCGGGTCGCGACCGAGCTTCGAGCGATGATGCCGGCCGGATCGATAGTTGCTCAGGACGGCGGCGAGTTTTCCCAATGGATGCGGTGGGGACTTGCTGGCTCCGACTTCATGCCGCTGCTGCACGGTAAGTTTGGCTCGATCGGATCGGCCATTCCGCTGGCAATCGGAGGAGCCCTGGCGCGTCCAGGCACGCCAACTTTCGCAATTCTTGGAGATGGGACATTTGGCTTTCACGGTATGGAGTTCGATACCGCCGTGCGTCACAACGTGCCGTTCGTGGCGATCGTCGGCAACGACGCATCCTGGGCGGCAGAACGGCATCGCCAGGTGCGAATCTATGGCGAAGATCGGGTCGTTGCGAGTGATCTGTTGCCGAGTCGCTACGACGAGGTTGTTCGCGCGCTGGGAGGACACGGTGAGGTCGTTGAACGACCTGCGGAGATCCGTCCAGCACTGGAACGCGCTTTGGCAAGCGGGAAGCCGGCCTGCGTGAACGTCATGATCCGTAGCGTTCCGAGTCCGGCTGCTCTGCCTTAGGCAGCGGAGCGGCGTGAGAAAACTGGGCATCGAGGAGGGGTGGGTAAAACCGATCGATTCGACGACAAGTTTGATGGCAGGCGGCGCCGTGATCGCAGGGGCCGCCTGTCTGGGAGGCGCCGCGGGATTTGGCACGGCTCTGGTTAGCACTCCACTACTTCTACTGCTCGGTTTTCCATTGCCATTCGTCATCACTCTCAACCTGTCCATGAATATGTTGACCCGCATGTCCGTCACTTATCAACTACGTGCTCACGTGACTCGCCGCTCGTGGATGCTCATTCTCGGCAGCATTCCGGGATTGGTGTTGGGCGTCGTCGTGCTCACGAGCATTTCCGCCCACGCGATCAAACTCGGGACCGGAGTCGCGGTGCTAGTCCTTACCTTCTTAGTTGCGAGAGCAGTGGATGCGCCTCCGCCGCGTCCACTTCCGGGCGCGCCGCTGGCCGCAGGATTAGCTGGCGGATTTCTTGGATCGACGACATCGCTCAACGGTATGCCGGCTGTGCTGCTGCTGGCGCATGACAAAGTAGCTCCGAAGAGTTTCTTGGCGGATCTGGCGGTCTATTTTGTGCTCTCCAACGCAATCGCGCTGATCATCCTCAGATTCGGCAATGCGTTGAATACCAGCGCGCTCTTCCCAACATTGCTGTTATGGCTTCCGGGATCACTGATCGGGAATTATCTGGGTGTTCGGTTTGGAACGCGCCTTCCCGAGCGAATCTTCCGCTGGTTCACCATTACCGTCGCAGTCGTCTCTGGCATCATGACGCTGGTGACAGCGTAGCTGCATGATTGTTCAGGCATTCGATGAGAATGATGCGCGGCGACTGCTGGATTCTCTGTTCCCAGATCTCGACGTCTTACGAGTGCGCTATTTGGGCGAAGGGTGGGACAACCGCCTGTTTCTGGTGAACGACGACGTGGTCCTTCGCGTCGCCAAGACAGAACCATGTTCGGCTCACCTCGTAGCAGAGTCGAACATACTGCGGGCAATTGCTTCGTCGATTTCGTGTCCGATACCTCGCCCCATATTTGTTCACCGGCCTTCCCGTGGGTTTCCGCTTGCAGCCATGGGGTATCGGATGCTTTCAGGTGTTTCTCTCGTCACCAGCGAGGTTACCGACGCCGTCGTAGACCGGTTGGCGCCCGATTTGGCGAGGTTTCTCACGGATTTCCACTCGATTCCGATCGAAACCGTCTCGCATATTGACATGTGTGTGTTTACCCCAGATGAGTGGCTCACGAAGTGTGACAATTTAGTTCGTGACGTGCTCGACGAGCTTCGGCGGGCACTCGGCGAAGCATCGTTGGCTCGATTCCTCTCGTGGTGGGACGACTACCGGGGTGATCCAACCGCCGTGGCGTTCGAACCGCGCCTCGTTCACGGTGATTTGGCCTGTGAGCATGTCCTTGTTGAGAAAACCCCCTGGCAGGTTACTGGGATTATCGACTTTGGCGACGCGATGATCTCCGATCCGGCACTTGATCTTGCCGGGTTTCCCGACAATCTGGCTCGAGCCGTCATACGCTTGATGCCTGGTCGCGGAGATCCAGCGGCGGTCTGGAAACGGCGGTATGCCTATCGGCGAATATCTCCCCTTCATGCCGTGCGGGTCGGACTTGAGCGTGAGAACCTGGCGCTCGTTCGATCTGGAATCGACGAGCTCCGACAGCAACTCTCAACATGATTTTTCCTGTCACTCGGTATTCACGAAATCGACCTTCACGTGTCATATATAAGTGAACGGCAAAGGCGACAGGAAGGGACGTGCCGTGGCGGAAACCCCGATTTTTGAAGAGCTCGTTGAACGACATCAGGCGGAAATCTTCGGATATATTCTCCGGATGGTGCGTCATGACCGGGAAGCACAGGATCTTTGTCAGGACACGTTTCTACGAGCATACCGTGCCTTTGACCGGTTGGAAGGCGACCCGAACTATCGGGCCTGGCTGTACAAGATTGCGACGAACACAACGCTTAACCACATCCGCCAGCGCCGGAATGGCGATCGAACTCTGGCTCGACTGGCGAACTACCAGCCGACCGTCCACCACGACGACCACATCGATCGACTGGACAAAGATCAGCTGCTATCGAAGGTGCACTGCGCTATTGACGATTTGCCGCCGAAACAACGCGCGGCTTTCACACAACGGAAGTTCCTGGGTCTTTCGTATGGAGAGATCGCAACTGGGCTTGACTGTACTGAAGAGACGGCGAGAGCGCACGTCTATCAGGCGGCCCAGAAACTCCGAAAGCGATTCTCGACGGAGCTCCGGGAGGTGGGGATATGAGAACGCTGAGCTGCGATGATGTGGTTCAACAGCTTCCGCTGCTGGTCATTGGTGATCTGACAACCGACGAAGAGCACGACCTTGACGTGCACGCGCTTGATTGTCCTGAGTGCGCGGTTGAGATTGCCGAGACTCGCCGGCTCGCCGGGATCCTGGATGAGATCCCCGTCGCGGAGAATCTCGATGCGCGAATTGCACTGGCGCTCCCGACTCTGCGTGAGCGAATCATCGCGGAGTTGCCTCGCCGCGCTGGATTTGACCAAATCGATTCTCCGTTAGGCTCTCTGTACCTGGCTGTATCGGCAAATGGGTTGTGTGCCCTCCGTTTTGCCGAATCCGACGCCGATTTGACGGTGTGGGCCAACCAGAATCACCTGGAGTTGTCACCGGACTCTGCTGCGGTGCGTCCGTATGCGCGACAGCTGAACGAGTATTTCGATCACGAACGAACCACATTCGATCTACCGATCGATCTCACCACGGCCTCTCCATTTGTTCAAAGGGTGCTTAACGCGACGTCCCGGGTGCCATTTGGCCGACTCACGAGCTACAAGACAATCGCACGGGATATCGGCGATCCCAATGCAACGCGCGCCGTGGGCAATGCGCTCGGACACAATCCGGTGCCGATCATCATCCCATGCCATCGGGTGATCCGGTCTGACGGCTCGCTGGGCGGGTATACCGGCGGGACGCACATCAAACGGCATCTGCTGACACTCGAGGGCTCAATGCTAATAAATTAGTCTCTAGCGTTCCACGCGGCGACGAAACGGGTGAAGTGCCTTTGGTTGATCACTCGCCGGTTTGTGTGTTATTGCGCTGACTGGAATGCGGTTATAATCGTGCTGCCGGCAGAAGTGAGTTCATCGGAGCACGAATGCGCAACTTGTTGGGTCGTCTTCATGATCGCGCGCCACACGACCTGGAGTTAATTGCTCGCTGGTGGGAAGTCGAACCAGGCCGCCGTGATCGTTACGCGGTCGCCGGATTGCTGTATCGAACGATGACCGATCCATGGGCCTATGCGCTTGCCTGGGAACAGCTCACACCCTTCGAGCAGACGCTCTTGGAGCAGCTCACGCCGGATATCTCCTCCCGAACCGTCGCCGACCTCACTGAGCGTCTCGGGGCGCCCGAAGAGACGATGCGCGGATTAGTCAACCGGTTGTTTCGCATTGGATTTCTCTTCGTCGAGCAGGATGAGTCCGACGCATACGACGAGCTCGATGGACAAGAGATCCACTATTTTCTGCCTCGTGAACTGTCCCATCTGACTCTACGCTTACAAGCTGAACGGGACGACGGCCTCCCGACATCGCTTGCAGTCGATGGTCTTCTCGACCGGCTTACTGACGGCGCGTTGGCGGATATCGCTGAACACATGGGTCGTCAGATCATCCCGGCCGTGGCAATGAGACGAGACCTCATCGGACAGATCGCACCCAGGCTGACCGATCCCGATCATCTCCGGGACACTGTACGGTCACTCAACCCGACAGTATCGCGGGTATGGCGTTGGCTGATCGAACGTTCTGACGCTGGTTCTCCCGCCGATCTGAAGGAAGCGCTCGGGCTAAGCAATGCCGAAATACGACTCGCGGCGCAGACTCTGGCCCGGCGTGGGCTGATCTGGCGTGGTTATGAGGAAGACGGCACTCTCCGCCTGGTGATTCCTGACGCGTTGCGTCATCCGAAAAAGATCGCTGTTCTGCCTGCGCCGCCACTGGTAGCTATCCCTGATTCGATGGTCGAGGCCGTGGATTGGGTGTTCCCATATGCCCCTGTTTGGGATCTGCTCACCATCGTAAGGTCTGCAACCAACGGTCTGCTTGTTCGCAGGCGTGGTGTGTTGGACGGGCGTCCAGGTACCCTGCGTCATCTATCTCAGGTGTTGTGGCGTGGAGGCAGCGATGTGCCTCCGACCGGATACGTCCAATTTCTCGACTTCCTGGCCCGTGGTATTGGATTGTTCGATGAAGATGGACACAGTGTCGCGACGATCCGCATGAACGACTGGTCCCGGCAGAGCTTTGGCCATCTCATACGTGACATGCTCGACATCTGGCTGCATGCGACCACCTGGCCGGAGGTGGTTGAGCGGGACACACTGCAAGTTTGGGGTGGTGACTGGCCTGAGTTCCGTTCTCGTCTCCTTGAGAGACTCGCCGAGATTCAGGTAGGAACATGGGTAACGCTCGATTCGTTCGCGATGAGATTTTCCATGGATGAGCCGACCGCGCTTGGTGCTCATTTCACCGCCGCAATGAGCCATGAATCGATGCCGGATTCGACCGACGAACGCAGGCGAGCGGTGATCCGGGCGGTCGTTCAAACGACGCTCGTGACTGCGGGAGAATGGCTCGGAATCATTCGACTCTCGTCATCGCAGAGGCGCACCGTCTTCCGGCTGACTGACGTCGGCGCCTGGCTCTGCAACAAGACCGACGATGCTCCGGAGGTACCAGAGCTTGGATCGCACCCGCTCACCGTCCAGGCGAACTTCGAGATCATGTTGCCACGACCGACGCCACGGCGAATCTGGGCGCTGTCGGCGTTTGCTCAGACCAAGCGCTTGGATCAGGTGTCCATCTATCATCTGGCACGTGCGACCATCGAACGTGGGATGAGCGCCGGGCTCTCAACGACTCAGATCACTGGATTTCTGGAACAGCAGGGAGAGGAAGTGCTCCCGCAGAATGTCGTTTTCGAGATTGAGAGCTGGGCGCGTGGTTTCCGGCGGGTACTCATTCGTGGTGGCGTTCTGCTCGATACCGATGATAGCGAAGCTGCCTCCCGAATAGCGGAGGCACTGGCGGGTGTTGGATTTAAAGTCGAATCGTTGCCAGGTGGGCGTCTGCTTGTCGCTGGCGGGGACGTACCCGACGGCGCAGAACAGACAGAGACGATCGAAGAGCAACTCCGCGAACTCGGATATACGCCGCTTCGACCGACGAATTGAGACATGTTCCCCCGGCCTGACTGACGCGGAGCAGACCAGTTTCGACGTTGGCTCGCTGATCCATTACGTCAGTCACTCGGGAGCCTTATTCCTCTTGACGAGCGTCAGCTGGTGCAGCGTCTTCTTCAACCCCACGAGGTAGCTTGCCGAGCTTGCCTGAAGCGACCAGTGTTCCGAGAACTTCCATAGCCGCTCGCGCGCCGAGGAGAGCGGTGATGTCAGCGACGTCGTACGGCGGTGAGACTTCGACGACCTCCATTCCGGCCAATCCCTCGCGGGCGACGATCCGGAGGAGTTTGAGCAACTCGCGTGGCAGGAACCCTCCCGGCTCCGGCGTCCCGGTTCCAGGTGCGAACGCCGGATCGACTGAGTCGATATCGAAGCTCAAAAAGACGGCCTTGGCGTTGCGCCAGGCGATTTCCAATGCGTACTCGGCGACCTTGTCGATGCCAAACTTATCGACGTCCTCAAGGGTGATCACGGTCGCATTCCGGTCGCGGGCGTTTCTCAGTCCTTCGCGTGATCCCGTCCAGCCGCCGATTCCAACCTGAACGAGATTGGTCGCGGGAGCGTTTTCGATGTTGGTGGCGTGGAAGAATGGCGATCCATGCATACGCTCGTCCCACGTGAACTCGCTGAGATCGCTATGCCGGTCGAAATGAATAATCCCGATATTGCCGTCAATGTACGGAGCGATACCGCGAATATCTGGATAGCCGATCGAATGATCGCCGCCGAGAACAACAGGAAAGACGGCCCGTTCGTGAAGATAGCCGATCGCCAGCGCGATCTGATCGAAGCTCTTTTCAATGTTGGCGGGAATGACGGAAACGTCGCCGACGTCGGTCATGTCGAGCGACTCGAACAAGTCGACGCCCATTGAGACGTTGTAAGTACTGCCAAGGGATGAGATGCGTCGCATCGCCTCCGGCCCGAAGCGTGTTCCGGAGCGGAATGTGGTGCCGGTGTCCAGCGGCACGCCCATGAAGGCGACGTCCTGAGACCCGAGCTCGCGCATGTCCTGAAGGAATGGCACACCCATGAAACGGGCGAAATTACCGTAGCCTCGGCGACCACGGTTGAAAAGCGGGATCTTCCGGTCGCGAATCGTGGCGGCAGATTCAAGGCCGTACTCGAGCGCCTGACGAGCCTGATCATCGCCACGGGTCGTGGGCCACTTCTCCTCACGCTCAATTGCCCAAGTGCCATTGAGATCCTCACGCCTCATAGATCCTCCCTTGTCGACGAAACCGACGTCGTTCCCTACATCTCTGAACGGTCGACCGTTGGATTCAGTGTGATTACCCCGCTGGCTATTTCGTTCGACCGGCGTTCGGCGCTGACGAAGAGAAGTGCTCTCATGCAGGCCTCAGGAGCGTTGTGGGAGACGACATTGGCCAGTGAGCGGTGGTACTCGTCAAACGCGGTCAGACCGAAGTCGTCGCTCTGAGTATCGAGTACGACGATTGGTGCCTCATCGCGTAGCAGGTTAAGGATCCGATCGAGATCGGGCACAACAACCTCGTTGGCGGCTTTCGGCTCATCTGGGTTCGTGTAGAGGCGCAGACCGTTTGGGCCGATAAGAAAGTCGCCGATGCGTGTTTCGAGCGCTGAGGTAATTGGGCGGCCCTGTTTCTGACACAACCGAAGATAGGACTCGTCAAATCGATCGGTTGCTGATGGAGTGTCAAGGTCGGTCAACGCGTCTTGCTCCATTTCATTGTTCAAAACATCCTGGCAATTCGTGCGCATGCAAAGCGTACTAAGCGAGTGGAGTGTCGACCACCCTTGCGGCAAGAACGATGTCTCTCGGCGACCGGCATTTTACGCGACTCTGATCCCGGTCGTGGGGAAAATCCCCGCAGAGGCGTGCGATGGAGTCAGGTGTGATCCCCTTGACACTTCTGAAGCTTGGGATCATGCTACCAGAGGGTTGTGAAAGTGGTCACGCTAGTCCTACAAAATTTGGCTTGACAACCTTCTGGGTAACGTTGAACCTATCAGGGGCCGGCGCCATGCGCTCATCTGCATGACGCTACAGTGGGTTCAAGCGCAAGTCCTGATGGTTACTGTTGTGCTCGGCGACCGTGAAATGGGTCTGATCGCCAGACTTCGTATGTGGAGGTCCAGATGATCCTGTTGGACATCACGTCTGCCAGAATTACGACCGGCCAATGGAGCCAGTTGACGACGACGCTGGTCTTTCTGTGGTCTTTTGTCGGAGCGATGGTGATGTTTGCCGGATCGTTGCTGATCGGGCACGGGCTCATCCCTTCCTTGACGTCGACGCGCGATCTTCCCAGCCATTACATGAACTACCGACCGATCGTCCTGGTGGTCTCTGCTTTCTTCCTCCTCGTTGCGATATTCTGCTTTGTCAATTTCATTGATCACATGACGGTTGTCTACGATATCTTCAATCGAGTTTGGATCTAGACGTTCTTTCGCCGGCCGCAATCGAGCGGCCGGTTACGGTGTTGCGCAGGGCATAGGAACGGAGTGGAGCGGGACGTATGGTACGTTTCATCAAGCCAGCCGTCTTTGGGGTGATTGTGCTGCTTGTGTTGGCCATCCCGGCGCTGGCGATTGCTGCGCGGAGCTATATTCTGGCTCCTACTCAGCAGCCGGCAAAAACACAGCCAATTGCATTCCCGCATAGCATCCACGTGAATACCGTCGGACTTGACTGCACGTTCTGCCACCGTGGCGCAACGACGCAGGCCGATTCAACCGTTCCGGCCCTTCAGTTGTGCATGGGATGTCATTCGGTCATTCCGACAGCGCAAAAACCGAAGCTTCAGCAGTTGGTGGATGCCTTCAATTCAGGTACACCAATCAACTGGGTACGTGTGCATCAGCTTCCCGATCACGTCCATTTTGTTCACGCGATGCATATCAATGCCGGTTTCCAGTGTTCGACCTGTCATGGAGATGTTGCGTCTATGGGTCCGGGAGCCGTCGTGCAGGTGCGCGACCTGCGGATGGGCGATTGTATTACGTGTCATCGTATCAACAACGCCAAGACCGACTGCTCGACGTGCCATTACTGATGCGGAAGGGTGCGATGCGACGTCGTGATTTTCTCAAGCTAGTTGCGGCTTCGGGAGCAGGGGCGGTTGTCTTTACCGGCTGCGATCTGAGCACAATCGGCGATGGTTCACCAAAGCGTGAATTCGAAATTCAAAGCCCGATTGACAATCCTCAGGATTTCGCCTGGGGGCGCGACCTGTGGTACGCGACGGCCTTCTCTGGAGTCTCTGGTGGCTCCGGTTTGATCGTCCGCGTTTATGAAGGACGCGCCAAAAAGGTTGATGGCAACCCCGACTATCCATTGAACATGGGGCGTTCATCACCGCTTGAACAGGCGCTGGTGCAGGAGCTCTATCATCCGGATCGTATCGGCGGTCCTTTGGCTTTGAATGGGAGCAAGGGCTCGGGCAGCTTCAAACCGTTGGCCTGGAATGATGCGATGACTCAACTCGATTCCATGGTCGGCGCATCGAGCGGCAGCGTTTTAGTGATCACACCACCGGTTTCAGGTTCGTTGGCGAACGTAATCGGTCAGACGGTCAAAGCGCTCAACGGTCAGCACGTGATCTACGAGCCCGAAGAGCGCGTGGTGCTGCGCGAGGCGATGAACCGGGTCTTTGGTTCACCTCGATTTCCAACAATTGATCTTGCGAACGCGAAGTTTCTACTGAATTTTGGGGCCGAGTTTCTTTCCAACTGGATCTCTCCGGTTCATTTGAGTATGGGGTATGGCGAATTTCGGCAAGGCCGCCCCGACGTTCGCGGTCGATACTGGCACGTCGGCCCGCAGCTCTCGGCGACCGCGTCCAGCGCTGACAAATGGGTTCCAATCAAGCCAGGTACTGAGGGACTCGTTGCGCTGTCGATGGCCCAGGTGATGACTTCTCAGGGTTTGGTTGACGCTTCTGCCGCAAGTTCGATTTACAGCGGCATTACACTCGACGATTACGCTCCGGACAAGGTTGCGTCAAAGGCCGGCGTTACGGCCGATCAGATTACCGAGCTGGCCAAGATGTTTGCCCAGGAGAAGCCGAGCGTCGCAATCGCCGGGACGTCTGCCTCCGCCCACACCAATGGTCTGTTCAACCTGACCGCCGTCTTTTCTCTCAATTACTTGGTTGGCTCAGTCGGCAACAAGGGCGGCATCATACTGAACCCTGGCTCGGCAGTCCCCGATGTTCTGCCGGATCAGGTGGCGGGAACGTCTTTCAAAGACTGGCAGGGGATTGCCGCCAAGATCAAGAGTGGCGGGTTCAAGCTGGTTCTGGTCTACGACGCAAATCCGGTCTATGGAATGCCGTCGTCAGTCGGATTAGGAGACGCGCTCGCCGGTGGCGGTGCCAAGGTCGTCAGCTTCTCGAATTTCATGGACGAGACGACTGCTCGAGCCGATCTTGTTTTGCCGACTCATGTCACCCTCGAGGACTGGGGCCTGCACATTCCGGATCCTGGACCAGGCTATCCGATAGTGGCCCTGCAACAGCCGGTCGTTAACCCCTTTGTGGATTCGAGGTCCTTTGTCGACCTGTTGATCGGCATCGCCAAGACGGCCGGTGCGGCTCTGCCCTGGGCGAACAACGAGGCTGCGGTGCGAGACATGGTCGCTTCGCTGCAGAAGGCCGGTGGTGGAAACGTTGATGCGACCGATCCGAACGAGTACTTCGCCACGGTTCAGGGCCAGGGTGGCTGGTGGAACACGAAGGCTGCGGCACCAACTGCTCCTTCCGCGCCAAAGACTGCGACAAAACCCGCTGACCCGCAGTTTGCCGGAGACACTGGAGCTCACACCTTCAACTTGCTTCCGTACCCAACCAATTCGCTTGGATACGGGCATCACTCGAATATCCCGTGGCTTCAGGCGTTGCCGGAACCGATTTCGACCAATGTGTGGTCAACGTGGGTGGAGCTGAACCCGTCGACGGGTGATGATCTCGGCGTGCGGACCGGAGATGTCGTCAAGCTGACGTCGCCGGCCGGAAGTATGGAGCTTCCCGTTTACATCAATCCGGCAACCGCGCCAGACGTGGCACTTGTGCCGTATGGACAGGGTCACGAGCTGTTCTCGCGATATGCCGAGAAGCGTGGTGAGAACGTCGTGCGTTTGATCGAACCACAGGTAGATGCTGAGTCCGGCGCGCTGGCTGGATCGGCGACGCGCGTGAAGATTGAGAACGCTAACAAAAAGGTTCGGTTGGCGAGATTCGAGGGGTCTGTTCCCGCTTACCAGCTGGAGGAATTCCCGATCATCGAGATTGTGAACCTTAAATAGACGAGCGCTGAAGACTGGCGACTCCCGAGGGGCGAGAGGAGCGAGGATGGCCACGGCCAAACGTTGGGGAATGGTAATCGATCTGGACCGGTGTACCGGGTGTCAAGCCTGTGTCGTGTCGTGCCAGTCGGAGAACAACATTCCGATCAATACAGAAGAGAATTTTCATCAGCGACGCGCGATTGAGTGGATTCGCGTCGAGCGTTACTGGGAAGGTGAATTTCCCAACGTCAAGGCTCGTTACATCCCGGTACCGTGCATGCAGTGTGAGAACGCTCCATGTGAGCCGGTCTGCCCGGTATACGCGACGTATCACACCGATCAGGGCCTGAATTTCCAGGTCTACAACCGCTGTATTGGCACGCGGTACTGCTCAGTCAACTGCCATTGGCACGTTCGATTCTTCAACTTTTGGCAGCCAAAGTGGCCGGAGAGTTTGAAGAATCAGCTGAACCCGTTGGTCTCCGTCCGCAGCCGTGGTGTCATGGAGAAGTGCTCGTTCTGTGTGCAGCGGATTAACCATGCTGAGCAGGCGGCGACCCTGCAGGGCCGAGACGTCACCGATGGTGAATTCACGACGGCCTGCGCGCAGGCTTGCCCGACGCGGGCGATCGTGTTTGGCGATTTGAACGATCAGAACAGCGAAGTCTCGAAGACGGTTGCGAGTACAAATCGTGGGTACCGATTGCTCGAGGACCTGGGGACGAATCCGGCGGTCGTGTACCTCAAGAAGATTGATTCCGATCCGCTGCCTGACGGAACCAAGCATCGCTACTTCGATTCATCGCAGGCACGCAGTGCGAATGATACGGTGGCGGTAGGTTGAAGCTGACAGTGGCTGGATCTAGAGAAAGCGCTCAGTGGGCGGCAATCGAGGTGGTTCTATTGACGGTGACAAGATCTGAGAGAAGGAGAGACGGGAGCGGTTCGTTATGGCAACAGTAGCAGACGGCCATCACGCGCCTGAGCCATCGCCGATGACGAAGATCTGGGAAGCTACGCCGTCCGACGTCCTTCGAGACGGAATGGGGCGTCTGAGATCGACCGGTTCGGTGTACCGTCTCAGTCTGATCATCCTGGGCATTCTGGCGGCGATTGGTTTGGTAGCGCTTGTTATCGGACCAATCAGTTCGGGGTGGGGAGACCGGCAGGCCTGGACGTACGTCGCGGTTGCCTTTGGTTACTTGATGGCAACGGTCGCCTCGGCGCCGTGTGTTTCCGCTGCGACGCGCTTAGTTCGCGGCCACTGGCGACGGCCGATCAACCGAATCGCTGAAATTTGGGCTGCTGGGATGATCGTTCCCGCGGTTCTGTTTCTCATTCTGATGGCGACGGTGCCAGGGACCAAGGGTCGACCAAGTGTCTGGTTCGGCTGGCCGGCGTCTCCATGGTTATGGGACGCACTGCTGGTGCTGGGTCTGGCATTCGCAGGGTACGCCTTCCTTTACGTCAGTTCGATTCCGGACCTGTCGATCGCCCGTGGTCAAATGGGCGAAGGGCGAGGTAACTGGCTCATCCGGATGGCCGGCGATTTCTATGGAACTGAGAATCAGTGGCGGGTAATTGATCGAGCGCAGAGTTACCTCGGGGCGCTCTACGTTGTGATGTACGTCGGGACGATGACCGTCATCACCGCTGATTTCATCATGAGCCTGATTCCTGGGTATAAGAGCGCGATCTTCCCTGCTTATATGGTTGTCAGCGGCTTCGGGGGCGGAATTGCGGTAGTCATGGTTACCGCGACGGTTATGCGACTCTGGGGCGGTGCTGATGACTATCTCGGACGCGAGCAGTTTTTTGCACTCGGTAAGATGCAGCTTGCTTTCGGTCTGCTCTGGTTTTACTTCATGTGGACGGACTTTGTTATTCCGTGGTACGGCCGAATGCCGTGGGAGATCCTTCAGCTCAAACTTCTCTACTTTCACTCATATGTATGGTACTTCGTAGCGGCGTTCTTGCTGTGCTTCGTCGGCCCGCTCTTGTTCCTCATGTGGACAAAGGTACGGCGCAGCCGTGTAGGCCCGGCGATTGTTTCGACCGGCGTGTTGATCGGACTTTTGGCTGATCGCATACGCCTCTTTTCTGCCGCGTTCACGGACAAAGACATTACGCAAGACCGGCTTCATACGCTGCCGGCAACGTATTATCCGGGCGTGCTGGATGTGTTGATCCTTGCCGGGGCTATTGCCGCCGCGATCGCGGTTGTGATGCTCGCATTCCGCATGATTCCGGTTCCTTCGATCTGGGAAGTCACGGCTGGCTTGCGCCTGCGTGTGAGGAAGCGCTTCCACAATGTCGACGTAATGGTGATTGGTAAGCCGGACTTTTAGATCGGTCCGAAGAGAGCGCGTGGAGGAAGGGTATGGAAGAACGGCGGCAGTTGCCCCAGATGGAGGTCATTCAAGAACTCCTCCTGCCGGTAGCTCGAACCACGATGTGGATGTGGATCGGGTTCATCGTGCTGGGTACGATCCTGCTCGCATTCGCCTTTGCAGTCGGGTGGATGTTCTACTGGGGACTTGGAACCACCGGTCTGAATCGCCCCGGCATGTGGGGCTTTATGATCGTGAACTTCGTCTTCTGGATCGGTATTAGTCACGCCGGTGTCATGATCTCGGCCATTCTGCGTTTGACTCAGGCCGAGTGGCGACGTCCGGTCACGCGTGCCGCAGAAGTTATGACGATGTTCAGTCTTATGACGGCCATGACGTTCCCATTCATTCACACTGGCCGTCCGTGGCGAACCATGTACTGGGTCTTCCCCTACGACTTCTGGCGTGGGATCTTCCCCGACGTCCGCTCGGCTTTGGTGATGGACCCAAGCGCGGTCTTCACTTATCTGACTGGGACGATTCTGTTCATCTACATCACGACGGTGCCGGACATCGCAGTGCTGCGTGATCGCTCAACGGGCTGGCGCCGTAGTCTGTATCGAGTGATGGCACTCGGTTGGCAGAACGGCGAACGACAGTGGATGATTCAGACAGCGACCGGTTTCCTGCTGGCTGCGTTGATGCTTTCGATCTTTGTGTCGGTCCATAGCATCGTTTCTTGGGACTTCTCGTTCTCGCTCGATCCGGTCTGGCATACAAGCGTCTGGGCGCCCTACTTCGTTATCGGAGCTGTTCATTCGGGTGTGTCGGCCGTCGTGACTCTCATGGCGCTGATGAGATGGATGTTTGGCTTCGACAAATACATACGTGAAGAACACTTCGATGCCATTGGCCGCTTGCTGGTCGTTGTGGCGACCGGCTGGATCTTCTTCTTCATGCTCGACGTCTTCTTCGCGCTGTTCAATCAGGATCCACGCGAAGTTGAGATCATGAAGATGCGGTTCCTCGAGTGGCCATATACGCTGCTGTTAGCCTTAATCTTCATATTTGGCTACTTCATCCCGGTGCCAATTTGGATGTTCCGGAAGTTCCGGCGGAACATAAAGCTCATGTTCTGGACATCGATCATGGTCAACATCGGAATGTGGTCCGAGCGCTATTGGCTGGTAGTTCCGGGGCTTGAGCGCAAGTACGAGTGGACGTTCGATTGGAACTTCTACCGGCCGAGTATTCTCGAAATTACGTTCGTGCTCGGTTCGTTTGCGCTGGTACCGTTCCTATTTATGGTCTTTGCGAAGCTATTTCCTCCGGTCTCGGTGTGGGAGGAAAAAGAAGGTCAGTACTTTGCTGATGAAATCCAAGTCGGTAAAGTTAAGATCCCAGCGATCATTCGCGAGTTCTAGAGGGGAAGAGTGGCGATGGCACTACGCGATATTCTAGGGCTTTACAGCGATTTGGACTCGGCGATCGCTGGAGTCGATAAGCTGGCGGAAGCCGGAATCCAACGAGAGGATTTTGAAGTCCTTTCGAATGCACCGTATCCCGAGGGAGCGTTCGGTCACGATCACAGCACAAGCCGGCTTGGCCTGTGGCCGGTGGTTGGAGCGTGCTGTGGTTTTGCGGTCGGTCTGTTGATCACCGGTGGAACACAGGTGGTTTACCCGATGGTGACGGATGGGAAACCGCTCTTTTCGATCCCGCCGATGGTCATCATCATGTATGAAGGCACGATGCTCGCCGCGGTTATCTTTACGGTGCTCGGAGCGATCTTCGAGTCTCGGCTGCCGCGATTCGTGCGCGATGTCTATGACACACGCATCACCGACGGGTATATCGGTATTCTGGTGCACTCGCCCGAAGAGCGACTCAATGGTGCGGTCGAGGCGATGCGTTCGACCGGAGCAGAGGACGTCAAAATGGGTGGGTCTGCAGGCCCCGCGTCGACTGGAACAGCCCGTTCAAATCGGAAGGGAGCCAGCGCATGATTCGCGCTGTCGGGCGTCTCGCACAGGCGAAGACTCGGCTCGCGCGGTCTCGGCCACGTCTTTGGGTGTTCGCCGGAGTCACCTTGCTTCTGCTTGTCGCAGCGGGTTGTGACTCCACCAACACGTATCCGATCGATTTCTACTCAGGGATGCACTACTCGGATTCGTGGCATGCACAAGAACCGCCGCGGCTTGACTCGCCGACGAACGCGATCCAGGTCAATCAGGCGATGCTGGGTTCACTGGCCTATGGCCCGTTTGTCAATACCGGTCCCGCCGCGCCAAAGAACTACACGTTGGATGAGGCGAAGGGCTTGGCTAATCCGCTTCAGGCGACAGACGTAAATATCACGGCCGGCGCGACTACCTTTGCGCTCAACTGTGTGCAGTGCCATGGCCAGAAGGGCCTTGGTGCGGATACTCCGAACCCGGCGGCTGGTGACGGGTTCATGCTCATCTACTTCAACGCCGCCAACACGTTGTTGCCGAAGGATCAGCAGATCATCCTTCCTCGGAACCTGACGACTGATCCAGTGGCAAGCTTGTCCGACGGTGAGATCTACTATTACATCACGAATGGCATCAATCACATGCCCCCGTTTGGAAATCTGCTTACTCCGGAACAACGATGGCAGTTGGTGCTGCACATTCGTCAGCTCGAGGGCAAATAGAGCGAGACTGGGTCGTCTTCGTAGATGCCGCGATCAAAGGGAATGCAACGGGGAGTGGAGCACAGCCACTCCCCGTTGGGCATCCCGGGAACGATCGTCGGTGTCGAATAGGTTAGAGAGACGACACCTCTGGAATAACCGCGTTGCCGAACAGATCTAGCGCGCTCATGTCTTCCTGATCCATGGTCTGCAGCATGATGCGAGAAACGCCGACTTTGGCACGGGCACGAATCGTTTCGATGATCTCTTCAGGTGTGCCAACCAGCCAGCCGCGTTCCCGCATGAGCTTCAATATTTCGTCGTTCGAGAGGTTCCGTAGCGAGGGCACAACCTTCTGGATGCGCGTTGCTCTTTCCCGCAGGTCGGCATCATTGGCACCAATGATGTGGCCGAGCATGACCGAGCGGGCAATCTCTGAGCTGTCGCGACCGACTTCGTCGCAATGTCGCTCCAGCACCTCAACCTTATGCTGGTAATCCTCTATCGACGACGCAGTCGCATTCCATTCATTCGCAAACCTGGCGACCATTCGAAGCGTGCGTCGTTCGCCGGATCCACCGATCATCATTGGAACGCCCGTCGATTGAACGGGGACGGGGCGCATCTGAGCGTCGTCGAGCGTAAACTGCTTTCCCGCGTAGCTCACGGGTTCCCCGGTCCAAAGGAGTTTGATGACCTCGATTGCCTCTTCGAGCCGATCCATTCGTTCCTTCAAGGGCGGGAGTGGAAAGCCAAACGAGCGGTGCTCGCGTTCATTCCAGCCAGCTCCGACGCCCAGCCAGAATCGGCCGTTTGAGAGATTGTCAAGCGCGACAGCGTCCTTTGCCAGCATCACCGGGTGTCGAAAAGTGGTGGGTGAAACCAAGGCCCCGAATTCGAGTTTGGAATCGCGCGCAGCAACCAGGGTCAGAGACGGCCAAAGGGAGAGCTGGTCGCGATCATTGACTCCCATCACCGAAAAGAGATGATCGGATCGCCACACTGAATTGAAATTGTTGTTCTCAGCGGTCTCGACAATGCGGGACCACCGGTCCCAGGTGAGCCCTTCCTGGGCCTCTATCATTACGCCAAGTCGTACCATCTAGCCTCCGTCGAATCGTGATCGCCGTCGTTGGTCACGGCGGCTCAGTCATTTGTAGACGGTTATTGTCGCCTAGTTGACCATACGCCGTCTACCAGGCACTGTAGAAGCAACACAATTTGAGCAGCGGAATATGAATCATCAGCGGGGATGAAAGTGACCGTTAAGGTGAAGGGAGAAACATGATCGACACAGCCAATCGACGATTGAAGATTGGGCTCATTTTGCCGGTCGCTGAGTACCGGATGGACGGAGAGACTCCGCGGTGGAGCGACTTGCTGGCCATGTCTCTCCGGGCTGAAGAGGTGGGCTTCGATTCAATCTGGATCGTGGATCACTTGATTGTTGCCTCGGAAGGCAAGGAAACAATCGGGGTCTGGGAGTGCTGGTCACTGCTATCAGCCCTGGCGTCGGCTACGCAACGTGTTGAGCTCGGCACCCTTGTCGTTTGTTCAAGCTTCAGAAATCCGGCTCTGCTGGCCAAGATGGCTGACACGGTGGATGAGATCAGTGGAGGCCGACTTATTCTGGGGCTCGGAGCCGGGAATCACGAGCCGGAGTATCGGGCCTTCGGATTTCCATTTGATCACCGCGTGAGCCGCTTCGAGGAAGCTATTCAAATCGTTCATCCGTTGCTCCGGACTGGCCACGCTGATTTTCAAGGACAGTATTATCAGGCCGAAAACTGCATCCTCCGGCCGAGAGGCCCGCGGTCGGACGGTCCACCCATTTTGATCGGAACGACCGGAGAACGGATGCTGCGTCTAACGGCCCGTTATGCCGACGCGTGGAATGTCTACTTCTCCGGAACCGGTAACAAGGCGACTGGCATCGTTCCGCTCCGAGAAAAGGTCGACTCAGCGTGTCGTGCCGAAGGCCGCGACCCTGCGACGCTTGAACGAACCGCGTCCGTGCTGGTTGGCGCGCGCGGGCAGGAGCGAATCGAAGGGATCGCAGTCCCGCCACTCACTGGAACTCCCGAGCAGATGGCAGCCGAACTCCGTGCTTACTCGGCGGAGGGAGTCAGTCATATCCAGATTCGGGTGGAGCCGAACACCGTCGCCGGGATCGAGTCGCTCGAACCTGTATTGCGTATTCTCCATCGAGGGTGACGAGTTTGGTAAAGCAAGCCAATATCTCGGTCGGACGTCGAGCCACAGCGCACCTTGACGCTGCAATCGGTGTCCACGGTGTGTCACGCGGGGTGACTGCGCAGAAGAACACCGCGTGAATGATCGATACCGAAATCGATCGCACGCGGTGATGAATCTTGCGTCTTTAATTGCGAGGGACTCGGCGAAAGAATCTGCTACATCAGTCCTGGGATGTTTATTCCGCCAGTGATGGCACCCATCTTCTGGGACGCTAGATCTTCGGCCGATTTCATTGCTTCTTGAATCGCGGCGAGAACCATGTCTTCAAGCATCTCGATGTCTTCAGGATCGACCGCGGCTGGATCGATCTTCACCGCCTGCACCGTTCGCAGTCCGTTGACGGACACTTTTACCGCTCCGCCACCGGCCGTTCCCTCAACCGTGGTCTCTTCGAGCTCCTGCTGCATTTTCTGAATCCGATTCTGCATTTGCTGGAGCATTTTCATATTCGGCTGCATGCATTCCTCCGGGCGAATAATCCGCTACACAATGGTCGTTTCGCGTCCATCTGGCGAGTATACCATCGCCGAAATTGGGTTCAGACGACTGTCGTTGCGACCAATCGATCCTGTTTCCATTGATCTATGCGGTCGAGCATGGCGCGAGCATTCTCTCGTGATTCGGCGGTTGGGGGATGACCATCGAGCATCGCGGCAAGTTCATCGAGCCGGTTACCTGAGTCGAGTTGGTCGATCCGTGTCTCAGTTCTGCCGTCTTCCTCGAGCTTGGAAATCTTGAAATGCGACTGCGCAAAAGCGGCGACCTGTGCCAGGTGGCTTATGACCAGCACCTGGTGTTGCTGACCGAGAGTCCACAGCTTCTCACCGACTGGCTGACCGCTGCGACCACCAACACCTACGTCGATCTCGTCGAATACGAGCGTGGGGGTTTCATCTTCGGAAGAGAGTATCGATTTAAGGGCGAGCATCAATCGAGCCATCTCCCCACCCGAAGCGATTCGTCCGAGCGGTTTCGGCGTCTCACCAGCGTTCGGAGCGATCAGAAATTCGACCCGGTCTGCGCCACTCGCGTCAAATGGCAGGTCGCTCTCTTGCCCTCCTACCATGACGGCAATCTTCACCTTTCCTGAGAGTTCGCCGAATTCGATCTCGAATTGAGCCCGTCCCATGTTGAGATCGAGCATAGCCCGTTCGACCTGCTGTTTGAGCTCTGGCGCGGCTGCCCGCCGGCGCTCAGAAAGCTTGCTCGCTACGACACCCATCGTGATGCGGATTGCGTTGGCGTCATCTCGTAACCCCTCGAGATGCTGTTCGCTGTTTTCAAGCTGATGTAGCTCGTCCGATGCTTGATCCAGGTAGTTAAGCACCTCAGCGATTGTTGCGCCGTACTTACGCTTTAGCTGCTTCATCAGTGCAAGCCGGTCTTCGATTGCCTCAAGACGTTCAGGATCGGCTTCAATATTATCCGCGTATGAGCGAATCGCTAACGCGTAGTCTTCAAGTAAGAATTGAACCTCTCGCAGATGACTCGCGAGCGGTTCGTTCTCCGGATCAATCCGGGCAAGTTCGTCGACACGCTCCACAGCGATGCGTAAGTTATCGAGCGCTCCGTGGATCGGATCGGCACTTGCCTCGTCGCCACCGTCAAGCAGTTGGTAGGACTCGGCCGCGAGCAATGCGAGTCGCTCGGAGTTTGATAGCACGACGCGCTCCTGCTCGAGTTTTGCCTCCTCATTCTGACTCAGCTGCGCTGATTCAATTTCCTCCACTTGAAAGCGGAGCATGTCAATTCGCTGAGCCCGTTCCCGTTCGGAAGCCTGAATCTCGGCGATCCTTCGCGCGATCGTTTCATATTGGTGGTTCAATTCCGCGAATTTCAGCCGGAGCTCCCCGGTGTCCGCGAAATGGTCCAGCAACCCCAAGTGAATAGTCGGTCGCAGCAAAGATAGGTGTTCGCTTTGGCCGTGAATGTCGACCAGGTATCCGCCGATGGCTGCCAACGTCCCGGCGGTGACCGTGCGTCTGTTGATCCTGGCAACACTTCGGCCATTGGAGTTGATGTCTCGGCTGAGAATCAGACAACCGTCCTCAGGCTCCAGGCCGCTGTCGGTCAGGACTCTTTGGAAGTCCTGACGCGCGTTCAGCGATTGGACATCGAACAGTGCCTCTACCCAGGCGTTCGATGCGCCTGAACGTACGAGATCTGATGATACACGTGCCCCAAGCACCGCTCCGAGTGCGTCAATAATGATCGACTTGCCAGCACCAGTCTCGCCGGTCAGAGCATTGAAACCGGGTGCGAAAGAGATCCGCAGATCGCGAATGATGGCAAAATCGCGGATAGCTAGCTCGAGAAGCATGGTCGTGTCGTGATCCCTCCGGACTGCGGAATTGGCGGCTTGCCAGTCGATTCAACGGACAGCGCAATTATACCGTTGGGTGACGTCTGTCGATTCTAATGTCTCGCCACTCGATTTGTACGGGTGTATCGAATTCCAAACTCGCGGGGCAACACACTTTGATGCTCTAGTGGCACAATTGCCAGCGGAAAAGACTATGGAGGAGACACGGCTTGTTTCACTTTACTATCGGGATGGACCCAAATCTATTCAGAGTCGGGCAGTTTGTCATCGCGTGGCACGCGATCGCCATTCTGGTCGCTATTGTCATGGCAGTCGTCATAACGCGACTCGAGTTCGTTCGCAAGCACATTACGCTCGAGCATTGGGACAATATGGTCTACTGGACGGTAGCCGGTGGGATCATCGGAGCTCGAGTCTTCTACGTGATCGATCACCCAATCTATCATTTTCATCACCCTCTCGAGATATTCGCGCTGCAGCAAGGTGGACTGGCGATCTACGGAGCGGTATTCGGTGGGTTCGTGACAGTTCTCCTCCTGTGCCGCTACTACAAGCTGCCGACGCTGCGGATCATTGATGCCATCGCACCTGGGTTGCTTCTGGCGCAGGCGTTTGGACGAATCGGGTGCCTGATCAACGGTGACGCTTGGGGAGGGCCGACGTCCTCCTTCTTCTCGGTCACATATACGAACGCAAGGGATCTATTGCCGGCCAATTTGATTGGTGTGCGTACCTATCCTTACCCGGTCTATGACGCAATCATCAACATGGCGATCTTCACGATCATCTGGCAATTGCGGAAACGTGGTCTGCCAAATGGTGTCTCGTTTGCCCTCTTTGGCGCCATGTACGCTGGGTCTCGCTTTCTCATCAGCTACATGAGGCAGGAGCGAATCTGGTTCTGGGGATTACAGGAGGCGCAGGTCGTGGCGATCGCGGCGCTGGTCGCCTCTATCGTCGCGCTCGTCATTCTTTTGCGACGCCCTAGCGACTCGGTGACGGTCGCCTCAGCGTCGTAGCAAGTTGAACCTGAGTGGGCTCTTCGTCTCACTCCCGGTTCACTGGCTTAGCCAGGGCATCGACGGAAATTTAGGCCATGAAGGGTCACCTGTCACTCGGTGATCTGCTTACTCTTGTCGTATGCTGTGTTGGCGTTCGCCCCGTGGTGCTTTCCTCTACGCCCAGGTTGTCTCATCGATGAAACGATTCCGATCGTGGGACGCGGCTCAATCGATTTCCGGCCCTTTTGGCACGATACGGCTCGGATTCAACTGGTCGTGACACTATCCCGAATGCGGTATTCCTGCAGCACAAACTTTCCGTCGTCGCTGATCTCATCCTTGAGTTGCGGGTCGGGAGTCGTATATGCTGCGCTCATCGTTGACAGTTCTCTCCTCAATCGAACGGTAGAAATAAGCCGGGCAGACGGTGTGCGTTTCCAGGAGAAGGTGTATTCAGGTATGACATCGGACAACTCGTGCCGGGTATTCCCGCTAGAGCTGCGGCATTCAGGATCCGGTACAAGCCGATCCGCCGTGCCAGGCACATCAGTGTAGGGAAGTAGATGGAATTCGCGTTGGACGAGGCGCAACAGAACCTGGTTCGGGACGCTACGGAATTGGCGAGCCAATTTTCGCTCGACTACTGGCGGGACAAAGACCGTACTGATTCCTATCCTACCGAGTTCGTCGACACCTTTGCTCACGCCGGATGGTTTGGGACGATCATACCGGAGCAGTTCGGTGGCAGAGGAATGGGCATAACGGAAGCAGCGCTTCTCCTCCATGCCGTTTGTGCCAGTGGCGCTGGGACGAGCGGCGCGTCCCCGATTCATCTCGCGATCTTCCCGCCCTATCCGATCATCAAGCATGGATCTCCGGATATGCGCGCACGCTATCTGTCCAAGCTCGCCACTGGTGAACTCCGCATGTCATTTGGAGTTACCGAAGCCGATGCTGGGTTGGATACGTCGCGCATCGATACCCTGGCCGAACGGCGAGGGGACCGGTGGATTATCAATGGCACCAAGGCATGGCTCTCGAACGCTCAGCATGCACAGAAAGCGTTGATTCTGGCGCGGACCTCACCTCGTGACGAAGCCAGGCCGTTCCGTGGCCTCACCCTTTTCTTCATCGATCTCGACAGCGAAGCTTGCAGTCTGGAGATCATCGACAAGCTCGGCCGCAACACGGTTGACTCCAACCAACTGGTGATGGCTGATCTCGAGGTGGCCGAAGATGACGTTGTCGGTGAAATCGGATATGGCTTTTACCATCTTCTCGGAGGGCTGAACGCCGAGCGGATCGTGATCGCCATGGAGGCAATCGGCATCGGCCGGGCCGCGCTCGATCTCGCGGTTGGCTATGCACGCGACCGAGAAGTCTTCGACCGTCCGATAGGGCAGAATCAGGCGATTGCGCATCCTCTATCCCGAATCTGGGCCGACCTCAATGCGGCTGAGCTGCTGGCAATGAAGGCTGCCTGGCTGTTTGATCGCGGAGAGTCGTGCGGAGCGGAGGCCAACGCGGCGAAGTTGCTGGCAGCTGAGGCGGGATTCGCCGCATGTGACATGGCGCTCCAGACGTTCGGAGGCCGTGGTTATCGCAAGGACTTTCACGTTGAACGCTTGTGGCGAGAGGTACGGCTCTACAAGATTGCGCCAATTACTCAGGAGATGGTCCTCAATTACCTGTCCGAGCACGTACTGCGATTGCCCAAGTCATATTGAGTTAACGATTTGGTCTCAGGTAGGTTCGATAATTGCAGACGGGCTCGAAACCCATTCTCAGGTAAACCGGGTAGCCCATCTCAGTTGCCGTCAAAACGATGGCGGTGCAGCCTCGCTTCACCCCTTCGGCAATCGCGGCCCAGGTCATCTCCGTTCCGAAACCTCGTCTCCGGTAATCCGGATCAGTTACGATCCCGTTGATATCACCCACTGTTCCTAAACAGTTGAGGCGAGAGGTCGCGACTGGTCGTTTCTCGATGTAGCCGACGAAGAGGCCAACGTTCGGGTCGGTCGCGGCCTTCAAAGATGGAACCCATCGACGTCCAGTTTGTGAAATGTTCATGAAGTCTTCGTACTCCAGCTCGGTGGTGACCGGACGGATTTCGAGACTCGTCGACGCCTCGGGCCGAGCGGGAATGGGCTTAAGCAGGAGCGCCGGGACATCCTCATCGATCGGCCACTCCTGGGCCTGCAAAAGCTCGTCAAGTGCGCGGGCAGTACCCGACTCGATCACGATCGAGTACTCGTCTGATCCGAAAAATGATCGAGCCAGGCTAAACACCCGTTCGGGATCGATCGTCCCAAAGACCAGTGCGTAATTCTCTTCGACACTGTCACCACCGAGTGCCGCGAGGAGTAGGCAATCATGCGACTCCATGCGCACGGAGCCGGGCATGTATTGCTGGAGTGGCGACGGCACCAGCATAGGACGACGAACGAGCTCACGAGCCTCAAGTGAACCTATCACGCAATCTCCAATGCGAACCGCGCCCGAAACAGATTCGTGATTCTATCCGATTTCTCCCAACCAGTGCTCTAATTTCCGCTAATGGATCACATCTGTTCGAGCGGCGGTGAGCTGGAGATCTCAAGACGTCGCGAAGATCGGAAAATGGCTCAGAGCGAGCTTGTCGGAGAGAATCCGTAACGACCCAGAGTCAACATCAAGCCGAATGGCGCGACGCGATTCGCGGCGTGAAAACCGATCGACGAAACTTCGTTGAGAAGATTTCAATTAGGCCAGAAATTATATCGATCAGTAAAGCTCGAGTTCTCCGTTGCGACGAGCCGTGCGTTCTAGCATCTGGAAGACTGTTGCTCCAGCGAGGGGCAGAACAATCGCGAAGCCGAGCAATGGAAACAGGGAAGCGCGAACATCGTAGATAGATGCGCCGTTAAGCGCGGCGTCGGAAAGTGCCTGAAAGCCATATCCGAGTGGCAGTGCACGAGCCATATCGTGCAACCACCAGGGAAGCTGATTTATCGGATAGTAAACGCCGCCCAGCAGCGTCAGGACAGGGAACACGAGGTTCGAAAGCTCGTTCGAGCGTTTGGTTATCAATCCGAGCCCGCTCATGATCAGACCGATCCCCACCAACGACGCGACGAACAGAGGGAGTGTTACCAGGAGCGTGATGTAATTCGGATGGAATCGCACCCCGAATAGGAGCATTCCCCCGACTCCGACCGTCAGTGCTCCCGCTGCGGTCTCGATGATTCCCGATCCAGCGAAGCCGATCAACCAGCTAAGTCTGGAGCACGGCGCCATGAAGAGAGACATCAGGGTGCCTTTGAGTCGCTCGCGATCGAGTATCTCACCGATCCAGAAAATGCTATTCCAAACCAGCGAGTTGGCGGTCATTGCAACGACGATGTACGGGATAAGGTCCTTGCGCCCCCCCGCGTAGATCAATGCGGCGATGACCAGATCAAAGACCGGGCGAATAGCCCAGACGGCCAGCCGTCCCTGGCGCGCGAATTCGTCAAGACGCTCCTTAGTCATCGCCAGCCATGCGGCATAGACGGCGTTGATCTCAGTCAAAATCGAGCTCTCCACCACGTTTCGCGACATTCTCGACTCTCCGTAGCATGAACAGGCCGAAAACAAATAGCGCGCTCGAGAGAACAATCAGCCGGGCCAGATCACCGGAAACCTCCCCTAATCCCGCGCCCTTCAGTAGGCTCATTCTCAAAGCGTCCATACCTGCGCTCAGAGGGAAGAACGCAGCTACAACACGCATCGAACCAGGCAATGCCGAAATCGGTACGATCATTCCACTCAAGAGATAGATAGGGCTTTGGAAAAAATTAGCGAGCAGATTCGCCCGGCGCGATAGTACAAAGATCCCCGCTACGGCAAACCCGAGCGCAAAAGTGGACGCAATCAGGCAAAGCATTGACGCCGTGACCGCGAACGGATCGCTTACGTTCGCATTGGCGTGAACGGCGAAGGCGACACCGGCAAGGATCAGCGAATTGGGAATGATCCAGACGGTGAGTGATCCAAGAGCGTAGCCGAGTACCACCGCGGCCCGGCTGGCCGGCGTCACAAAAAGTGCGTTGATCGTCCCTCCGGAGCGCTCGAACTCGATGGCGTAACCTCCCGCCCAGAGGTTCGACTGCCACAGCACGACGCCGATGGTTCCCACCAACAGGTAGCCGGGCACGTCAAAACCGTCGACGCTGGTCCGTCCGGCAATTCGATAAGCCAATATCAGCGTCAGAAGATAGAAGGTTGGGTACATTGGCCAGCGAATGAGATCGACGATGTAGGCAGTGTGGCGAATGATGTAAGACCGCGCAGTCCACAGGGAGACGCGCAACGCGTGACGAATCTCTTCACCAAGGGACTGACGTGTGAGTCCTTCGGAGCAGACGGCTGACCGTTGACTGGCAACACCGAAGGAATCATTGACCGTTGCTGTATCCGTTGAAGCGAGGTCGTCGGGACGGCGGTTGGTCATCAATCGCCTCCCGCCGTCAAGGTAAGAAAAGCGTCTTCCAGAGTCGGTTCCATCGACTGAATCGATTCGATCCGAACGCCTTGGCGATGGAGCACACGCACTGCGCCGTCGAGGACTGCAGTCTGCTCAGTCGACGAGATCGTGAACTGAGCGAATCCGTCGATTGACTCGCTCGCTACGACGTCATTGACCGCCGGTAACTCGCGGAGAGACGCGACCGTCGACCCATTCGTATGCCCGTGGACCTTCAGGAGGTAGCGGTGACCGGAGCCGACACGACTTTTGATCTTTTCCGGAGTGTCTTCAAGTAGGATCGATCCGCGGTCGATGATGGCGATCCGATCGCACAGTTCGTCCGCTTCCTGGAGATAATGCGTAGTGAGTAAGACTGTGTGATCAGGCATCAGTGACTTGACAATCTCCCGCAGATTGACTGCCGAGGCCGGATCCAGCCCGATTGTCGGCTCGTCAAGGAAGATGACTGGCGGATTGTGGAGTAGCGCACGAGCGAGATGCAGCCGCTGCTTCATGCCACGAGAAAATCCTTCGACGCGGTCGTCCGATCTTTCGGTCAATCCGACCAGTTCAAGCATCTCCTTTACGCGGCCGCCGATTTGGTGTCGTGGCATGCCGTAAAGATTGCCAAAATAGATTAGATTGTCTCGTGCAGAGAGCTTCCCATAGAGGCCTCGATCACCGCCGAACACGACGCCGAGCCGTCTCCGGACCTCTCGTTCCTCACGAACCACGTCGAATCCGGCGACGCGAGCCGATCCACTGGATGGTATGAGCAGCGTCGACAGCATCTTAATGGTGGTCGTCTTGCCGGCACCGTTTGGTCCGAGAAGACCGAATATAGTTCCTGGTTTGACGGCGAGGCTCACCTCTTCGACGGCAACGAACTCGGGCGATCTTTGAAAGACCCGCTTCGAACGACGGAACGTTCGTCGAAGCTCATTCGCTTCAATTGCATACATCTTTACGCTCCGCTCGCATCGCGACCGAAATGAAGCGTCATATCGAGCAGTCTTCCGGCCTCTTCTACGGAGAGATCACCGTCTGCCAGCGCCGAGAGGATGGCGCGCTTGCGATCTTCTGTCTCCAACGTGCGGTTCGAGCTGGTCTCTTCGCTGACCGGCGGCTGAACCTCGGATTCGGGTGACGCGGGTTCGTTGGTCTTCGGATCAGCTGTAGCGATGTCCGCGCCCCAGCGCACATCAATGTCACCGCTCGAGGTCCGTAGCGTAACTTCGGCGCGATTGGCCTCGTCGTTGGTGCTTCCGACAAGTCGCTTTCCATGAGGATTGCGCGGCCCTCGTTGATTGATGGCAATCAGAGGGAGGTCAGTTGTCACGCTGCCGCGCGTTGTGGCGGCGTCGACCCGAGCCGCGAGGCCCCGTGGGATCGAGACCGAGATGTCGCCGGACGAGGCGGTGAAATCGTAGCTCTCAATTGAGAGAGACGCATGACACTGAACGTCGCCGGAAGCGGTGCTGACGGTCCCTCGGCCCATGCGGCCCCCCGCGATCGATACGTTTCCGCTTGCACCTGCAATGGTGAACACGTCGCAGTCACGATTCCGAATGCGGACATCACCGGACCCGACAGCGACCGTTGTTTCGCCTTGACCGCCCGTGAGGTCGATGTCTCCTTTGCCCGAGCGAACTGTGATCGCACCAAGGATTTCTTTCAGCGATTTGTCTCCCGATCCACTGTTGAGGATGACTTCACCGGCGAATGTTTCAATGTTCACGTCACCACTCCCGGACGCGACAACAAGCGATCCAGATCCGTCCCGCACGCTGATGTCTCCGCTATCGGCACGAATCTCGACTTTGCCTGTCGAGTTGGAAAGGCGGACGTCACCACGCTCAGTTTTGAATTCACAGCCGATCGGCTGTGACGGAATCTCGAGTTGAATGGAGCCAGAACTGTTTCGGCGGCCCCCTTCAGCAGTGATGAACAGTTCTCCGGCCTCAATAATTGCGTCGAATTCGGCACCGCATACGAGAATCTCTTCGGTGTCGTTCCAGGTAGCGACGATTTCGCGGCTGTCGACCTCAACGTTGATACGGAGAATATCTGCGATCGAGAATCGTTGTTCGACATTCATCATCGGGATCCTCCTCATGAGTCCAAGTATTTGAGTCGCGACAGACCCTGGTCGACACTCAACCGACCTTCTGCGATCTGCCTGAGCACGTCATCGCGAGTCTCAGCGGCGGGCTGGTCCTGTGATACCGGTTCGTCGAGGAGTTCGATGATCTCCTCCAGTTTTGCCCGCACGGTGGGATACGAAACGCCGAGGGACCGTTCTACTTCGCTCAGGTTGCCGCGGCTCTTTACGAAAATGCGCAAGAAGTTCTGCTGATCACCCGTCAGTTGCCCAAACACGCCCGGCGACCAGCGACCTCGAACAGTTGTGGCGCACGCTGGGCAGCTCAGCTCTCTCACTTCTAAGTCATGGCCACAGGTCGGGCAGTTCGATGGAGACGTATACACGTGATGACCTCCTAACGATCCAGATATTAGACTAGTTGTGTTCTGATGTCAATAGAATAATAAGAAATAGCAATGGTCTCGATACTCTTGGGATCTAATTCGGCCCCATTCCTTTTAGATCGGGGATGGATCTGGGATTCTATCTGTTTAATCGAGGTTTGATCATTGTGAAATTGGTGGCTTCGATTGTGCGAGCGTCGTGGAGGTAATCAAGAGTAGGGGACGTAACGACAAGTCAAGACTGTCGCGGTGGTCGACGGAGAGGTGCCGACTATGAATCGCCACTCACTACACCGGCAACGAATTGGGCCCGCGATTCGCCGCATGCGCCGTTCACGAGGAATGACGCTCGACGAGCTTGCGTACAATGCAGTCGTATCACCGTCACATCTTAGTCGTCTGGAGCGCACACGCACATTGCCGAGTTTCTCGGTCTTGGCGAGAATAGCCGACGCTCTTGACGTAGATATCAACGAGTTCGTGCAACTCGAGCAAGACGTAGCGCAGATCGACGCGGAGCTTTCGCTTATCGTGAACAATTGGGCACTGGAAGACGAGGCGCAAGGAGAACTTTTCGACCTATCTATAGAGGCGCGCCGAAGTCTTGTCCAGAGGATAGAGCAACTTGCACGCGTCGCTCCGACGCCTTACGAGGTTCAGGACCAAGTGGTACGAGCACTTTCGTCGAGTCATGAAGACGCACCATTTTCGGCGGTCGGTACGTTGATCGAACGACGTGGACTCGCCGCCTCAGGCCTTCCTCGTGTGCTCCACTTTCTCGATCTCCTGTACGGTCGACGATCCGCGATTATCGCTGGACCAAGTTTGCTTCCGATCCCGCCCGGTCAAGATCTGGTCGGTGCCTATCGCAGTGCGTTCTCGCGAAGTCCAATAGATCCAGTGGTGGCCCGCTGGTGGCAGCGTTCACCGGACGAGATCGCGTCGAGTCATCCTGCCGATAGGTCGATTCGGGCCATCATCACTGAGCAGGCGTTGGGGTCCTCATTGGGGCCGACAATTGCACGCTCGTTTCTGTCGGAGTCAATGTCCTTGTCGACGCTGGAATTGGCAATAACGAAGCGACCGCTTGGCAGCGTGAACATGTTGAGCGTAGCAGGTGGATACGGAGTTTTGGAGCAGTTGGTGGATCGCAGCGGAAACTCCGAACCGAACCATGTTGCCCTCTGGCTGACCGGTCCGAGTCGAGTTGGCCCGTGTGAAGAAATCGTAGACCGGATATGGGGTACGCTATCAGAACACGAGCGAGATTCTGCCCTCGTTCGATCTCAGCTTGCGGCGGTTGTCGCTTAGTCTGGCGAACCATCGAGGTGATCGGCGGATCCAGTCCGTTTTGCAATTTCATTCAATCGAGTCAGCGGTTCTCTCTTGCCGACCACGATTAGAGTGTCACTCGCGAACAGCTTCAGTTCGGGCGGCGGGCTGGGCACAAGGCCGGCCGCCCCGATGATCGCCAGTATCGTGACGCCGGAGCCAACCATCCGGTGAACCTCTTGTACAGTCAGTCCCTCCAGTACCGACAGTTCCGGTATGGTGAATTCTTCCAAGTTGAACTCGATGTTCCCGCGTAGCAGAGTCGTCTCGATGAAATCGATTACACCCGGACGGGCAAAGAGTGCCGCCATTCGCTGTCCGCTCATCGAGTATGGCGAGACGACGCGATGCGCTCCGGCCTGGATGAGCTTTGCTTCCGACTCACGGAGGCCGGATCGGGCGACGATGACGAGCTTGGGATTGAGGGCACGTCCGGTGAGCGCGATAAAGACGTTCTTGGCATCATCGTCGAGCGCAATCGCAAGTCCGCGCGCCCGGTCAATTCCGGCTTCGAGTAGGGTCGCATCCTGGGTCGCATCTCCCTGTACGGCGAGAATATGTCCCTGCTGGCAGCGTTCGCACCGTTGAGGGTCCGCTTCGATCACGACGATCGGAATATTATCACCCGTCAATTCCTCCGCGATGCTTTGTCCGACGCGTCCAAAGCCACAGACTACAACATGATGTTCAAGCTCTTTGATGCGGTTGCGAATTTGCTGCTGCGAACGCCGTCCACTCATCTGCGTCTCAACAATCCATGCCCATAGGTTGGTCACGCTGAAAAACAGCGCGCCAACGCCGATTAAGATCAGGAATGAGGTCAGGATTCGTCCGGGTCCGTCGAGTTCGTGGACTTCACTGTAGCCTACGGTCGACATGGTCACGATCGTCATATACAGGGCGTCGCCAAGTGACCAACCTTCGACGAGCATGTATCCAATCGTGCCGAAAGCGATCATCAGCGCGAGCAGAATCAGTGGCAAAACCTGACGTCGGAACTGCTGGTCGCGTACGATCAGTTTGAGGCGATTGGTCATCTGGCCCCTTGATTTGGAAGTAGTCTTCGAAGGAACGACAGCCTGATCCTGCCTCGTCTACGGAACGATTGTTCGTTGACCACCGTCGCTACCGGATGGTAGCATAGCAGCCGTTTTCCTGAACGAGAAATCGCGAAACGTTTTCGGCCTGGCTTGATTGTCGCAAGACGCGGGTAGATCACGGACGACTGCGACATGAAAACAGTCAACGGCAAACTGGCTTCGATGCTAGCTCCTCAATGCATGGATGCGATTGATGAAACATGAAGCGATTCCCGACGTAGTTATTCGCCGGCTCCCTGTCTACGTGCGCACGCTGCGGCAAATGTTGAATGAGGGAGTTACCAGTGCCTCTTCGGAGGAGCTCGGAGAGCGAATCGGTGTGTCTGCCGCTCAGATTCGGCGCGACCTTTCATATTTCGGACGTTTCGGCAAGCAGGGAAAGGGTTACGACCTCGTCCAACTCGAGCGTGCGATTACCCATATCCTGCATTTAGACCGCCAGTGGGATGCGGCGCTGGTGGGCTTCGGTCACCTCGGTCAGGCAATTGCCGGCTATCACGGTTTCGAAGAGAATTCGTTCAGAATCTCCGCGATCTTTGCCCGCAATCCGGATCACATTGGACGTCAGGTAAACGGCGTGGTGATTCTTGATCAGACCGAGATCAGCGAAGTCGTTCGTGAGATGGGGATACGTATCGGAATTGTTGCGGTACCGGCTTCGGCCGCGCAGGACGTTGCCGATCAGCTTATCGAAGCGGGCGTGCGGGCGATCCTCAATTACGCTCCCGTGGTTCTGCGGGTTTCGGCCAACGTCTGGACGCGCGAGATCGACCCGACCAGCGCGCTGCAGAGTCTGACGTACTATCTTTCGGCTACAAACTCGGCTACATGATTACTCGTATCAAAACGTGTCACTCGTGGATCCGTTCTAGCCGGCACTCAATGATGAAATCGAATCCGGATCGAATCCGCTGATTCACGACACTGAAGCCAGGACCAGGGAGCGTCACGGAAGAATGGAACGAAGGCTGCTCGGGAAGATCTGAATTAAGGCGATCAACAGCAGCAGGTCCGCCATGATCAGGACGATCAGAATTGACAGCGGGGCCACGATGCCGCTTCCTTCAAGGTATTCGCCGATGCCGCCGAGGTCGATGGTGGTCGCCAAAAATAGCAGCCAGCCGATGATGATGAAGATGGTCCCAAGCAACAACGTGTTGCTATACGGCAGATCCTTCCAGACGAGCACGGCCAGATTGAGAATGGTCAGTACGAGCCCTGGTAAAACGAGCATGGCGACGGCGACCCAAAGTCCGCGTGAGCTACCAAGCACGTCGAAATAGCCTGACGAGCGGCGCATCTGCGGCCACGCACCATCAGTGAAATCCTCAATGGCCTCGATAGTGAAGAGCATGGCGATACTCAGGCCGATGAGCAACCAGAGCCGTCCGTCGATGATCAAGGGGTGGTTCCTCCCACCGTCATTTTCCTACTGAGGAATCGCACTTCATGGCTGTAAAGAGCGTAGCAGAGCCGGGAATCTCTGACAACAAAGAGGATATTACTGCGCGAGCCGTGCCATGTATCGCAACGCTGCGAATGTCGTGAAGGTGTTCTCTGCGCTTTGACCGGCGCGACAAGCTGCGCATAGAATGGCGTCACTCGTTCATAGAAGTAGGAAACAACCGCGTCGTCTGGATTGCGTGCCTCGAACGTCGATCGATGCGGAGGCGCGCGCCTGGGAAAGGGCAAGGAAATCAATGAATCAGACCAAATCGGGGATGCTGCCGTCGTTCGATGATTTACCGCTTGCCCCGGATTCTCCAACAAACTCAGATTGGGGTCTCTGGGGTGAAGACGACGAGGTCGGTACCATCAATCTGTTGACTGCGGAACGCGTGCTGGCGGCATCCAGTCTGATCCGTACCGGGAAGACTTTCCCATTGAATTGGAAGCTGGAGTTGCCCGATCCTCCTCTCTTTCATCGAGAGCGACTGGCTCACACGATCAAGAACAAGCGTGCCTTTGTGCACGACGATGTCTACAACGACTTCAACACGCAATCGTCTACTCACTGGGACGGACTCACGCATATGGGAAATGCGCAATGTCAGTGTTTCTACGGTGAGGTAGATGAGTCGGAGATAACCGGAGTGACTGGTACCCGAAACGGCATTCAGGCTTGGGCACGACGCGGCATCGTCGGTCGTGCGGTGTTGCTCGACCACCAGCGTTGGGCCGCGCAGCGAGGGATTCATCACGTCGCGGGAAACCGGGTCGAGATCACGGTCGAAGAGCTTAAGCAGATCGCCGAGGCCCAGGGCACGCACTTCGAAGTGGGCGACATCCTTATCGTTCGAAGTGGCTGGACTGCCTGGTACGATGGGCTAGACCAGCAGCAACGCGCCGAGGTCGCGGAGGGTGGTCACACGTTTATCGGTGTCGCTCAGGGACCTGATACCCTTCGATTTCTCTGGGACAATCATTTCTCGGCGGTTGCAGGTGACGCACCGAGCTTCGAAGCCTGGCCACCTGATCGGGATCGCGGGTCGTTGCACACGACGCTTCTACCGCTATGGGGTATGCCGATTGGAGAAATGTTCTATCTTGAGGATTTGGCGGCCGATTGCGCCGGGGACGGTGTCTATGAATTCATGCTGACATCAGCGCCCTTGAACAAACTGGGTGGTGTGGCGTCGCCGGCAAACGCGCTAGCAATAAAATGAGCTTTCCCGAGCGAATATGTCTTCATCACTGGTGGGGAGGAAGACCAGCCGCGATCAATGTCCATTTTCCGGACCAAATGCCGGGATCGTTGGTGCTATCGCGGGTGAAGCGGGCCGCGAAAGCCGCCCAATCCCACTTGGTTCCCTGCCCCATGGCCGGGTAACCGCCGCGATCGGACGAGATTGTCCATGGGTCGAAAACCGTTACCGACTTCGGCGGTGTATCGACACCTCCTGGTCCTAGAACGACTCCCGACACGAGCACATAATGCGTGCCGTCATCAACCAATGCGATCAGCGGTTGGTGATCGACGGCAATGCTTTGAGAGATAACAATTCCAGCGCTATATATGTCATCGAAAGCTGCGTTTCCGACCGGTCGGGTTGCACCGAACGCATTGAGCGCTTCCGCCACCGCGTAGGGGGACGCGTGCCACTGTTGTAACGTGAATCCGTCATTGTGACTGATCTCGTAGTTCCAGATGTTGCTCTGAATTGCCGCGTCCGAACTCCCGACTGGCGTTACGCCGGTGGACTCCAACCACATTTGCACGTCAGCAGGGTCACACCAGTCGGGATCCTGCTGCGCGTGGAAATCGATCGGAACTTCATACGAAAGTGTCCCCGAGTTGAAGAGCTCGGGAGCGTAGGGAGGAACTCCGGGCGTCGCTGGCTCCCCCAGTTGATTGACCTTATCTTTCAACGCGGCATCACGGCCGAGGAGTCCGAGCAGCACGGCGTAAGGGGTCCCCTGATTCTCAGGATGCCACTCGAATCGCGCCCGTTCGAAGTATTGGACAGTGTAATCTCCCTGGGTAAACGCCTCACTCAATGGGTAGCCGAAAATTGGAAGTCCGCCGTTTGATTCCCAGTAGTTCAAGAAATGGCGGCATATTTGGTGGCCAGTCTCGGCGTAGTAGGTGCAGCCAGCGTCACCAGAACTCATCGGCCGAAAAGGTGGTTCGGTTTCCCGCCCAGCCACATTCTCGGCGCCAAGTCGCCGAAGCTGGATTTGCCAGGCGGGAGGCGCACTCGGGTGCCATTCAAAGACCGCTCGCTCGAAATATTGCTCTGTGAAACCCGTTTTCGGGTCTTGCATCTCTTCGGTAATCGGATAGCCGAACTGAGCGATGTCACCGTGGTGTCGCCAGTAGTCGAGGAATCCGTAGCTGAGATAATGCCCGGTCTGCGGGAAGAAGACCCGATCCGGTGAATCGCTCGCCTTGGCCAGAGCGGGCGCGAACTGGGAGATTAGCAGCGGGAGGATGAACAACATGGCCCGCACGCATCGGATGACGGTAACTGGCTTAGCGGGGCGATAACGTTTTCCCATTCTTGGTGTGTCCTCTGGTGCGGCTATTCCTTCGGTTGATACCGGAATTCAGAACCATTATATGGATCGGTCGCACTGGTTACGTACGCCATAATTCGGATACTCTGGAGCGTATGGGTGTCCACTCATCAAGTTCTTGGTCAGTCGGAGCGTCTCCGATGAGCCAACTGGGTAGCCTGTTGTGGGTCCAGCACTGCGTTTCGATCGGTGTGCGAGAAATACTAGCAGTATTCGCGGCGTCGGTCAGCTTTGTTGAACTTCAGCGCGGTCATGCGTCTGAAGAGTCTCCAGGCTCACGGAAGTCTCACTGATGACTTCGCCCAGGATGAAAGTCTCGATCTCTTCCAAGAAAATGTCGGTTCGACTCCAACCACGGCAAAAGCGGCAGTTCATTCGCCGACGACGCGGAAAACACTGTTCGTGACAATACGTCAGTCTACTTCGTTGAGCTTCCAAGAATCAGTAAGGTTGACGAAGATGTGGCGCGGTCACGTGATCCGCAGAACTACTGGGAAATGTGCTTCTGCATAAGAATGCCGTGACGATTGCGACCGTAGTAGTTTCGAAGATCGCTGACCGGCAGATAACCGTGTTGACGGTAGAGCGCTTGAGCGCCGAGATTCTTGTCTTCGACCATCAACGTGACATAAGGCGCGTCAAGCCGACCTTCAATTGCACGAAGTAGGGTGGACCCCAAGCCTTGTCGCCGAAAGTCGGGATCGACGCAGAGGTTCAGCACTCGTGCTTGAGCGCCATCAGTGTCGCCGGCAACACAGCCGACGATGTGATCACCGGCACAAGCAACCAGAATCTGAGACCGCGGCCAGAAATAGAGGACCAGTAGCGTCGCCAGGCCGTAGGCCTGACTGCCCGAGAAGCAACGTCGTTGAAGACCGCGCAGGAGAACCGCGTCTCTCAACGTGGAGGAGCGGAACTGGATGGCTCCGTCGTTACTCTCGGTCGCTGTTCGGATGTCAATGACACGGCCTGCCACCGCAGATCCCTTCGAGCGTGATTGATTGACGCATCATAACGAACTATTGTTGTTCGTTCTACTTTCGACTGCACGCGGTGCACAATGGTGCCGCAGCTGATCCGAACTTTTCGCAATCCTAGCACTCCGGAACATTCTCGACTGCCCTCGATCCAAGACCAAACCGCCCCAGAATATCCAACAGGCACATCACACCTCCACCAGCGTGAGCTCCACTTCGGAGCTTGCGATCGAAACGTCCGTTAGCTTCTTGATGACCTCGCGTATGCCGGCAATCCGCACGTTGTAGCTGGTCGTCGTCTGGTCGTAGTCGACGTCCTTGAACGTCACCACCGACCCGTTGTCCCACACGTCCCACAGGTTGGTAGCCAGCGTCCGAGCCCCGGTCGAGTCCACCGACGAGTCACGCTTCACCACCTGGTCAGTAAGCTCCAACGTGAACCGCCAGCGTCGCCGCCTGGTCGGAAGGTCCATCGTCTCGTGTTCCGCCCACAGCCCCACCACCACCGGACACCACGCCGACACGGAGGAGACCGCCAGCTTCAGCTGAATGAACCGCGACTGCGGCCGCGCAGTCAGCCCGGCCGAGATGGTCGCTAGCCGGCTAGACGAGCTCGTCAGGTTCGACGAGGAGACCGAAGTCCACGTCGCGCCGCCGTCCACGCTGTACGACAGCGCCACCGTCACCGAGTCGGCCGTCGCCCGATCGTCCGGTGTCGCCACCTCCACGCCGGCACGTCGCCACACCTTGTCCAAATCTCGCTCGCCAGCGTCCAAAAGCGGCGTCACGAGCTCGTAGCTCGATCGGAGCGCAGGAGCCCCGGAGCGATCGAAAAACTGCCAGGTAGCCGCGTATTGGTTGGTCGAGCCCCGACCGGCCAGCATGTCTGCGTCGTCGCAGCTGCCGAAGATCGAGATGGGGTTGGTGTACGTCGTCGAGCCGTCTTCCAGCTGCCACCAGCCGCGGCCGTCGTAGGCCCATATTCCGGATTGCCGGTCAGCAGATCGTCCACCACCACCACCAGCCAGGAGCCGACCGAGCAGGCTCCCCGAGTCGCCTGTCCACGGATGCCGGTCCCCTTGAACTCGCTGTCGGCAGTGTCGTAGTACAGGATCTCTTTACCGCCCCACGTCCAGACCCGCCCGAAGTGGCCGATCGCCCATGCGTAGTCGTCGTCACCGCTCATCTGCGGAGTCGACGCGATCGCCGTCCGGTAATCCCACACAGAGCCGCGCGTCAGGACCCACATGCTTCCGTCCACCGATGGCAGCGCCAGGATCTCGGAGTCGTAAGCGTAGGAGGTGCTGCCGACGTTCGACGTGTACAGGCGGTTCGGATCGCCGCCGTTCTTGGTGAAGTAGGGGTAGACCCCATACACGCCGGCCAGGTCCGCCTTCCCGCCGATCGCGTTGTAGGTGTAGGTCGACGTGTTCAGGTCGTACTTGTCGCCGTTGGCCGCCGAGCCGTAGGCGAAGTAGAGCACGCCCTGGCACATGCAGCAGGAGACGCACGTGGCCGACAGCGCATGCACCAGGGTGAGGTCCGAGAAGGACCCGCCGAGCTCGTCGCCACACTGGTAGAGCCCGCTCCCGCTCACGATGTAGACGTAGCCGCCGTAGCCGAACGCCCAATGCTTGTCGGTCGGCACAAACGCCGTCGACGGTGTCAGCGTCCGGTCCGTTTCCGGTGGACCCGCAATCACGCCCTGACTGTCCAGCGTCGGCCAGGCCCCCACGCCGGTCCAGAAGCGATCGCGCTCAAGCTGTGCCGCTCGTTTGCCACCACCGTAGAAGTCGAAAACCCGAACGCGGCCGACACGGCCCTCGGTCTGCCCATCCTGGAAGCGCTGGTACGCCCCAGGCTTCACCATGTAGCCCGTACCGGACAGCGTCACGTCATACGTCTCGGTCACAAACAACCCCCAATGCCAAAATCCGTCCTCAAATGCGCGGGGCGCTTACAGCTGCCGTCGGTCCGCCGCCGGCATTCGCGCGGCCCGCGCTATTGAGGCCTGCCGCCCTTCTCCCACGTGCCGTCTGACTGGTAGCAGTCCCACCACACCAACACCCGCTCGCACCGGCAGTTGTCGTGCAGCGGCGGAACCGGCCCTTTCCCCTGCTCGTACCACCGCTTGTCCAGTGGCGAGCACTCAGGGCAGACCCGCTCGTCCTCCGCCGTGTGCCACTCTTCCCACCAGATGACCTTCGCGCACGGACGCAAGCCAGGATCTTCCGGATCAAGCCCCGACTGGTCCTTCGGTGGCTGCGGATCGGCCCCTGGTGAGCTCGTACCGCCGCTCCCGCCAGCGTTCAGGTCCTGATAGCGCGCCGTCGTCGAATCCCCGCGAGTAGACGTCGCTCTGTCCGTCGAGGCCGGCCTGGTCGAAGTCACGCCGCTGTTGTCCGAAATGCTCACCTCGCCGGCTTCCGATCGCGCAGTTGTGCCGGCGCACCGACGTACTTGGCGTAGCAGCGAGCGCAGAGACGCCCTTCAGCGTCCATGTGCACCACGCCGAACCCCTCTTTGTGCTCCCAGCGGCCCCATTTGCCGCTGTAGGCCTTCGTCCCGGCCGGGAACTCGTCGCCGCACTCGTCGCAGTTCCATTTCTTCCGTGTCGTGACAGGTTTCATCGTCGTACCCTCCATCCAACAGGCGGTCTGACCCAATCCAGCGGCGAGTGAAAGCAGTCAGCGTTCATCCGACGCGCCTTCCCGGCCAGGTATCGCCGAACGTACCGTCGCGGGTATGGTTTCATCGGCCCTTCGCCTCTCTAGGACGCCAGTCCTGCTCGTCGAGCACCGCGCAGAGCGCCGCGCTCAGCAAAAGATCGTCGTGTGTCTTTGGATCCGGCACCGCCCACGACATCAGACGGTTCGGCCCTGGTCGCACGTCGTATGTGCATTCGCGTACCTGCCGCCAGAACACTTGATCTAAATCTGGCGGACTCCGAGTCGATCGAAAGCTCATCACCGCTGGATTCCGCCGCTCGATCGCGCGTGGTTTTGCTCGGCATCTCGTCAATTCAGGTGCGTAATCCTTGAACCGCCCCGAGTCGACGATCCCCAGGAAATCCCAGCCGAGCTCAGACTTCGAGCTCAGCGAGAAGACGAACGGAATCACCACCCGCTCACCCAGGGCAGCGCGGAGGAAGGACGACAGGCCAGCGCCGACGCCGGTGGAGTCAACGACCACATACCGCGCGTGCCAGACGTCCGTAGCCAGGTCGAGCAGCTGGTGATAGAGGCTGGTGTGTTTCACCCCGGTCCAGAGATAGCGCCGTACAACCTCGTAGCGTGGCCGGGTTTCACCAGTGACGTTGTCGAAGCGCTGCACCACACGCACCACCGTGAGCGCAGTCGAGTCACGCCGTGCCGCTGGATCGTATTGCACAACTCCTTCCACTTGGTCTTCTTCTTCTCCGGCAACGTCCAGCAGTAAGCAGTAGGTGTGACCAGGTACGCCGCTGGTCATCGGCCCGTGTTCGCCCACCATCTGACCCTGCCGCGACGGTGGGAACAGTCCGCCGGCAGCGTCGAGCTCCACGAGCTCGTATTCGGTCTTGATGAAGGGATGCTCTGGCCCCAGGAGACGGATCTGGCCTTCGACGTAGCGACCATAGGTCGGAAGATCCTCTGAAACTCGCGTCCAGGGCACCAAAAATAGCCGCTGGCGGCCGTCTTTGGCTTCCAACGACCGTAAGTACCTCATCTGGCGCGCCAAAAGCGTCTGAGCGGTCCAAACCGTCCCCATGTAGAGCGTGATCGCGTTCGTCGAGGCCCCCATCGGAGCAAAGACCGCGTCCCAGCGGTCCGGTTCGATGTCCTGACACTCGTTGGCGACCAAAAGGAGCGACGCCGTCTGCCCACGAGCCGAGGATTGCGGCCCAGCCGACAGAAAGTGGACCGACGCCTCCCCCAGCTGCACGATCGAGCCCTCTCTGACCCGGGCTTTGCCCAGCGCACGGAAGCGGGATGTTCCGTACCCGGGCAGCGAGTCGATCGACCGCGATCTGACCCTGGGGACGCATCGTGGGGAGCGCAACAACGACCTGTCCGCCGACCTTGCTGAAAAGGAGCAGCAGGTAGGAGCAGATTTGCGCGAGCATTTCGTCCTTCCCCGCCTGGCGGGAGAAGACCACCCCGAACTCGCCGGCAGTCTCGCGGCCGCCGTGGCGATCGAGGACAGCTTGCACGATCACCCGGGCCGGATCGGCCTGGTAGGAGCGGAGCACGCGCCCGGGCATGAAGACCTGCGAGAACGATGCAATGTCGGAGAGCACCGACCGTAGCCTGTCAGCCGACACCGCGGAGCCCCCGGAGCTCGTGAACCGCTCGGAAGAGCCGAGGAACGTCGTGGATAGGGTGACGCCGCCCCTGTGGCATTCCGCACTCCGCCGCCGTATTGAACAGCAGCCAGGCTTCGAGCTCGTCGAGCTCGTCATCCGAAAGCGGGGAATCGTCCACCGGATCACACGCCATCGCCCGAACCTCGTCGGGAGTCATGTTCAACCACGTCATAGATACCCCCTAAACGACACCACGAAGCCCCGCGAGCTCAAGCACCGCGCGGTAGATCAGCTGGTAGTCCTCGGTCGGGTTGCGGATCAGCGGGCCGGTCGGTGTCTGATCCATCGCCCAATCGACACCGGCCCTGACCATCAAGCACGCCAGCAGCCAGTCGAGGTCCTGCGTCGGCCAGCGGAGTCGTCGGGATGCCCTCGTTGGCGAAGAGATCCCGCAGGTGTCCAGGTGCGGCAGCGGAAGTCGCGTTAGCCATTACTGAGCATTCCTTACGGACCAGACGCGCAGCACACGCCGGCGCTCGGCCCACTCTCGGTCGTAAATCCGGCGAGCTTCCTGTAACGGCTGCATGTAGCGGGAGGGCAGCGGCCCCCGCTTGTGCTCCTGGATCATCCGGTACTCAAGGGCGTAGACCACGCCGCCGGCAATGAGCAGCGGAATGTCCGAGTCGGGAACCGGCATGGCCGTACCGTCAGCAGCGGGGAAGGTGCGAGCGGTGTAGTACCAGATGGTGTAGTCGCCGGCGATCAGCGCCCTGGTGAAGCGGAAGGAGTCGGCGAACATGTACCAGCTGAGCTCAAGGTCGCCGACGTAGCGGAGCGGATCGCCAACCTGCTCGGGGATCACCCAGCCGTTGGGATCGATGATGCGTTCAACCCGAATCAGACCGGTCGGAATCGCGGCCGTCGTGTCGCCCGCCGTCGCCGTGAACGTGTCCGTCGTCTGCGTCGGGCTCCACTGGCTGTAGTCGTCCAGCGTCCGCTTCAGACCCTCGTCCAGCGTCGCGTCCGCCCACAAAGCCGTGCCAGACGAGTCTTCCAGCGCGATCCGTAGTCGGTCGCGCGTGGCCGTCAATGTTGTCGTCATCCTCTTCTCCTTCGATCTGCCCCAGGCCCCGGCACAACCGGCAGCGAACCAGCTTCTCCTCGTAGCCCACCACGTGGGCGATCTCGTTGCGGACCTCGATGCCCTTGCGCTTGGTGTTCTTCGGAGCCAAGCACCCACACCCACAGCGAGCCCTTGCATTGGGGACACCTACGCATGGCGCGTCTCCGTGGAAATGTGGACAGCTTTCGGCACCTGACCACATTCCCACAGAACTAGGCGCGGATTATTCCCGTTCGTATTCATCGCGTCGATCCGCTCGATCGCCGCGATGAACTCGTGGTCCATGCGCGCGATAGCGCTCTCCAACGCCAGGACAGCTTGTTCGACGTCGCCAGGCGGATCTTTCCGCTCCCATCGCGTAACGAGGTTCCGCGCGTAGGTGATGACGTCGTTTCGCGCTTCGTCGAACTTTCGCGTGCTGAGATGCTTAGGCACCGCTAGCCACCCTTGTCTGTAGCCCAGCCGACGTCGACTGCTGCGCGTCGTGCGCGTTCGCGCCGGCAGAAGCCGCCTGGGGAGCCAGGCCCATCGTCTGCTCCTCTTTGATCAGCCCGACTTCGCGCTCCTGGTCGACGTCGCCGAGCAGATTCATCGCCGTCCGTCGACTGTGAATGTTCTGCGCCACCAGCTGGACCTCGTCGAGCACCAACGCCTGGCGATCGTTCGGCAGCACCGAGCCCCACACGACCTCGGAGCGACGCACGCCGCCGAGCGGCTCGTTACCGAAGCGTTCGAGCAGATCGAGGATCATGCGGTTTCGCTGGCGGTAGACCGCGTCCCACACGCGACGTCGACGCTGGACCTTCTGGACGAGCGGCTGGATTTCGACCTCCAACGCAGCGCCGGAGACGTTCCGGCCGGAATCGCCGAACGCCGTGCGCGGAGTCTCCGCCAGGTCGTACAGAGCTCGGTACAGCTGATCGATGTAGTCGATGTGCAGACGGACACCGCCGCCCGACAGCATGTCGAGCAGGTAGGCCTTCGATCCTTCGGGGATCTCCCATATCGCGCCGGCGTCGACGTGGATCCCGCTCGATCCGGTGATGTTCTCCAAGACGGCGATCGGATTGCCCGAGACTTGCAGGATGCGACGTGATGACCGTCAGCCGGCGGTTGAGCTCGCGACAGGTGTCGATCAGGTCGACCAGGTCGGAATCGCCCCAGAGCTCATGCGGCCGAGGCTGATTGGGGAAGATGACGTAGGGTATCCAGCCGTAAGGGTTCGGACGATCGTCGGTCGTCTGGCCGGCGACTTCGATGACCATGCGCTCGGCAGTCCAGTCTTCGACGACCGGGACGGACCCTGCGCCGTTGATCGTGCCGACGCCGAACAGCTGGAAGGCCTCGGGTGCCGTCAGGTAGTAGCGCTGGACGACGCGTTGGACCTTCCTGACGTTGTCCGGTCGCGTCCAGGCCCACAAGCCGGCCGGATCGACCGACGTCACTTGCGGCGTTTGCTCGTCGACGTCCCACGTGATCTTGAAGGCACCGTCGCCAACCACCGCAGCATCCACCATCGTATTGAAGTCGAGCGAGTGTAGATCCTGCTCGATCGCCAATTCGTTGAGCCGGGTTTCCACCGTGGCGGCGAGCTCTTCGGTGATGCCGTCGCTAGTGGACGGCGAGATGCTGAAGCTAACGGGTTCGCTGTAGACATACGACACCGTCTTTCGCACGAGCGCACGAGCGTAGTTGACGGTCAAGTCTGTGTCTCGCCTGGCCGGCGTCGGCGATCCCACTGGTTACCGCCGTAGAAGTCGAGCATTTCGCGGTAGCGGTTCATCCGGTCAACGTCTTGGCCGTTCAGCCAGTCGGCCAGGCGACGTCGGGATGAATCCACCGACAGAAGGTACTAATGGCATCGGCCACTCCTAGACGAACGGCGGCGCTCGCGCGCCGCCGTCGTGTGTAACGAGAAGGCTAAGCAATCTGCCACGACGCCAAGCCCACCAGAGAAAGCGACGTATCAGGTGCCGAGAGATAGGCGAGGTGGCGGCGAGCGATACGACGGCCCGACGCCACCAAAAGGTGCCTCACAATTAGGTGGCGTTGATGCCCTTGAGACGCGCGAGTCCGTAATCGCTGAAGATGGCGAGGCCCGTGTACCACTTGATGCGATGGCGGGTTGCGTCCTGATCCTGGACTTCGCCGACGAGCTCCACCTGGATTCCACCGTTCTCCAAGCCCATGACACCATCCGACCCGAACTTCACGGCCCAGATGGACGAGGCGGCCGACTCGGTGCCCTGCGTTTCGTCGATCGGCAGCCAATCGTCGGTGATCACCGGGATGCCGTCGTACGAGATGACGTGGCGACCGAAGGCATCGAGCGACGTTTCGAGCAGATTGCCCGACGCACGACGGAGGCTGGACAGCTTGCGCCGCGTGCGCTTTGCCATGAGCAGCGCTTCCGGACGACCAGGCTTCACCGTGTCGATGAGCTCGTCCACCATGTCCAGTGTGAGCTCGGCACCGTTGGCACCGGCGGTGATCTCCTGACCCGAGACGACCTGGTTGACCAGGCCGTCGAAGCTGTTCGCGTCCGATCCGGTGTCGCCGTTGTAGAACGTGTCGCTGAACTTGTGGGCGACAGCTTTGGCGCGGGACTCGATCACGACAGCTTCAAGGTCGTTCGGATCGGCGTAGGTCTGCTGCAGGAAGTTGTCGACGTCGGCGTCACCACCGAGGATCTTCAGCGCGGCCGTCTTCTGCGTGAACGTCGGCGCCGCTTCAGACCACGTGTCGAGCGGAGCGTAGAAGGCAGCGGCAGGCATCGTCGACTCACGGTTGTACGTGATCGCGGTGCCGGTCACTTCCATGAAGGGCAGCATCATCAAGATCGGCGACTCGTAGATGATCGTCTCGATGACACCGCGCAGAAACATGTCGTTGGTAAGTTTGGCGGCCTCAGCTTTGGTGAGAGCCATTCGGTGCTAGTACCTCCTTCGACCCACCCATCTAGCGGGCGGTCACTTCACGTTGGTTCGCGCCCACCCTCACTCGCTTGGAGCTTCGGCAGCCTGCCGGGTGAGCGTGCGCACCAGGGCAAGCGCACCGCTAGGCGCGTTTGTTCCGCTGGCGTAGGCCCTCGGCGATCTTGGCCGACGGCGACAGCTCCTCGATGTTGACGACGAACTGACGCTGGCCACCACCAGCCGGCACGCGCGGCGCGGTGTTGCCGGCGTTGCGCGTTCATGCCGTCGACGATCCGCTTGTAGGCGTCGCGTGCGGGACCAACGGACTGCATCATCGCGTCGAAGGAGTCGCCGGCGATCATCTCGGGGATGACGTCCGGGTTCGCCTTCAGCACAAGATCGCGTACGGCGACGAGGTCCACCGACGGCGACTCGGCCGACGGCGAAGCAGACGACGATGCAGTGCTGCTACCAGCACCAGAGCCCGACGACTGAGCAGCTGCACTGCCTGCCGATGTGCTGCTGGCATCAGCCGACGTGGAATCGGATGCAGCTGCACCACCACCGGAATCGTCAGGAGCGAGACACAGACCGCGAAACAACCATCGATCGATCACTTCGTACCTCCAATGCGCTTGACCGAAGCGTCGACGCCGACGGCACCGAGCCCGACCATCAGACCAAGGACAACGTGATCGACCCAGGGACCAAGACCGGGATAACCGACCACGACTTGTGCGAGCACCGACAGCACGACGCCGGAAGCGATCGCGGCGAGCGGAGCATCGCGAGACGGAAGACCCAACGCTTTGTACTGATCGACAAGCACGCGGCAGAGGATCGACACACCAACACCACCGAGAAGCAGCTCCAACTACCCTCCTACCCAACTTGCTCGAGCAAACATCTCAGTCTCTTTCTTGTGGGCATGAAATTGTCTGTTGGATGAGACGCGGCGATACCGCGTACGCGTACAGAAGCGGCAGCGGGTTGGACGCTAGCTCCAGCCCGCGAGCCGCAAAAGCAAATCGAGGATGATCGCTCCAACTACGACCGACAGGAGCGAGTCGATGCGCGTTCGAAGCGATCGAATTTCGCTCGTCAGATCGAGCACCATCTGGCGCGTGACCGCCTCGAAGGCAGTCGCGGGCAGCATTTCCGCGGACTTAGGCTCGTGTCGCCGGTCGACGATCTGCCTAAGGACCGTGCCATCGCGCAATTTGGTTCGATCCCCGTGCGATACGTTCATGCGTCACCCCCAAGCCCAAGCTCGATCAAGACCTGAGTAACGGCGTCGGTGAGTCCCTCTGCCACTGCTCCGCCGATCGCGCGCTGGACACGCATGGCGCGGACGACTGCATCGACGACTCGAGGAATCGCGGTTGCCAGCCGCGACGGATCTGCCTCTTCGACGAGCAGTCTGGCGAGAACGATCCTGAGCGCCGCGATTTCATCCGTGAGTGACTGACGCTCAAGTCCGGCATCGGCCGCGTAGCGTGCTACGGCCTCATCGATTCGTTGCTCGAGCGCGGGATGCAATTTCGGTGGATCATGATCTCGTGCGATGGACGATCCTGTTGGTGAATTGCGCTGGCTTTGCTTCAGGTGCGCGTAGCAGAGTGTTTTGCCGCGCACCGCCCAGGCTCGGCACCCTCTGTGCTCGCATCGAGTTCCGTGCTTCACGTCTCCTCCCTTTGGCTTAGATCAAGTCCCGAACCGATAATAGAACACATGTTCTATTCGCACTGAATCGAACCCGAATCAGTGCGGAAAACGCGACATGCGATAGGCGACGGGCAGGAAGGCGCGCCGGTCGGATCAATCAAGCTGCAACTCGTGTCCAGAACATCTATGGACACGAATGGGAATTGAGCGGGAGAAGGGGATAGAGAAGGAGAGAATATATGCCATCGTACGTCGAATGGCCGATTGAGCGTTGCGGTTATCTGGTTTAGACTGAGGGTATCGGAGACTATCTCGAGTTCGTGATTGCTGATCCTGGGTCAGTGGCGTCACGTTGCCATCGCATTCACCCATCACTTATCCTGCTAGCAGATCCCGTTGAGCTGTGATCTCGTCGCGGAGTGGTGGATGGCGTGAACATCGTCGGATTGGCGCGAATCCAGGCAGACGCGGAGCTGTTCGCTCAGCAGCTCGAGGCCCAGTCTGGCAAACAAATTGGGTTTGATCTTTCTTCGCTAGGCCAGCTTGACGCGCTGCTCTCCGAGTGGATCGACGTGGCCTCGATCTATGACTCGATGAGTCCCGATACTGCTGAGGCGCTTGCTGGTCCGGTCACCTGTTACGTCGGAGAGGTGCTGGTCAGGTCGATCGGGGCGCAATGGATTGATCGGCAATCGGAAAACGATAGCCCGTCAATTCTCCGTTTTGCATCCGGGCAGAAACTTGATCTGAGACAGGCAGTTGTCACGGTGCTACGTGGTCTGGCCCCTCCGGCGTTTCACGAGCTTGCATTGGCGCTCCAGCGATCGCAACACAACGTCGACGATGACCCGCGCGAATGACGTTGAACCGCTATCATGTCAGCCTGGATGTCGAGGAGCGACAGCGGAGGCTTGCCGTTCACCAGCGTAACGTGTCCCAATGTCAGCTGTGTGTTGAGGCCGGTTACATCAAAACTGCGTTGCCTGTCTTCCACGGACACGCGTCCGCGCGTGTAATGGTTGTGGGTCAGGCACCGGCAGCGCCAGTTCCTGAACGCCCACTGCCGTATTCTGGGGCAACTGGCCGGACGCTGAAAGACTGGCTGGAGCGGGCAGGATTCGATCCAGCGAAATTCTACTCGTCATTCTATTTGACCGCGTTGACGAAGTGCTTTCCGGGAACGAACCTGGGTGGTGACGGAGACCGGGCGCCTTCGCGCCATGAGATCAGTCTTTGCGTGCCGCATCTGAAGCGAGAGATCGAACTGGTTCACCCGGCGCTCATTCTCCCGTTGGGTCGCCTGTCTATCACGTTCTTTGTCGGAAAGGCAACGCTCAGCGATCTGGTTGGAAACGTTTATCGTCGAGGCGACGCCTATGTACTGCCACTGCCGCATCCATCGGGCGTGAGTCGCTGGCTGAACCAGCCCATGCATCGTGACCTGCTGGTCCAATCGATCAAACATCTTCAACGATTGCGGGAAACGCTCAACCTCGATTAGTTGCCGAAATGCCCTTGCTTACCTGATTGGCGGTAGGCGTCACGAGAACTCGCGATCATGTCCCACGCTTCCTCGCACGTGTGCCAGCCAATGACCTCAGTCATTTTCTGTTCGAGCAGCTTATAGGTGCTGAAGAACGTCTCGATCTCCCGGAGCCAGTGCTGTTCGAGGTCCTTTAGCTCTGAGATAGTTTCAAAGCGCGGATCGCCGGTCGGCACCGCCAGGACCTTGAAGTCACTTCCCTTTTCGTCCACCATATCGAGCCCGCCGATCGGCTGAGCTTCCACCCAGCAGCCGGGGAAGGTCGGCTCGTGCGTAATCACCAGAATGTCGAGGTGATCACCGTCCGGCGCAAGTGTTTCCGGAATGAATCCATAGTCGGTCGGATAATGGACAGACGAGTAGAGCACCCGGTCAAGGCGGAGGTGACCGGTGGCTTCGTCGAATTCGTACTTGTTCCGGCTTCCACGTGGAATCTCGATTAGCGCCTCTACCGTACGGTTCCCGTTCGACATTGAGCCTCCTGAAAGCTAACGAGTCTTGTAGTCCCTGATGATGTCGGGGCTCGCTTCAGACTGAAATGGGCAACTCCTGGGCAAGCTCCGAAGCCAGCCGCAAGGATTCCGGCAACGTATCCAATATTACCCGCATCATGCGCGGATGCGAGTTGAGGGCTCGGAAGATGCTTCATCAGGAAGCCATCGCTCACCACGCAGACACTTCCACTGAAACGTATTTGTAACATTCTTTCCAATCTTGTCAGTGCGAACGTCACCTGACCCGACGTATGGTGAACTGGAACGGAGGTCGGAAGCAGAGCTTGTCGGAATTGGAATTGCGTTGGGAGGTTCTGAGGGCCGACTCCGATGCGCTGAGTGCCCCTGAAGATGCTCCCTGGCGATAACCATCACAGACGAACAGGCGTTCCGGACTTCGAAAGATGGAATCCATCGCGCCGGGTAAGGAAACTATGGACACGCAACCTCTAACCACAGAACTACGTGATCCTTCCCCGGTCTCGCATCTTGGTCGTGTTGTTGCGGTTCATGGTGTCGTGCTTGACGTCGAGTTCCCTGCCGGGTCTCTTCCCCCTATCAACAATTCTTTGAATCTTGAACTCAAGGGTGGCAAGACGTTGGTGCTCGAGGTGCAGTCACACCTGAACGAGACGACGGTCCGCTGTATCAGTCTGGGTCCCGGTTCCGGTCTGCGTCGCGGACTCGTCGTACGGGACACTGGCCTCCCAGTGTTGATTCCGGTAGGGGCCGCCACGTTGGGCCACGTCTTCAATGTCCTGGGTGAGCCGCTCGACGAGGGTTTCACGGCAGAGCCTATCGAGCGACGCCCACTACACAGTCATTCACCTGCCTTGACCGAGCAGGTGCCAGGCACAAAACCGTTCCTGACTGGCATCAAAGTGCTCGACCTCCTCATACCAATGCCGCAGGGAGGAAAGATAGGCCTTTTTGGCGGGGCAGGGGTCGGCAAGACAGTCCTCGTTATCGAATTGATGCTGCGAACGATTCAAGCACATCACGGCGTGGCGGTGTTTGCAGGTGTTGGCGAACGCATTCGAGAGGCAAACGATCTCTACCTTCAGGTTCGCGACAGCGGTGTGCTCTCACGTTCGGTCTTGATCTTTGCGCAAATGGATGAGCCGGCCGGGGCGCGATTTCGGGTGGCTCACACGGCGTTGACCATGGCGGAGTTCTTTCGCGATCACGAGCAAGCGAATGTCCTTCTTTTTATCGACAACATCTATCGTTTTGCTCAGGCGGGCATGGAGGTCAGTACCCTCCTGGGGCGCATCCCATCAGAAGGAGGCTATCAACCCACGCTGCAGCGTGAGATGGGGGAACTGCAGGAGCGGATTACGAACACGACTGTCGGTTCAGTGACGTCAGTGCAGGCCATTTATGTTCCCGCCGATGACATCACCGACCCGGGTACAGCTTCGGCGTTTCGCCATCTCGATGCGACGGCGGTTCTCTCCCGATCACTGGCGAGTGAGGGCATCTACCCTGCGCTGGATGTGCTTGCCTCCTCATCGGCCCTGCTCAACCCACGCTTTGTAGGAGAGGAGCATTACCGCGTGGCGCGGATGGTTCGTGAAGCGTTGGGCCACTATGAGGAACTGCGCGACATCATCGCTATTTTGGGCATCGATGAACTGTCGGAAGACGAACGACAGATCGCGATGCGGGCGCGCCGGCTCCAGCGTTTTCTGACACAGCCCTTCTTTGCCACTGAACGCTTTTCTGACACGGCCGGCACATTCGTTCCTCTGCCGGAAACGATTCGTGGTTGCCGGGAAATACTGGAGGGGAAGCACGATTCGGTGCCGGAACAAGCGTTTTACATGATTGGGAGTATTGATGAGATCCACACCACGACAGCGCAAGCCGGAGCGGACGGATTGTCGTGAGCACGATTCGGCTAACGGTTCGAACGCCACAGGATACGGTCTTTGACGACGAAGTTGAGGAGGTCGTACTCCCCCTGTCCGATGGCTGGATTGGGATACTTCCCGGCCACGCCGAGTTCGTCGCTCGGCTGATGGCAGGGAACTTCGTAATCAGACTGGTTGGCCATGAGCGACACGGCGCAACGGTGGGCGGGACGATGCGAGTACGCGGCGACAGAGCCTTGATACTCACCGGGGCGGCAACGATCGATCATGATTTCGACCAACTTGAAAGTGACGTCAGTGAACAGTTCGAACGATCCATCTCCGCTGAAAAAGAGGCGGAGAAGCACTTTGATCGAGTCTACCGACAGATGGCCCGTGCCTTCCGCGGAGGACGATCGAGAGACTGAGCAACGACAGGTGCGAGAGCGCTCTTTCTGGCGGGCGTTTGCCTATTTCACGTCGCTAGGGTGGTTTATGGCGCTCCCAATTGCAGTCTGCGTGCTGCTCGGCCATACGCTCGACCGGCATTTCGGAACTGGACACGACTGGACATTGACGCTGCTCGGAGTCGGCATAGGCATTGCCTGCCTGGAAGGCTATCTTGCCGCGCGTGCGGCGTTGCACAAGGTGGAACGGCGTGACTAGCGTTTTCACGTTCTCAGCAGCAGTGTTGCTGGCCCTGGTGCAGTTGCGCGTTGCGAACCGTGTCACGAGCCTCGTCATTCTTCGCGGATGGTCGCCGGCAACCGGGATCTCAGCGCTCACGCTCCTGCGCTTTCCGCTCGCGCTTCTTGCGGTGCTGGTGATTCGGGACTGGGGGTTGGAAGTTGGGATGCTGGGACTGCTTGGATATCATCTTGGATTCATTCAGACGCTTTATGTCAGCGCTCGCCGGGGAGCTGGTTGACAAATGGAGCTTGAGCGACAGGTGGTTTTTCGCCTCTTCGGTCTTCCGGTAACGACGACCGTTGTTGCAACCTGGGGCATGATAGTCGTTCTATGTCTGCTTGGCATTCTCGCCGGTCGTCACCTCCAATTTCGTCCGGCCCGGTGGCAGGCGGCGCTGGAATGGGGCGTGAGCGCCATCCAGCGCATGATTGACGAGGTCGTTGGCCAGCCGGGATACCGCTATCTTCCGATGGTCGCGACGATCGGAATGTTTGTCCTCGTCGCCAACACGATGGCGATTCTCCCCTTCGTCGACGCGCCAACAGCAGACCTGAATACCCCACTCGCGCTAGCGCTGGTTGTGTTCTTTTCTATCCACTATTTCGGGATTCGCGAGCGAGGCTTGCGTGGGTACCTAAAGCATTATTTTGAACCGATCCCGTTACTTTTCCCCATCAACATCCTCCATTATCTGTCTCAGACTTTCTCGCTCACGGTTCGTCTGTTCGGCAACATGCTCACCCACCAGCTCATCGTGGCAATTCTTCTGCTTATCCTGCCACTCGTTGTTCCCGCACTGCTTGAAATCCTGGGACTATTCGTTGGAATTTTGCAGGCATACATCTTCACCGTGCTCACGATCGTCTATATCGGTGCGGCAGTGCAGGCAGAGAAAGGGATGGATTGAATGTCTGGTGCAGTTTTCTACACTGTTATCGTCATTGCCGCTGGAGTATCCATAGGTTTGGGAGTGATCTTCCCGGCTCTCGGTCAAGCCCGGGCCAGTGCTCGCGCCATGGAAGCGATCGCACGGCAACCGGATCAGGGACCTGTGATCAGCCGCAATCTCTTCGTCGGACTGGCTATGATCGAGTCACAAGCGCTCTACGTTCTCATCATTGGTCTCGTCCTGTTGTTCGCCAATCCACTCCAGAGTGATGTCGACCGGGCTGCTGCCAAGGGAAGTAGCGCGCTCCTGTTCCTTGCGGCCTCGGCTGCGATCGCCGCGCTTGCGGTGACGGTGGGCACGATGCTGACGTCGCTGGGACAAGGTCGTGTGACTGGAAAAGCGCTCGAGTCGATCTCCGAACAACCCGGGGCGAGCGACCAGATCTCGACGGCTCTATTCATCAGTCTGGCGCTGCTGGAATCACTTGCTTTGTATGCGCTCATCGTGGCGCTCATTCTCCTGTTCGCTAACCCGCTTACGAGCACCGTTCTGGCGACGGGATGATGGGACAACGGAATTCGGATCATGCTGCATCTTGAGTCGGCCACCATCATCTTCCAGGTGATCAACTTTCTCATCTTGCTTGGTGTGCTGAGTTGGTTCTTCTATCGACCACTCACCGGCATGATGCGTCGTCGCGAAGAGGAGATTCAGGACAGATTGCGTGTGACCGAAGAGCGTGCAGCGAGTGCAGACGCGGAGCGGGAAAAACTGGTTGCTCAGGTAGCGGAGGCGAAGTCGCGGACGGAAGAGTTGCTTGCTTCGGCCCGTGCGCAGGCAACGGAAGAGCGAGACCAACTACTTGAGGTCGCGCGGCGTGACGCTCAGCAGATACGTGACGACGCGCTTGCTCTCACTCAATCTCAAGCGCGGTCGGCCGCGTTACGCCTGGAAGACGAGACGCGTCGGGCGGCGGTGGATACTGCCGCGGCGTTGATTCGAGCCGTCGCGGGACCTCAAATGCATCAGAGTCTGCTCGCGCAATTGAGCGTTCGAGACTTGTCGTTTGCCAATGGTGGAGAGAACGAGCGAATACGTCGCGCGATGCTTGATGCCAGACACCGGGTGACGGTTGAAGTTGCCTGCCCCACAGAGCCGGAGCGAATAGAAGGGCTGCGCGAGGCACTGTGTGAAGTGCTCGGGGACAACTCAAACTCCATTCAGATGAATATCCAGATCGTTCCTGAATTGATTGCGGGAGCACGACTGCTTATCGGGACATTGGTCGTTGACCTCAGTTTGAGGCACATGCTGGAACAGCTTGCCGATAACCGGCAACCTTCTATGAATGGGGATTCGGATGACCGTGAACCGTCATGGTAATGCGGGCTTGGATCATTTGGTCGAGCAGGCAGAACGTGCTCGACCGATCCCCGCGATTGAGGAAGTCGGTCGTGTTCGTCGCCTCGAAAGCGGCGTGGTGCTAATCGAGGGCCTGACGGAAGCTTTCGTCGATGAGTTGGTCGAATTCCAAAATGGGACTTTTGCCCAGGTGTTCGATTTGGACCGCACTCTTGCGCGTTGCGTCCTGCTGGGACCAGAGCAGGGAATCGGGGCGGGTAGCATAGCCGTTCGGACTGGCCACGCTCTGGCTATCCCGGTCGGCCCGGAAGTCCTCGGCCGCGTCCTTGATGCCCTTGGAGATCCGCGTGATGACGCGGGACCTCTGCATGTCGACGAAGAGCGCATGATAGAGCAATCCGCACCTGGTCCGTTGGACCGTCAACCTGTATCGACCCCTCTTTTTACGGGAATGAAAGCGATCGACGCGACGGTCCCCATTGGGCGCGGGCAGCGCCAGCTGATTCTCGGAGATCGCGAGACAGGCAAGACGAGCCTGGCACTCGATGCCATCATTAATCAACGAGAATCCGGAGTCATCTGTGTCTACGTCAGTATCGGGGCGAAACGATCGTCTCTTGCCCAGGTTATTGATGAGTTGCGGCAGGTTGATGCACTGGCCTATACGACGATTGTTACCGCGGACGCGGAAGAGCCGGCATCACTACGCTATCTCGCGCCATACGCCGGATGCGCTATCGCTGAGTGGTTCGCAGCCGCTGGGCGCGATGCGCTAATTGTGTACGATGACCTCACTCGCCACGCCGAAAGTTACCGTGAGCTTTCCCTGCTCCTGCGTCGGCCGCCGAGCCGCGAGGCCTACCCTGGGGATATCTTCTCAATCCACGCGCGCTTGCTGGAGCGGTCATTCCAGCTCAGTGACGCGCTCGGCGGGGGCTCGGTCACGGCGCTCCCGATCGCGGAAACTCAGCGTGGAAATATCGCGTCGTTCATACCGACCAACCTTATCTCGATGACCGATGGACAGATCTATCTGAGCGCCGAGCTCTTCACTGGTGGTCAGCTTCCGGCCATCGATATTGGTCTTTCAGTCTCACGGGTCGGACGTGACGCCCAGCTCGCGACGATGCAAGATGCTGGAGCCAACCTCCGGCTGGAACTGGCGCAGTATGACGATGTCAAGGGGTTCGCTCGATTCGGCGCTATCCTCGATGAGGATACCAAGCGTCAGATTGGACGTGGCGAGCGGTTGCTCCAGGTGTTGAGCCAGCGGGAGCGTTCCCCAGCCCCGCCCGCTTTGCAGGTTGTGCTTCTGTGGGCTCTACGCCAGGGCTGGCTAGACGGAATGGCAACTACTGAGATTCCTGATTTTGAGAAGCGCCTGAAGGATCTACTTCCCCGGTATGTCCACCTCGAACAGGAGGTCGCTGCTGCGCCAGGTATTACCTCAGAGCTCTCGCTTGCACTGCTGAAGTGGGTCACGGACGCAGGTGGAGGCCCGGGAGGCCAATCGTGAGTGACATTGCGACTCTCGCTGGACGTCAGCAAACGATTTCGCACCTCGTCCCACTGCTCGACGCCATTCGATCGGTGGCAGAGATCGCCTGGCGCCGGGCGGAACAGGCCAACGGACCGATCCAACAGTACAACTCAGAGCTGCATGAGATCCTTTCTCTCCTCACCGGATCGTTGAGCCGCGACGAACGCGCGGCGATCTCGGGCCGCTGGGAACAATCCAGCCCCGTGGGATTGCTGTTCGTGACCGCGGAACGAGGGCTCTGTGGGCGGTTCAGTCAGCGCATCGTCGATGGTGGTCTGCGTTACGCGGAGAGACTTGTCGAACAAGGGAACAGCGTGCGCTTCCTGTCACTCGGCGCGCGCGGAGAGCGGCTGCTCGAAGCCGCTGGTCGGCAGGTGATCTATCGGCATGCTCTGCCGACGCTGGGGCTTCCCCCTTATCTGGAGATCGAGCACATGGCCATCGACTTGTTGGATCTGACTGAAGCCGGACAGATTAAACGCCTGATCGCCGTTCACAACGCACCGGCTGGAAAATTCGATTCTCGACTATCCATCCAGCCGTTGCTGCCGCCCCAGCTGCCTGCCGTCGAGACGAATACGAGGCCGGTCTCGATCAAGCCGCCCGGCGATTTGACTGTCCTGATAACGCACGTTCTGACCGAGGCACTTCTTCTCGATCTTTACCGGGTCATCATTGAGTCGTCGGTAAGTGAACAGTTATCCCGAATCTACAGCATGCGCCTGGCTGCCGAAAACGCTGACGGCCTACTGAGTGAAGTCACTCGAAACTTGATCGTGGCGCGACGCCATGAGGAGACCAGTGCTTTGCTGGAAGTCGTTTCCGGTTATCAGCTCGCAACAGAATCGGAAGATGCGGATACCGAGTGACAGCCGGGTGATCACTGTGCAGGCTGCGTATCCCGATCTGGTCGTGGCTCGGGTGCTTCGGTAACGTCCATGGCACCACGACGCACTTGGTGGACTCAGAACCGTTTGAAAACCCTTGGCAAAGAAATGGAGAGTTGCCTCCCGGTCATGCTGAGTCCGCAGCCGAAGCATTCCCTGCATCGCTACGGCGAAAGCGGAGACGAAGAGATCCTTCGCTGCGTTTCAGGATGACCACGCGTCCCCCGACCAGCATTGGTCAACCTGAATGCAGGTCGCTGTAGGCGTCGCGATTTCGCGCCGGTTGGCCGAGGACATAGCGAAAGCGATGGAAAACCAACCGGCATTTCCTCGAACCGACCCTCATCGGGCGATCAGTCCCGGTCGCGGACGAGCGGAAGGGTTGAGCAGTGGATGCCGCCGCCGTTCTTTAGAATCTCGTCGTATGGAATCTCGATCGTCTCGACTCCAGCCTCGTTCAGGCGCTCGATTGTTCGTGGACAGCCGGTCGGTATGATAACCCGTCCGGGACGCACGGCCAGGCAGTTGATCGCTTTGCGATCGGTCGGCCAAATGTGGATCGGCTGGATGTCGAGTTCTTTCAATGTGTCCAAGAACCAGTAGGGGAGCTGCGGCACGTTGATCAGTGCTTTGTCGTGATCGACCATCATGAAGGCACCGTCGAGGTGCATGGCGAAGCCGGTCAACGGCACCCGAATGACTCGCACGCCCTGCTCTGCCAGCACGTTCTCTAGCTGACGCACCCCGGATTCGTTCTGACGCGGGGCCATGCCGACGGCGCCGGTCGACTCGTTGAGGAACGTGAACGAGCCACCTTCAAATAGCCCGGTCCCTTGAATTGTCAGCAGGATCGGCATTCCGAGCGAGGCCAGCAGCCGTGTTGCATGAGCCTCTTCGCCGCGACGGCCGTAATCAGCACTCTTGCTCACGAGCCCCATTCGCGTGATCACCGCGCCACCCTTGATGGCGATTCCTGTGTCACGCTGAAAGACCGCGTGCGAATCGTGTGCTGGACAATCGTTATAGATGACCTCGACGCCTTCACCACGAAGCGTCTCGACCAGGCGATCGTGTTCCTCTTGCATCAGGGCTAGGTTCGGAGTGTTACTGTCGCGCCAGTACCATTGCTCGTCATCATCGATGAAGGCGCCGATGGTTGGGTCGTACCGTTTGAGATCTATGACGTTGATCTCATCTCCTGGGCGGTGAACCACACAGACGCGGAGCCGTCCGACATCGTTGTGCACACCCCATGGTCGACCCCACACTCGCTCTTGCATTTCAGGTGTGTCGAACGCCGGCTCCGCGCGAGGCGGAACGCGTTCAAGAATGAGATGATAATAGGCTTCGGTATTTCTCAGCTGATCTGGCGGTGTCGTTGACATCCCCACTCCTCCTGTCATCCCGTGTTGCTCATCGCCGGGGATGTTCTCACGTTTCGAGATGCCTCGGCAAGGCGGGGTTATCGGATGGGGATCTCCGCAGGTGGCTTAGACGTTGTCAGCGTAGAGCTGCTCACGGATGGCCAGGATCTCGCTGCGAAGCTGGGAATCGTTCTCGACCTGTCGCTCCATCTTTTCAATTCCGTGCATGACGGTGCTGTGATCGCGTCCGCCGAGGAGTTGTCCGATCTGAACGAGGGACGATTCGGTCTCTTCTCGGAGGAGGAGCATGGCGACCTGGCGCGGAACGACGATCGAGCGACGCCGGCCTGGGCCGATCATTTCGACGTGGGCAACCTGATAGAACTCGGAGACTGCGTCGACCACGCGATCGGGGGTGATCAGGCGACGCCGGTTCTCGAGCTGGGAGTCGGTCAGCGCGAGAATCGTCAGTTCGAGTGAGAGCGGTCGCTGATAGAGCTGCGCCAGAGCGATGATCTTGTTCAGCGCTCCCTCGAGTTCCCGAATATTGCTCTGGACCCGGCGGGCAACGTATTCCAACACGTCCGTCGGAACCGACACGTTCAACTCGCGGCCCTTTTCGGCCAGAATCGCTTCGCGCGTTTCGAGGTCAGGCGGCTGGATGTCGGCCAGAAGTCCACCTTCGAAACGGGAGCGGAGACGATCGGTCATGGTCGGAATCGCCTTAGGCGGGCGGTCGCTGCTAATGATGATCTGCTTTCCAGCCTGATAAAGAGCGTTGAAGGTGTGAAAAAATTCCTCTTGGGTTCCTTCTTTCCCGGCAATGAACTGGATATCATCGATCATCAGAATATCGATGGTTCGGTAGCGGCCGCGAAATTCTTCGTTTCGATTCTGCCGGATGGCGTTAACCATGTCGTTGGTAAATGTTTCGGACGAGACGTAGCGAACCAATAGGCCCGGATTGCGCGCAAGAGCGCGGTGACCAACCGCATGCAGCAAGTGTGTCTTGCCGAGTCCCACTCCTCCATAAATGAACAGTGGATTGAAGGTCGCAGCGGGCTTGTCCGCCACCGCAAGAGCGGCCGCGTGGGCCAGCCGGTTGTTCGCGCCAACCACGAACTTTTCGAAGACATAGCGGGGGTTCAGGCCGTTTTCGGGAGTCGCACTGAGTTCCAGTTGCTGTGGTCCAGAATCAGTCGGAGTCTCACGCACCGCCGTCGCGACCGGGCGGTTGGTGCGCGCGGCAGGAGCGCGCCGATTGGAATGGGGTCTGGCCGGTCGCTCGCTGTTGATTAACGAGAACTGAACCGCGACGGTATTTCCGGTGATGGTGGAAAGTGCCTGCTGAATTTGCGCTGCGAATTTGTTTCGCAGTTGATCGACCGCAAATGTGTTGGGCGCGCCGATCGTTGCCGATTCACCATCCCAGCTGGTGATCTGCGTATTGCGGAGCCAGGTCTCGAAATTGGCACGGGAGAGCTGGGTTTGCAGTTCCCCGAGTGCGGCTTGCCAGATCTGGTTGGGTTGCATCGCGCGATTCCCCCGGTTGCCATCGCCGATCGTGAACGGTGTACGTACGCCCAGCGTCACTCATATTAACAAGGCACCGTGACGATGGCAAGTATGCCGTCTGGAGACATGTGATGCCAAAGACGAAGATCGGGCCCTTGGGCCCGATCTTCGCTGGGAAGGGAAGGGCGGAGCGATGAAGCTCCATTTGTCGAATGGCGAGAGATGCTTTGTCGGGGGACTCATCTCTCTAACTATTTATACGTAAGTGTTTAGGAATTGGTTCTATTCGGATCCGACCTCGGTATCTCATCCCGATTCGCAGTCCGTCGACCGTGTCAAATACCTTGACGTCATCGAACTATTGCCGTATCATCACGCGATGTTTGAGAGGACAAAGACACAATGACGGTATCAAGCACATCACAAGCGACCGAGATCGTCGAGGCGTTTGAGCTCATCTCGCGTTCCTTGCGTCGCCAAACGGTGAGTGATTGGGTCGAGCTCGATCTGACGATGGCTCAGCTCAAAACGCTCTTTACGCTTGAATATGGTGGCGTTGCGACCATCGGTCAGACGGCTGAGCGATTGGGGATCTCGTTGCCAACGGCCAGCCACCTCATCGATCGTTTGGTACATGGCGGCTTCGTCGATCGCACTGAGGACCCTGCCGATCGCCGTCGCACACTGGCAGCGGTGACAGCAAAGGGCTCCGAGCTTACCAAGCGACTGCGTCAGGGTGGTCGCGAATCGCTGCTTGATTGGCTTGCGCTCTTAGATGAGGATTCGCTGACTGCTTTGGCACGCGGGATTATCAATCTGGCGAACGTAGCCGCATCGCCTGACGATTGTGCTGACATAAGCAAGATGTCTCCGGCTGAGGCACAGTAGACGAAATTTGAAGGATTTTCAGGGGAGAAGTATGGCGGATAGAGTCTCGTCGCCCGTCCAGGACGACGCCGTACAAGAGTTTGATATACGACTAGTGCTTCCGATTGTCGCGAGCGTGATGTTGGGCATTCTGCTCGCCGCGCTCGACCAGACGATCGTAGGCACGGCCATGCCGAGAATCGTCGCCGATCTTGGTGGTCTGTCGCATTACGCGTGGGTCTTCACCGCCTACATGCTTGCTTCGACCGTGACCGTGCCGATCTACGGGAAGCTTTCTGACATTTATGGTCGCCGCTGGTTCTTTATCGGCGGCATGACGATATTCCTGATCGGGTCGGCGTTGTCCGGCATGTCAACGAGCATGACTCAGTTGATCCTCTTCCGTGCGATTCAGGGGCTCGGCGCTGGTGCAATGATGCCAATCGCGTTCGCGATCATCGGAGATGTCTTCCCACCCTCGGAACGCGGTAAATGGCAAGGTCTGACCTCAGGTATGTTCGGAATCGCCTCAATCATCGGCCCGACACTTGGCGGTTGGCTGACCGACAACCTTGGTTGGCGCTGGGTCTTTTACGTCAATATGCCGGTTGGAGCGATCGCGATCGCGACTGCATTCTTTGGGTTGCCCAAGCTTCGCTCGTCGCGGCAGCACTCGATCGATTACTACGGTGCCACAGCGCTGGTTGCAGGGGCTGTGCCGATGTTGCTGGCCTTCTCCTGGGCGGGTGACAAATATGCCTGGCTCTCGACCCAGATCATAGGCTTACTGTCGTTCTCGGCAGTGATGATCTTGGTCTTTCTGTTCATCGAATCACGCGCAGCAGAACCAATTCTGAGCCCGAAGCTCTTCCGCAATCGCACGTTCGCGGTGTCGAATCTGGCGTCGTTTCTGATAGCCGGAGGAATGTTCGGCGCGATCATGTATTTGCCGCTCTTTGTGCAAGGCGTCATGGGCGATAGCGCGACGAATTCCGGTGCGATCCTGACCCCGATGATGCTCGGTTTCGTCGTGAGCAGCATCATTGGCGGGCAAATCATGTCCCGTACCGGCCGTTACAAGGTGCTGGCTCTGTCGAGTCTCGCGCTGGCGGTGGTCGGCATGTTCCTCTTTTCGCGGTTGGGGGTTAACGCTGGTAAAGGCGAGCTCGTGCGCGACATGATACTGACCGGGCTTGGCATCGGCACTACCATGAGTCTGTTCACGATCGTGGTGCAGAATGCCTTCCCCTTGCGCCAGATGGGCGAGGTCACCGCGAGTCTGCAATTCTTCCGAAATATTGGCAGCACCATGGGCGTGGCCATTCTCGGATCATTGATGACCAGCCGGTTCAGCACTGTCTTCTATGCGAAGCTGCCTGCGGATGTGACCGCCGTCGTGCCGAAGGAACAGCTGGCGCAGCTGGACAACCCACAATTGCTCTTGTCGCCCGATGCGGTGGCGCAAGTCAAGCAAGGGTTCACAGCGTTTGGTAGTCAAGGCGACCAGTTGTTCAACCAGGTGCTGCTCGCTGTTCGGAGTGCACTGTCCGTGGCGATCACCGATCTGTTTGTGATCGGCATGGTCTTCATGCTCCTCTCGCTGGCCGTGACCTTCTTCCTGCATGAAGTTCCGCTGCGACGAACCCTTGCAGACGCCGCGGAATCGCCGGCAATGGAAGGCGCTTCGGTTGCTCTGGAAGAGTCGGGCGGCACCTTGACTGGTGTTGGGGAACCCACCGCCGACTAACCGTTCATAGCATCGAAACGCCAAGCGGGCCACTCCATCATGCAGTGGCCCGTTTTTCCTTTCGGCTGACCTGCCAAGATCGAGTCCGCTGCCGACGTTGCTCTCTGATGGCCTCACTGATGTAAGAGCACTTTATGCCTGTTTCTGACGGGGATTCTCACGGGCCGTTCGGCACCAACGTCAACTCACGATGCACAAGAAACGCTCCCGCACATGACATCGGGAGCGTTGAGAATGGTCGCGGTGGAACGCTGCTACAACGCCTGTGCCAGTTGAATCAGGATGGCCTGCTGCTGGTACGACAAGTCAGTCTGCATGTAGACCAAGTGGATATAGCCAATGACGTAGAAACCTTTCAGCCAGGTCAGGTGCAGGGCATTGGCCCACTGAATTTCGGTGAGCAGGGAACACATCTGGCTTGCGGAGATGGGATCGCTGACGAACTGTTTGGTCAACGTACAGAGGCTGTCGGGAGTCACCGAGACGGTGAAGGACGTTGAGCCGGTGCCGACGTTCCCGGCATTGTCGGTGGCAGTGGCCGAGAAGGTATTGAGGCCGAGCGGGAACGCGTAGGCGGGACCAGTGATGTCGGCACAGGTGGTGGAGGCGATGCCCGAAAGAGCATCGGATGCGGCGCAGGTGATGTTGACCGTCTGATCGACGGTGTAGGTACCCTGATTCCCGGAGTAGGCGATCACTGGCGGGGTGGTGTCGATGATGATGGTGAGCTCCCAGGTGTCATTGAGGTAGCTGCTGCCACTAAGTCCCCCGAAGAGAATGAAGATGGCCGGTGGTGGGATCGAAGGCCATGCTGGCGCCATATCGGACCGGTGGGCTGGTGCTGGGGCTAAGCAGGGTCCAGTCCGTGCCATCCCAGGACCAGGTGTCGCTAAGGATGCTGCTGCCGCTGTGTCCCCCGAAGAGGAGAAGCTGGCCGGTGGCGGGATCGAAGGCCATGCTGGCGCCATAACGGACCGGTGGGCTGGTGCTGGGGCTAAGCAGGGTCCAGTCCGTGCCATCCCAGGACCAGGTGTCGTTAAGGATGCTGCTGCCGTTGTTTCCCCCGAAGAGGAGAAGCTGGCCGGTGGCGGGATCGAAGGCCATGCTGGCTTCATGTCGGGCCGCTGGGCTGCCGGAGGCTGGGGTGACGTCATGCCAGGCGGACCCATCCCAGGACCAGGTGTCCCCGAGGGGGCCGTTGTTGTATCCACCGAAGAGGACGAGCTGGCCGGTGGCGGGTCGAAGGCCATGCTGGCGAATTCTCGAGCTGGGGGGTTGCCGGAGATAGGGCTCACGTCGGTCCAAGTCGATCCATCCCAGGACCAGGTGTCGTTAAGGATGCTGCTGCCTCTGTATCCCCCAAAGAGGATGAGCTGGCCAGTGGAGGGATCGAAGGCCAGGCTGGCGCCATGTCGGGCCGATGGTCTGGTGCTGAGGCTGATCTGGGACCACGTGGCTCCATCCCATGTCCAGGTGTCGTTGAGGACGCCGCCGTCGTTTCCACCGAAGAGGACGATCTGACCGGTGGCCGGATCGAAAGCCATACTGGCGCCAAAACGGCCCGAGGGGCTGGTCGTAGGCGAGAGTTGGGTCCAGTCTATGCCGAACGACGGGATCGCATAGACCCAGGTGTCCCCGTAGCTGCCGCTGTTGTCTTGTCCTCCGAAAAGGACGATCTGCCCGGTTGCGGGGTCGAAGGCCATGCTGGCGAGGTAGCGGGCTGAGGGGCTGGTGCTGAGGCTAAGCTGGGTCCAGGTGGAGCCATCCCAGGACCAGGTGTCCGCGAGGTATCCGCTGCTGTCTTCGCCGCCGGATAGGATGAGCTGGCCGGTAGCGGGATCGAAGGCCATGTTCGCTCCGTTGCGGGCTGAGGGACTGGTGGCCGCGGCAAGTTCGCTCCAACTGGTTCCATCCCACGCCCACGTATCGTCGAGGTCCCCGTTGTGGTAGCCGCCAAAAAGGAGCAGCTGGCCGGTCGCGGGATCGAAGGCCATGCTCGCTCCGTTGCGGGCTGAGGGACTCGTGGTCGGAGAGAGTTGGGTCCAGGTGGATCCATCCCAACTCCAAGTTTCGTTGAGGTAGCCACTGTTGCGGAAACCCCCGAAGAGAATGAGCTGGCCAGTGGCGGGGTCGAAGGCCATGCTGGCGCCAAATTGGGCCGAGGGACTGGTGCTGGGGCTGAGATGAGTCCACGTGGATCCATCCCAGGTCCAGGTGTCATTGAGGAAGATGCCGTCATATCCGCCGGAGAGGATGAGCTGGCCGGTCGCGGGATCGAATGCCATGCTTGCACCGTTTCGGGCTGAGGGACTGGTGCTGGGGCTGAGATGAGTCCAGGTGGTTCCGTTCCAGGTCCAGGTGTCATTGAGCCGGCCGCTGCCGTTGAGGCCCCCGAAGAGGATGAACTGGCCGGTCGCGGGATCGAAGGCCATGCTGGCGCCATATCGGGTTGAGGGGCTGGTGCTGGGGAAGATCTGAATCCAGGTGGCATCCCCTCCGGCGGCGCTAGCCACGCCAACGGTTAGCGGCAGGCTGGCCAAGACCAGAAGAAGACTGAGCGTCAGCGTGAGTAGGCGTGGTCTCGCGGTGCGCCGGTGACTCAGTCCGCCTGGCTGATTAGCTATCCCTCGTCGCCCGTCAGTCTCGTGGCTACCGGCGGTCGTCGATCGGTACGTCATCATGCTCTCCTCCTCTTCGAAGCACAGTACGCTGGGCAGCAGCCACGCAGGAAGAGACGTGTGGCGAGACGACGAGGCCAGCCGAGTAGCACATGCGTATGATAGGCAATGCACAGGACGGAAATCCTCGAATGGCTGATTGCTCGGACAATTAGGAACATATGGCTGATGGGAACATAGCACGGTAGATGCGGAAAAGCAAGCCTGAACGGACGCTGGTTCAACGTTCGCTGAGGTAGGCAACCGGCCCGCGAGGCGGCTCTTGCGCCTGGTCGTATTTGCGGGAGATGAGTGAAGCGACCGTACGGTGACCCGAAAGGGTGAGTCCCTTCCAGGTCACGAACGTGCTCAGAGGGCTTGCGCCAATTGAATCAGGGTGACCTGCTGCTGGTACGACAAGTCCGTCTGCATGTAGACCAAGTGGATATAGCCAATGACGTAGAAACCTTTCAGCCAGGTCAGGTGCAGGGCATTGGCCCACTGAATTTCGGTGAGCAGGGAACACATCTGGCTTGCGGAGATGGGATCACTGATGAACTGTGTGGTCAACGTACGGAGGCTGTCGGGAGTCACCGAGACGGTGAAGGAAGTTGAGCCGGTGCCGACGTTCCCGGCATTGTCGGTGGCAGTGGCCGAAGCATCTTCTCCATCGCTCCCGATTGATACGGCGAAAGCGGAGACGGGGAGATCCTTCGCTGCGACTCAGGACGACAAGGCGTTCCCCGACCAGTGTTGGCCAATCTTCGTGCAATTTGCTGAAGGAAAGGTCAAACTGTCTTCGGCAGCGCGAACGAAAAACGAGCGCCAGTTGCGGTGCCCGCGGCTGCCCAGATACGGCCGCCGTGAGCTTCGACGATACCGCGAGCGATCGCCAATCCCAATCCAGCACCGCCGTCGTCGTGACGGGATCGATCCGCCCGGTAGAAGCGTTCGAAAACGTGCGGCAGATCGGCCTCGTCAATTCCAGGTCCCGTGTCCTCAATGCTGAAGACGACCTCCTGTCCCGACTCAACTGCGTGAACGGTGACCTTACCGCCCTGCGGCGTGTACCGGATCGCATTGTCGACCAGGTTGTAAAAGACTCGCTGAATCTGTGAACTGTCCGCGAGAACGTGCAAGCTCTCGCAATCATTTTCAGAGTCGAGCGTGATTGCTCGCCTGGTTGCTTTGGGCTGCATCGTGTCGAGCGCGTCTCGAATCAGCATCGACGCTGGACTCGATTCCAATTGCAGCCGTAACGCGCCGGCATCGATGCGGGAGAGTTCGAACAAATCGTTGATCAGGTCCGTCAGGCCACGGGCTTCATCGAGAATCTGCGACAAATAAAACCGGGAAGTTTCACCGTCTACTACGTCATCCTGGATGGCTTCGACCATGGCTTGAATAGATGAGAGCGGCGTCCGGAGATCGTGGGAGATGGCCGCTATCATCTGACGCCGAGACGCCTCAGCTTCGAACTGCAGACGATTGGCTTCTTCAAGTCGTCGAGCCATGCTATTAAAGGAGACTGCAAGTCGATCTATCTCGTCGGTTCCCTGAACGCGCACCCGAGTATCCAGATGGCCGTCGGCCATTGCCTGAGCGGCGCGCCCAAACACGGCGACACGGTCGGCCAACGAACGCGCCGCGAACATCGCGAACGGGATCGAAACGCCGACCGCGAATACGAGTAGCAATGTCAGCAGAATCAGATCGTGGGACGAGATGAACATAAGCTGGGCGGTGATGACAATGCTTGCGAGCGCCGTGAGGACGCCGATCAACGCAGGAAGGAACACCTTCGTCCAGAGGTTCCCCCAGCGGATTGCATGGAGTAGGGCGAGGCTGGCGTATCCGAACAACCAGGCGACCGCGCCCGATGCCCCAACAGTCAAGGCGAGCGTCTGAAGATCGGGCCCACCTGCGTGAAGATAATGATGCGCAAGCAGGAGTATCAGAACGAGCGTCAGAATGGGAGGGAGCAGTAGCGTTGCCGCGGCTCTCAGCATCAGCTTGAGCATGATTCGAGATTGGTTGTCGTTACCCTTCAAGTTTGTAGCCAACGCCCCAAACCGTCTTGAGAAACTGAGGTCGAACCGGGTCTGGCTCGATCTTCGAACGTAACCTGTGGATGTGCACCGTCACGGTGCTTTCATCTCCGAAATATTCGTAATCCCAGACCTGATCGAGGAGCTGCGTGCGGGTGAACACCTGGCCAGCGTTCCGTATAAGAAACCAGAGCAGGTCGAATTCTTTGGCGGTAAGCTCGACCGGCTCGTTCCGCACTGTTGCCTGACGACCCGCCGGGTCGACGGTGATAGGACCGACGCGAACAGTCCCATCGACGAGCGGGGCCGACGGCTGACGGGTTCGGCGAAGCACCGCCCGTACCCGTGCAACGAGCTCTCGAGGGCTAAATGGCTTGGAGACGTAGTCGTCAGCACCGAGCTCGAGTCCCACAATTCGGTCGGCCTCGTCTCCCTTGGCCGTCACGACGATGATCGGGACCGTTGATTCAGCCCTCAATCGTCGACAGACTTCCAGACCGTCGATTTTTGGAAGCATGAGATCCAGCAGCACAAGGTCGGGTAACCATTCGTGGGCCATATCGAGCGCTGCCTGCCCATCGATCGCGGTCATGACCTCAAACCCATCTCGTCGGAGGTAGCGGCTCACCACGTCGGCAACCATCGGCTCATCTTCAACAATGAGGATCTTTGGAGCGTCGTAACTCTGCACTGTCATTTCCTGCCCCACGCTGCCGTCCGTGAAAAGAGTCTCTGGCGCTTTCTGCGTCAATCGATGGCTCGACCGTGCACAAATCGGGCTGTCAATTCGCGCACAATTGTCGACAGGCGATCTACACGCAAACAAACCCGCAGACCGCTACATCAATACTACGTGATCATATCGTCGTGATCCTTAAGTTTATTACGGAAGCGAACGTCTGCCGGATGTCAGCGAACCTCGGTGGATAGCGTGGACAGTTGATTACTCGACTTCGTCCTCCCGACTACCTGCATGAAACCTCCCCGAACGGTCTAACGTCCTACCTGACCCTAAAGACAGGTTAAATCGGAACCAACAGACGTTTGGTGGTCGCCGGTAAGCCACCATACTGATAACGGTTCAAATTCGGATGGAGGCACTCGCGATCAGCGATCGTGAATGCCGTTCGGCGGACATCGAGTCAAGACGTCGGAGATTTCTGGCTGAGCCGGAGGACGCCCAAACAGGACATTTCGGTCGCGCGGCTTGGACGCTGGCTGATGTATCGAATCGTCTCGGGATCGAGGCAGCACGGGAGGACGCCCAATGACATCATGGTTTTCAACGGAGGGACTCGCGCGCGTAAGTGCTCGACATCCCTGGCGCATGATTGGACTCTGGCTGGCGATACTTGCGTTCGGCGTCGTTGCGGCGTCCGGTCTGGGGGACGCGCTCTCGACCGACGCTAACTTCACCAACAAGCCGGAGTCTGTGAAGGGTACCGATCTTCTCGATGCCCGCTTCAACAATTCGGCTCCAGTTACCGAGACGGTCATCGTTCGGTCCAAGACCTCAACGGTCGACGATCCAGCGTTCGAACAGGCAGTCAAACAGGACTCCGCCGCTCTCGCGAATCTCAAGGGCGTGGTCACGTCTGTCGCGAATTATTACGACGCCAAAGCCGCTAACTCTCCTCAAGCCGATCAGATGGTTTCCCCGGATCGCCACACCACGATCATGCAGGTTGCTCTGGGAACGGACCCTAACACCGCAAATGATCACGCTGCCGAGTACATGAGCACCGTCAAGAGCTTGAGCAAAGACGGCTTCGAGGTCTTGACCGTCGGAAATATCAGCGCCAACCAGGAATTCAATAACATCTCGTCCAAGGACCTGCAAAAGGCCGAGGTCTTCACGCTGCCATTGATGATCCTAATCTTGATTGTCGTATTCGGCGCACTCATCGCCGCGTCGGTTCCACTCATCCTCTCAATTGCGTCGATCATTGTCGCTCTTGGATTAACGGCCCTGGTCGGACGCGTGATGGGTCTTTCGTTCTACGTCGAGAATATGATCTTCATGATCGGATTCGCGGTTGGCATCGACTACGCCCTGTTCATCATTTCTCGCTACCGCGAGGAACGCAGCCACGGCGTGCAGAAGTACGAGGCGATTGCAGCAACGGGCCGAACCGCGAGCAAGGCGGTGCTGTTCTCAGGCATGACCGTCGTTTTTGCCTTGTCCGGTATGCTGCTGATGCCGTCAACCATTTTCCGAAGCCTTGGTACCGGAGCAGTGCTGGTCGTTGTCGTCGCTGTCCTTGCGATGCTCACACTTGTCCCAGCGGTACTGAGCCTTCTGGGTGATCGCATCGACTGGCCAAGACGCCGAAAGTACAGTGCTGTACCGGTCCAGACGACGGCGCGGTGGGACGATGACACGGTTCACAAGGGATTCTGGGGTCGAGTCACGCGGGTGGTCATGCATCACCCGGCGATGGCCGCAATTCTGGCAATCCTGCTTCTCGGGAGCGCCGCCGTCCCATTCTTTCAACTGAATCGTGGCCAGGCCGGCGTCGAGACACTGCCAGAGAGCCAGGTCAAGACCGCCTACCAGATTCTGAATACGGAATTCTCAGCTGGTCTGCTGGCTCCATACGAAATCGTTGTCGACGGAAAGCAGGGTCCTGGTGTTCAGGCTGGTATCGATCGGCTCACCGCCGCGATCCAGCAGAACAACTCGTTTGTTCCAACAACCGAAGTCACCTGGAATCAATCCGGCGATCTGGCGCTTGTCAAGGCGACGCTGAAGGCAGACTCGAACTCGCCGGTCGCCTACGATACGCTGAAGCAACTTCGCGGACAAATGATCCCGGCCGCATTTTCAGGTACCGGAGCGAAGGTCTATGTCACCGGTGCCACGGCCTTCAATGCTGACTTCTTCCACATGGTCGACGTGTATACACCGATTATCTTCGTCTGGGTGCTGGGACTGAGCTTCTTGCTCCTGCTTTTGGCCTTCCGCTCGATCATCGTGCCATTGAAGGCGATCCTACTCAATCTTCTCTCGGTCGGCGCGACCTACGGGCTTATGGTGCTGGTCTTCCAGAAGGGCTACCTGCACTCGCTGTTCGGGTTTCAGACATCACCAACCATCGAAGCTTGGGTTCCGATCTTCCTCTTCTGTGTCCTGTTTGGCTTGAGCATGGACTACCATGTGTTCTTGATCAGCCGAATTCGAGAGCACTTCGATCTCACTCACCGGAATCGCGAATCGGTCGCCGTGGGTCTCCAGTCGACAGCACGATTGATCACCGGCGCCGCGCTGATCATGGTGGTGGTTTTTAGCGGATTCGCGGCTGGTCAGCTTGTCGCGTTCCAGCAGATGGGCTTCGGATTGGCCGTCGCGGTCTTCCTGGATGCCACTGTCGTTCGCTCGGTTCTGGTTCCATCGATGATGGCGCTGCTTGGTAACGCGAACTGGTATCTTCCGGCATGGTTGAACTGGCTTCCGGACCTCCGCATCGAGGGTGAACCCGCTCTTCAACCGCAGGAGATCGTGGCACCAGAGCTTGTACTGCACAGCGCAGACTGACGACTCGTCAGTCACCCCAGTCTCTATGATCGAGGGCCGGTACTGCGCCGGCCCTCGCGGTTTATTCCGATGACTGTCTCTGAGTTTATGGACACCGCGGTGCTATCGCGCTCATTGCAGGAAGAAACGAGATGACGACATCGGAGATCCCATTCACCCCTCAAAGGAAGGTTCGGACCGACGTTGTCCAATGCTCGGCGCTACATCGTGACCCAGACAGTGAAGCTAAATTTGTTATTTGCATGGTGCGATCCTGATAATGAAGGTCTATCGGGTCCGCGATTCCCATCAACGACGAGGAGAGATTGACGTGGAGGTGACGTTTCCGAATGGAGTCGTCGTTCGCGCCGTCGGGCTTGCTGAGCGAGATTCAAATTCGAATTGGCGGGCGTTCGGTCTCTACCTCGACAAGAGATGGGCTCCGACCTGGCCGGCGACGGTCGTTGATTGGCCGGATTTTGGAGTTCCAACGGACGGATCCGCAGCGTCTGTCGCAATCAGGCGAGCGTATGAACGCGCCGAAAACGGAGGACACGTCGAGATCGGGTGCGCCGGCGGACTCGGACGGACTGGAACGGTGCTCGCGTGCATGGCGGTCCTGTCGGGCGTTGCGTCTTCTGATGCGGTGGCGTGGGTTCGCAGTCACTACGATCGCCGCGCTGTTGAAACTGATGAGCAGGCGGACTGGGTGCAGTGGTTTGCAATGGACATGGGTTGATTAGAAGCGTCGAACGGACGAACGGACTCTGACTGTTTCAGTGGGTCGACCTACTGGCCGGGTTGCCGAGCACGTGACGTTGCCACGGGGGCTGGTTGCTACGGCAACGCCATTTATCGTCTCTCGACTCGAATTCGGCGGTTACACTTCACAGATCGAATCTGAAGTGGTACGATGTGCGGGCTGACGTCCGAGACGGCAGATAGGGAAGCTATGTATTTCATGCAGGTCCAACAATTGACTGGCCGACACAACGTGAATCGCAACGCGGTTCGCGGATTTGGCCTATCGGTTGCTGCCGAGCCTACGTGGAAACCCGCACCTAGGTACGGGCTTGCTCCCGTTTGTCTCGGATTTCAAGGGGGGTGTCGCTCCTAACGACACTAAGACTTGAGAGGCCCGAGCGGCGGTGAGCGAAAAAGGCTCACCGCCGTATTGTTTTGTGGCGAAGTGTATTGGTTTGTGAACGCAGGGAGATCGAGAAACGATGGGTACGTGTCCTGAATGCGGTGGAGATCTTGGTTTGGAAGCTGTTGAAGCTGGTGAGATCGTTCAGTGCCCAGATTGTGGCGTAGAGCTCGAGGTTCTGGCGGTCGATCCACTGAGCCTTGGTCTGGCTCCGGCTGAAGAAGAAGACTGGGGCGAATAGGTTATCCGATGCGGATTGCGTTACTCGCTGAAAGACTGAGAGTCGAAGAACGCCTGCTGACCGAAGCCTTCGATGCCCGCGGGCATAGTGCGGTTCTCGTCAGCCCGTTGTCGATGCACGTCGCGTTCACCGGTGACGGTAGCGCCGAGATCGAGATCACTGACTCGTCGGGCGCGGAGCCATTCTCGTTTGGACTGGCGTTGGATCGTGGCGTTGCGACAACTGAACGGGCAGCGCTCGAGGCCCTGATCGCCAGTGGTGATACTGTCGTCGTAAACCGTCCCGCGACTACGAGACTGCTAGCCGATCGACTGGCAGCTGTACGACACCTGACATTCGCTCATATTCCTGTTGCTTCGACAATCGCGAGCTTTGGCGAAGCCGCGACCTTTGACGCCATTTCTTCCTTGGGATATCCGGTTCTGCTGAAGTCGCTCACGACCGATCGCGGCTATCCAACTGCGATCATCGAGGATCGGGATGCTGCCGAGGCGATGGTTGAACATCGCGTCATGCTCGGAAATGAGCGTGGCGTGTTGGTGCAGCGCTTTGTCACCGGGCCGAATCACTCGATCCGGATTGTCGTCGTGGGTCAGGAAATCGTCGCGATCGAACAGCGCGAGCTTCGTGGCTGGCGTCCAGCGCCTGACGCTCAATACGAGCCCTTCGAGGGGGAGGAGACCGGACTTCGTGGGCTTGGCGAACGGGTCATCGAACGACTTGGGAGCGGCACATATAGCATCGAGCTCGTTGAGGGCGAGAGCGGTCCAATCCTGGTGGGCGTCCAAAACTTGATCGATTTCCGCTCTATATCGGCACGCGGTGTCGACATCGCCGGGAAGATCGCCGACTTCGCGCTTTCTCAGATCACTGTGCTGTCGGGAGGAGAGCGCGTTGTCTAGTGACGCGAGCCGGACGACGGTCCGAACCATCGATATTCTCGAAGGGCTGGTGAGCATTCCGAGCGTATCGCGTGAAGAACGGAACGCCGTCGAATGGCTTTGCCAACGGACGCGGGAGCTCGGCTTCACTTCAACCGTGGATGAAGCCGGCAACGCGGTGGCAAAGCGTGGAAGTGGGCCGCTCGAGATCATGTTACTGGGGCACATCGACACTGTGCCAGGGGATCTCCCCGTCGAGATTCGCGACGGTGCGCTCTACGGCCGTGGTTCAGTCGACGCCAAGGCGCCGCTGGCGACGTTCGTCGTGGCGGCGGCACGTGCGAATCTGGCCGAGAAGACGCGTGTCACCGTTGTTGGCGCTGTCGAGGAAGAGGTCATGAGCTCGCGCGGAGCCCACTGGCTGGTCGACAACGTCGCCGCCCCGGCAGCTGTCATCATTGGCGAGCCGAGTGGCTGGGATAGCGTCGTGATTGGTTACAAAGGCTCGCTTGCGGTGCGATACACCGTCTCCTGTCCGATGTCGCATTCGGCGGGTCCGGAGCCGACCGCTGGTGAGCTGGCCGTCGACTACTGGAACCGGCTCACGGCCTGGTGCAGGACGCAGAATGGTGACGATTCGAGTGGCTTTTACTCGATCGATCCGACGTTGAACTCGATCAACACGAGTTCGGACGGTATCACTGGAATGGCCGAGCTCAACATTGGTCTGCGGCTGCCACCGGCACTTGGTCCGGACGCGGTAATTCCGGTATTGGAGAGCCTGACGGACCGTGGTGGGGTGCAAATCAGCGTGAACGCAGCGGCGTTTCGCTCCGACAAGCGCTCGCCGCTGGTGGGAAGCTTCCTCTCGGGTATCCGGGCTGTGGGTGGAACGCCACGTATCAAGGTCAAGACTGGAACGTCGGACATGAATCTGGTCGGCCCTGTATGGCGATGTCCGATCGTCGCGTACGGTCCGGGTGATTCGCGGCTCGATCATCAGCCGGATGAGCACGTAATGCTTGAAGACGTGGAACGAGCAACCGATGTCTTGACGTCGGTCATCGAACGGATATCGGCGCAGCTTGCGTCAGGTCGCTGGGGAGGCGCATCGTGAACGAGGTTCGAATCGGCGTGCTGATGTCGCACGTCCGGGCAGAGGAGAAACATCTGCTTTCGGCGATGGTCAAACGTGGTGTTGAGCCGGTTCGCCTGCTCGACCGAACACTGGCCTTCGACCTTACCGATCTCTCCAGTCCCCAGCCTGGCCACCTCGATTTGATGCTCGACCGCTGCATGGCTCACGGCCGCGCGGCGGTGGCGCTCCAGATCTTTGACGCGTTTGGCGTTCGCTGTGTTAACAATTCGCAGGCGTCCGGCATCGCGGATGACAAGGTCGCGACCACTCTTGCACTGGCCGTGGCTGGTGTCCCAACCATTCGGACGGCGGCTGCTTTCGATATTGAGTCCGCGCTGCGCGTGCTTGACGAGAAGATTGGCTATCCGGCCGTTCTGAAGCCGGTAACCGGATCGTGGGGACGACTACTGGCAAAAGTCAATTCGCCGAATGCCGCACGTAATCTGCTGGAGCATAAGCGGGCACTTGGCTCATATCATCATGGTGTCTTTTACGTTCAGGAGTACATCGAGAAACCGGGGCGGGACCTGCGTATCTTCGTTGTGGGTGATGAGGTTATTGCTGCTTCCTACCGAATGAACGAGCACTGGATCACCAACGTTGCCCGTGGCGCGGTTTCGAAGCCGTGTCCGATCACACCGGAGATCGAGGATGTCTCACTTCGTGCGGCGAAGGCCGTCGGTCTCGAACTGGCTGGCATCGATCTGGTCGAGACATCCGAGGGCATGATGGTTATCGAAGTTAACACCGGCGCTGAATTCAAAGGACTGATCCAGACGACCGACGTCGACATTCCTGGACGGATCGTCGACTACGTGGTCGGCTGCGCGAACCGCGAACGAGAGAAGCACCACGCTCACGCGTTGTTGAACGGCATGTAGCTCGGGGGCGACGACAGCGACGGCAGCGTCGCGAATCTTCAAGCAGGGGGAGAAGCGTTATCCAATGACTTTGAACGCAGCGATACTTGGTGGATCGGGCTATGCTGGCGGCGAGCTACTGCGCCTGCTTCTGGCCCACCCTGAAGTAAACGTCACGCAGGTCACATCTCGTGGTCGGGCCGGAAAGTTCGTCCACACAGCTCATCCGAATCTGCGCAAGCGGACACAGCTAAAGTTCGTTGCACCGGATCAACTCCAGAAGGTCGACGTTCTGTTTGCCAGTATGCCTCACGGAGCGACCGCTCCTCAGGTGGAATCGCTGATGGATCTCGGTTCGATCGTGATCGATCTGGGTGCTGATTTCCGCCTGCGCAACCCTGGCGACTACGAAACCTGGTACAAATGGACACATCCGCGCCCTGACTTGCTCACATCCACGGCGTATGGAATGCCGGAGCTGCATCGAGACGAAATTCGTCAGGCTCGATACATTGCGAGCCCTGGCTGTACGGCGACGGCATCGATTCTTGGGTTGGCCCCGCTATTCAGAGCAGGCGTCGTCGATCCACATTACCCAGTGGTAATCGACGCCAAAACCGGGTCATCGGGTGCCGGCGCCGATACCAGCCTGTCAGGCCACCATCCAGAGCGAAGCGGGGTAATTCGACCGTTCAAGCCGACCGGTCACCGTCACAGCGCGGAGATCATTCAAGAACTAACCGTCGATGGCTGTCAGCCGGACATCGCCTTCGGGGTTACCAGCGTTGAGGCAGTGCGAGGGATTCTGGCGACATCGCACGTTATGCTCAAAGAGTCGCTGGCTGATAAAGACCTGTGGAAGATCTTCCGGGGCATGTACGGCCAGGAGCCGTTTATTCGTCTGGTGAAAGAGGCCGGGGGTGTGCACCGCTTTCCGGAACCGAAGATCCTGTCCGGAACGAACTATTGCGACGTCGGTTGGGATCTCGACAGTAGCGGCCAGCGTGTCGTCGTACTGGCGGCGATCGACAACCTGATGAAAGGTGCGGCCGGCCAGGCAGTGCAGTCAATGAACATACGCTGCGGCTTCGAGGAAACGCTAGGTCTGGAGTTCGCGGGTCTGCATCCGATCTAGCATCCGGCTCAGGCTGGGTGCCTCACGCCGCCAGCGAAAACCGCAACAGGAGGTAATCGCGTAGCATGCTCGTCGTCAAATTAGGCGGTAGCGCCGGGATTGATCCCGGACCAACGCTCGATGATCTTGCCGAACTGGTGAAGACTGAACGTGTCGTTTTCATCCATGGAGCCAATGCTCGTATGGATGATTTTGAGCGTCAGCTCGGTCGCGAGCCGCGATTGGTCCAGTCTTCCAGCGGTCAGGTGAGTCGCTTCACCGATTCCGACACGATGGACACCATGCTGGCGATCTATGCGGGCATGGTCAATAAGCGACTGGTCGAGGCGCTACAGGCTCGCGGTGTCAACGCCGTCGGCATCAGCGCGCTTGATGGTCGAATCGCTCGTGGACGGCGTAAAGACACTCTGCGCGCCATCGAGAACGGTAAGCCGAAGATATTGCGCGGTGACTACGCCGGCAGCATCGAGGAGATCGACACGACACTACTCGATCTGTTGCTCGATAACGGCTATCTGCCGGTTCTGACGCCGCCCGCCCTTAGCTTTGATGGTGAAGCAATCAACGTCGACGGCGATAAACTTTCGCTCCGGGTCGCAATAGCAGTGGGAGCCGACGCCCTGGTCATTCTGTCGAACACTGCCGGCCTCCTGGCGAACGTGGACGATCCGGACTCGTTGGTTCGTCACATCGACGTCAGCAGCGTTGAAAGCGTGGAATCCGCCATGAACGCGGCTGGTGGTCGCATGAAAAAGAAAGTTCAGGCAGGTTGTGATGCGGTGACGGCCGGCATTGGGCGGGTCGTCTTTGCCGATGCTCGTCGATTACGGCCCATCAGCAGCGCGCTTGCCGGTGAGGGGACGATGCTGAAGGCCAGTGCCGCGATAGGAGTAGCTGAATGAGCCAACTCGCCACCACCGAGATCGTAGAGCACGATCGTAATCTGCAGCCACCACTTTATGCCAAGCGGGGTATCGCCCTCGTCCGAGGCGATGGCGCTTACCTTTGGGACAGCGACGGCAAGCAATATCTCGATTTGATGAGCAACTACGGCGTCAACATCCTGGGCCACAATCATCCAAGTGTGACAGAGGCGATCACCCGGCAAGCGTCGACCTTGCTCAACTGCCATCAGTCGTTTGCCAACGATGTTCGTGTCGAATTGCTTGAGACGCTGATCGGTGCCGCTCCGGCCGGCCTAAATCACGCCTTCTTATCCAACTCCGGCACCGAAGCGGTTGAAGCTGCCCTGAAGTTCGCGTGGATCGCTACCGGTCGGACCAAGATCGTTGCGGCCAAGCGTGGTTATCACGGACGAACCATGGGTTCCCTTGCAGCCACGGCCGAGAAGAAATATCGTGACCCGTTCGAAGCGGAACTGGCTCAGGCGACCCACGTGAGCTATGGAGACGCCCCCAGTCTGGCCGACGCCATTGACGACCAGACAGCAGCGGTCGTGCTGGAGCCCATACAAGGTGAGGGCGGAGTCTATATACCTTCGGATGAGTACCTGCAGACCGTTCGCGAGATTGTGTCGGCAAAGGGCGCGCTGCTCATTCTGGACGAGGTGCAGACGAGTTTCCGCACGGGAGCCTACTTCGCGTGCCAGCATGTGGGCGTTGTTCCCGATTTGCTGGTTACCTCAAAGGGGCTTGGCAACGGCGTGCCAATCGGTGCGACTCTGATGTCGGCCCAAATCGCGGAGTCGCTCTCGGGTGGTGTTCACGGCACGACCTTCGGCGGCAACCCGCTGGCCTGCGCCGCGGCGCTGGCGACGTTGCGAACACTGGAGCACGAGAATCTCCTTGACCAGAGCGCCGAGATGGGTGCTTACCTGGTCGATCAGATCCGCGGCCTGAATCACTCCAAGATTCGCGAAGTGCGCGGCAAGGGGATGATGATCGGCGTCGAACTGAAGATGCGCGCAACTCCGGTGCTGCGCGGATTGCAGGAGCGGGGCGTGCTGGCATTGATGGCTGGAAGCCTGGTCATTCGGCTGCTGCCACCCCTGATCCTGACCAAAGAGCAGGCCGATGTTGCCGTCTCAACCTTGGCGGATGTGCTGGGCTAAGCGTCGTGGCGGGACCTGTGCCCGCCGGTGGCACCCGCTCGCAATCACCGATGCCGCGGCCGAACCGAAATCATTTTAGTGGCGGGACCTGTGCCCGCCATGGATTTAGGTTTGCTGCCCGCCCGTGCCGCCGGTTGGGCAACGAAGGCGGGTACAGGCCCCGCCACTACATCTGTTGACCGTGGGGTGCCCTTCAGGATTTGCCGCAGTGGGTATCGTCGTGTCGGGCGCTCTGCCCGCCTACGGTGCCGGTCTGCACCCAACGATGTAGCGACACCGGCAGACGTGCCGGGCTGAGACTGACTCACCATTATGGTAGTGGCGGGACCTGTGCCCGCCATGGATTTAGGTTTGCTGCCCGCCCGTCCGGCCGGTTGGGCAACGAAGGCGGGTACAGGCCCCGCCACTACATCTGTTGACCGTGGGGTGCCCTTCAGGATTTGCCGCAGTGGGCAATGTCGTGGCAGGCGCTCTGCCCGCCAGCGTCGCCAGTCCGCCACAAACGAGCGATGAATCGGTAAACTCGACGTGAACGTTGCCCGGATTCAATCCGACATCGCAGATCAGCGGCCGGCAGGACCTGTCTGTTCGTCATCCCCCACCGCGGTAGCGGACAGCGTCGAACTGCGGCACCAGATCGTTTCTGATGTACACCCGAAAATTGGTCGATTGTACCGGTGATGGTAGCTCTCGAAACGCGACCAGCCTGAAGAGCTTGGCCTGCTCCTGAGGTGATCTCAGCGATTCCAGTGTGTGAACCACGCTTATCGCCACGTCACCGATGCTAAATGGCGGCTTGCGGCTATCCTGGTAGTTTTGTCTTGCCTCCGAGATGATGTCCGGTGCGTACGCAAAACGACGATAGGTCTGCTCCTCCGGGAACCACCAGCGCATCGGGTACTCCTGCATGGTGTAGTTGTCTTTGAGCTTGGCGGTGATCCCCGCGTTAACCGAGTCAGAACCGATCAGCACGATCGGTGCGTCAACGGTTGCCGGAAGGTCACTGCCAAAGTAGTGCCGCTGCGGAAAATCTCGCAAATACCAGTTGAACGGCCAGGATGTGACCGCATCAAACCAGACGTTGAGAGACATATCACCGGTCTGCTGAAGGGAAAACTGAGTCAGATCCTGCGTGAGCCGCGGCACATAAGGACTGGTCTGGACGTAGATTAGCATGTCCTTCGGCACATCACCTTGGCGATACGTCATTCGCCATTCGGCGTGGATCTGGAACAGGATTAGTACAACAACAGACGCGACAAGCGTGCCAGTCATCGCACCCCGTCCGCCGAATCTGATCGTACCGAGAGTGATGACCACGACGAAGACGACCACCGGGAGTCCCAGTAGAATCCACCAGTGGGCCGCTGCTTCTGGCCGAATTTGACGCGCCATCGCGTTCCCTGTACCCGTGATCGCGCCGTCCGACATCCAGGAGAACAATGAGAAGCCGACCGCGCCGATGGCTATCAGTAGTCCTCCGAAGAGCAGTAGATCGTGACGAAGCGCGGGACGCCATTTCTGACATCTCTGTTCCAGCCAGCCAATCGCATCGCCGACCAACATTGCGCTCAACAAAATAAGTGGCAAGGCGATGTGAACAGTAAGCCATGGCATCTTCTCGCCTGCCCATGAGAGCACGGCGAACATCATGACTGCCCAGAAGGCGATGAAGGCGCGCATCCACCACCGGTGATCGAACGGAATCCGGCGCCGCCATCCGATTAGCGTGTCTTTGCACAGAACCATCAGCCCGATCGGGAACAAGACAACGCCGACAAACTCGTATTGTGGCAGCATGAGGAGATAGTAGAACCAGGGCTCTTGACCGCGCTGTACGTTCTGCTGGCCGAGCCAGTAGCCGAGCGCTCCGACGCTTCCGGTCGCGAGGCCGATCGGATTGGTAAACAGGCTCGTGTAGAGGACCGTATAGATTGCCACCGCGGCGCCGATGCTGGCGAATAGGAGGTGGCGATCAGAGAGCAGTTCCCGCAATGCCGCCGAGGTCGAACCGGCTGGAGCTTCGCCCATCAGCCCGTCAATCCAGCCTGCGCCAATTTCCCGCCGTCGATTCAATAACCAAATCGAAACGACCAGGGTAAGTAATCCGACGCCGATTGCGGAGATAACGAGCGGATGAACCAGAAGCTGGAAGGTGAAGGTTCGTATTTGTGCGCCGGTCGGGTTGGACCAGGGAATGCTCGGCAAAGGCGGAGCGCCCAATGCCGCCAGCGCTTTGGCAATCACGAGGAAGCCGGCGCCGGCGGCCGCACCGACTGCCAGCAGAATTGGGGCGATTCGCCAGATTGCTGCGACGATCAAAAAGACGCCGAAGATGAAGAAAACAATGAAGCACACCTCTTTGGTCGTCAGCAGGAATCCGACGGAGGCTGCTCCGATCAGTGCCCATCGTGCCTGGGGCGCTTCGACATAACGTGCGATAGCAACGAAAAGGAGCAGCGTGCCAAACAGGGTGTACACATCGTGCCGGATGAAGCGGCTGTAGTAGAGGATGGACGGTGACAAGAGCATCAGGACGCTGGCAGCCAGCGCTCCCCATCTCCCGAGAACCCTTGATCCTCGCAGGAACCAAGGCAGCATGACGATTGCGACACCGGTCGCCGCGGGCATGAATCGCGACGTCGCGTCGGTCGCGCCAAAGAGGAGCGAGATCAGCGCGTTGGCGTGAAAAAGGAACGGCCCATGGAGGAGAGGATCGTGGACATAGCCGCCTCCGATGGCGTAGATCCAGGAGAAATAGGCGTGCTGTGCTTCGTCGTGGTGTAGCGCACGCGAGCCGAGATCCCAAAAGCGAGTCAGCATCGCAGCTAGGAAAATCAAGCCGTACGCAAGTTGCTCGACGCTCAGTCGCCGCGGTTGCCGTAGACTGCGGTCGCCATCGGTGACGGCAGCGCTGTCCTCGACCTGAATGTGTGAGGTCCAGTCCGATGCCTGTGAGATTGAATCCAATCAAAGCCCCAGTGAGCAATTCGTCAAAGGAAACAGTCTGGCGACGCCTGTTCTTGAAGTCCGATTGTTCGCCATTTCGACTCAAACCGGAAAGTTAGACGGAGCCCGCCACTGCCGACTGGTTGACCTGGCTGACCAACCTGACGCCACGGCTCCAAATGATAGCATCGGCGCCCGTTTTGGATCGCCATAGGAGATCTAGCGAGATTAGCGACGTCAAATCCATCGACCGTCTGCTATAAACGAGGAAGAACGCGTTGTGAGTAGACGACGCTTCCGTCCAGTCAACTGCTCGATTCAGTCAGGAGTTCGCCAAATGGCCGTTCCGGATTTTCAGTCCGTCATGTTCCGTTGCTGGAACTTGCGTCAGACGGACAGGAGCACGTGGTGCCGAAGCGGTCGAGCGTCTGGCCGAGCACTTTGACCTGAGTGAGGAGGATCGGCGCGAGATGCTGCCCAGCGGGACGCAGCGTCGTTTCGATAATCGGGTGGCGTGGGCCCGAACGTACCTTAAGCAGGCCTGTCTCTTTGATTATCCGGGACGCAGTCGATTCCAACTGACAGACCGTGGCCGTGAGGTGCTTAGCCGGAAACCAGACCACATTGACGTCCCGTTCTTGATGCAGTTTCCTGAATTCGTTGCCTCCAGATCGAGCAAGCAGCCACCTTCGAGTTGAGACCTCCTCGCCAACACTCAATGACGCGGTGAACGACCAGACTCCTGAAGAAGAACTCGAATCAACCTATTTGCGCCTGAAGCAAGACCTTGCTCAGGATATTCTGATGCGGGTCAAAGCGGCTCCGCCAAGCTTCTTCGAACAAACAGTCGTCGATTTGCTGGTTGCGATGGGGTATGGTGGCTCGCGGCGTGACGCAGGACAGGCGGTCGGCCGTTCCGGCGATCAGGGCATTGACGGGATCATCAAAGAGGACAGGTTGGGTCTCGACACCGTGCTGCTTCAGGCCAAACGCTGGGAGAGCCCGGTCGGGCGGCCGGTGGTGCAGGCGTTTGCCGGCAGCCTCGCTGGCTTTCATGCGAGCAAAGGCATTCTGATCACGACCTCACGGTTCTCCGACGATGCGCGAAACTACGTGCGGAACCTCGGGATGCGGATTGTTTTGATCGATGGTGAACAACTCGCCGACCTGATGATCGAGTACGGGGTCGGTGTGACGGAAGTGACACGCTATTCGGTCAAGCGTGTCGATATGGACTACTTCGACGCTGAGTAGTCGATCTTCTCAAGGTCCCAGTATCGAACCTACTCTCATCGGACCTCGTTTTCTCCCCCACTGCAGGCGGATAATCTACCCAATGCCGTTGAACTTGCTGGCCTTCGCGCCTGAAGGTTGTGCGGGCGGACGGAAGTCGATAATTGCGTATCATTGTCATTAGGTTTGCAGGAGTACTCGTTCCTTCGGACGTTGCCATGTTCTCGAAGACATCAGTGTAACCGTCATGGATTTTGATTTGGCCGTCTGCGGACGTGCCGACTCGGTGCACTCCAGTTTTCTTTCGACAATTCGTGATCTGATCCTGGCAAACCGTGTCAGGTGCGTGCTTGTTCGAAGAGTAGATCCGCAGCTCGCCGTAGCTGCGAGACACCCAGGGTGAATTGGCAATAGAGACGGCCCGGGCGAATCGCCGGCCCGGGATGCGGACATTTCTGCTTGGATTGACCTTCGCAGGCCAGGTTCTTGCCATCTACCTCGTGAGACGGACCAACTTATTCTGGCCTGTCGCGACCCCCTGGCTCATAAGCTTGTTTGCTTCGGTAGGGCTGTGCGCCTTGCCATTCGTCTCTGCACGCCGGTGGCGTGAGTGGCGAGACGGCCTCCCGAAATACCTTCCTGAGATCGCACTTGTCGCAGGTCTCGTGATTTTGGCTGGCGCGTTACGCTTGCCCTTCCTTGAAAGCCTGCCGAGTGGAATTCACGGGGACGAAGGCGAGTTCGGCACTATCGCTGCGGCAGTGGCCAATCACCACGGTCCAGCACCGTTCGGTGTCGCGTTTCTTGGTGACCCGGCGATGTATCTCTTCGTCGTCGCTCCCTTTGTGGCTGCACTTGGCTCGACCATGGAAGCGATTCGACTTCCGTCGGCACTGGCCGGTCTTGCGACTATTCCGATTCTGTACTTCCAGACGCGAGACTTATTCGGACGACGACCGGCGGCGATCGCCACCTTCTTGCTGGCGACCGCGACGGTACATATCCACTTCAGTCGACTGGCACTCAACGTAATCGAGGTACCACTCTTCGCTTCGCTTAGCCTTTGGCTTCTGGCACGCGGCATCTCTCGTCGAGCCGATCGCTGGTATTTGCTGGCGGGCATGGCCGGCGGGCTTGGATTCTATTTCCACTTCGGAGCGCGGTTGATCGCACCAATCCTTGTGTTGGTGCTGCTCGGGCAATTTGTATTTGAACGATCAGCCTGGCGACAATGGCTCCGTGGGACGATGGTCACTGGCGTCGGCGGGTTGCTGGCACTATCGCCATTGATCATGCATGTTGTGGGTAATCCAGAAGAGTTCACGGGTCACATGGCGGAGCGGGGGATCTGGCACCACTGGCAGGATTTGGCAAATCTGTTTCATACGGTGCCGTCGAACAAGGCCGGGATTCTCTGGGGACAAACACAGCGGACCTTTGAAGCTTTCTATTCCCGGCCCGATCCCGCCTACGGAGCGGCCTTCTACACGTTTATGAATGCGCCGTTGCTCGGCGCAATCTTGTCGCTGTTTGCTCTGGCCGGACTACTCATATTTGTGTTGCACCCGCGCGATATGCGCGCGCGACTGATTCTGATCTGGTTCATCATTCCGATCATCTTTGCAAGCATCGTAACGGACACTGCTGGGCAGGCGCACCGTCTGATCCACCCGCTGGTGCCTGCGATCATCGCGGCTGCCGTGGCGATCGACGAGATGAGCCGGTTTGTGTGGCGCAGGCTGCCAAGGCAGATCGCGCGCTGGGCGGCGCTCGTCGTGCTGGTGGTGCCGCTCGTCTCTGGCTTGCCGACAACGATTCGCTACTTCGAGCCAGGCGTTACCGCGCATCTTAAACCGGATCTGACCGCTCAGGCCCGCTGCATGGAGGGTCTGCCTGCGGGGACGATTGCGCTGGTCGTCGGGAGCCCCAGGGAGATTGCCAATTTCGGGTCGAGCCGCTTTCTTGCACCAGAAGTCGATCGGCGTGATCTGAAGGACCCGAGAATCGGTCTGCCCGTGCAGACCGGCGGTCACTCGCTCGTCATCATGGTCCATGAGTGGGACCGCAATTTGCTGCCGCTGATCCGCTCCTACTATCCCAACGCACCCTCAATTGAGATCGACCGTCCAGCTGGACAGCGCGTGCTGACAGTGCTGGCGGTCCCGGCTCCGGGTCAGACTGCCGGTTCGCTGCTGGCTGCGTGCCGTGCGTTCGAGTCGAACTAGCGCGGGCGTGCTACTCCGCGTTCGTCGTTGGATTCTGGATGTGGCGGATGTAACGCTCAGCCGACCGGCGTACCTTCGCCTTAGCGTCGTTCATGATGTTGCGGCCGAAGGCACCGTAGACGTGCTCATAGTCGAAGGGCTCGAGGACATCAATGATGTGTTGTACCGAACCGGGATCGAGCGGAATCGAGTTTGGATAGCTGTACATAAAGCTGGCCCAGTTGCGATCCGCGATCACCTGGATGGTGTCGCCGGAGAAGAGGACGCCCTTGCCCCCGGCGCCATCGGCCCAGTGGAGTACGGCCGCACCTGGGAAGTGTCCGGCGCAGCGGATGACGGTCAGTCCCGGTAGTATCTCGAGAGTGTCGCCGTCCCAGAAATTGATGTTCGGTCCGGTGTGCATGACGTAGCGCTTGTCCGCTTCTGGCAGGTGGATTGGCACATTGCCGAGTGCATGGCTCCACTCGTTCATGGTTGAGTAGTAGTGTGGGTGTGAGAGCGAGATGACCTCGATGCCGCCGTGTCGTTCGATTTCGGCGACGGTTGTCTCATCCAGATAGGTGAGTGTCTCCCACAGCATGTTTCCCCGGCCAGTCTCAATGAGAAAGGCACGCTGGCCGATGGCGAAGCCTGGCTCGGTGATGATGCCAGTGACGCCCGGTTCTACCGGATAGAAGTTGTTGTGGTAGTGGCCGCGCATTTGGGCGAGCGTCGTCCACTGTTGTCCGTTTGGGTTTACGTATTGCCGGTCGTCCTGACAGATCGGGCAGCCAGCAGGTGGATTGGCACTGGGTGGGAACTGAGTCCCGCAGGTCACGCAGATGTAGGCGGCGTTTCCCGATTCCGGGCCATTGAGTGCGGTGTTTGATAGTGGCATGGTCGTCCCTTCCCTCTTCGCCTGATTGCAGGTACCGCGTTTGAGCATACCCGATCGTGGCTCGATCCCGCGTCCGAGGGGAACAAATCGCCTGGCATCGTCGTCTTTGTTGAAGCGCACGATGAAGTGTGGCGTGAAGTGAACGGAGTTGTTCAGATGGCCTGGCGGATTCGGATGATCGAGATTGTTGGAATCGTATTGGTGCTGGTGGTGCTAGCGGTGGTCGGTAGTCGGGTATCGGCGGGGAGCCAATTCTCAACCCCGACCCCGCCTTCTGGACTGCCAATTGAGCAGACCATGTCGCACTCTCGATAAGAACATGTGTTCGTATTGATAGCGCGACGTACGTTCGTTGGTTGTGCTGTTGACTCTCGCTTGCCAGGCAATGTAGCGGCGGGACCTGTGCCCGCCGTCGTCGAGTGAACGTGAGCCTCTCGATCGGCACTAGTTGATAGACGCGACGTACGTTCGTTGGTTGTGCTGTTGACTCTCATTTGCCAGGCAATGTAGCGGCGGGACCTGTGCCCGCCGTCGTCGAGTGAATGTGGGTCTCTCGATCGGCACCGATTGACAATGGGAATCGTGAGGTCGCGATCAACGACTAGCATGAATCGAGGAAGATTCCGGACGCCCCACACAGGCGGGCAGAGCGCCCGCCACTACGTTAAACGATTGATTTTGGGCGCTCTGGCCCTCGTCTTCACACCTCATCGAATGTAGGTGGGAATGCGACTGTTCCACGGATGCCCTCGAGTGCGCCAGGGGTGAGTTCTAGCACCATAAAGACCTCCTCGCGGATGGGGGTCGGGTAGTCGATCCCGAGCGGGCGAGCCGGCTTGAACCCGAAGCGGGGATAGTACCAGGGATGTCCAACGAGAAGGACGATCTTTTCGTCCAATTCCCGCGCGCGCTCCAGCCCCGCCTGGATCAGCTTTGAACCGATCCCCTGGTTCTGGAGCTCCGGCACGACCGCGATCGGTGCCAGCACCAGCACCGGGATGTCCCGGCTCTCAGTGCGGATGGCGGCCCGGCTGAAGAGGACGTGACCGACGATCTGGCCGTCCTGCTCGGCCACCAGCGAGAGATCGGGAATGAATCCGTCTGAGGCGCGAATGGCATCGACCAGCTTGGGCTCACCTTCGCCGTTGAATGCCAATCGGTTGACCTCATAGATTGCCGCTTCGTCACCGGAACGCTCTAGCCGGATCGATACGTCGTTGCTCATTGACACCCCATTCAACACATACACCGGAATTCGGACTCATGCAGTCTCCCGGCAGGCTTCGTTCGTGTAGTCTGCCATGACTGCTCGACACATGGATATGCCTATGGCCAGCTATGTGGAGCTTCATCTCCATACCGCCTACTCGTTTCTCGATGGCGCGTCGCTGCCGGAGGAAATGATCGCCAGAGCAGTTGATCTCGGCTACACAGCCCTGGCGAGCACCGACCACGATGGTCTCTACGGCGCGATGGAGTTTGCCCAGGCCGCGCACGCGGCCGATATCCAGCCGATCACCGGTGCTGAACTCACACTTGACAATGAGTCACATTTGACTTTCCTCGCCGAGACCTCGGCCGGCTACGGGAATCTCTCCCGTCTGATTACTGCCGCGTACCACAGTGGCGAACGCCACGGCCGCATCCTCCCCCCACCACGACTCAATCCCGATCTACTCCCACAACATGCTGACGGACTAATCTTGCTAACCGGTTGCCGCCAGAGCGATCTGTCGCGGCTGATCGATGCTGGGCGATTGCACGAGGCCGAGGATCTGCTGCGTCGCTATAGCGACTGGTTCGGGCCGCGCAACGTCGTCGTCGAGTTGCAGCAGAATCTGGTCTATGGTGACACCCGGCGTATCGAGCTACTGGTGCAGCTAGCCGAGCATCTCAACCTGCGTTACGCCGCGACCGGGAATGTCCACTACCACGACCGCGCGCGCCACCGGTTGCAGGACGTGCTGGTCTCGATTCACAGCCACACGACGTTGGATGGATCGCATCGCGAGCGACGGCCGAACTCCGAGTTCTACCTGCGCTCCCCCGCGGAGATGGCCGAGCTCTTTAGCCGCTATCCGGCCGCTCTCACGACCACGCTGGAGATCGCCGAGCGTTGCGAGTCCTTCGATCTCACGCGCGATCTGGCCTATCACTTCCCCGATTACCCGACTGAGCCGAACGAGACGCCGGACGACGTGCTGGCACGTGTCTGTCGTGGGGCCCTCAACGAACGCTATGCCGAAAATCGGGCCGAGGCGGAAGCTCGCCTCAATCAGGAGTTGGCGCTGATCGCCCAGCACAAGCTGGCCGGCTTCTTCCTGCTCTATCGCGATTTACTTCTGCTGGCGCGCGAGGTGGCCAAGGAGGTACGAGGCGTTGGAACGGTACGCGCTGCCGGAAACCTTCCGCCCGGCCGTGGGCGCGGCTCATCGGTTAGCTCAATTGTCTGCTATCTGATTGGTCTTTCCCACGTCGATCCACTGGCGCACGGACTCTTTCTCGGCCGTTTCCTCAACGATGAGATGTCTTCAGTGCCCGATATCGACCTCGACTTCCCTCGCGACATCCGCGAGCGCTTGATCGAACGGGTCTACGAAGCCTACGGACCCGATCGCGCGGCGCTGGTCTGTGCCTTTGCTACCTACAAGCTGCGGAGTGCGGTGCGCGATGTCGGTAAGACGCTCGGCGTGCCGCTGACCGACCTCGACCAGATCGCCAAACTGAGTGGCTCGCGATCGGCTCGCGATCTCTACGAGGAGCTTGGTCGTATACCGGCCTACGTCACGCGGCGCGATTCGCCACCCTGGACCCATCTGGTCGAGCTGGCGGCCGAGCTTGCTCGCTTCCCGCGGCACGTCACGCAGCACGTTGGTGGGATGATCGTCTCGTCCGAGCCACTGGTTGAGCTCGTGCCGGTGCAGCCGGCCTCGATGGAGGGACGCTACATCTGTCACTGGGACAAGGATTCCTGTGATGACGCCCGCTTTATCAAGATCGACTTCCTGGCGCTCGGCATGCTCTCGCTCGTCGAGGAGAATCTGGAGTTGATTGTCACCTCAGGGAAGGAGCCGGTCGATCTTAGCCGGATTGATTTCAACGACTCGGCCGTCTACGACATGATCTGCGCCGGTGATACGATCGGCGTTTTCCAGATCGAGAGCCGGGCGCAGATCCAGATGCTGCCGCGAACGCTGCCCCGCAATCTGGAGGATCTGGTGATCCAGGTGGCGATCATCCGGCCGGGTCCAATCGTCGGGGGCGCGGTGACCAGCTACGTTCAGAGCCGGGCGCGCTCACTCCGCTACCGGAACTTCCGCCCAAGCTACGACCATCCCTCGCTCGAGCCGATCCTACGGGAGACGCTCGGTGTGATCCTGTATCAAGAGCAGGTGCTGGAGGTATCGATGGCGCTGGCCGGCTTCTCGGCCGGTCAGGCCGAAGGACTGCGCCGTGCTATGAGCCGCAAACGCTCGCACGAGGCAATGGCCTTTTTCTGGACCCGATTTCGTGAGGGTGCGTTGGAGCGAGGTGTGTCGCTGCCAGTGGCCAAAGAGGTCTTCCGCAAGCTGCTCGGTTTTGCCGAATACGGCTTTCCCAAGAGCCATTCGGCTGCGTTCGCCGTGCTCGCCTACCAGTCGGCCTGGCTCAAGCAGTATCACCCCGCCGAATTCGCGTGCGCCCTCTTCAACAACCAGCCGATGGGCTTCTACCCGCCGCACGTGCTGACAAACGACGCCAAGCGCCATGGTGTGCGCGTGCTGCCGCCCGATATCAACCGGAGCAACGCTCGGTGCACCGTCGAAGGGAACGCGGTGCGGATCGGCCTCGCCTTCGTCGATGGCCTGGGAGAAGATGTCGCCCTGGCCATTCAGCAGGAGCGGGAGCAGCATGGCGATTTTCGTTCGCTATCCGACTTCGTCCGACGCCTGCCGCACCCGCTGACGCGGGTACCCGGTGAATCGGCCGAGAACCTCTGCGTCGTGGGCGCTTTTGATTGTTTCGGCTTGGGACGACGCGAGGCGCTCTGGCAGCTTGGGCTTTTCATCCCGGCGCGACGACGAGGAAAGGCCGAAGAGGCCGCGAGCCAGCTCTCGCTGGCACTGCCAGTCGAACAGGACATGGTCAATCTTCCACCGATGAGCCCCTGGGAGCAGATGGCGGCCGATTACCACACGCTCAAGCTCTCACCCCACTATCACCCGCTCGGGTTGCTCCGGCCGCATTTGCCTGAGGAAATCGTTACCACCGAAGAACTTGAAACGCTGCGGGACGGCGCCGAGATCCGGATCGCCGGGTTGGTCGTCTGTCGCCAGCGACCCGGCACGGCCAAAGGAATTACCTTCTTGCTGCTGGAGGACGAACGAGGTTTGGTCAACGTCATCGTTTTCCCGGCTCTGTATGAGGAGCAGCGGCTGCTGGTGCGTTCTGAGCCGTTCCTGGTAGTCGAGGGAAGGTTGCAGAGCCGTCACGGGACGATCAATGTCATTGCCGCCCGACTGCATACGCTTGAAATGGCTCGTCAGGCCTTCGTCAATGCACCGGCACGCGATTTCATTATTGGCAGTCGCCCGCTGCACCCACCGGCAAAGATCCAGGAACGGCGGTCGCTGCGCGAGCTGTCCCCCACTTCGCACGACTTTCGTTAGCCTCGAGTCGGTCCTTCACAACTTGACACGTCGCTGTCGCACTTAGCCCCCTAGTTTTGTTGCCGGTGTCGCTCGATTCAGGGTTTGCTAGAAGCTGAGACGTATCCCCATACGCTGAAACATGCGGAATACGTCTGGTTGACGCAACCGGGAGCTTTTCGGCAAGCCGTACCAACACCCAGAATCGAGCTACACATGCCGAACTGGGAATCCGTGGCAGCCAACCAGAAAAGGCGCGAGGAAATCACCATCTGGTGGGCCGACCTGAATCAGACCCAATCCCAGCTTGGTCTCCAAGACCACCTGTTGTCGCACGACGAGCTTTGTCGCGCCGCCAAGATGAAGAGCGCCCGCGCGCGGGATCGATGGATAACCGGCCGGGTGTCACTCCGCTCGATCCTTTCCGGCTATCTCGGAGTTCAGGCTCTTGCGGTACCGATCACCTATGGCGCCATGGGAAAACCAAAGCTCGGGAATCTCAGCCCGGTTCGATTCAACCTGTCGCACTCGGCAGACCTGGCAGCCTTCGCCGTGTCCTGGCGGAAGCCGGTCGGCATTGATATTCAGCGACAGCGCGACGACAAACTCATGATCGACCTCGCACCCTGGACTTTTTCCGAAGACGCGTACCGCGCCTGGCTCAAATTTTCGGAACCTGATCGACGAAAAAGCTTCGCGCGCACCTGGGTTCGCAAGGAGGCGTATCTCAAAGGGCGTGGCATGGGGCTCGTCCATCCGATGCGCGATCTCGAAATCGTTGAATCACAAACCGCTGGAGCGGTTCAGATCGTTGACAAGCACAACGATGTTGCCGATGACAACTGGCGCATCTTTGATGTGCACACTCCAGATGCTGAATTTGTGGCGTCCCTTGCGGTTGAAGGCGGGATCAGCAGCTTGATCTCGCGCAAGTGGCCCGGTGGCTCGGTGCAAACGACTTGGAGGCGGACATGACCTTGGAGCGCTGAACTCACAACCTGGAAGACGATCGAGAAACCGCGAACCTGGGATGTCGAACCAAATTTGACCGACTACGACGATGCCCGGTCCTCTTTCTGTTGGGATGATGCGATGCACGAACTCGACGGACTGCCCGATGGCCGGGGTTTGAACATCGCCTTCGAGGCTGTCGACCGCCATGCCGCCGGCAATCTGGCCGGACATCTGGCGATTCGCTGGCTGGGTCGAAATGGGGAGACTCGGGACTTTACGTACGCCGAGCTTCGAGATCAAACAAACCGCTTTGCCAACCTGCTCAATTCGCTGGGCGTCAGCAAAGGCGACCGCGTCTTCACGCTACTGGGTCGAATACCGGAACTCTATCTGACTGCCCTCGGCACGCTTAAATTCGGTGCCGTCTTTTGCCCACTCTTCTCGGCCTTCGGTCCGGAACCGGTGCAACAAAGACTGAGCCGGGGCGAAGGTAAAGTGCTGGTCACCACCCCCCTCTTGTACAAGAGAAAGGTGGCACCAATTCGCGAGACACTTCCATTGCTCGAACACGTCCTGTTAGTCGGGCCGACTGACGAGGATCATCCGGTACCCGGAACCGACAGCTTCGACGCTCATATGAGCGACGCGAGTGACGAGTTCGTGATCCCGCCGACCGATCCCGAGGACATGGCCCTGCTCCACTTTACGAGTGGCACGACCGGCATGCCCAAGGGAGCGGTTCACGTGCATCGGGCCGTTGTCGCTCACTACATTACCGGAAAATACGCGCTCGACTTCCACCCGGACGACGTCTTCTGGTGCACAGCCGATCCTGGCTGGGTGACTGGTACGTCCTACGGCATTATCGCGCCACTCACGCACGGCATCACGAGCATCGTTGACGAAGCCGAATTTGACGCTGAACGCTGGTATCGGATTCTTCAGGAGCAGCACGTCACGATCTGGTATACCGCGCCGACAGCAGTACGCATGCTCATGCGTATCGGGCCGGACCTGCCTCATCGGTTTGACCTGAATAGTCTTCGCTTCATCGCCAGCGTGGGAGAGCCACTCAACCCGGAAGGCGTTGTCTGGGGCCAGGAAGTGTTCGATCTTCCCATCCACGACAACTGGTGGCAGACCGAGACCGGCGGGATTATGATCGCCAACTTCCGTTCGATGGACATCCGACCAGGCTCGATGGGTCGACCGCTGCCAGGAATCGCAGCGGGTATTGTCCACCGAACTGAGGGCGGGGATGTGTTCGAGGTGACCGAGACAGATACCGAAGGAGAACTCGCGCTAAAGCCTGGCTGGCCCTCGATGTTCCGGGGATATCTGCACGAAGAAGCGCGGTACAACAAGTGCTTCGCCGATGGCTGGTATCTCACCGGTGATCTGGCCCGCCGTGATCAGGATGGTTACTACTGGTTCGTCGGACGTGCCGACGACATTATCAAGTCGTCCGGTCACCTGATCGGGCCGTTCGAGGTCGAGAGTTGTTTGATGGAACACGATGCAATCGCGGAGGCCGGCGTCATCGGCAAACCGGATCCCGTAGCCGGCGAGATCGTGAAAGCCTTCGTGCTGCTCGCCCCTGGCTGGGTGCCCTCTGAAGACCTGAGACTCGATATTCAGGCGTTCGCGCGCAAACGACTCGGTGCCGTGGTGGCACCAAAGGAGATTGACTTCGCGGTCGATTTACCGAGAACGCGGAGTGGAAAGATCATGCGCCGTCTGCTCAAAGCCCGTGAGCTTGGACTTCCCGAGGGAGATCTTTCGACCCTCGAGAGCGAGCTTCGCGGTCCGGAGCCGGCGGGAACGGAGCAGTCATCATGAGCCTTCAGGAAACCGTGATTCGCCCAACGTTACTGCGTGACCACGCACTGGAGCTTCTCGGAAGAATGGTGCTAGTCAGGCGATTCGAAGAGAAATGCGCTGAGGTCTACAGCGCGAGTAGGATTCGCGGCTTTCTGCATCTTTGCATTGGCGAGGAGGCTATCGCCGCGGGAGCGATTCCGTTGCTGCGGCCTGAGGACGCGATCGTCGCGACGTATCGTGAACACGGTCACGCGCTGGCACGAGGAGTCTCTCCTCGCGCGATCATGGCCGAGATGTTCGGTAAGGTCGAGGGATGCAGTCGCGGACGCGGTGGTTCGATGCATATCTTCGATGCCGATACGAGGTTTTTCGGTGGGAACGCGATCGTCGGCGGAGGCATACCGGTCGCCGTTGGCTTGGCGCTGGCAGACAAACTTGCCACGCGCACGTCTGTGACCGCCTGCTTTTTCGGCGATGGCGCCGTCGCTGAAGGTGAGTTTCACGAATCGATGAACCTCGCCTCTCTCTGGAACCTTCCGGTTCTCTTCGCCTGTGAGAACAACCTTTACGCCATGGGTACCGCACTCGATCGCTCGCAGGTCGAAACCGAGTTGTACCTGAGGGCCAAGAGCTACAAGATCGCGGCTGAATCGGTCGACGGCATGGACGTGCTGGAGGTCGAACGTGCCATGAACCGAGGTTTGAACGCGATCCGGAACGGCGACGGACCGTATTTCATCGAGTTCAGAACCTATCGCTTCCGGGCACATTCGATGTACGACCCGGAGTTATATCGCGAGAAGGCAGAGGTCGAACTCTGGAAAGAACGAGATCCAATCGATCTGTTTGTCAAACGACTGCTGACCGATGAAATCGTGAGCCAGGCAGATGTCGATGAAATCGAGACAAGCGTGGCAGCAACTGTCGACGACGCGGTGACATTTGCAGACGCAGGCGATCTCGAGCCGATTGAGGAACTGACTCGCTTCGTCTACTCGGAGGTGCGGTGATGGTAGCGACAGCTGTTGAGACGATTCATCTCACCTACCGTGAGGCGGTCAGGGCGGCCATTCGTGACGCTCTGGAGCGAGATGAACGTGTTTTCCTGATGGGTGAGGATGTCGGACGATATGGGGGCTGCTATGCGGTGAGCCACGGATTGCTCGCCGACTTCGGCCCGGAGCGCATTCGTGATACTCCGCTGTCCGAATCGACCTTTGTCGGCGCCGGAATCGGAGCTGCGTTGGGCGGCATGCGTCCGATCGTTGAAGTGATGACCGTCAACTTCAGCATGCTCGCGCTGGACCAGATTTTGAACAACGCGGCGACCTACCTCCATATGTCTGGCGGTCAGTTCAATGTGCCCATCGTTATCCGCATGGCAACCGGAGCCGGACGGCAACTGGCGGCACAACACTCTCATAGTCTGGAAGGGTGGTACGCGCATATTCCCGGTATCAAGGTGCTCGCCCCAGCGACGCTGGAAGACGCGCGCGGGATGCTCTGGACGGCGCTGCAGGATCCAGATCCCGTCCTTATCTTCGAGCACGTCATGCTTTATCCCATGGACGGCGATCTTCGGATCGATGCGGGGGCGGTTGATATCGAGAAAGCGGCCGTGCGTCGAGCGGGTAATGATGTCTCGCTGATCACCTATGGTGGGACGCTTCAAGCCACACTTCGGGCGGCGGAACTCCTCGACACAGAGGGGATTCAGGCCGAGGTTGTGGACCTTCGAGTACTGCGTCCGCTCGACACTCGCACCATTCTCGATTCAGTTGTCAAGACGCGACACGTCGTGATCGTGGATGAGGGGTGGAGGAGCGGGAGTCTCGCGGCCGAGATTAGCGCACGAATCATGGAACAGGCCTTCTACGAGCTCGATGCTCCGGTCCAGCGAGTCTGCAGCGCGGAAGTGCCAATGCCTTACGCACAGCACCTCGAACAGGCGGCTATTCCACAAGCTGAGACCATAGTAGAGACGGCTCGATCGTTGATGGGAGGCGAACGTGGCTGAGTTTCGCATGCCTTCACTCGGCGCCGATATGGAGTCGGGACGCGTCGTCAAGTGGAACATCAAACCTGGTGATCAGGTCAAACGCGGGGACATCGTCGCCGAGGTTGAAACGCAGAAAGGTGTTATCGACGTCGAGATCTTCGAAAGCGGCGAGGTGACCCAGTTGCTCGTTCCGGAAGGGGACGAAGTTCCAGTTGGAACTCCGCTGGCTCTGCTGAATGGCGCCGGAACAGCTGCACACGAAATCCCGAAAGTGTCTGTGCCGGCACGCAAAGAAGCGACCGTAGCCTCGGTGCTTGAGCCGGTTCAACAAGCTACGCCGGTGGTCGCCACGCGCCGAATTCGGATATCCCCGGCAGCACGGCGACTGGCTGAAGAGTTTGGGCTCTCGATTGAGAACATCGCCGGAACGGGACTCGGCGGCGCCATCACGCGCGACGATGTGCGGGCAGCCGCTGAGCAACGTCCCGTTGCCGCGACGCCAGACCGCACGGACGCCATGCGAGAAGCGATCGCAGCGGCAATGGCCCGTTCCAAGCGGGAGATTCCTCACTACTATCTCGGTACCGATATCGATCTGAAATCCGCGCTGGAATGGCTCGAGACGGAGAATCTCAAGCATCCGGTGACGGAACGCCTGCTGCCGGCGGTGCTGTTTTTGAAGGCAGTGGGGCTGGCCATTCGTGACGTGCCGGAGATGAATGGATTCTGGCGTGATGGCGGCTTCGACCAGAGTGAAGCCATCCATGTTGGTGTCGCGATCTCGCTGCGAAAAGGTGGCCTCGTTGCTCCGGCGCTTCATGATGTGGACAAGCAGAGTCTACCGGAGATCATGGCCGGACTTCTCGATCTCGTGCAGCGGGCGCGAACTGGCAAGTTGAAAAGTTCTGAACTGAGCGATCCGACCATAACCGTGTCGAACCTAGGAGAGCAGGGCGTAGGAACGGTATATGGGGTCATCTACCCACCACAGGTCGCGCTTGTTGGGTTCGGCGCAATCCAGGAACGACCCTGGGCCGAGGACGGTATGCTCGGCGTCCGTCCGGTGGTGACCGCAACGCTCTCCGCCGATCACCGGGCTAGCGTCGGTCATCGGGGTGGACTGTTTCTGGCTCGTATCGCTGAACTGCTACAAAAGCCGGAGGACCTATGAATCAGGAGAGACTGAGAACAGTCATTCTGCATGCCCTGTCTCGCGTTGCGCCGGAAGCTGACCCCGACGACATCGATCCGACCATCAGTTTGCGGGATCAGCTCGATATCGACTCAATGGATTTCCTGAATTTTGTTATCGGACTGCACAAAGAACTAGGCGTCGAGATTCCAGAGATCGACTATCCTAAACTGGCAACGTTGAATGGGTGTGTCGATTACCTTTCGGCAGTCGCGGTCGGATGATCGTACCTGGCTCTCAAGAGGATCGTGCTCCGTTTCCTCGTGAGGCCGAATAGAGAATCGCGCCGATTAGCAGGGGGACCCATAGATCCCACAACCGATAGACCAACGTTGCGGCGGCTGCCTCCGATAGCGTGACGCCAAGCTGGCTCAGGGCGACCGTGATGGACAGATCGGCGATCCCGATTCCCTGGAAGAGGGGGGTTATCACGTTGAAGAGCATCTCCACCTGGTAGCCCGCAAAGGCAGCGAGAATCTGCGATGCCTGCCCAACGGATAGCAGGGATGCATAGAGCATGGCTCCGCCGCAGAGGTCAACCCCGAATGAGTAGAGGAACGGCCGACGAAGATCGTTCAAGTGGATGTGGTGACTGTGGGCCCGCTCCAGAAACTTGCCGACCGTTTCGGGGAGATAGCGGGTAATCCATGAAGGAATTCTCTTCCACCGCAGCGGGATGATGACGGCACTGGCGGCCACCAAGAAAACGACCGCGAGAGCTAGCGTCGCTCCAACCACGACCGTTGGCAGTTGACCAGTGATGAACAGAGCTGCCAGCACGGACAGAAGGACCAACAGAAACGAGGCAAAACCAGAAAGGCTGGCGAGCGTTGATGCGAACACCGCGTCATTTGCCGGTACGCCGAGTCGTGTGAGTGAACGAATGAACACGATCATCGCGGCTGGTCCGCCGAACGGTACGACCGTCCCAATGGCTAGCGCTTTGAGGTAAGACGACATTATCGAGTGTAGCGGCAGTCGTTGTCCGAGGCTGGCGAGAATCGACTGGTAGGTCTTAGTCATCAAGATGAGTATGGTGAGTTCGATGACTCCGGCAACGGCGATCCAGCGACGATCCGCCGCCAGTAGTACGTCCCCGATGTCGCTGAGCTCGTGACGCTTGGCGACTACAAACACCAAAACCAAGGAGGCGATGGCCACAAGCCAGAGAAGGCTGATGATTCGCCTCCACCGGTGACCTTCGGGTTGGAGATCCTGCGCGTCCTCATTCGGGAACTGATCCACCAGAACTGTCCACATCGCGCACGTAGCGGTACGTTAGCTTATACGGTACGGGAACTCTTGAGCAACGCACACCCGAACCTTCACAAACTACCCTGCCGTTACATGGCGCGACGACCTTGCCTCCAGCAGTTCTGTGTGAAGCTGATTCAACTCACTGGCTATGGTGCTCCACTGATACCGGTCACGTACCAGAGCAAGGGCGTTTTCTGCTAGCCGCGAGCGAAGCTGAGCGTCATTCGCAAGTTCAACGACACTCGCCGCGAATCTTTCCGGGTCATCTGCGATCACTAAGTGTCGTCGATCTTTAGCGTCGATCCCTTCAGCGCCAACAGTTGTCGCCACGACCGGCCGTCCTGCCGCGAAGGCTTCGAGGATTTTGATCCGCGTGCCGCCACCGCTTAGAAGCGGCGCGACGACCAGTTGAGCCGAATGTAGCCAGGGGCGCACGTCAGAGACGGTGCCAGTAACCGTCACACCAGGCACGTCTTCAAGCGCGCGGACGTTCGAGGGCGGGTCGGCCCCGACTATCGCGAACTGGGCCTCTGGGATCGCTCGTCGCACGAGTGGAAAGATCTCCTCGACAAAGAAGATCGCGGCTTCCGCGTTGGGTCGATACCGCATCGCGCCGACGAATGCGATCGACCCCGGCGCGGGATGAGAATCGAGAGCAGGGCGGAAGAAATCGAGATCGACACCGTTTGGAATGACTGGGACTTTGTTCCGGGTGTGCGCGGCAACGGCTGCGGCGTCGTTGGCAGATGTGGCAATGCAACAGGTTGCGCTCTTCCAATTTGCGATTTCTTCACCACGAAACTTGCGAAACTCAATCATATTGAACAATCGACGTGCAGATGACCCGGTGGCGGCCATCTGTCTCAGAAGCTCATGTTCCACATTGTGTACGTCAAGCACGGTCGGTCGTCCTGCCGCAACCTTGTATGAGCCCATCTGAGAGAACTCGAACTGCACCAGATCCGCTCCGGTCGATTCGATTTGACGATCAAGCGTCTCCTGAAAGGTCGAGCTGTAATAAAGTCCATGCTGTGATGACCGTGGCGAGGCCAGCGATCGCAGTTGGAGCATTCGACGTGCACGAGTCGAAGCTGTCCTCGCCGTGAACGGGACCCGAACTTCAACAATCGGGCCGATTTGACTTTCCGCCGACTTGGTATCCACGCCCGGGCCCACGAGGCTGACCGTGCTGACATCCTGCGACTGTCGCACTCCTCGAATCAGTTCGTACATACGTCGAGCCCCGCCGAAATCCGGAGGCACGGGCAGATAAGGTGTCGCAAAGACGACCTTCAATGGCCGAATTCCATCGTCTCTGAAGCAGTCTTTGGTGTAATCTGTAGTCTTCTAGAAGAGAAAACACAGATATTCGACCAAGTTGCGGACGGTCTTCCCGATTCTTTCCAGGATCCGGTCGACCGACCGCTCTCGGAGCAAGAATTTAGGCTAGACAACGCGATTGGCCCGGCCCCAGTGATGCTCAATGAACCGTTCCTGCTTGCTCTCCTTGAGCCGTGCTTCGATCTCCTGCTGGTCGAACCGCTCTCCGGGAAAGTCTGGATCGTTCGCCACTGCCGCAGCCACTCGAGCGACCACCATCGAAGCTGATTGCAGCCCGCGCAGGTTCACCTTGTCGACCGTGTCAGCTTCAGTGTGGCCGTAGCCGCGCCCGATCATTCCGGCGGTGGCGTCCCGGCTGTTGAGTCCGACCGATGGGAATCCGGCCATGAAATAGGGGAAATGGTCCGAATGAACCGAGAGTGCCGATCGGGTATCAAGCTTCAGATTCCGCTCTGCCGCTAAGCGAGCGAAGTAACTCGCTAGCTCCGGGTCCGCGGTGGCTGTCATCTGCTCCTGTCCGCCTTGTCCACGTCCGGCACCGTCGAGGTTGATCATGAGTCGAAGCGTCTTGCCACTCTTCCCCGAGGAGTAGGATTCAGAGTTGTGCCAGGACCCAAGCAGACCGATCTCTTCGCAGCCAAAACAGACGACTCGCACCGTACGGCGCAGTTGACCGGCAAACTGAGCCAGCAGCCTGCCGACTTCCACAGCAACCACCGCGCCAGCGGCGTTATCGCTCGCCCCTTGTGAGACGTCATGTCCGTCGTAGTGACCGCCAAGGAGGATCACCTCGTTCGCGAGGTCCCCACCTGGGATCTCGCCGACCACATTGGCTGAATGAGAGAGAAACGTCGAGTTCTCGACGCGAATGCGGACGTGTGGCGTTCCGCGTAATGCGAGCCGACGAATGGCGGATCCGGCCTCGAAGGAAATGCCGATGCCTGGTATCGCTGCCTCATGATCGGTCGCTTCGCTGCCACCAGGATTCTGCGCGTAAAGAGCACCACTGATGTGCAGCATGCCGGGATTCTGATTGAGGAATATGCAGGCGATGGCCCCCGCGTCGATCGCGCGCTGATATTTATCGGTTCGATGGCTCTTGGATTCTCCGGGTCGATTCGTCTCCGCGTCGGTCAGAACGATTTTGCCGCGGGCGAGATCACCGATACGGGCGAAATCTTGTTCCTCGCCTTCGCCGACGTCGATGACCTCACCTTCGAAATTGCCACTACCGGTGTACGGCATTGCGATGGCCGAGAAGCTGCGTTCGACCGGCTCCGTCATGGCCAGAAAGCAGTTCCCGCGAGACCAGCTATACATCGGGAATTCCTGGCGCTCCACGTTTTGCAGACCGTAATCGTTCATCTTTTGCTCAAGGTACTCTGCTGCCCGGTGTTCACGGTCACTGCCGCCGAACCGATGACCGAAGTCATCGCACAGCCGGAGAAGGTTTTGGTAGGTTTGGTCCGAAGTCCAGGCGTCTCCTGCGATATGCTGTTCAATCTCTTGAATGGTTGCCATATAGCCGCCTTTCTGGGAGTGATAAAGGTCCGATTGGTGATGTAACTGACCGACGATCGAACCCAACGTTAGGGGGTGTCGATCTCGAAGCTGCACTTCGAAGACTCATTGTCGTCCAGGAACCTGGATTTCTCAACGGGGGAAAACAACTTCAGAGCGCGAACTCGATGGTTCAGCGCCCGACTTGCCGGTTTATGAGTGTCCCGCGATGAGGTGGGTGCCTCTGGATCCAGCCCGACGGAGACGCAACAGATCGCGCCGGTGGCAACAGCCAGGCGATACGCTAGGCGGCTGACTCGCTTGAACTCGACTCGACAGGCTCCGTGGGCGGCGGCAATCTGTCGGGTGTTGGGGTTGCCTCCGCAAACGAACCGAAATCCGCTAACGGATCGCCCTTGCTTGGGCGGGACCCAACCGTATTTGAATTTCGGACGTACGACGGAGTCGAGGTGGGGCTCAGAATGCTCCGTGGTAGGGCTGAGCGCGGGTCACCGGCTTCGAGCATCGATCGAGTGGTATCCTGAATTTCCTCAGTTACTTGTCGGATTTCCCCGCCAACTTGCTGAAATTCGTTCACCGCTTGCTGGAATTCACCAGTCAGGCCACCGGACATTGACCGAAACTCGCGGACGAATTTGCCCACGGAACCTGCGACCTCGGTGAATTTTTCGGGGCCGAAGATGATAAACGCGATGACCGCGATGACGAGAAATTCTGTCGGCCCCATGCCGAAGAAACTCATAGCGTCTCTCCGTAATTCAACGTGATGTGCACCTGGCCAAGTCTCAGATACCTCATCGTGCTCGAATCTGCTCGCATGCCTTCATCGGGAATTCAAGCGCACGTCAGCGAAGCTATGCCGCCTGCTTAGCGCCACAGCTTGCGCAGAAATGCGCACCCGCTGGCAGGCTCGCACCGCAGGAAGCACACGTATTCGACGACGCCTGCATCGGCTTTGGCGTGGCCGGCGAGGCGGACGGCTCGGTCTCCGGCTCATCACCGGTCGATGCTTCCCGAACACCTTTGCGGAACTCGGTAATGCTCTTTCCGAGACCTCCACCGACTTCCGGAAGCTTGCCAGCCCCGAAGACGATCATGATGATGACGAGAATGATCACGAGATGCGTTGGCTGAAGTAAGCCTTCGAACATGTTTCTCTCCTGTTACACGGAATAGGGGTACTACTCTCCTCGCCCCGAAGACTAACCTAAGATTTCAGTCGAAACTATACGCCAAAAAGCGTATCGTTTCATCTGGCGACTAAAAACACGATGCAACGCTCACTCCGGGAATGCCAATTGCCCTGAGTTCGTGAGTCGCAGTGTCAGACGCGGACGTTAAGATTTTCTTCTGACTAGCTAAAATTGCGCCCCATGGTCGGGACATATTCTCGAATTTGGAGGACGAGCGGTGACTGACTCCCTCGATCGAATTATCAGATTGTCGATTGAACGTAATTTCCCCGACGCAACTGGGATCGCCATCCTGGAACTTCGGCAGTCTGATGACAACGTTCGATTCCCACAGGTTGCCCGCGTCCGATGGACAACGGGTGATTTGACGCGAATTGAGCAACTCTTGGTGAAGTTCGTTCCGGCGGACGTGGCCGCCGAACAGCAGGCGCTGGTAACGGTGCTCGCCGATCAGAAGATTCCAACGCAGCGATTGCTCTTGGCAGAGACGGTCGACGTGGGCGCCATTCTTGTTTATCAGCACGTGCCGGGCGTATCTATGTCGCAAATCATGGTCGATGCATCGATGCGATGGGAGCTTTCCGCACACGGGTTCACGTTCGCCCGGACCTTGGCCAAGATTCACAATGTTGATTGGCGTACCGTTGTCCCTTGGATGGGCGATCCGGAGTCACTGCCAGAGGATCTGGTCGATTCTCAGGTGGATGCGTGGGTGTCCAGGTGGGAGGAACGGTCCTCCCGGTGTCCGGCACGGTACCAGGGCGACGTTGAAGCCGCGATTAGGTGGGTTGAAGAAAATCGACCGACTGACGTTTCCGTTTCACTCTGCCACGGGGATTTCCGACCAGCGAACCTCATCATTGCAGATGACGAGGTGCACGCGGTTGTCGGCTGGGAACATGCGCTGGTAACGGATGCTTCCTACGATCTGGCACTCCTTCCCTTTGAAGTGCGCCAGATGGACCTGCCTGATGAAGATGCCGACCTGCTATCACAGGCGATAATGGGTTCCTATGTCCAGAGTTCGTCAAGATCGCTCGGGAACCTCCAATTCTTCGCCGTCGCGCGCCTGCTTACCGCCGGATTGGAAGCTCTAGATCTTGAAGAGAGTTCGCTGGACCGGATCGCGGCATTCACGTCCGACCCGGATGAATTATTCAGAGACATGCGCCAGGCGATGGAGGAGAAGCGGAAGGCATTCTGGAAACCGTGACATGCAGCTCGTTGCTCGCTCCACCGGATGTTCTGACTTATTGCGTGTGTTTCGATGCTTGATAAGCTTGTCCATGAACCGCCGATTGTTACCGGCTACTCCCTGATCGACCAACAGCACATTCCGATTCGCCGTGTGGCTTTCATTGGACTTCTTTCGGTACCTGTCTGGACAGTGATCTTTGTCGCGACCGTCCGCGCATTTGGTGGAACGCTGTCGATTGCGCCGCATGTGACTGTTCTCGGGGTGCTCATTGCGGTTGCGAATTTGACGTTTATCATGCCAGCCGTGCACGAGGCCGTGCACGGAATCGTGGCTCGTCTCTTTGGCGCGCGACCCAAATACGGAGTGGGCGCAGGGTTTGCCTACACCACGTTTCGAGAGCCGGTCCGTCCAGTACCGTACCTGGTAATCGGACTGGCGCCATTGCTGGCGATTTCAATCGTCGGAGTGGTGATTCTCCGCATGTGGCCGTTCGCACCCGGACAGACGATGATCTTTCTTGTTGGAAATGGAGCCGGTGCTTTCGGAGATCTGTGGGTAGCGATGAAGGTCTTGCAGTTGCCACGAGAATGCCTGATCTGCGACTTGGCTGATGGATTCTCCTACTACCTACCGGTAGACGCATCACCTCCGACATTGACTGAGTCGACCACCGGCCTATTGGATTCGTGAGACTGAGACTCGTACCGATCCAGCTGAGTGCGCCGACTGAGCTTCAGTAACATGAAGATCGCCGGGGCGCGTGCCCCGGCGATCTCGGATGAGGAGGAGCGCATCAGACGCAGGATTGTCAGGCGACCAGCGTTGGAAGCGGTGCTAGAAGTGAACTGATCGCCGCGCATTGTGCCACGATCCCGGCAAGGGTGTCGGCTGTTATCGATTGGGGTCCGTCGCAGAGAGCGTTGTTGGGATCGTCATGTACTTCGAGGATAAGCCCGTGAGCACCGGCAGCGATCGATGCCATTGACATTGGTGCGACGAGTTCACGTCGACCGGTACCATGGCTTGGGTCGACGATGATCGGAAGATGCGTAAGCTCACGCGCCAATGGAACGGCGTTCAAGTCAAGGGTGAATCGTGTCGATACGTCGAAACTACGGATTCCCCGCTCGCACAGCACAACCTGGTCATTCCCCGCGGCCAGGATGTATTCGGCGGAAAGAAGCCACTCTTCAATCGTGGACGCGAAACCGCGCTTCAGCAGGATCGGTTTGCCGCTGGCCGCTGCTCGTCGGAGAAGTGGCACGTTCATCATATTGCGACTGCCGATCTGTAGCATATCGGTGTATTGAGCGACGAGATCAACCTGATCTGGCTCGAGCACTTCCGTCACGATTGGCAGCCCAGTCCGCTCCCGAGCTTCGGCCAAAATCTCCAGCCCTCTAATGCCGAGTCCTTGAAAACTGTAAGGCGAGGATCGGGGCTTGAAAGCTCCACCACGCAATATGACTGCGCCAGACGCCGCGACCTGATCCGCAGTGCGAAGCACCTGATCGCGAGATTCTACGGCGCAGGGACCGGCGATGATCGCTGGTACACCCCGTCCGAACTCTACGCTCCCGACCTGCACGATCGTGCCCTCCGGTCGAACACCGCGAGAAGCAAGTTTGTAGGGCTTCTTGCCTTGGTGAACGTGCGATACGCCAGGCATGCCACACAGTGATGAGGGCAGATTCTCGCTGACTGGTCTGCCGTTGACGCCGATAGCGACTGGCCCTGCATCGCGAATAAGGTGGAGTTCGTAGCCACTACTACGAAGCAAGGCCACAACGTCATCCGCTTCTTCGTCACTGGCATCCGGTCGCATCGACACGATCATTGGACTTTCCCTCCATTTACTCCAAAGCAACCCTACGAACGATTCCGGACTATTTTTGGGAAACAAAAAAGCAGAGGTTTTGCCTCTGCTTCCTCCGACGCTGCTGGTTGGTTAGCTGGCTACCGGTTCAACACCGATCGCCCCACCAGCGGCGCCGGAGGGGTAAAATAATAGTAATACCAGTCTTGGTGTTGGTGGTGGCCAGTTACCTCACTCATAATGCACGCATCGTAACTGAAGATCTGACTGAAGTCAAGCGACTCGAACGATGAAGAGACGGGATCGTGCTGTATCGCAGCACGATCCCGTAATTTCGTCGAGAGAAGGTGTCCTGCTAGACGTCAATACCCGAACCGAGTGTTTCCTCCCCATCGTCGGTAACCGACATGTCGCCTCCCTCGATCTCTGCGAAACACTCGTCGCAAACGCGGAGCAGCCGCTCGGCGACGGATGGGGAAGCACCACGACCTCTGGTCAATACGTGCGTCCCTTTCATCGGCCTACCGCAAACGTCGCAGTACTTCGCTGGGGACCCAGTCAGTTCGGCGAGTTGGGCCTGACTCTCATCGTCATACATTGGTAGCCCCCTCTCTACGTGAACGGTTAATCGACGAACGGATCGCTCTAGACAAGCATCCACCCTTGGGTGTGTCAGCGACGCGACAGCAGCACGATTGATCTGACGACTTCGTGACAACTCTCGCGTTGGTGTATGACGCCAGTTGGCGCGTCCCTCCGTGTACCAACCGATACCGCACTAAACGGGCCAAGCCGGTATCAACTTAACTCGTCGTGGTGTCGGTGGACGTTCTGACAGACCAAGTCATCAGACGTCAGGCGAATATTCAACCGAGGTCCCGTGGGCGACCCACTCGTGACGTCGTTGCGTGACTATCACGGATCGTTGTAGAGTCTATGGTTGACGCACGAGAGTCCGATTCAAGAATTTGGCGCGGTGAGAAGCGAGACTGATCAGTTTCGTTCAAGACGCGGAGATATATTCGATTCTGGTGTGCAGACGATAGTGTTGAACAACAAACAGAAACGAGCGTACACATGCAGCGGGAGCGCGTTCCCATCACACCCGAAGGTCTAGTGAAACTTCGCGAAGAGTTAGACGACCTGGTGAACCGGCGCCGTCCAGAGATCGTGCGCGCTATTCAGCAGGCACGCGAAGAAGGTGACCTTCGAGAAAACGCTGGATACGATGCGGCGAAACACGATCAGGGGTTCATCGAGGCACGCATTCGGGAAATCGAGCAGTTGTTGCGCAGTGTCGACGTAATCAGCAGTGATCAGTCAGCCGGGCCAGACGGAGCCGTCGTACGGCTCGGATCGACTGTCACGGTCGAGATCGACGGAGTTCAGGAGACATATACGATCGTCGGTCACGTCGAGGCCAAGCCCCGGGAAGGTAGGATTTCGAACGAATCGCCGGTTGGTCGCGCGCTTCTTGGACACCGCCCAGGACAGACGGTGACGATTCAGACACCGAGCACAACGATGTCGGCGAACATCGTCTCTATCAATGGGTGAGCATCAGGAGTCAACCGTCAAACTGGACGACGATGGTTCGACCACGGTCCCCCAATACGAACCGGTCAATCGACTGAGGGCGTATCTAGTTGATGCTGGCAGCGACGCTGAGATCGTTAAACCTCCTGCCGACGCGTCTACCGTTCCGGCTGCGGCCCGGGCCCTCGGCGTTCACCCATCCCAGATTGTGAAATCGTTGCTCTTTCAAAGCCGCCGGGGTGAGGTCGTGCTGGTCGTTGCTGGTGGTGGCCACCGCGTCAACCGACAACGACTGGCAGATGTCGCCGGGCTCGGTCACCTCAAGCTTGCTTCCCCAGCAACTGTCCTGGAGGCCACCGGATTCGCGGTCGGCGGAATGCCTCCGGTTGGTCACAGCTCTTCTCTCCAGGTGATCGTCGATCAGTCGGTGCTGGACGAGACGGTCGTGTTTGGTGGCGGTGGGCGGAGCGATCTGCTGATGCGGATACAGCCGGATGAAATTGTGCGACTTACTGGGGCCACCGTCGCGGACGTCGCCGACCTGGATAGTTGACACGCGCTCGCTCATTCTGAGCGCGCAATAATCTCTACAGGCAATCCAAACGGAGGCATTTGTACTGGCACTTCACGACGCGTTTTACGTCTCCGCCGCGGTCGTGGCGCTCGGTGTGGTGACAAGCATGGTTCGTGGTAAGAGTAATGTTCAGCCGTGACAGAGACACGCCCGGCGCCTATTTCCCGATGCAGAAGCGACTGAAGATCTCGTCCAGCACGCTTTCACTCACTTGTTCGCCGGTGATCTCACCGATGTGAAGCAGCGCGTCTCGAACGTCGATGGCAATCAGGTCGAGCGGAGTGCCAGTATCTGTCGCGGAAAGCGCAGCTCGCACGCTGTCGAGCGCCGCCTTGACGGCGTCGTGTTGTCGCAACGACACCGTTGCGGGTTGACGTGCTTCACCGGCGAGTGCAGCGGCTCGCTCATATAGCGTCCTTTCGAGCAACTCAATCCCCTCGCCGCTGAAGGTTGAGATCTCGATCACCGGCACATCGGAAAGCGCACCTCTTATCGAGTCCGTATCGAATTGTCGTGGCAGATCGACCTTGTTAATGGTCACGACAATTCGTCCCAAACCGTCTCGGTCGAGCCTCTCCGCCAAGATATTTGCGACTGCCAGGTCCTCGGGTTGTGATGGTTGGCTACCGTCCACCACAAACAAGACGAGGCCGGCCGATTCAAGCGCCTTGCGCGACCGATCGATGCCCATCTGCTCGACGATGTCCAATGTCTCGGCAATTCCCGCAGTGTCAAGAAGTGTGGCTGGGATGCCCCGCAGGTTGATAGATTCGGTGATAACGTCTCTCGTCGTGCCGGCGATGGGCGTAACGATTGCACGTTCGGATCGGAGAAGCGTATTCATCAGACTCGATTTACCGACGTTCGGGCGACCGACGATTGCGATCTGAACGCCCTCGTGGAACAGGATTCCGAGGTTTGAGGCGTCCAGAACGTCGCGGAGCGAACTCTCCGCAATCGCTAACGATGTCGCCAGGTCAATCTGCGGAACCTCATCTTCGGGGAAATCCGCCGAAGCATCGAGAAACGCCAGTGTTTCGATCAATGTGGTGCGAGCCGGAGAAAGCCGATTCGTAAGCCCGCCGCGCAGTTCGTCGATCGCCAGTTCCAGCGATTCCGAGGTTCGGGAAGAGACGACGGCCATGACCGCTTCAGCTTGGGATAGATCGACGCGACCATTGAGAAAGGCACGCAGCGTAAATTCACCTGCCTCGGCCAGGCGTGCGCCACCTAGAACGACGAGTTCCAAGATTCTTCTCACCGGGATCATTCCACCGTGGCAATGGATCTCGACCACGTCCTCGCGAGTGTACGTGCGAGGCGCCGCCATTCTGACGAGCATCACCTCATCGACCACGCGGTCTCGTTCCGGGTCAACAATCCGTCCATAGTAGAGCTGGTGCGACTCAAGCTCGGAGACGTCCACCACATGATCGCGACCACCGCGCCGAAATATTCTGCTGGCGATGCGCGGCGCGTCAGGGCCGCTCAGTCTGATGACACCGATCCCAGCTTTCTCCCGAGGACGTCGCGATTGCTGCAATGGTGTCGTCATACATCGGCTTGATTCCGGATTTCGAGTTCGCGGCTGGTCAATGGCTGGTCAGAATGATCTGGCGTGCTTGCCCTGTCTCGGCGGATGAAGTTTGAGGTATTTCTCCACGGCTTCGCGAGTGGGGACGGCATCCGGGCCAATGCCCTGAATGCGGAGTCCTGCTGCCACGGCTGCTGTACGAGCGGCGGAGATCGTTGACTCGTGATTGGCACGCATGATGAATAACGCTGTGGCAAACACGTCGCCGGCACCAGCATCATCAACAGATCGCGCTGAAATTGACGGAACCTCTATGAGTCGACCACGATCAATGACTTGGGCTCCTTGCGATCCTCGGGTGATCGCGACCAGTCCGCGAGACGAGATGGCCTCGACCTCGTCACGAGCAAGCGAGCGTTCCTCAGCATTGAGCACCATCGCGTCAATTCGACTCAGCACCTCTGTTGGGAGACGGAGTGCTGTAAGTGCAACTGGGCCATGATGTGTCGGTGGCCAGCGGCGCATCCACCCTTGTGGTGTGACACCGAGAAATGCGGGGTTCAGTCCAACGGCCTGTCGAGGATCGACCTCTTGAGCAACGGGAGCGATATGGACAATCTCCGCTGCGCGCCAGTGTGCTGGAATGCCGGTGAGATCGATTCGCCCTGCCCATGCATGGATGGTCTGCGACCGGCGGCCGGCCGCGCTTGAATTCGTGAATACAGTAGGCTGCTGCGAGCTTTGAAGGATGATGTCGATCTCTTCGGCGTAGCGATTCAGTGCGGCTGTGACAGCGTCTCCGTGCTTGGTGAAATTGCCACGAGTTAGCACGGCCGTCCGCAACCCGAAACGGGCCGCGACCAGGGCAGAATAGAGAGCCGTGCCACCGAGGACCGGTGAGCCGTCTGGAAGCAAGTCAATGGTGATGTGGCCGACAGCCAGGTACTCGGGGGCCAGGTGGGCAGTCATACTCTCCAACCAACTTCAACGCTCTTAGGATTAGCGAGAACCAGTATCATGGCGAAAGGTCTTCACAGTGTGCAGCACTCGGTTAAACCCAAGGTTGTATTCCCCGTTTGAGTTGATCGTGCCGCCGAGAATATTGTGGACCCAGAAAGCCCGTGACCGCGCCTCGGTCTATCGTTGTTTTGGATAAATTGTGACGCGCCGCAGCGCCGCCTCTCCGGCGCTCTGTGTGGTGACGTTTTGATCATCACGAAGGGCCACATGGACAACACGGCGCTCGTTCGGCGGCATTGGCTCCAGCGAAATTGGACGACGGTTGCGCGCGACTTGTCGGGCAACCCGTTGTGCCAGTCCGATCAACGATTCTTCGCGCCGCGAGCGATAGCCTTCGACGTCGATAATGACTCTCGTCCAGGTTTCGAAGCGCCTGTTCGCGATCACATTGACCATGTATTGCAGCTGGGCGAGATGTTCCCCACGCCTGCCGATGAGCATTCCGAGATCGCGCCCTGTGATGTCGATGAAAATTGTCGGCGGTTCTTCCCGCCCGACTTCGATCGCCGAAGGATTATCGACCGCGACGACGTTACATTCAAACCCCATCTTGGCCAACAACTCAATAACAATCGACTTTGCCAGTTGTTCTGATTCCGGAGATGCTTGGCTTACTCGTGGAGCAGTTGGTAAAGCAGATGATTTGACCGGTGACTGACCTTTGGCGGTTACGCGAACAAGTGCCTCACCATCTTCAAGATCACTCGTGTCCATCAATACTTCGACATTGACCTCATCGCGACTGCGCCCCATCTGTTCGAGGGCGAGCCGCAAGGCTTCATCGACAGATCGCGCCTGGATCTCGACTGCGTTCATTGGAGTCATGCTCAATTTGCTCGCCTTTCTCCACCCACCCCTGTAATCAGCGTATTCTCAACCGCAATGTCGACACGTCGAGAGCGGCTCGTAGTGACACTACCGCCCCTAGATAAGCGCTTGCTGAAATCGCAAGCGCAAATTGATCCAGGTACTTGGTCGAATCGAACAACCTGCAAACGGTGTCGAGCTACCCTGGCCGGCCGTGGTCGTGAAATGCGCCACTCGACCACCCACTACCTGTCTCGGCTACCGGCTGAGATGTCACTAACGTGCATCGCGTCGAATCGACTTCAATACTCACACGGGAAACTGAGAATGCACTCATCGATGCCGCCGTGAGCCTGAACACTTGAGTATAGCATCGGCCTCGTGGACGAACGAAATGGTAGATTATGGCCATGCTACAGGAATCGAAATCTAACCGCAAATGACGGTTGATCTAGGACGATTCCTGTCGCCTCCGATATTGCCCGAGTGTACGTCGGTTTCACGAATTCTGCGGGTGATCTAACAAACGCGTCCCACTCGCCACACAAACGAAGCCCGGTGTCATTCCACCGGGTCGTATCCGCCCCGACCGAACGGGTTGCAGCGCATCACGCGCCAAACCGCTTTGCCGCCACCTTTGATAATACCGTACTTTTCGATGGCCTGGTAGCCATATTCGGAGCACGTTGGTTGGAAGCGGCATGTCGAGGGCAGCCCAGGAGAAACGAACCGCTGGTAGAAGCGAATAGCCCAGAGGAAAAGGGTCTTCATTCCGAACGACTCCCTGAGGAATCTGGGGGGACCTGTTGACTTCGATCGCTCGCGTCCATCAGTCCGGCCTTGCGAGTGAGTGTGCGCACCGCTTTGCGCACTTGCTCGAAGTCTACACCCTCTCGTGCCAGGGACCCACGGGCGATAAAGACCATGTCATGACCCGGTTGCAGCGTGGGATGTAATTCGCGCACCGATTCGCGGAGCCAGCGTTTTATCCGGTTGCGATCAACCGCACCGCCAACTCGGCGCCCAACAGCAAATCCGTATCGATTGTGTTTCAGATCATTGGGTAAGACTGCAAGCACGACGAGGTGTGTTGCCCACGACCTGCCTCGCTTGCGCACTCGCTCGAATTCGAACGGCCGTCGCAAGCGAAGCGGACGAGCAATCATAGAAGAGGATTAGCGCTGTGTCGGCTTCTTCTCGTCGGAAACAGTCAGATGCCATCGGCCGCGTCGTCGTCGTGCGGCGAGTACCGCTCGGCCTCCGCGCGTGTGCATCCGCTTGCGAAACCCGTGCTCGCGTTTGCGCGGAATTCGCTTTGGCTGGTACGTCCTCTTCACTCTCGTCCACCTCCCAGATGTCAGAAAAAAAGCCCTGCGGAGCGCAACGACGCACGCAGCCGCAACGGCTGGCACGATTATACGTTTGTATTCTGAGGCATGTCAAACGGGGAATTTCGTAAACTGCCTCAAATCGCGCAGCGCTTCGCGCCGTTCTTCGTCACGATTGCTAGGATGGTGGACTCACCCGTATGCGTCAATGGTTACGAACATTCTCAGAGCATGACCGGTCGATCCATCATCGTTGGCTCGAGCCTACGGGTTCGGTTGCTCGTTGTCATTGTGTGGTGAGCCGGCCGCAATGCAACTAATCGATGCGGGTCGCCTGGGCCGTCTCGTCCTCGTATTTCTGTTTGCCCTGATCCCCCTTGGGAATGAATCGTCCGCGGCCGGGCTCTCGCCGACAAATAACCCGCCGGGCACCGCCATTTCAAGCACCATTCTGGTTCGCTTCCGCGTGCCGGCACTTGCGCCCGGGACTCTCTCGCTTACCCAACGGCAATTGCTGGATCGAGCGGGCGCAACTGGAATTGCAGAACCGCTGGGCGAGCCAGGCTTCTTCTGTGTAACCGTTCGTGATGGTGCGAACGCGGCTGGAATTGCGACTCTGCTGCAGCATGATCCCAGCGTATTCTTTGCTGAGCCTGATCGAACTGTCCGTCTGCAAGAACCTGTTGCGCGCTACCAAAACGCGGTTACCGCGGCCTTGAATACGAGCACCAGTTGGGCGTTGACCGCGATTCGCGCTCCCGACGCATGGCGGCTTGGCACCGGAAAGGGTGTTGTGGTCGCGGTTCTTGATACCGGAGTCAGTGCTTCGCATCCAGATCTCGCCGGCCGCGTCCTGCCGGGGTGGAACTTTGTCCAAAACAACTCCGACGCATCGGACGATGACGGACATGGAACCTTCGTCGCTGGATTGATCGCCGCGTCATCGTCGCAACTTGGTCCGATCGGTGTTGCCCCAGATGCTTCAATTCTGCCGGTGAAGATCCTGGATAGCTCGGGCGTGGGATCGACCGCCAGCTTCGTAGCCGGGATCCTTTACGCGGTCAACTCAGGTGCCCGAATCATCAACATCAGTGCCAGCGGAGCAAGTGATTCCGTTGCGCTTAACGATGCCCTCGCTTATGCGGAAGCTCATGGAGTCCTGGTCGTCGCGTCATCTGGCAACGATGCTAATGAACAGGCTCCCTATCCGGCTGCGGTCACGACGGTCCTTGCTGTCAGTGCGACTGATCACAACAACAATCTGACAAGTTTTTCGTCGTTCGGCCCGTACGTTGATCTCGCCGCCCCAGGTGTCGACGTCTTTAGCACCTGGTGGAGCGTGACCGGAGGCAACGGATATTTGACCGCAAGCGGGTCCTCGGCTTCCGCACCACTCGTTTCAGGGGTTGCCGCAATAGTAGCTGGATTGCGCCCTGACGCCACAGCCGCAACATTGCGTGAGATTATCACCGAATCGGCACAAGATATCGGGAGCCCGGGAATCGACGCGCAGACCGGTTTTGGCCTGCTCGACGCCTATGCTTCAGCGCTTATCGCGAATCCTCCGGCCGATGCAGTTGGTGGGTCGATAACCACGACCAAAGCAAATGGACATGAGCACCTTATGCTTCATGCGGGCGGATTTGCGCCGAGTGAAGCGCTCACCATCTGGACGAGCGACGAAAGCGGATACCGCGTGAACCGATCGGTCACGGCTGACGATGCCGGTAATTTATCGGCCGACCTTGGGCCGGCGTGGCGATTCCCGCAGGGTAATCTGATCACGTACGCCGTCGGCGCCACGTCGCGTCATGTTGTCAAATCGGTTTATTCGGTTGCGGCTGCGCCGGCGGTCGATGCGTTCAAGCCGGTGGGCCCGATTGATACGACTTCAGATCGAATCTATTTCGCGGCGACGGGTCACACCTTGGCCTACGGGTTCAAGCAGTTTTGGGAATCACACGGCGGACTGTCAGTTTTCGGATATCCGATCAGCGAAGAGTTCAGTGAGAAGAATCCGGATACCGGAAGTGTCTACACGGTCCAGTATTTCGAGCGGAACCGATTTGAATACCACCCCGAGTATTCAGGCACACCCTGGGAGGTCTCGCTCGGTCGGCTCGGTGTTCAATTTGCGTCACATTCCTTCCCAACCGCTCCGGCTCCATCAGGGGCTAATGTCCTCTATTTTGATTCGACCGAGCACACGCTAAGCGGTTCGTTCAAATCCTATTGGGAATCCCACGGCGGCCTCGCAATCTTTGGGTACCCGACGAGTGAGCCGTTTGAACAGGGGGGATTACTCGTGCAGTACTTTGAGCGGAGCCGCTTTGAACTGCATCCCGACCTGCCGCCGGGTTCGCAGGTGTTGTTGTCACGACTCGGTGTGGACCTCTCACGTGAAGAAGGGTACCTTCAGTAATGCATGACAGAGCGCCGCGACAGATGCCCCGTCGTGCGTAGGAAATGTCATTTGAGGTAAAAAAGTACTCAGGAACGATAGGCTTATGATGTCGAATGCAGTACTCGTGGCCCTGGGGGGTTCTAACGGGGCGTGCTAGCCTGAAAGTACTACAACCGCGGTCTGGTAGGTAGGGGTCGCCCACTGAGCTGGTGCGATGTCAGAGCTTGCCGCGTACCGTAGCGGTATGGGTGATACGCGCAAGGATAGTTATGCGCCGCCGCCTGAGGGCATTTGATCCACTTCGGCAAAATCGTAACTTTTCGGCCATTTGGGCGTCACAGCTCATCTCCACGCTCGGGGATCGAGTTCATCACGTGGCACTCGCCGCCCTCGTTTTTCAACTGACCGGGTCACTGACTAAAACCGGATTTGCGCTTGTCGCCACCGCGCTGCCAGATCTCCTTCTGGGCCTCATCTCCGGCGTAGTTGTCGACCGTTTGGATCGGCGCGTGGTGATGATCACGACTGATTTCCTGCGAGTTCCGTTTGTCGCGCTCGTGCCGTTCCTTGCCTACTATTCACTTCCGCTCGCCTTTGTCGATCTCTTTGTGGTTAACACTCTTTCAATCGCCAACCGTCCAGCATCCAATGCGATCATTCCGTCGATTGTTCCGCCTGAGGAACTTACGGCGGCAAATTCACTGGCTTCCGTAAGCGAGAACACGAGTGACATCATTGGCTACCCGCTGGCGGGTGTCGTGATTGGAGTCTTTGCGGGCTGGCTTGGTGCGAAACAGGGACTTCAAGCGGCGTTCGCCTTCGACGCTCTGACTTTCCTGATATCAGGATTGCTCGTCATAACCGTCAAGACGACCGCACTCCAGCGAATTCAGGCTGGCATTGCCTCGGTTCGTACAGAACTGCTCGAAGGTATTCGTTTCGTGCGCTCTTCTCCGGTGTTGAGGGCGAACACGCTGGTGATGCTTCTTGGCCCGCTCATGCTTGGCGCAACGACGCCGCTTCTCGTCGGCTACGCGTGGAACGTTCTCGGTGGAGGTCAGTGGGAATACGCAATGATGGGGACAGGGATTAGCGCTGGGAGTATCGCTGGCGGGCTCTGGCTTGGAACCGAAAATCGGATTCGCCCCGGCGTGCTTATCGTGAGTGGCTTGGCGTTGATGGGGATAGGAATCATGGCGACGGCCATGGTGGATCATCTATGGATGGCCGTCGCGACCATTGCCATGAGTGGTGTCGGGAGCATGATGGTGTTGATCCCGAGCGTCACGTTAGTGCAGCTTCACACACCTGAGCACCTCCTTGGTCGTGTCTTTAGCGTTCGGTCAACACTGATCTTCGGAGCGATCATCCTTTCCAATGCGGTCGGGGGGTGGTCCGGACAGCAGTTTGGCGTTCGGCAATCCTTCTTCGCTTGTGGCGCCCTTTTATTTGTTTCCACGGCAGTCGCCGCGCTCTTTCCCTCGGTGCGGAGTGTAGGACTCGCTCCAAATATTCCGCCTCAACCTGAGTTCACGGATTGACAGCATCATCTTCATGCGGCGATTTATGGTGTTGCTTGCGACTGCTTGGTGACTTGTCTTCCGGACTCATTCAAGACGCTGGATATGGTCCCGACGTGATCCACCGGAAAGGGCACGGTATCCGATTCGCGGGTCACGAGTTTCCAGACGACATGGCGTCCAATCCCCGGCCGTTGATGGCCAACGAGGTTTATTCGGCCGAACCCGGTCTCCACATCTTCAGCGTTGGCGGCACACCCGGGGGTCGTTACCCGCGCACCGAAAGATGTTGTCTCTCGGACGGTCATTTGATCGCTTGAGGCATCGATCCGAGACGTCTAGTCGAAAGCCCGCAATTCAAATATCGCTGTGAGTAGTGGACGGTGAGGGACGAAGTATCTCGCCGGTCGAATGCAGCGCTGTGGAAGTGGTTTTGGCTATACTCTATTCGTCCCGCGAAGCTCGGACGCTGTCGATATTGCGTGAGGTCTGACCCGGTGGTTGCTCAGAGCCATGAAGAACTGCTATATGAAATCCTTATCCGGGAAGGGCTGTCGATCTCGACGGCCGAATCTTGCACCGGTGGTCTCGTTTCACACCGAATTACCAGTGTTCCCGGAAGTTCCGCTTACTTCCTTGGCGGCGTGGTTGCCTATAGCAACGTGATCAAGATGTCTCTCCTCGACGTGCCTGACGAAGTGTTGCAGCGAGTTGGCGCGGTGAGCGCCGAGTGTGCTCTGGCGATGGCTCGCGGGGTTCGGCAGCGAATTGGCGCCGATATCGGTGTCTCGACGACCGGCATTGCCGGTCCGGGCGGCGCAACGGCGACGAAGCCCGTTGGTCTGGTTTATATCGGGTGTGCGACTCCATGGGGGGACGTCTTCGAGGAGCACTTTTTCAACGGAAGCCGAATTCAGACGATTCAGGCCTCAGCGGATGCAGCATTGAGTTGTGTTCTCGAGCAGATCTCGAAACGCCAGTCGATTGACGGCGTGGTAGACGTCGATTGAATGGGTGCGCGCCGGGCCGTAACAGGCGATGCGTATTGATTTTGAAATGAGTCAGCTATTGTTCGATAAATCGGAACTATCCAATGGTGTTCGCGTTGTCACAAGCCGCATGGATCATGTGAAATCCGCGAGCCTGATCGTCTGTGTTGGTGCCGGGTCTCGACACGAATCCGACGAACAAGCCGGGATCTCTCACTTTCTCGAGCATATGGTCTTCAAGGGCACAAGCAAGCGACCGGATCCGGTCGAGATCACTCAAGAGGTCGAGAGCGTCGGCGGTATGCTCAATGCTGCTACGAGCCGTGAGAACACGAACTACTGGGTTAAGGTTCCGAGCACACACCTGGAGCGAGCCTTCGACGTTATGGGCGACATGCTCAGGAACTCCGTGTTCGACCCGGTCGAGATCGACAAAGAACGGGGTGTGATCGTCGAGGAGATTCGTGGAATCGACGACACGCCGGACGATCTGATCCACGATGTCATCGACGACCTTGTCTGGAATGGGCAGACCGTCGGTCGATCAGTGATTGGCTCTGAGGACACCGTCCGTTCCATTACCCGGCAGCAGTTGCTTGACTACCTTCAGGCTCAATATCGGCCGGATCGAATCGTGATCTCTGCCGCGGGCGACGTCGATCACGAGATGGTTTTGCGCCTCACGGAACGATACTTTGGCGATCTTCCTGTGAGTAATGTCGACACCTTCTTGCACGCTGAATTGGCGCAGGACAAACCCCGTGTGCGACTAGTGCAGCGTCAGACCAATGAAGCCCACCTATGTCTTGGCTTGCCGGCACTTCCCTACACCGATGAACGCCGCTATACGCAGGACATGATCGACGCCATTTTGAGCTCCGGAATGAGCTCGCGATTATTCCGCGAAATTCGTGAACGGCGCGGGCTGGCGTACGAGGTCTACTCCTATTTCCGTGAATATTCCGATGTCGGGCAAGGCGTCGTTTATGCCGGAATCGAGCCGCAGCGAACGCCTGAGACGGTGAAGGCCGTGCTGCACGAGTTCAGTAGACTACGCGACGAGCGCGTCTCTGACGAGGAGCTTGGTCGAACGAAGGAGCTTCGAAAGGGCCGCATTGAAATGGGCCTCGAAGATAGCCGTTCGGTTGCGGGTTGGATCGGGAGCCAGGAGCTTATTTTTGGTGACATTCTCACTCCTGATGAAGTGATCGAGCGGATCCAAACGGTGACGAGCGAAGATATCTTGGATTTGTCGCAATGTCTGTTCGTTCCAGAGCATCTTAGTTTGGCTGTCGTGGGACCGATTGCGTCCGAGTCGGATCTGCAGTCGTTATTGGAGATGTGAAGTAAAATTGATTGATGGTTGGTAGTAGTCACATACTAGTCGTGGAGGATGAGCGAGCGATTGCCTCGTTTGTTCGTCGTGGCCTGACCTACGAAGGCTATCGGGTGACCGTAGCGGATTCCGGAAAGCAGGCTCTCGAGTCGGCTCGCGATGACACCCCAAACCTGGTAATTCTTGACATCATGCTGCCAGATGGGATCGACGGCATCGAAGTCTGCCGGAGGCTGCGGGCTGCTGGAGATGAGTTTCCGATCCTGATGCTCACCGCGCGTGACGAAGTGGCCGATCGCGTTGCCGGTCTCGATGCCGGAGCGGACGACTATTTGGTCAAGCCATTCGCGTTCGAAGAACTTCTCGCCCGTGTCCGGGCTCTGATGCGTCGACAGGATCGGCGCGACGAATCAATCGACGACACGGTTTACAACTTCGCAGACCTGAAACTCGACACCTCATCTCGCTTTGCTTACCGCGGCGAGCGACGAATTGATCTCACTACCCGGGAGTACGAGCTGCTCCTTCTCTTTATTCGGCACCCGAATCAGGTGCTGACCCGGGACGTCATCATGGAGCGTATTTGGGGTTACGATTTCCCCGGAGAATCGAACGTGCTCGAGGTCTATATCAGTAACCTGCGCCGCCAGCTGGAAGCCGGCAGCGAACCACGTCTCCTTCAGACCGTTCGCGGCGCAGGCTACGCGTTGAGAATTCCCTCTGCCTGATCGAGGAGATCCATGTCCATCCGTCTTCGCATTGCACTCCTATCCGCCATCCTAACCGCCGTGATTCTTGCGGGAATTGGCGCAGGTGTTTATTACACGTTGCGGCGTTCCATGAATCAGGAGATTGACAACCGGCTCAGCGGTGTGGTGGCGAACGTTGCCAATCACGCCGATACTGTTCGCTCATCGGATGGAAGACTGTTCGTTGCGATTCCCGATCTTGATCCGTTGGCATCTCCCGGTCTCTATATTCAGGTTACCCACCCAGACGGCACTGGAGTGTCGCAAGCTCCCGATCTGAAAAGCGACTACATGCCGCTGTCTCAAGACGTGTCTACAGAAAAACCTGAAACGCGTCCCTGAAATCTACTCAACGAAGTTCCGAAACGTGCCAGTCCGGGTGCTGAGCGCCCCTCTTGTCGACCGGCAAACCAGTCAGGTGGTCGGCACAATTCAAGCCGCGCAGTCGTTGACTGCAACGCTCAACACGCTGCGGACGCTGCGACTGTTATTTCTTGCCGGACTCGGTTTTGGACTGTTGACGGCTGCGGTCGGAGCCTACGTGCTATCAGGTCGGTCGCTTCACCCGCTGTCGCGCATCACGAATACTGCCCGTCGGATCGGGCGTTCGCGTGATCTCAGCGAGCGCATCGAGCTTCCTCGCACTGGCGACGAAGTCCAGGATCTGACTGAGACGTTCAACGCGATGCTGGATCGGTTGGATGACGCGTTCACCGCGGAGCGCCGGTTTGTATCGGATGCGTCGCACGAGCTACGCACGCCACTGACGGCTCTCCGTGGGAACGCTGAGATCCTGCTACGGCAGGTCGAGGCGGGGTCGTTCGAGACGGGAGATGCCATCGAGATATTGACCGATATCAGGGATGAGTCCGAACGCATGAGCCGTTTAGTTCAGAACCTGCTGACACTGGCTCGCGCCGATGTCGGCTGGAAGCCCGAACTTGGGCTCGTGCCTCTCGATCAGGTGGCCGCCGATGCCTCGCGGCTGGCAACAAGAATCGCTGGGTCCCATCCGTTTGATCTCCAGATTCGCGATGAGGTTGACGTGATTGGGAACTCCGATCAGCTGAAACAACTGCTTCTTATACTCCTAGACAATGCGTTCAACTACACGCCGGAGGACAGCAACGTTTCGCTATCGGTCTGTGCCGTCGACGACATGGCTCAAATCGTGGTTAAGGACTCGGGACCGGGTATCCCGGCCAATCAACTTGATCGCATTTTTGATCGTTTCTATCGAGGCGATGCGGCGCGTGATAAGCGTGCCGTCGGGGCTGGTCTAGGATTGCCAATCGCACGCTGGATCGTCGAGTGCCACAACGGGAAGATCGAGGCGTCCAGCGAGATTGGCCAAGGGACTTCTATCACAGTGAACTTTGCCCCGAGCGATCGACATTACCAGTCTCGACCTCGACGTGAGGACCGATCGCGTCCAACAGCCTGCTACAGTCGCTGCCAGAGGTTGACTGGTCCCTATCTCAGGCGAACTGCTTCCCGATCTGATCTATGTCGGGTAGACCGATCAGGTCCAAGAACTCGTCAAACGGCGTGGCTTGATTGAGGCCACCTTGAGGCGTTCCCTCGTGCTTGATTACTTCGAGTAGCCGCTGGATCGCGGCAGTCGCCGCGAGCAGCGCGCCGACCGGAAAGATCACAATCCGAAAACCGAAACTCTGAAGTAGGCTCAAGGGAACTGGTGGCGTCTTCCCGCCTTCAGCCCAGTTGAACAACAGCGGCACACCGCTCAGCTTCCTTGAGACCAGCTCGATCTCCTCTTCGCGCTGAGGAGCCTCGACGAACAGCATATCGGCGCCGGCCAGGTAGTAGCGTCTCGCTCGGGCGATGGCTTTGTCTATCCCTTCGACTTCGCGCGCGTCTGTGCGGGCAATGATCACCAGATCACGTGAACGACGGGAAGCGACTGCCGCACGGATCTTTCCTTCCATCTCTTCCGGGCTGATCAATTGCCTGCCTGTCATATGACCGCAGCGTTTTGGCGCCACCTGGTCCTCAAGCTGGATTCCGGCCACTCCAGCGGACTCGTATTCGCGGACAGTGCGTACGACGTTGAGGGCGTTGCCGTATCCGGTGTCGGCATCGGCGATAACTGGTACGCTGACAGCTTGGACGAGACGACGGGCGCTGTCGACCATCTCGCTCATCGTGGTGAGGCCAACGTCCGGCCGACCCAGCATCGATGCCGCGATGCCGAACCCGGTCATGTAGACTACCGGGAAGCCAGCCGATTCGATGAGTCGCGCCGACAATGCGTCGTAAGCTCCTGGCGCCAGAATTGTGTCGCGTTGCGCCATCAGGTTCCGCAGTTGCCGCGCGCCGCTATTGGATTCGTTGAGAAACCCGGTCATCGAGCGTTCCTTTCAAAATTTGGTCGAAGTGATCCGTCGGCTGACATGGTGTTCGTGCCATTAGTGTCGACGCTTTGGAATGATAGCGGCTGTGATTACGTTGCGGAGACAGTAGGGAGGTATGCATGGCAGGACCAACGAACGGTAAGAATCCGCCGGCGAACGAGATGAACTTCGGTCTGGTGACCGGGCAGCATTGGCGGAGTTGGGACGAGATTCAGGCACAATGGCGTTGGGCGGAGGAAACGGGCTGGGACTCGGCCTGGGCCTTCGACCACTTTTTCTCGCTCTATGACGGAGATACCGGGCCGTGCTTTGAGGGCTGGACGCTTCTTGGTGGATTAGCGCCGATTACATCACGGATTCAGCTTGGTCTCATGGTGACCAGCATTACCCACCGTTACCCGACGGTCCTGGCTAAAGAAGCCGTAACCGTCGACATCATGTCGGGCGGGCGTCTGATCCTGGGGGTAGGCGCGGGATGGAATGAGCGGGAACACGAGGCGTTTGGCATTGACTTTCCGTCGCCGCGCGAACGGGTCGATCGATTCGGAGAGGCTATGGAGATATACCGGAGGCTTGAGACGGAGGAGCGAGCATCGTTCGATGGAGAATATTATTCCATCAAGGACGTGCCGTTCGAACCGAAGCCGGTTTCTGGCCATATTCCCGTTCTGATTGGATCGCGTGGGCGACGAATGATGCGTCACGTTGCTCGCTACGCCGACCAGTGGGATGGCGGTGGGACTCCCGAAGAGTACCTCGAGACGGGCAAGCGGCTTGACGGTCTGTGCCGCGACATCGGGCGCAATCCAGCTGACATTCGGTGGGTACTGTCCGCGGGTGGCGATCCACTCGAGTCCGAGGATGCGTTCCGGGCGCATGTGAAGAGCTACGCCGAGATAGGTGTACGATCTTTCTTCTTCGATTTTCCTCGTGGAGACGCGACGAAGGAGATGCAGATCATCGCCGATCGAGTCATTCCGGAACTAAGACAAGAGTTCGATCGCCCGCGTATTTCGTAAGCGGTTGACGTTCGGAAACGAGATAGAACCGCGACGGCATTGAATCCGTCGCGGTTTCTCTTTTCCGCCTATGTTGAGATGAGTCGGAATCCAATTTGACGCAAGTCGTCAAATCGGACCGGGCGCGTCTAATGGTGATGCGTGACTACCAATGAGCGTGCCCGCCCCGGACTCAGCTTCTCATCAGGACCTTACGGCTTTCCGGAGAAGCCCTGTCCTTCGAGAAAATTCAACAGTGCCTTGCGCGCCTCGATGCTGAGACCAAAGAGTTCAGCCCAGACGGCGCCTGGAATCTGTGTCCGCCCGAGAGACTGCTCGAGCATCTCATCAACTGACTGTGCTTCACGCTCGGTCTCTACGAAGAACCCGATGTCGACACCAAGCTCCTGACCAAGTCGCGAGAGCAGCGTGAACGAAGGAACGCTACGTCCCTTCTCGAGTCGTGACAAATACGAAACGGATATATCCGTTCGTTGCGCAAGATCAGAGAGCGACAGACCCTGCTGCTGTCGGAGACGTCGAATAGCCGGACCGATTCGCTGTCGCACCTCAGTCGGGGAAACACGTCGCTCTTGGGTTGCCTTTTCCATCAAAACGTCCTTAAACCTTTCCACCGCTCCTCGGCCTGCCCTCCGACCGCGGTGCCAGCGAGTTTGATTGCATATCGCAATCCTCGCAGCAAAATGTAAATGGCCAGCCCCGCTCTTCGTGTATCCTGTATATTGGATTGTGCCATTCCTGCCGTCTTGGACGATCCTACCGGCACTGAATGTGACTCTCTGCTTTCGCGGTGATAACACTTTCGAGTCGAAACCACAATGTCGTGTCGTGTCAAGTTGAGAAAACGAGGCTCGCTCTATGCAGTCGTTTGGAATCGGTGACGCCTCACGGCGCCGTCTTCAAACCACTCTTCCGTATTCGCGTGCAACCGGTTCAAGGGCAGGATCAAGGTTACGCATCCGGTGACCGCCAATACGTCCGAATATGTGCTCGCGCTATTTCACTCCCATCGCTTACCGCGGCAAATTCCAGTTACTGCGTTCGTCTGGTTAGCTACCTCATGCAGCGCGATGTGGTTCCCCACGCGTGACGTTTGATCGCCTCCGCGTTCCCTCAAAGCGCTGATGTCCCCGCAACTAACCCAGTAACACGATTTCACGATCATGTGGAACCGTGGCACGACGCTGTAAACCTTCACTTCGCCGACGCGGCTACTACCACCCCTTACGCCGGATGCCAAGTGCACGACCGAACGCACTTATACATTACCGTATAACTCTTGTTTTGTAAACATGGTGACGTGAGCAATCTAAAGCCATTCGCAGGATTGATTTCATTCCCATCATATGCGAATTCGTCTCTCTCGTCTCCATCTGTGCAATTGTTTCACACAGGCGCGGTAATGTTGTCATCGTCGGAACGCGACTTAAGGCACTCCGTTGAACCGTAATTGGCGTAATCCTACTATTGTTGGGTTGAAAACAACACTGAGTCTGACGAAATGCAATACGTGATCGATTCATTCGTAACACAAGACGTGACGACACACTATTCATCAATCAAATGCGATTCGAAGAACCGAAGTGCATCGATCTGTCTTGCCTGCTGCTCAATTGCCCACAACAGGCGAAGACCCTGCGTCTGTTAGGCCAGTAGACGATGCGGTTAGGTCCATTGTTGGAACGGCGTACATGGTTCACGCAATACGATGATCTCCCCGGCCAACGCTTAGATTTCTTCTCCGGAAAGTATCCAACTGAAACAATGGCGTTAGGTCAGCTGCCCGCCTGTTGGGGTAGGGCAGAAGACAAGCCCACCCTTTCAGGTAGGAACAAAGACTGTCCAGCGACGGAGCAGAAACTACCCAACCATCGGTGTTGGATTCCGTGACCAAAACCTAGCATTGAGATAACGGAGGGCAGCATTCACCAGATTGTAGGATGAAATGAAATTGTCACAGATAATGTCACAACCGACCAGCCGCCGAGCGCTGCTCGCTCGCGCATCCGTCGCCGGCTTGGCGATCCCAGCCGCCGGATCAATTCTCGGAGCGTGCAATTCGAGCAAGGGCGACGTCGCCGCCAATCTTGCGGCAGCAGCAACCGTGGCTCCGACCGCGGCTCCGGTTGTGACTCCGGTCGCGACTCCGGTCGCGACGATTGCCGCTCCGCCATTCACGCTCTACGATCCGGTGCTTCCGCCCGCCGGAACTGAAACGACCAAGCAGATTACGTTGACATCCAAGGACGTCACGATCTCGGTCGCGGACGGAGTGGCGATGAAAGCCTGGACGTTCAACGGCACCGTGCCTGGACCGACACCACGTGTGCGGGTTGGCGATACGGTTGAGTTCACCTTGAAAAACGAAGGAACGACTGAGCACTCTATCGACTTTCACGCCGCGCAGATCGACTGGAAGACAGCGTACAAATCGATTGCGCCCGGTGAATCGCTGTCGTTCACGTTCAAGCCAAAATATGCCGGGGCATTCATGTACCACTGTGGTACTCCCCCCATCCTGCACCATATCAGCAGCGGTATGTTCGGGGCACTGGTGGTCGATCCGGTCGAACCGCTTCCTCCGGCCAAAGAATTCATCCTGGTCGAGAACGAGTACTACATCACAGACTCGACGCCGGATATGAGCAAGATGCTCGCTGTTGCTCCCGACTACGTTACCTTCAACGGGTACGCGTTTCAGTACAAGACGAATCCGATCAAGGTTAAACTGGGGGATCTCTGCCGCTTTTACGTGGTAAACGTTGGCCCGACACTAACCTGTGCTTTTCATATCGTGGGTGAGCAATTCGACACGGTCTACCTTGGGGCGCCGCCGGATAATGCGATCCACGGAGTGCAAACATTCAACGTTGCCCCCGGTGGTGGCATGATCTTCGAATTGGAGGCGGACGTAGTTGGATCATTCCCGATCGTGACCCATGCCTTTGGATACACTGAGAAGGGTGCCGTCGGAATTCTTCAGGTTGACGAGTAGGCCCTCCGAAACGATTCTCGAGGTTCACACTGGAAGCCGGGCCGGGGTTATCCGACCCGGCTTTCATCATGTTCTATTTGAGGAACTCAGGAGTCGTCAGTGGGATCGACCAAACCATGTCGCACGGCATAGGCAATAACTTGAGCCCGGTTTTGGACGTGAAGCTTGTCGAGGATGTTTCGCAGGTGATACTTCACCGTGTTCTCGCTCACGAAAAGGCGTTTGGCGAGATCTCGGTTGGAGGTTACTCCCTGGACCAATAGCTCAAGGACTTCCCGTTCACGTTCGGTAAGTTCGCCAGTCGTTCGTTCCTGCGGCGGAGAGGAAGGATGGGCGAATTCGTTCAGCACCTTTCTTGCCAATCCTGGGGTTAGCGCTGGCTCACCTCGTGTGACCCCGATCAAGTGCTCGAAGAAGCGCTCAGCTTCGAGATCCTTGGGGAGGAATCCTTGCGCACCTGATTTGATGGCTTCGAACAGATCTGCGTCCTCTTCGGATGCGGTAAGAACGACAACCTTGACATTTGGCAGTTCGGCGCTGATGACGCGGGTTGCCGCCAACCCGTCCAATACCGGCATCGTCAGATCCATGAGCACGATGTCCGGCTGGAGTGAACGTGAAAGCTCGATCGCCTCACGCCCGTTCGCTGCTTCGCCGACCACCTGAATTTGACGAGCCTCAAGGAGGCTGCGCAATCCATCCCGAAACAGCGCGTGATCGTCAGCGATGAGTACGCGCAATATTCACCTCATCTGAGCTTTGCAGCGCCGATTGCACCGGAATGCTCACGTTGACGCATGTCCCTTGGCCGGGGCGAGACTTGATTTCGAGCGACCCACCGACCGATTCCGCTCGCTCGCGCATCGTCGACATCCCGAAGCGCGGGAAGCCGGAGTGCCCCAACGCTCGTGGATCGAATCCACGTCCATCATCAGAGATCTGCGCCTCGGTCCTGTCGTTGTGCCGGTGAATCGAGACGACGACGTTGCTTGCGTCCGAATGCTTGCGCACGTTCGAGAGCGCTTCCTGAATGATGCGAAGCAACTGAAGCTCGGCTAGCGGCGAAAGACCAAGCTGCAGATCCTCAACGTCCGCGAAGGAAGACACTGTGTTGATCCCGCTTTGATCCTGCCACGATGACAGATAGCTACTTACGGCGCCGACGAACGAAGTCGTCTCATCGTGCGACATTCGCAGCCCCATTATGTTTTCGCGAACGTCGGCGTACGCCTCTCTAGCCGCCTTTGACAGCTGGGCTATCTGAGCTTCGGCACGTTCCGCCTGTCCCGCGCGCAACAACTCCTGGGCAGCCTGGCCTTTCGTGTTCACGTATCCGAGCACCTGCGCAATGCTGTCGTGCATTTCGCGGGCGATGCGCTCCCGTTCTTCGGCAATCGCCAGCGCACGAACTTGCTGGTGAAGGTGGGCGTTCTCGATGGCCAGGGCGGATTGCGTAGCAAATCGTTCGAGCCGCTGCTGGTCCGCCGCGTCGAATTCGGGATGAAACTGCTTCTCAGTCAAATACAGGCTCCCGAGCACCCTCCCATGCGACAAAATGGGTACCGCCAGCAAGGAATGCATCTCCGGGTGGTGGGGTGGAAATCCGATCGAACGCGGATCCTTTCCCAGATCCGGCAAGCGCAGCGGTTGCGCACCATCCAAAACTACCCCCAGCAGTCCGTGACCTTGAGGGATCGGCCCAAGACTCGCTCTAAGCTCGGAAGAGATCCCTGAAGTCAGAAAGGCTTCCATTTCAGATCGTTCGTTGAGTAGCGCCAGTGCTCCGTATCGTGCGCCTACTAGCTCGCGCGCTTCGTTGACGACGTTCTGCAGCACGAGCTGCAAATCAAGCGCGCTGGTGACGGCCAATCCGGCCTCGTGCAGGGCGAGTAGCTCCTGATTCTGCTGCGTGAGTCGTTCCTGCATCCTCCCGACCAGTCCGAATATGGAATTGGAAAAGATGCTCACGCCGGCAAGAATCAAAGCGGCGATGACAAGATAGCCGGGGAAGCTTTGAAAGAAGCTTGGGTAGACGAGCGATCTGAACAGCTCGATAACTGCGAGAAAGGCGAGCGGAACGAGAACCGCGATGCGCTTGAGCAGCGGTAGATCAAGGTTAAAATCTGACGGAGAATGTTTGCGTGTGCCGATGCGCACCATGATCGCGCTCCTGTCATCCACGGGGGATAACGATCCTCTTGAGCATACCGGTGATTCGGAGACGGCGCAATTGCGCATGCAATCTCGAGCCTTTGTTGGATCTTGCCCGAGCACGCGGAGCGTGATTCACTACCTTCTTGTGTCAACAGTGGTGAACGAACCAGTTCCAGATCGACCTAAACTACCGTTCGACTCGATTATCCAACGGTGGTCGCGTCAGCGCGTGCTCATCCACATCTCGGTGTTCCTCCTCTTCTGCCTGTGGGCCGTCCTGATGACCTGGCCATTGGCGACTGATCTCACACATCAGTTGGCAAGCTGGGGTGACCCAGTGTTTCAAGCGTGGACGCTTGCATGGGACCTACATGCGCTCGGCACCCATCCGCTGAAAATCTTTGATGCGAACATTTTCTATCCGTATCGAAATACCCTCGCGTATTCTGATTACCTGTTCGGACAAGCCGCACTGATCGCTCCTCTCCTAATCAAGACTGGGAATGCGATTCTGGCGGACAACGTGTCTCTGCTTCTGTCGTATGCATTGAGTGGCTTCGCGATGTACCTGCTGGTATTCGATCTGACCGGCAATCGCCTGGCCGGGATCGTGGCCGGATTTGCCTATGCATTCGCGCCCGCCCGTATGGCTCAGTTCGAGCATCTCCACCTGACTTCGGCGGAATGGCTGCCTCTGGCGGTACTGGCGGCGCGCCGGGCGTTGGTCCGGCGATCGTTGCGATGGGCGGCGATCCTCGGATTAATCGTCGTCTTGCAGGGGTTATTTGGAGTCTATTACTTCTACTTTCTCGCTATATTGCTCGGGATTATCTTTGGTGCTTACCTGATTGCCCGCCGTGATCGTGATTCGCTTATCGGAGTCATGCAAGCTGGCCTGGCCTGTCTGATAGGTGCCGCATTCCTCATTCCGATTCTGATCCCGTATCAGGTCGTCCACGACGACCTCGGAATCGAGCGGACCGTCGAGGAAATGAACAAGTGGCGCGCGGTTCCGTCTGATTACCTGGCGGTTTCGCCCAGAAGCCGGTACTACGGGGACTCTCTGGGATCGACCAATTCGCGCGACCTGGAAAGGGACCTCTTTCCCGGTGCTATTCTCATTGTGCTGGCTGTGGTGGGCCTCTTCCAACGGCGCTTCGGTTGGGAGCGCTGGACGCTCTTTGCGGTCGCGATCATCTCAATCATTCTGAGTTTTGGCCTCACTGGTCATGTCCTTGGGCACGATGTTCCGCTCCCGTATCGCTTTTTCTACTACCTCGTGCCTGGGTTCAGAGCGATTCGTGTGCCGGCTCGTCTCGGCCTCCTTGCGTTGGTCGGGCTCGGAGGTCTCGCTGGCCTTGGTGTCGATCTCATCTTGCGCCAAGTTGGTCGGATTTCTCGTCGCGTAGTTACTCAGCTCGCGGTCGGTGGAAGTCTCTCAATATTGCTGATTTTCGGGATGTCCGTTGAATACACGACGCGAATCCCGCTTCCGGGACCGCTTCCAGCGACGCTAGCCGAGGCCAACCGGCCGGACTATGCATGGCTCGCGGCACATCCGGCACCCGCGATTGAGTTCCCGATGGGGGACGGTATCATCGCTTCGGCTTGGCCGAACTTCTGGTCCATGTTCCATTGGAACTCGATGGTGAACGGTTACAGCGGTATCGCACCGCCTGTTTATTACATCTTCCGGGACGAAATGAAGGCGTTCCCATCGGAGCGGACGATCAAGTTGCTTCAGGGGATCGGGGTACGAAACGTTGTCTATCATGCCGATCCACGAATCGATCCTTCCACCGATCCAGTTCTGATAGCTGTCCGCCGTACTCCGCAGCTGACGCAGGTTGTCGGTGGTCCTGACTATGTCTTTGAGCTCGCCGCCGATCCCTGGATGTGGAATCTCGTCAGTGCTGTTCCGGGTGGGAAGTCCGTAACGCTCCCGGCCGCGGACAGCGATCGTGCAACGTTTGGCATGCTGGCCGCCATCTTTCAACGACAAGGTCACACCGTGTACGGCAAAGGTGCAATCGACTACTGGACGCTACCAAAGGCACCGTCGTCCGTCTGCTTTGCGGTCGTGTCAAATTCTAGTGAGCTGCCGTCCGGCACTTTCCAATCTGCCGAGAAAGTCCTGACGGATGGAGGCCTTACGCTGTACAAGCGTCCGACCTGCAAATAACCGCCGCGCAAGTCGGCAGAGACTCGCCAGAATTCACAAGCGACGTGTAACCGGTACTTAATCCTTACCGAGACCGCGATCGAGACGGGTCCTCCGTTGGCCTGCCTCAATCGCTGGACGATATACTCAACGCACTTAACGGTGAATTCGTTGCGCGACGATTCTCAATGTACCGACGATCGTGAATGGCAAGGCGAGGGCGTGCGAAAGTTTCGAGTGTGGATCGGTCTCGCGGGAAGCCTGCTCTTCCTGTACCTGGCGTTTCGGGGCCAGGACCTCGGCACGATCTGGTCTGCGCTTAGACGAGCCAATTACTGGTACGTCATCCCAGCGGTGGCGATCTATTTCGCGGGAGTTTGGGTTCGCTCGCTTCGCTGGTCGTTCATACTCCGACCAGTGCAGCGATTTAGCGGACGCGAACTCTTTCGTGTCGTCGTCATCGGCTTCACCGCCAATAACGTTCTTCCGCTTCGAACCGGAGAACTGGTGCGTTCCTATGTGCTTTCGACTCGCGCGCGAGTCAAGAACGCATCGATCCTTGCGACGATTGCGGTGGAACGCATTTTCGACGGCTTGACGATGCTGATATTTGTTCTCATCGCGTCGCTTTCGATCGGGCTGACGTCGCAGGTGCGCAATGTCACCGTCGTCGGTGGAATTCTCTTCTGCACGATCTTAGTCGGCCTGGTGGTCGTGAGCTCCGTTGCCGCACGCAGATGGCTGATTGAGACCGCTACCAGATTGTTGCCCGAACGCATCGGGAATCCAGTTGGGCGTGTGGCGCATGCATTTCTCGACGGTCTGGGGATCTTGCGAAGTCGCGAGGATTTGATTCTCGTCTGCCTCACGTCGGTCGCAGCCTGGGTGCTTGAGGCGTCCGTCTATGCGCTCATCAGCATCGGCTTTGGTCTCGGATTGAGTCCAGCGGCGGTCCTTCTGGTAACGGCGGTTGCCAACCTCGCGACGTTGGTCCCCTCGTCACCGGGGTACGTTGGCGCGTTCGAAGCGGGTGTCGTACTGGCATTGACGGGTGCCGTCGGCATTCCGCACGATCTAGCGCTGTCGTATGCGATCGCGGTACATGCGGCACTGTACTTCCCGATCACGCTGATCGGTCTCTACTTCTGGGGACGCGAGAGCCTCTCCTGGAACGACATGCGCAACCGTCTCGCTCCCGATCAGGTTGGAGACTGAGTGACGATCTGGCATGCCATTTTGCTCGGGATCGTACAGGGTCTGACCGAGTTTCTTCCCATCAGCAGCTCAGCACACTTGATTCTGGTCCCCTGGCTTGCTGGCTGGCCGGAACCGGGACTCGAATTCGATGTCGCGCTTCACCTCGGAACGCTCCTCGCGGTCCTCATCTATTTCTGGCGGGATCTCATTCGGATGGCGCTAGCGTTTCTGGTTGGGATCAAGATACGGAAGCCATTCATCGACCAAAATTCGCGCCTGGCCTGGATCATTCTTCTCGGCTCAATCCCGGCCGCGATCGTTGGCTATACGTTCAACGATGCCATCGACAGCTACTTCCATCAGGGCAGCGGTGGTAATCGATCAATCGTGTTGATCGCGGTGCTCCTGATCCTTCTCGGGCTGCTTCTCTTTATGGCGGAGCGAATTGCGCGCCACGTTCGACCCATGGAGGACTTGCGCTGGAAAGATGGCGTGATAATCGGTTCCGCTCAGGCTCTCGCTCTATTGCCGGGAGTGTCACGTTCCGGCAGTACTATCACAGCAGGGCTGATGACCGGCCTCAAACGTGATTCGGCGGCCCGTTTCTCGTTTCTGCTTGGTGTGCCTGCAATCGTCGGTGCTGGCGCTCTTGAAACCAAGAAGGTCCTTGACGCTGGACTCGATGCGGATCAACTGACGACGTTTCTGGTGGGTGGGATAACGGCGGCGATCGTTGGATATCTGACTATCGCATTTCTGCTCAGATTCCTTCGCACGAATTCCACGCTCATTTTCGTTGGCTATCGCCTGTTCATCGGTGTTGCATTGCTGGTGATCGTTGCAATCGGATTCCGATGATTCGTTGGAAACGCCCTTCGGCGATGCGCATCCTATGAAATTGGGCTCCCCATCTCTGATTCGGCATCGGGCTTCAACAGAATAATGCGACCGTCCTCTTGGGTCGCTCCGAGGACCAGTACTTCCGAAGAAAATCCAGCGATGCGTCGCGGAGGAAAGTTGACCACACAAACCACCTGCCGGCCGACAAGCTCCTCTGGTTTGTAGTAGTGCTTGAGTCCGGCCGACGACCGACGCGTTCCCAGTGAGCCAAAGTCGATAGTCAGCTTCAAAGAAGGCTTGCGTGCTTCAGGAAACTCCTCAACCTGAATGATGCGCCCTACTCTCATATCGACCTTCTGAAAATCGTCGATTGTGATCGTCATTTCGTGTCATCCTCCTAGTCGCAAGTCGCTCACCATCTGTGCCAATCGTTGCTGATTCTATCCGGACCTGATAATCGTGCGGAACACCTCCTTGTTCTGCAGTGCGGACAGCGTGTGCTACGATGCCGGTTGACCCGGATGCCGGAAAAGCGATGGTGAACTGCTCGACAAATCAACATTATGGGAGGAACGGATCGAGATGGCGATCACGCATGGTGACCTTACGGATGCGTTGCCTGACGTCAAGAGTTCGTTGAAACTCAAGGGATTAGAAGGAGTTGTCGACGTTTATCGCGATGAATTGGGCGTCCCGCACATGCGGGCCGGATCAGTGCATGATGCATTCTTCGCCCAAGGCTTCGTACACGCTCAAGATCGGCTCTGGCAGATGGATTACGACCGGCGACGTGCCTACGGACGGTGGGCAGAATATGCCGGTCCAGTCGGTGTCGAACAGGACATTCTGATGCGTCGTCTCGCGCTGGGTGATACGGCACGAGCTGATTACGATGCATTCGACGACGAAACAAGATCTATGCTTGATGCCTACACAGCCGGCATAAACGCGTTTATCGAATCAACGAAATCTCTTCCGATAGAGTACGAGCTCGTTGGAGGGCAGCCCGAACCCTGGCAGCCGTGGGATCCTTGCGCGGCATTCAAGGTCCGCCACGTACTGATGGGCGTTTGGCATCGGAAGCTGTGGCGTACCCGGCAATTGAAGACAGTTGGCGAAGCCCTTCTGCTCAAGCTGCGAGCAGGCTCTCACGATCCTGATCCACTCATTGTCCCGCCGGGAGTCGATTACCAGCAAATTCCTGACGGCATGAAGGATTCTCAACTGCACGCCGAAGCTGTCTCCGGCAGCCGCGAGTGGCTGGACGGCAGCAACAACTGGGCCGTTCACGGGAGCCGAACCTCATCGGGTCGCCCCCTCGTCGCGGGTGATCCGCATCGAGCTATCGACGTTCCCAACGTCTACTATCAGAATCATCTCTCGTGTCCCGAGTTCGATGTCATTGGCATGTCGTTCTGCGGCATTCCCGGGTTTCCGCATTTTGGCCACAACAAGTGGGTTGCCTGGTGCATTACCCATGCAGGAGCGGATTATCAGGATCTCTACATCGAGCGGTTCGACTCCAATGACCCGACTCGGTACATGTTCAAAGGATCGTGGGAACAGGCCGAGCAGAGAACCGAGCGTATTGAAGTTCGTGGATCGACCCCGATCGATATTAACGTCACGGTCACTCGTCACGGTCCGATCATCGTAGGCGATCCGTCCAGCGGCCATGCCCTCGCCGCGCGTTATTCTTCCACCGAACGGCCGAATACCGGCTTTCGCTCGCTGCTCCCGATGCTCAAGGCCCGAAACATCGACGAACTGGACGAATCGATGCGAAACTGGGTCGATCCCTGTAACAACCTCGTTATGGCCGATGTCGACGGGAATATCGGTTACCTGATGCGTGGCAAGGTTCCGGTTCGTTCACGAGTCAACGGTTGGCTGCCAGTTCCTGGTTGGACCGGTAGGCATGAGTGGGAAGGGTACATTCCGTTCGAGGAGCAGCCTCGTTCACGCAATCCAGATACCGGCTACGTCATCACTGCGAACAACCGAATCGTCGGCGATGACTATCCACATTACATCGCAACGGATTGGGCTCCTGGCCATCGTGCCGCACGAATACGCGAACGTCTGAGTTCGATCCCGAAGGCGACAGTCGAGGATATGATGTCGGTCCATGCGGATAAGATCTCGATCCCGAGTCGCTCGTTTGTAGCCATGCTCGACAAGTTTGAAAATCTCGATGATCGGGAAGCTCAGGCGGCCAAGCTGCTTCGGAGCTGGAATGGGTCGATGGATCCGGACAGCGTCCCCGCCAGTATCTACTCGGTTTGGCGAGAGCAAACGGTGCGAGCACTGCTGGAGAACGCGCCGCTCAGTCCGTTGATTGCGGACTCAGACAGTTGGGCCCCAGTTCCCATGACTGTGTTGTCGCTCTCCGCGCGTCTGCGCCAACCCCTGCTGTCGTTGATGGATTCGGACGATTCGTCAGTCCTTCCCGAGGGAGAGACATGGCCATCGCTCCTCTCAAAGTCTCTCTCGAGCGCGCTCGACTGGCTCACCGAGCGGCTTGGTCCGGATATGAGCGGTTGGCAATGGCAAGAACTCCACCGGACGGGACCAAAGCACTCGCTCACACCCAGCTTTCCCGAGATGGCAGATTTGCTCGACCCTCCGACGTTTGGTATGGGTGGCGACGCTGACACCCCACAGGCGGGAGGTTACGGTGGATTCGGCGCAGGTGATTTCCGTTTATCGAGTTCATCGGTGGCGCGTTATTTGTTCGATCTCTCCAATTGGGAGCAGAGTGGTTGGGTTGTTCCTCTTGGCTCTTCCGGTCATCCCGGGAGCGAGCATTTCGCCGATCAGGGTGAAGCCTGGAGCCAGCAGCGCCTCTTCCCGATGCGCTACGACTGGTCCAACGTCGAGCAGGCTGCTGAATCTCATCAACGTCTAGAACCTGAGGAGTAGCCAGCGTCATTATCCTCATGATTCTTGGAAGATCGACGTCTTGACATGCAAGCGGGAGGACTCCAGGTCCTCCCGCTCAACGTGCTATTCGTGCAGATCGCACTCAGCTTGAACGACTCTATCCTGCGAGTTTGGCGCTGAGTGTAATTTCCACGTTCCCCTTGAGTGCTCCGGCAACCGGGCAGCCGGTCTTCGCTTCTTGAGCGAAGCGCTCAAAATCTTCGGCCGACATCCCCGGGACTTTGCCAACAAGATCGAGATGAATCGACGAGATCTTCACGCCACCGCTACCGACCTCGAACGTCGCGGTCGCCGTAGTGCTCAGCTCGTCTGGTGGAGTTCCGTTGCCACCGAGACCATTTGCGAGGCCCATCTCGAAGCAACTCGCCAATGCGCCGGCAATTAGCTCTTCCGGACTGGTCTTGGCTGCGTTTGCGCCATCGCGCTCGGTGCGAGCCGCCCAGCTGACTGGCTGATTCTTGATGACGCCACTGGCGAGACTGACTTCTCCGCTCCCCTTCATGAGATCGCCATGCCAGATTGCTGTTGCCTTACTATGTGCTGTTGGCATTTCGTTCCTCTTCTCGCTACGCTTCGTCTCGTAAACGGAGCGTTCTGGTATTCCATCATTGAAATACTACGGGTAGTCTGAGGCTGCGTGCAAACCATTTGGTTAAGAAACGCGATCAACCGATGCTGAGAGAGTCGCCATTGTCCATGTTGCCCTCATTAGAATACTCTACCATCCGGTACTATTGTGATTTGTAGGCTCATTCGCGAATTCGCATTACCAAGGAGATCGTGTCGCTAGAATGGAATCAGTGCCCACGGCCCGGAAACTACGAACAATAGAGATCACGATCGGTTGCGTGATGATGGTTCTCCCGTGGAGGCGGCACTGGAGCCGACGCAGCGTGGGTGCGCTCGCCACGGCCGGAATCACCCTTATCGGCGCCGGCATTCCGGTGGCAAAATCTCGAGGGCTCGTCGGGCGGCTGACAGGATTTCTTTCATCTAATCGCGAAATCATCATCGGTGCAATGTTGTTTGTGATTCAATACCAGCTTACTGAAGAAGAGTCATCCGTGCGCGGTGTCGTGGCGGGCCTGGGCGGCGCTCTGATGGTTTTCGGGATTCTAACGCGGCGGTTTGCCACCCTGCGGGGTCGACTCTGGACGACTCAATGACCACACGAAAATCGACTGACCCCGCCGATGAGCTGTTCGATATCGTCAATGAAGATGGTGATGCCACCGGAGTGGTGAAGCGCCGAGCGGATGTGCACCGCGATGGTGACTGGCACCGTGCCTTCCATCTGTGGGTCGTGGCAGGGTCACCCGACGGTGACAATCGAGTTCTTTTCCAACGGCGTTCTTCCGGCAAGGACACCTGGCCGAACTACCTTGATGTGGCTGTTGGTGGTCATTTTCGCGCCGGCGAAACCATCACCGACGTCGTCCGAGAGATCGACGAGGAGATTGGTATTCAACCCGATCTGTCGCTGCTCGTCTATGCTGGGCGCCGCAGAGCCGTAAGTATTCGTCCAGATTGGCATGACCGCGAATTGCAGGACGTGTATTTTCTCGCGTTCTCCAATCATTTTCCTATATTCAAGCCGAACTCAACCGAAATCGAAAGTCTTGTTCATCTATCCATTGGCGACTTCCTGGCGCTGTTCAACGGCGAAACGACGTCGGCGCCGGCACTGGCGGCGCCAGTTGTGGCGGATCGCAAGCTTGGGAACTGGATCGAAACGGAGATTTCGGCGTCCGACTTCGTGCCGGTTCGTGACAACTATTGGATCCGCGGCTCGCTCGCCGCGAAGTCGCTCCTATCCGGTGGGTCCACTGTTTCAATCGAAGTCCGCTAGGAAGATCAGCCGTCGAACTGGCCGTCGATTACTCGTGCGCTATTCCTCGTACTTGATCTCAACTCCGCCAAACACGACCGTTCCACGAACCAGTAGATGAGGCGCACCCTCGGCGACCGCTTCACTCGCCGTCTTGTTGTCGAAGCCTCCGAAAATAGGCAAACCGTTGGTGACGACCTCCCAGCCGTGGGGCACGAGAATGTTCGTTCCCCCAAAGGCAACCGTCACGTCAACGATCCCACCCTCGGGCACGAGGGTCGCCTGTCTCAGGTCGAGCGTCGCCCCACCAAAGAGCGCCGTGATATCTGCGCCGGCAAAGTGTCTGGAATGGCTGATGATGTTGCTGCCGCTGAAGATGGCAAACGCATGCGCTCGTTCGCTGGTGTCGGTTTGGTCCGCCGCTCCGAATCGGTTCCCATGGCCGAACATGACCGAGAAGCCAACGAAGATGATGATCGCCGGCCAGATTAACGCCCATACATTGACGTCATACAGGTCGAGCGTCGACCCGAGCAAAAGAAGTCCGGCGACCATGATAATGGTCGGACCCACAAACGCTCGTGGGCTCACCATCAATTGGGCCAATCCGATGGCAACGACAACGAGCGGCCACCATCGGGAAAGCACCGACCCGGCATCGACCGATCCTGCTTGGTCCAATAGATACAAGGCTCCGACAGTGACCAGAGCAAGACCGGCGATGAGCCGTCCGGTATTGATGGATGTTGTTGACATTCCCTTTCTCCTCTCGTCGCGCCGTATCGACCACAACGCACCTTGGCTGATAACTCAGGAGCTAGGAACGCGGCACGGGCGTGGTGACGCGTCGGCCTAGCATCATTGTTCGCAAAACGCGTTAGTATTATGTGGAGAATTGGGTCTTGAATATCACAATTTCGTAACGAAGATCGAGCGGGAGCCCACGAAAACCGCTGAATTATCGGAGCGGCGTATGGCGAATCATAATCTTGACGTATTGAAAGATAGGTACCGGGGTTGTCTGCTAGGGCTGGCTGTGGGAGACACGCTCGGTGCGCCGTTAGAATTTCTCAGTCGGGAACAGATTGTAGAACGCTTCGGTGAAGTACGAGACATGATCGGCGGCGGCTGGCTCAATACACAGCCCGGCGAGTTTACCGATGACACCCAAATGGCGCTCGCCATTGCTCGCAGCATCGTGCGATCCAGCGGAGTTGATCCGGCCGACATCGCGACGCTGTTTGTGGATTGGCTTGAAAGCAATCCCAAGGATATCGGCAACACGACGATCCGGTCATTGCGTTTCCTGGAAGCCGGAGTGCCCTGGAACGAGGCCGGCGCACGGACACTTGAGGAACGTGGGGGTTCGGCCCCAGCGAACGGATCGCTCATGCGTAGCGCTCCGATCGCGTTGGCATGTCGCAATGACCGGGAAGCTCTTATTCGTTGCAGTGTCGACGTGTCTCGGATCACCCACGCCGATCCACTTGCCTGCTGGTCCTGTGTGGCGCTAAACCAGGCGATTGCGGCTCTGCTGGATGAGTCCGAAGACGCTATCCAGGCCGCCGCAAACGTGCCGGAAGCGAACGTGAAGTGTGCGATCACCCAGTCGTCAGCGAACCGTGGGGATATTCGTAGTGGCGGATACGTGCTCGAAACACTGCAAGCCGCGTTCTGGGCTTTCCGAAAACATGATGGATTCGAGCATGTGATCGTCGCGGCCGTCAACCTGGGTGGGGACGCCGACACCACCGGTGCGGTGGCCGGATCTCTGGCTGGGGCGCGGTACGGAGCTTCTGCTATACCGGAGCGATGGCTCGACACGCTTCAAGGACGGGACGAGTTGATCGAGCTTGCCGACAGTCTGCTCGAGCTTTCATGATCGGTCGATTCATTTGTCGAACATGGTTCGCTGCTCAGCGTCCACTGTGGCTGGCAATTCCTTGTGCTCGATCTCTAACATCTCCATAAGGCGAAACGCATTTCTCGGCCCCTGATCCGCGTAGTTGGTGTTGAAAAAGATGTGTACCGACTCCGCCGCTTCCAGGGCCGAGTCGAGCTTCTCGCGCCACTCCTGGAGTTCTTCGGTCTTGTATTCCCAGTTGAATCTATCGCGGCTTGATCCTGTGAATCTGTACCATGTTTCGTAGTTGCGTCCGTGAAAGCGGATGATGGCGAGTTTTGGATTGGTGACTGCGTAGACCGGCGGAACGCTGCCCGATCCCATCTGTGGTTCGTCCGCCATCGTGTAGCTGAGTCCCGACTCCTGAAGCATCTGAATTGTCTCGTCGGCATGCTCTTTATCGAGCCAATCGCGCCGGCGAAACTCGACCGAGATTAGCATTCCCGGCATAAGCTCGGGCAGCAGACGAATATACTCTCGATGCTCTTCCGTATTGCGATACGAAGGTGGGAACTGGAACGTGACTGCTCCGAGCTTTCCAGCGCTCGCGAGCGGTTCGATGGCATCGGCAAACGCGGAGGCCAGGTCAGCATCGGGCTGGGGCGCTTCACCGCGCGGTGTCTCGGGCGTGCTGGTAAGTTCTCGCGGTGGCTTCACGTCGAAGATGAACCCATCCGGTGTCCGGCTTACCCAGTTCTCGACCATGCGACGTGACGGCACGCGATAATACGTCGTGTTCACTTCAACGATGGGGAAATATTTCGCGTAAAAGGGAAGTTGCTCGGCTGACTTTAGCCCCGGTGGATAGAACGGATCATGGTCGCTCCAGGCCGACGTTCCGATCAACAGGTTTGACACCATGCCTCCCTTGGCGAAGTTTTCCCAGTCTTGTGTTCAGATTATCTCATCCTCGAACCTGAGGAACGCGCGAGCCTGGCTCGGTGGGGAGATCTTGGCCGAGTGAACATCGTAGCTCTGAGGCGTTGGTCGTGGACGAATTGATCCAAACATCTGTTCGGCCGTCCGATCGATCTGATTTTTCACCGCATAATCGCCGTAGAGGATGACCAGCAGATCGTCGCTCTCTCGTCTGGCAAGTAATGCTGCCGCACGCTGGGTGCTACCGTCCATCGCACGTATGTCGTATGTCCCCTGGCGGCCGGGGTACACGCCCACCGGTGAATCTGTAATCGTGCCCATTGACGTGATCTGATCTCCTCCAGATTCTTCGACGATTCGCATGACCCGTTGGAAGTAATCATCACTAATCTCTTGTTGCCGCAGGCTAATCCTTGACGCCGCGATTAGAAGGTGGAGATGCCCGCTATCGGCGGTCTCATACCACCAGTTACCTCCGTCGACGTTGACATAGGCGGATGTCAGGTTGATTCCCGCCGGGAGGGACATCTCAATCGACGGTCCCGCGACCAGGATTGGCGACCTGAGGATGATGCTGGTTGTCCCAGTCGCATGATGCTGGTGTGAATGGTGAAATACGAAATACGCACCACCGGCAAAGAAAAGATTGGCAGCCGCTCCGACGAGCAGCAGAACTACCACTGCGGCATACGCCCAGCCATTCATCGTCATTCTCTGGTCATCGCGCGTTGAGTTGGGCTCAGTCATTTTCCCCACGAAATGGTGTTCAACGCATCCGACATTGGTCTTCCTGCGATAAGTTATTGGCACGGTCACCCGTGCTCGCTGTTACGCTAATGTAACATTGAGTCGTTCGCCGCCTCTTTTGCGATCACGTTTCGTCTGCTACGGTCTACGCAAAAGTCGAAGGTGGATTGACGAAACGACGTAACAATTCGCTCGAAAGGAGACTGGCTGATGCCAATCATCCCCCAAGAGGATCAAGACTACATCAGGAATCTATTTGACGAGAAGTTCGAAAACGATGTCACGTTGCGTTTCTATACGCAACGCCAATCTGGATTAACCGTGCCCGGACAGGAGTGTGCGACGTGCAAGGATACGCACGAGCTGCTCAACGAGCTGGTGGACCTGTCTGACAAGCTCTCGCTTGATGTGCGCGACTACTACAATGAGCTTGACGCGGCGATGGCAGATGGGATCAACGAAATTCCAGCGATCGTTCTCGAAGGAGAAAACAAAGGGAAGGTCCGTTTCATCGGGGTGCCGTCCGGCTACGAATTTGCCACTCTCATTGAAGATTTGATCGACGTTTCTCGCGGCACGACCAGCCTCGAGCTTCACAGCCGGGAAACGCTCGGAGCCCTGACCGAACCGGTCCACATTAAGGTCTTCGTTACCCCTACCTGACCACATTGTCCAGGTGCCGCCAGGATGGCGCACATGATGGCAGTCGAGAGCGATCTCGTGACCGCGGACGTGTTTGAGGTTGGTGAATATCCCCACATTGCTCAGCGATATCAGGTTTATGCAGTTCCCAAGGTCGTCTTCAACGAGACGGTTTCGTTTGATGGCAACCGCCCGGAAGCCGCATTCATCGGAGCGATTGAATCAGTGACGCAGAAGAAAGAGAGCTAGCGGAGTTTCGTCAATCGGCGTGGTTTTCCGCTCGCTGATAGACCAGGACGAGTCTCTCAACTGCGTGAGATGGAACAGGTCGTGGCTGAATCTGCCACGACCCGATTGCGAGACTGAAAGGATGCCGCTAATTGCCACGGTGGCTGGGCTCTCATTTCTCCGGCCACCCACCTTTGGGGACTCATTTGGGTGGTCCCCATTCTTGGTTCTCTCAATACTGCCCCAGTCTGTGGTGTAGGACGTCGGCATCTCCCGACAGCCCACCCAGTTCTATGAGGTCGATGAAGAAGCAGAGCAAGGTGGCAGCACTGTACCGCCGAGTCGCATCACGGACTGCGCGTAATAGGCGTAGTCGTTGCTCACATGCGTTCCTGTTAGGCTGCCAGCTCCAAGGCAGAGCGCGTTGTGGTAGACGAGAAACGCGTTCAGTTGGAGCTTTGATGCTGTCGCTGGACTGATCTTTTTGCCGTTCTGTGCTGCGACGTGATTGACGAACGCGGTCAAGGCACCGAGTGCGTCGCTGTATCGTTTCGCCGCAATGGCCGTCTGCGCTTTGCCGAATTGTTGCTTGAACGAGTTGGATATCCCGTTCGAGCCGTGATCGCTGATTCCGCCTTGTGCTACGGCGTCGTTGATCACCTGGTTCATGGTTTCGTAGGTGATCGTTGTCGTGAATGGAGTCGTCAGTTCCGTAGGTGGCAACGGGTTAATTTCAGCCAGGAAGTACTGGGTGCCGTCAACTCCGTTCACGACTGAATCCGCGTCAAGTGAAACGGAAGATCCGTCATTGAGCCAGACCTGAAGCGGGGCTGTGTCGTCGACACTACCGAGTGTGACGCCGTTGTTGGTCACCGCGCTGAGATTGGGATCGGGTAGGTTGCTGGAGTCAATCGTAAGAAGGTGTTGCGTGGTGTAGTAGGCAATCACGGGCGCAGTGTCGGAACCTGACGACACAGCGAGAGGCGATGGGATCGAGGTTCCTGTAAGTGCATATCGTGTATCGGGGTCGGTCGGTGACGGAACGATGTCAGGGAAGCTGAAACTGAGAGAGCTGCCAACGTCAAACCAGTCGCTAAATGGCCCAGGATTCGCGCCGCCGTTGACTGTTACATTCCATGGCACCCCTTCCGGAATGCCCGATTGGGTAAACATCACCTTGTTCTGAAGCGAGTAGAACGCGGTCGCTGTTTCTGGTCCGGTCATTTGCACGTCAACGGAGAGGTCGGTTGTAATGGAATCTACGCCCCACGAATCGAACCGTGCTCGCTGATCTGGAGAAATCTGGACATATTCGGGTGCCGTCAGCGTTGTCGTGGTGCCCTCTTTCGGCCACTCAGTGTGGTGGAGGGCGGGGTAAACCTGTCCCACGATGGTGGGGTACGTCGTAATGGTGAGACGATCAGCTCTGTAGTAAGTGGCCGTATCGGTCCAATCATGCCGCAGACCGAGTAAGGTGTGCCGCGCCGTGTTGTCGGTCGCATCGGCGATGGTCGTCTGGGCAGAGTCAACGGCCAACGGAGACACAAATTGCCAGCTGACATCCGCTCCATCGCGTACAGTTAGAGTCTTCTCAGGTTTTGCAGTTATCGTATGTACGTTCAGGTCGCCATACGCCGACTGGTTCACCACGTCAATAGGAGCGGTCGTTCGCGATCCGTCAACGTTGAGTTTGACTGTGTGGACGAGAGGCCAGCAGGAATTGTCCTGGTTTGACCAATAACGCGCTACCTTGAGGCCGTCAGCCAGGTAAACGCCATCGTAGTTCTGGCTGCAAATGTCTGCGGCCTCACGCTGGGAGTTCGAGTCGTTGGAATTATTGTCGAGCCAACCGGTAAAAGGAATGGGGTCTGTCGTGGCCTCAATGAGCTCATGACTGAGCATGACGCTCAGTTCGTGCGGATCATTGTACGCACACATGGTGGGAATGACGATGAACGGGTAGAGTTGCGGATCCAGACTCAGATTCGCTGAACTGGAATGATACGCAAGCGCTCCTTTACAGTCGGACTTGCCGTCGACACTCACATTGACGGAGGGGAGCAGAAATACGACGTAAATAGAGTTGTCGTTCGGCCAATCAATGCCCGTTCCGGGAGACTGCACTTCGCAGTAAATCCATTCCGCGATTCCAGTTTCACTGCTTGCGCCGCTGGGAGCTCCGTTGCATCCATTGTTCGTCGTCGATTGAATCAATGATCCGTTATCGACCCCATACTGTGCGGCTGCGTCAAGAAAGCCGCTGACGAGGAGTTTCGTCATCATCTGCTTGAGACTTGCCTCGCTGAAGACTTCAGGCACGCTTGAGTCCCAGCCTGCTGTCCCACCAGGGCTCGCGAAAACGATGTGAATTTCGGGATTTTTCACAATACCGTCGATCAATCCGCCGTTGTAGTCAAGGTGATGAACAGTTGGAGTGTCGGCCGACACCGTCCCGAACCCGCTGAACATCGCGCCGCATATCGTCGCAACAACGATGAGCACTCGCGGCAGCATGCTGTGCCTCCCTCCATCGACAGAGCCGCCACCCGTCTACGACGGGACAGCAGCAAACGCCAGTAAGCTGTTCTCCTACTCCAATTTTGAGTGCGCGATTATGCGGACACCATGCACGACCGGCACACTTACCCACACGATTACCGGTACAAATTCCTCTTGATGCGCCGAAATTGTGCGAGTATGCTCTATGTAATCACACAGGAAATCGGAGGAATGATCGATGGAGGGGACATCCGCCGGGGAAGGCCTTCTCGATCCAAAGGCAGAATCGTCTTCGTTTGCATCGCTACTACGTGCTTTCCGGGTCGCCGCAGAACTGACCCAAGAAGAGCTCGCCGAGCGTTCAGGGGTCAGTGTTCGGGCGATCTCTGACCTTGAGCGTGGGGTCAAAACCCGTCCGCAACGCGCGACGGTCGAATTGCTGTCCGACGGGCCTGAGTCTGGACGCGGCTCAACGGGCCAAGTTCGAAGCCTCAGTTCCAAGCCGCCATCGGTCGACAGGACAGCCCATCCAGTCTCTCGACCTGCCGGTGGGGGGATTCTTGGGATCGGTTCCTGACGGCCTTTTGGTGGCGCGGGAAAATGAAATCGCGCGGATCCGAGAGTTGGTTGAAGTCGTCAAGGACGGCTCTGGCCGGCTGATTCTGCTAATGGGAGAGTCTGGAGTAGGCAAGACTCGCCTGGCACAAGAGGCGACGCTCATCTTCCGCGCAAATGGGATGCACCTGACCGCCGGGCAATGTTACGAGCCCCAGCGGGGTGTAGCGTACTATCCGTTTCTCGAGGTTCTCAGTCGTCTGGTCCCGGCGGCTCGCTCCAGGCTTGGTTTTGATCCCCTACGGCGTTGGCCGCAGCTGCGTCCGCTCATCTTGGAGGATTCGAGCAATGCAACCGTGGTTGAGTCTCCGTCAAGTGGCGACGGCGACCAGCAGCGACTATTTTGGGCGGTGGCCGCTCTGATCGAAGCCCTAGCCGCGACCATGCCCGTGGCGGTCGCGCTGGATGATCTCCACTGGGCGGATCAATCAAGTCTTGAATTGCTCCTCCATCTCGCCCACCAACTACGAAATGCTCCGGTGCTCCTGCTGGGAACGTATCGCGATGTCGAAGTTGGCCGGCGTCACCCGCTGCGACGTGTACTTCGAGATCTGCATCGAGAGCACCTCGCTGACGAGATTGCCGTCGGTCGACTCGACCAGGATGGCACGCGATCCTTGATGATCTCGACCCTAGATGGGGATGCGGTCACGCCCCGATTCGTGGACCTGATTCACCGGCACACGGACGGTAACGCGTTCTTCGCTCAGGAGGTCGTCCGAACGCTGGTTGAACGTGGAGATGCATATCCGCGAGATGGAGCGTGGGATTGTCGGACGCTCGAGGAGATCGTGATTCCACAGACTGTTCATGAAGCCATTGGGGAGCGCCTTTCCCGGCTCTCCGATGAGGCTCAAGCGATTCTGAGCGAGGCGAGCGTTCTCGGCGACACATTTGATTTCGATGACCTGGAGGCGATGAACGATCGCGCCGAAGACGAGATTGACATGCGGTTGGAAGAGGCGACACGCGCGAGTGTGATTCGTTTTGGTGCTGGAGACAGCTACTCCTTTAACCATGCGCTCATTCAGCATTTCCTTTATCAGGAACTCACTCCTAGACGTCGAAGACGACTCCATCTTTTGGCCGGACAAGCGATCGAGCGTCAACCTGAGCGTATTCGGGAACAACGGTCCGTCGAGCTTACTTGGCACTTCAGAGAGGGCGGAAGATCGGACCGGGCGCTCCATTACGCGATATTCGCCGGTGACCAGGCCGGAGGTCGCTTCGCGCACCGCGAAGCGGAGCGTTACTATCGCTTGGCACTGGATCTAGCTCGGTCGCATTCTGACGTCGCCCTCGAAGCATCGATCCAGGAGAAACTGGGCGAAACTCTATCTGCAACGGAACGGTTTGACGAGGCCATCCAGTGCTTTGATACGGCGGCAGCAACTTATCAGAGTATGCATGATGCAAATGCAGAGATACGTGTCACAGCACGAATCGGCATAGTGCACAAGTACCGGCTTACGCCGGACGAGGGCATCGCTCGTGCTAAACGGATACTCAAAGCGCTGGGTGATCGCGATCCGTCGCTCGACCAGTCGCCGCTCCACCTGACGCTTGCGTTCCTCTACTTCGGTTCCGGGCGGTACAGCGAACAACTGACGGAAGCGGAGATTGCGTCGAAGCTCGCACGTTCTTTCAACAATGACAAAGTCTTCGTTCTCGCCGAAGAGCGGCGCGCGACGGCCCTCACCGCGTTTGGAGATAGCGATCAGGCATCTAGAGCGCTGCGCGATGTCATACCGCTCGCGGAACGCGTCGGTGATGATCTCTGCGTATTTCGCGCGCTGCTCTCATTGGCTGAGATTCACCGTTTGCATGGTCAATACAACCAGATGAGAGAATTTGTTGGGCGCGCGGTTGAGGTCGCAATTCGCTATGGCTCGCCATCCCGTATCGCATTTGCCTTCATGAGTCTTGGTTGTGTCCGGTTCCTACAAGGGGCCTGGGAAGAGGCTGAGTCTTCGCTACTGCGCGCACTGGAAGTCGCTCCTGCGTCGAGTAACTGGTTCACGCCGTATCCCACAATGCAACTCGCCGAGCTTCGATTGGCCCAGGGAGCATGGGGCGAGGGATCCAGCCTTCTGAGGGATGCTCTGATCAGAGCCAGCGACGGTGACTTGCAAGCACTTCGCTTCGCTCATCGTGCGTTGGCGGAATTTGAGGTGTTCAAGGGAGAGCCCGCGGCGGCAGTCAAACGACTCGAGCCGATGCTCGACCGTTCGAGCGACGAGGAAAGTCAGGTGACCGAACTGTTACCCACGCTTGCCGCAGCGTACGAGGCGTCTGGAGATCGGGCGGAAGCGGAACGTGTCGTCGCGGACGCGATACGCCGCGCGGATGTGGGCGGTTTCGTTCCCACGCGGGCCGAGGCGCTAATGGTTCGTGGACGCCTGCGCGCGGCGAAGGAACACTGGTCAGAGGCCGAACGTGACTTCGGCGAATCCGTGCGATTGGCGCGAGAAATGCCCTATCCGTATCTCGAGGGCCGGGGATTGTACGAATGGGGCATGATGTCGCAGACAAGGGGTGACTCCATCCAAGCGCGTGAACGACTGAGCGCGGCCCTCGCGATCTTCGAGCGTCTTGGCGCGCAACCATACGTCGAGCGGGCGAGACAAGTCTTGGCTGAACTCAATAGCTGAACGTAACTGAGGTAACAGTCGAGCTAGGCTACCGACGGATCAGCCAGAATCGTTCAGCAGGTTCACCGTTTCCAACAATACGAGCGTACTGCCGCACGGATGTTTCCGGATCGCCCTGATGGCGGAAGATGATATCGAGCTGAGATCCATAACAGAGGACTGCGTTGACCTTGCGATCGATTTGCGTGGCTGCAAGACGATCGAGCCGCGTCTCCCCTGACGTGGCGGATCTCGCGTGCTGGTCTATACGGTCGCGCCAATCTGAGTCGCCTGCGTAAGGGAAATCTTCATAGGCCCATACATCGAAGCCGGCAGATGCAAGCGCGTTGCCGACCTTCAGCGTGTGCTGGTGATCGACGTGATTGCCAATCGCCAGCGGAACGTAGAAGATGTGCGATCGGTCGGAATCGAGCGAAAGTCGCTCCGTCAGGGTGTCCAGAACCTCCTCCGAGAGCCCCGTCTCATCCCGATGCAGTTCACCGAAGATATCCGGATCTGACGTGTAACGGCTGCCCCGGTAAATAGCGTCGAGAAAATCGAGCCAGATCGACTCGGCTCCAAGGGCGCGCTCGGCACATTTCTCTTCGCGACGTCGCATGACAACAGCGTCCCCTGGTCCGACGCCCCAACGTTCGTGCATGTCGCGGGCGAATTCGGTGAGTGGTCCCTGTGGCGTGCCGCCGAAAACCGTGACAATCAGCGGTTTCACTTCGCTGTCGGCCAGACCCGCCACCGTACCACCGCACGAGAGCGCAACATCATCGTAATGGGGCGCGAGAAAGATATGACGTGGAGATCGCTCAGCCACCGGCGTACCGTACGCGCTCATCGCCGACTCGCCGGGTAACGCGCCGATCATCGAGATACTCGAGCACCGCCTGCGCGTACTTGCGGCTGCTGCCGAAATGATCGCGAAACTGCGACAGCGTAATATTTCCTTGCTGGTCGATGATCTCCAGTACCTGACGCTGAATATCGTCGAACGTGTCTCGTGCGAATACGATGTTGTCATCGACGCGTACGACTTCCCCGATCTCAGCCAGCGCAATCGCCAGTTCCGGTTCAATGCCGAATTGTGAAGGCGGTGGTGGCGTGTGCGGATCGGCTCTCATGGCCTGAACGTAACGATCTACGCGTCCTCGCTGCTCTGGTGTGAAGCGCACTTCATGAGATGGCAGACGCAGGATATCTCCGTCTGGCACTAGCAGGTCGTCGTTGGCAGCGCGAGCAATAATCTCCTCAAACGCGCGTCCCGTCAGACCAGATCGACTGCGCACCTCTTCCTTGGCCATGCCGCGCCGTAGTGGGTTACGCTGGTGAAACGATTCGAGCATCCTTTGAATCTCGCGTGTCGTAACCGCGAATGCGTCGTCGCGCATCAGGATCGTCGTCGGGGCGAGCGGACCGTCTGTTTGGGATCGCTTCAACACCAGCACCGACCCCTCGGCGATGAGTTCATCGATGGCCGAGCGTAACTCCGGATCGGGCAGCGCGACCAAATGAGCCAGGGCTCGCAACTCAATGGGGCCACTTTCCATGGCCTGGAATACGATCTCAGAGGGGGTGCCCTCGGCCAGCACCTCGAGCGACTGAATGACATCTGCTCGGAAACGACGGTGCCGGCGAGGATGCGGGTCGATCACGACTCCACCACCGATGGTGATACTTGGAGAGGGTTGCCGAATGATGAATCGGTCGCCCTTGGCAACCGCCACCGGCTCCGCGATACGAATCTGGACCCACGTCTCGTCTCCTGGAGCGATTCGGTCATCGTTCAGCAGTGTCACGCGAGCCAGGGATTCAGAGGATCCGACGAAGAACCCAACTTCGGTGTTCTGCTCGATAGAGATTGGCGAGGATTCGGTGAGCCTCAGTTGTGCGTCGATAAGCTGCGTCGGCTTGAGCCAGCCGGGAGTAGTGAGTACCTGTCCACGCTGGATCTCGTCGACCGCAAGCCCCGATAGGTTCACGGCCGTTCGCGAGCCAGGATTGGCTCGCTCCACCTTGGCTCTATGGCTTTGCAGGCCGCGGATGCGCGTACGCATGCTGCCCGGCTGAATTTCGACCTCTTGTCCGATCTCGAGCGGCCCCTCGATCAACGTCCCGGTCACGACCGTGCCGAATCCCGAGATGGTGAAGACGCGATCGATCGGGAGGCGCGGCCGGCCATGTTCGGTATGCGGCGGGACTTCACTCAACATGTCGTCGATTGCCGCTCGGAGCGTGTCAAGGCCGTCTCCGGTAAGCGCAGAAACGGGAATGATCGGAGCATTTGCCAGAAGCGAACCGCTCAATGCATCGCGAATCTCCTCGGTAACCAGATCGCGCCAGTCTTCGTCGACCGTGTCGATCTTGGTGAGGACAACGATGCCCCGGCTGATCTGGAGCAAGTCGAGAATCGCCAGATGCTCCTTTGTTTGCGGCATTGGTCCTTCATCTGCGGCAATGATCAACAGCGCGGCATCGATCCCCCCGACGCCTGCCAGCATGTTCTTGATGAAGCGCTCGTGGCCCGGCACATCGACGATACTAACTTGCCGGCCGCTTGGCAGACTGAGCCAGGCGAACCCCAGGTCGATCGTCATCTCGCGCTCTTTCTCCTCACGGAGTCGATCCGGGTCGATTCCGGTGAGCGCTTTGACGAGCGTAGATTTTCCGTGGTCGACGTGACCGGCGGTGCCGATCACGAAGGTCTGTGGTCGATCGTCCATACCTTTTCATTTCGTGAAGTGGCGAGGGTCTGATTTGTCACCTGATTATACCGGCGGCTGAGAACCGGAGGCGCCGTAGAAGAGGCGCCTCCGCAATTGCCGGACTCCATCGAGTGGCCGGACGACCGCTAATCAGCCGCTTTGGCGATCGAATCCCAATTCTGGAATTCTTCTTTGGCACCTGGCAGCATCGACTCGTCAGTCATCAGATCGAAGGCGGTCAGTGCCATCGCTTTTGACACCTTGATCAGTTGCTCGTATCCGAACTCAGAACCGGACGCGTCGACGACCTGCTGCGAATGGCCAGGTATCTGCTCGTGACTGATGGCGAAGCTGCCGGTAATTGACGGAAGTTTGTGGCTGATGTTGCCGAAGTCGGTCGAGTGCATGCCGCGTCCGTGTCGAGGATTGATCTCCATGCCCATCTCGCGCATGTTCTCGGTGTAGCGCTTCCCCATGAGGTAATTCGGACGCATATCGTAGCAGACGTTGTCCTCGGTGATTTTGTATTCGCAGCCCGTCATGAGTGCGGCGCCCTCGGCGATCTTGCGCACCTTCTCCATCACCTCGGTGAGGTATTCAAGCGAGGCCGCGCGCACGTAGAAACGGGCCTTCGTGTATTTGGGGACGACATTCGGTTGCTCACCACCATCGGTGATAATGCCGTGCAGGCGGGTCTCCATATGCACGTGCTGCCGCAGCGCGTCGACCCCGGTGAAGAATTTGATCACCGCGTTCAATGCGTTGATCCCGTTATACGGGTCGCCCCCGGAATGTGCCGGGCGGCCGATGTATTCGAGATCGAAATGAGAGACGGCCAGGCACGTACCGTCGGGCCATTCGGTGGCCGCGCCAGTTGAATCACCGGCGTGATGGATCATTAGTGCCGCATCGACGTCATCGAAGATTCCCGCCTGTTCCAGCTTGATCTTGCCACCGCCGCCCTCCTCGGCCGGTGTTCCAATGACCTCGAAGATGCCATTGATCTCTGGCATCACGGCGCTCATGCCGATGGCCGCCGCCAGACCTGAGGCGCCGATCAGATTGTGACCGCAACCGTGGCCGATTCCAGCCAGCGCGTCGTACTCGGCCAGTACCGCCACGATCGGTCCCTCACCGCGTCCGTGCATCGAAGCGCGAAACGCGGTTTCGATCCCACCTGCCGGTTTCTCGACTTCGTACCCCCACTCGCGGATATTTGTCGCCAGAAGCTGAGACGCCTTGAATTCCTTATAGCCGAGTTCTGGGTTCTGACGGATCGTCTCGGCGACCTCCAGGATCTTGTCGCGATTCTGGTCTATCGCGTCGACGATTCGCTGACGTAGCTCCTCTCGACTTGCCATATTCGCTCCCTTCCAATTTGCCAGAGTCACATTGCTGACATTACCACCCGTATGACGCGCTCGTCACGCTGTCGTGAGGCTGTATCCAGACGCTTGTGGAGCAAGCTGGGGACGGCAGACGCCGCGTGGCTCGTTTGTCTTGAAGCCGTGTCCTCGGAGTCCGTGCACCGAGCGAGTCTCGCTCAACGTGCCGCTGCCATCTCCGTTCTCGCATTGCCCTGAGTTCGTTCCAGCCGCGCAATGATCGAAACCAGCGTCCGAGTGCCGATCGTCAGATCGTCGATCGACAATCCGCCATATCCAAGTAAGAGACCGGTTAGCGTGACTGGCCCTTGGTAGTGCGTGTCTACCGCTTCGGCCGCGACTCCCTGGGTCCGGGCAATTCGAACGACGTCCGCCGACTCGATCGATCGATCCAGTTCTACGAAGACGTGGAGACCGGCGTCGAGTCCACGAAGCCGGGCCAGGTGCCGCACCGGTTTGAACTCGTCGGTGACAATCCGACGCTTTTCGGCGTAATGACGTCGAGCGCGCCGAATATGACGCTCGAGATCTCCTGACTCTATGAAGCTGGCCAGTGCCCGCTGTACCGGCCACGGCGTGTGGTAATCGCTGATCCGCTTGAGCCGTACGATCCGCTCTCGCAGACGCCGGGGAGCCACGACGTATCCGACGCGTAGCGCAGGCGACAGCACCTTTGAGAATGTGCCCACGTAGACGACGCGACCGGATTGATCGAGGCCCGCGAGTGCCGGGAGAGGCGGCGCGTCGAATCGAAACTCGCTGTCGTAGTCGTCTTCAATGATCAGACCATCGCATTCTTCAGCCCAATCGAGCAGTGCCAGGCGTCGAGCGATTGAGAGCCGGGCTCCGATTGGATATTGGTGCGATGGGGTTGTATAGACCAGCAGCGGGGCATTCGTCCCCGTACCGATCTCCTCTACCAGCAATCCGTCCTCGTCGACCGCGATCGGAATCGTTCTGGCGCCCCTGGCAGCGAGCACGCGGCGGGCGGAAGGATAGCCGGGCTCTTCCAGCGCCACCGGGTCCCCCGGCTGAAGCGTCGCGCGCGCGATCAGATCAACGGCCTGTAACGCTCCTGACGTGACGACGACGTCGTCGACTCCGCATGCCACCCCACGCGAACGACCGAGGTAGTCGGAGATCGATTTTCGTAGGCCCGGATCACCGGCGGGATGACCATACCAGGACGGCGGTGATCCGCGAGCGACCTCGTTCCAGGCTCGTCGCCAGGCATCGGTTGAAATGAGCTCCGTGAACGGCCGGCCGAGCTTGAACTCGATGAGCCCGGAATCATCTGGTTGGATGTCATCTGTCTCCAGGTTGAGCGGCTTGAGCCAGCGTGGAACACCCACGGCTTCGGGCCGGGTGCGTTTCGGGAGCTTGGGTAGGTCGATCGTTACGAACGTGCCGGAGCCGTGTCGTCCTTCAACGTATCCCTCGGCATACAGCTCGTCGTAGGCCGCAACGGCGACGTTACGTGAGACCCCGGCCGTTTCGGCGAGCACGCGTGTCGACGTGAGCCGAGTTCCGGCCGGAAGGCGACCGTCCAGAATTGCGGAGCGCAGCTGGTCGGTCAGCTGTTGTTGCAGCGAAAGTGATGATGAACGGTCCAGCGAAACGGGCAGGTCCATAGATTCCTCCGGAAGTGGACTTGTCGTAGGTGCCCCGATCTGGCACTATTCATTGATCCACTTGGAGAGGGATTATAACGGTACGGCGGCTCGATTCGTCGATGCCGCGCGGAGAACAACCAGTACGAGTTGCTGCCGCTAACACGCAGGAGACGACTTCAGACCCTCTCGCCGCCCCACTTGCCTGTTTGAGCATAGGTGTCGCTCACGCCACACTGAAGGTGTCTTGTTCTTCAGTCGCCTGTGATACCCAGCTGTATGGCCAGCTCCTCCGGGGTCGTGACCGGGAGTTTGCACACGTAATTCTGGCAGACGTAAGCAGCGGGCTGGCCATCGACTTCAGTTCGGCCCTCGAGCAACGGGATAACGTCGCTGTCTTCTATTCCGGGTTGCGCCAGGGCGACGACTTTCCAGGGCAAATAGTGATCGCGGAACACGTCGAGCAGCGCCTGGGTCTCAGATGTTTCGGGGCTGCCTACCACGGCAACCTCTCGCACGTCACCGAGCGCAAAATCGTAGGCGCAGAGCAGACGCCCCAGGCCGGTGGGTCGCTCAGTAGCGAACGCTCCGTATTGTTCGAGAATGTCAGTGGCTCGTTGTCTGTATTCCTGGTTGCCGGTGAGCAACGCGAGTTTCAGCAACGCCTCGGCGGCAACCGAATTGCCGCTTGGAGCGGCATTGTCGAAGACGTTCTTGGGGCGGGCGATCAACGATTCTCCGGTGATAGCGGTGTCAAAGAATGCGCCCCGTTCGTCATCCCAAAACTCGGCAATCATTCGATCTGCCAACTCTCGTGCCCACGTGATCCAGTCCGAGTCAAACGTCGCCTCGTAGAGTGAGATCAGGCCATCGATAAGATACGAATAATCTTCGAGATAGCCGTCCAGATGTGCCTGACCGTCCTTGTAGGAGCGGAGTAGACGGCCGTCGACGAACAGGTTCTGCCGAATGAACCTGGCACTGCGTTCCGCCATCTGTATGAGGTCGTCTCGCTTCAAAATGGCGCCTCCCTCGGCCAGGGAGCGGAGCATCAAAGCATTCCAGGCGGTCAGAATCTTCTCGTCTCGTCCCGGCCAGATGCGCTGCGTGCGCGCCTCATACAGCTTGCCTCGAGCGTTGTCGATTCGCTCGTCTAGCTCTTGAACACTGATACCGAATTCCAGTGCAATCTGGGCAGGTTCGCGCGGCACGCTCAGAATGTTCGAGCCCTCGAAGTTCCCTTTTGGGACGACGCTGAAGTAGCGAGTGACAAGCATGCTCTCGTCCGGACCAAGAATTGCTTCGATCTCGTCGGGCGTCCAAACATAGAACTTACCCTCTTCGCCCTCGCTGTCGGCGTCCTGCGACGAGTAGAACCCACCTTCGGGCGAGGTCATCTCACGAAGGACATAGTCGTAGGATTGGTTCGCAGTTCTCTTGTAGAGATCATCGCCGGTCGCTTGCCACGCGAGCGCGTAGTCACGTGACAGCAGCGCGTTGTCGTAGAGCATCTTCTCAAAATGGGGAACCAACCAAACTGCGTCGACCGTGTACCGATGAAAGCCGCCGCCGATCTGATCGAATATCCCGCCACGCGCCATGCGATCGAGTGTCGTCGTGAGCATCTCGCGAGCGCGCCAGGAGCCGGTTCGATGTAGTCGACGTAGCAAGAATTCGATCACCATGCTCGGTGGAAACTTCGGCGCGCCGCCGAACCCGCCGTGAGCCGTATCGAAATGCTGATGGAGGGTCTGCTCCGCCTCGCCCAAAGCTGATATCGTCAACTGTGTCGATTTGAGCGTCGATTCAAAGTGATTGGTGATCTGGGCGCGAATCTGATCCGCCGAGCTCGCCACTTCATCACGCCGATGCTCGTACGCGTCCGCCACTGCCAGCAGCACTTTCCCAAAGCCCGGCATGACCTGGCCGGGACCTACCTGACGGTCTTCGGGCGGGAAGTAGGTTCCCCCGTAGAATGGCTTGCCATCAGGAGTAAGAAACATTGTCATCGGCCAGCCGCCCTGCCCGGTCAACATCTGAACGGCCAGCATGTAAATGCTGTCGAGGTCGGGACGTTCCTCGCGGTCGACCTTAATGTTGATGAAGTGCTGGTTCATGAGGTTCGCGATGGCCGGATTCTCAAATGATTCGTGGGCCATCACGTGACACCAGTGACAGGCTGCATACCCAATGCTGAGGAGGATCGGCTTGTTCTCTGCTTGAGCTATCGACAACGCCTCCTCTCCCCACGGATACCAGTCAACGGGATTCTCGGCATGCTGACGAAGATACGGACTTGTCTCATTTGAAAGTCGATTTGGCATGGTCACTCCTGGGCTCTCGATTGGAGGTGAGAAATGTCGGTAGAGACGATGGTTGCGGTTCGGAAGCAATTCAAATGTCAACAATTCGAACAGCATAGCAGACTCGGAGTCTGCGTATCGATATGCCGATCGCAAGGTCAGAGTTCTGCGACGTGAGCCGACCCATGCCTTGCTCGGTGTGGGACAACGCCCGCAAGAGCTCAGCCAGGAACGCCGCACGTTAGTGAGCGGATTGGTGGCAAGCCGTCGGCCAAGGTTGCCCAGCTATCGCCTGTGTCGTAGCTGCACCAAATCGTCCCATCGCTGGTGCCGAAATAGACGCCGGCAGGATCGAGGTGATCCGTCGTCATGCCCTCCCGGTAGAGCGTCAATCGTTCGACTTCCGGCAAGCCGTTTGTTAGCGGCTCCCACGTGTTGCCACCATCAATCGAACGATAAACGGTTAGTTGGCCAGACAGGCGAATGTTGTTCTCATCCTGCGGTACGACGAAGACGGCCGGTGGATGCTGTTGCGTAATCGCGATAACGAAACCGAAGTTGCTTGACAGTCCCTGGGTGATGTCCATCCAGTTGTCGCCACTATCGTCGCTGCGGTAAACGCCCACGTGATTTTGTTGGTAGATTATGCGACTGTCGTGCGGATCAAGCACCGCGGAATGAATGCACCGATGCACATCGTGGTGCCGCTTCTCCAAATCTCCCTCGTTGAAGCTGAACACGCCGTCATTTCGTGGGTTCCAGTTTTGACCGCCGTCGTCAGTCCGAAACAAACCAGCGACCGAGATACCGGCATAGGTTCTCTCAGGACGTTCCGGATCGACCATGATCCGATGCAGATAGATTCCTCCGGCGCCGCCCTCCCACCACTCCTCGCGAGTCACATGCTCATTGATTCCAGGCACCGGCCGCCAGATATCACCACCATCGTCAGTTACGAACAGCGCGCCAGGCATGGTGCCAGCGTAGACTCGCCCCGGCTGCGAAGTGTGTCCAGGCTCGACGTGCCAGATCTGGTCGACCTCGAATGGCTTTCCCGCCATCTCCCATGACTGCGCGAGATCGCGGCTGCGATAGACTGCAGTCGAACCGTTACCGGTCGCGGCAGCGTATATAGTCAGTCCGTCACGCGGATCGAGCTTCGCATGGCTGACATCCAGTCCCTCCAGGAATGGGCCAGATCTTTTCCAGTCCGTTCCTGTCTCGTCACGCTCGAAGGTGTAGAGTCCGTCGCGGGTTCCGGCAGTGAGCAAGAGGCGGTGAGAGAGCTTGACTGAAGGTTCCATGCACTGTCCCTTCGCTCAATTGTTCTGTACGTACAAACAATTACAGCAGAGAATCGAATCGTTGGCAAGGCACTTTCGTATGATAATGCGCAAAACGCTTGTTCCGTGAGTCGGAGCTACCAGTGTCAGTTATCGGAGAGGAACCTGAGTGGACGCGCTTCAATTCAGCGATAGCATTCCACGATACGCGCTGACCAAGATGCTGGGCACTGGAAGCTCACGCGCGTTCTGGAGCGAACTCGCTTGTCTCCGACTCAAAGACATACCGCCTCCGTCGCTCCCGTCGTCGGAATGGGTCCGCGTTCAGACTCGTTATGGTGGCATCTGCGGATCGGATATCGGTGTAGTCACACTTCATAGCAGCACTTCCACGTCAGCGTACACGTCGTTTCCGTTTACGGTTGGGCACGAGAATGTTGGACGGGTAGCCGAACTCGGATCAAAGGTGCAGGGAGTTGAGATCGGGCAAAGAGTGGTTGTCGATCCACTCCTCGGATGTCGTGCACGCGGATTTACAGATCTGTGCTCCAAGTGCGCTCAAGGCGATTACAATCTCTGTCTCCGATTTCGCGAGGGAACCGTTGCGGCAGGACTGATGACTGGATTCTGTCGAGACACCGGTGGTAGTTGGTCGCCGTCGTTTGTCGCCCACCAATCACAGCTGGTCGCCTTACCGGATGACGTATCGGATGAGAATGGGGTGCTGGTCGAGCCGTTCGCGGTCGCGTTGCACGCGGTGCTGCGCAATAGGCCTCAAGATCATCAGACGGTGCTGATCATCGGCGCGGGAGTAATCGGATTGGCCACGCTTGCAGCGATTCGCGCCATCGGCTCACGAGCGCGAGTCATAATCGCAGCACGGCATCCATTCCAGGTCGAGATGGCCCGGCGGTTCGGTGCAGATGAGATCATCAAACCGAAGCGCGGAGCGGCCTTCTACCATCAAGTCGCCGAGGCGACTGGCGCTTCGATCTACAAGCCGGTCATTGGCAAGGATGTGGTTAGTGGCGGTGCGGATCTGGTTTTCGAATGCGTCGGATCCAATAGCACGGTCGACGACGCGCTCCGGCTCACCGCTGCGAGCGGACGTATGGTGCTGGTTGGTTTGGCCGGCATTCCGCGCGGGATCGATTGGAGCCCGATCTGGCTCTCCGAGGTCGAGGTGCGCGGCAGTTTCTGCTACGCGATGGAGGAGTTTTCCGGGGAACGAATCTCGACCATGCAGCTCGCGGTCAAGATGATGGCTAACGGAACGGTCGATCTTGCTCCCTTACTCACGCATAGATTCTCGCTGAGCGACTATCGCCACGCGCTGGAGACAGTTACGAGCAAGGGAAAGAGCGGCGTTATCAAAGCGGCTTTTGCTTTCGACGATTCGCGTCCCTAACCATTGACCGATAAGGTGGACGCAACGCGGTCAGGTGACGGAAGTTCGCCACTCCTCAGTTCACGTCGTGGAAACTTTACGACATCGGGACCTGCGGGATGATCTTCCCGTCGATGCGTTCGAAGATTTCATCCATGCTCGTTCCGGTAATTGTCACGCCGTGATTCTTCAGGCCGATGACCGCCTGGTTGGGGTTCGGTTGTTGTCGTACGAGTTCGGCCACCGCGCGCGCCAATTCGATCGTGCCGCACGGATAATTGATCTCTGTCGAAATGATGCCGTCTATCCACGCGTGAACGTGAACGATCGCCCCTACTCCCGGATGCTCTTGATAGATCATCCAATGCTCGATCGCGTCGACTGAAACGCGTCGCGGCTGAACGTTGTCCGGCACGCTCAATACTATTGCCGGTTCGACTGGATCGAATCCCGACACCAATAAGATGTCTTGGCCGATGACATCCAGTTTTCCCTTGTTGACACCGCTTGCGCTCATCCAATAGCGCGTGTCGTCTTTGCGCGCACTCAAGTTGCCGTAGCTTAGGCCACCGATGCCGTAGAGCCGTTTCACGTGACGCAGCTCGCGCGGAGCCAGAATCTCATGAATTGGGAACGGGGCGGGCAGCAGATTCATCGCGTCGAGCTTTCGGCCCGCTCGCTTGATCTGCTCGGTAATCTCGTCTCCGTCCCAAAGGTTCTTTTCAAGATCGGTATTGTAGACGTTGTTAATCACGAGCTGCGACGATGCAAGTGGCTCGATTCGCCCGTAGATCTCGTCAAAGAACTCGTCATCATGTCCCTCACGATGACGGACAACGTAATGACCTTGCTCCAACGTCATAAAGTGTGCCTCGATGCCGTCCTTGCCGTGGACAAGGAGAATCACGAGATTGGCAAGTGCGCGGACGAGGTATGGATAGCCAGTCCGCAGATAGTTCTCCGGTTCTTCGTCGAGTTCAACGATGGCCGTGGCAAAGGTCGCCTGGGCCTTACGTCGATAGGCCGTTGGATTCTCACGGTCGACCATGTTCAGCACAAGTCGAATATCAGGGACCGGCTGATCGCTGAATAAATGCCCCGTCGCTATGAGCCGTTGCTTGATCCCGGAGGCAAACCACTTAATCGTGGGCGTGCCAAGCTCACCGATCATCGTGAAGTTCTCGGACTCCGATCGTCCGGTGCTGACAACGGCGGAATCAGATTGAAGATCCGGCTGAACGTTCATGCCGTTAACCCCTGACTTTCTTTGGTGGCGACCATTTTCAATCGTGCTTGGGGGTTGCTAATACTCTACCTATCGCCGAAGTCCTAACAGGACGATGTTCGTCGACCGTACGATTGCATTCTTATCAGACTGTTAAGCGCTGGTCAAATGTTGACTCTTTTAGACGCTGTCGCAGCAACTGGCGCACGGAATTTTACAGAGCCACCACGCAGAATCGCGAAGATATCCGTCGAACCCGGTTGTTCGCCATCGACTTCGAACGGTAATGAGTCTGGCGACTGGATTTCAACAGTGACACCCTGATAGTGATGGACGGCGGGATGTCCCACATGTTTGCCTCTATAAACCTTTGGCAACAGCGACAGAAGTAGCGTGTATTTTGGCACGTCATCGAGTACGAACACATCGAATTTCCCGTCGCAGATCGACGCCTCTGGCGCGATCAGCATTCCTCCGGCGAAGTACTTTCCATTGGCTAGCACTACCATACCAACTGGACCATCATGAACCACGGTGCCGTCGATCGTTACCTGGGCCGGTCGTCCTCTGAAAACCAGAATCGTTCGAGTGGCAGCCACAAGGTACCCGAGAAAACCTCCGAGACGCTTTGAGGATTGATTCATCCACGCGGCCGTTTCCGCGCCCAGGCCGACATCAGCGACGTTGACAAAAAAACGTTGGGTCGGAACCCCCGACTGGGAGAAGGAAATTGAGCCAATGTCGACGGCTTTCACCGATCCGCTAGCGATCACTTCAACCGCATGTTCTGGATCTCGAATGCCCAACGTGCGAGCAAAATCGCGTCCCGTTCCGCATGGAATAAGGGAAAGGACAACATCGGCGGTCGTTACTTCATCCTCATTGAGTATGCCGTTGACGACTTCATTCAGCGTTCCGTCCCCACCAACGACTACGAGATCACGAACTCCTTCCGCCACAACTCGACGTGCAATGCTGGTCGCGTCGCCAACCCCGGACGTCTCATGAAGGTGAAGTCGGAAGCCGCTTCGCCGCATGAGCTCGGCAATCTGAGGCCAAATCTTTCGAGTCCTACCTCCTCCGGAAACTGGGTTGACAATCGCGTGCAATTCGTGGTCCATCCGACCCTCGCTTGCAAGACACAGCGGTTTGCGCTGGGTCACGAGCGCGCTTGCATCTGCGCGCGTCCACCTAGAACAGGACACTGGATTCCGGCATAGATGATCCGCCGAATCGCGGCAATGGACGCCTGAGTTCGATTCTTGAAGGCGACTGCGGATACGAGAGTATAGCCTACACGATGATCTATGTTAATTGATGTCGTTACGCGAGCCGCGCTCGTTCGTCGGACCACTTTCCAGGCCGCGTCTCCACGGTGAATTGCAGAACGAGTTCGTACTGTTGCATGGTATAATCCGTCGACTTCAGAGCCCGGAGAGAATGTGCCGACAACCGTTTGGCGGTGCACCGGGCTAGTGCGTGACGAGCATACTTCTAATGGGTTGGGAGCTCCATCCAGCATGATCAGACCCCTGAGCGCGCTATTCGGGCTCTTTAGCCGAGATCTGGGAATCGACCTGGGTACGGCGAACACGCTCGTCTACGTTCGAGGCAAGGGGATTGTGATCTCTGAGCCATCCGTGGTCGCGGTCGATCAGAAGACGCGTCGTGCGCTGGCGGTCGGTGTCGAGGCCAAAGCGATGGTCGGTAAGACGCCGGAAACAATCGTCGCGGTGCGCCCGCTGAAGGACGGTGTGATCGCCGATTTCGATACCGTCGAAATGATGCTCCACTACTTTATTCGCAAGGTTCATGTGCAGCGCTTCATGGCTCCCCACCCGCGAGTCGTTATCGGAATCCCGAGCGGGGTGACTGAAGTAGAAAAGCGTGCCGCAAAAGATGCAGCGTTGAGTGCCGGTGCGCGCGAGGCCTACACGGTTGAAGAACCCATGGCCGCCGCGATTGGCGCGGGCTTACCCATCAACGAGGCAATTGGAAGCATGATCGTCGACATCGGTGGAGGAACGACAGAAGTTGCCGTCATCTCGCTTGGTGGCATCGTTGTGAATCACTCGATTCGGGTGGCTGGTGACGAGATAGATGAGGCGATCATTCAGTACGCTCGAAGAGATCATAATCTCGTTATCGGGGAGCGCACTGCCGAGAACGCCAAGATCGCAGCTGGATCGGCCTATCCACTTGAAGAAGAGCGCACGGTGGTCCTACGAGGGCGTGATCTTCTGACGGGACTTCCAAAGTTCATTGAAGTCAGCAGCGTCGAGATACGCGATGCCGTTTCAGGTCCAGTCAACACCATTGTAGATTTGGTGAAGACGTGTGTTGAGGAGACCCCTCCGGAACTCGTCGCCGACATCATGGAGCGGGGCATCACTCTGGCCGGTGGCGGTGCGTTGTTGCTCGGTCTTGACAAACGCCTGCAGGCGGAGCTTCGCATGCCGGTCTATCGCGCCGACGATCCCCTGACTTGCGTCGCAAGAGGGACCGGGCGAGTAGCTGAAGCGCTTCATCTTTACCAACGAGCCCTTGCCGGAGGACAGGAACTTCGTCGGTCGGCGAGGTAGGTCAGGGTCCAAATCGTGTGTGACCGGCAACGTGGATACCGCATGTGATTTCCCTCTCAACGCGACAAACCATTATCCTGATCGCGATCTTCGTTATCACATCCATCAGTCTCGTGGCCCTCGATCAGCAGCATCGACTGGACGCTGTGCGCGCTCCAGCTGAAGCTTTGATCCACCCGTTTGAAGTGGTGCTGAACCGCGCTGGGAAATCTATCAAAGGTCTGGGTCACGGTTCACCCACAACGACTGAGCAGCAGCTTCAGCAGGTCACTGCAGAGCGAGACCGGCTGCTGGCTGAAAACGCACGCTTGAAGGATCTTCAGGAGCAGGTCAATGAGCTGCAAAAACAGTTGGACTTCAAGCAATCCCGGCCGGGCCTGACGGTCGTCACCGCGAGTGTGGTCGGACAAGACCCTAACGGGACCAAACGAATTTTCATCATCAATCGTGGCTCAGATGCTGGTATTCAAACCGGAATGGCTGTAATCAGCCCTGACTTTTTTGTCGGTCAGGTCACCGATGTCAGCCCAAATCGCGCGCGTGTTACGCTGGACATTGATTCGTCATCTCAGGTTGGCGCCATGATCCAGTCGAACGGAGCCGCCGGTGTGTTGGTGGGGGAGTGGCAATCCGGTGGTAGCATGCAATTGAGGTATCTCGACCCCTCGATCACCGTCAACAACGGTGACGTCGTAGTGACCTCAGGGCGGACGCAGAAAGTCCCCAAGGGATTGGTTGTCGGCAAGGTGAGTGGTATCCATCGCAACGTGCAGTCCGCCGAGCTCAACGTCGATGTGGCGCCATTGATCGATTTTAATTCGCTGCAGACCGTAATGGTGATCTTGTCGGATGGATCGCAGCCGTGACGCATGCGGGTCAGGTCGATCTTCGCCTCGCGGCCAGCGTGACGGCTGGCAAGCTAAGCGCGAGCGTCATACGCCTTCTTGGGCGAGGTGGCGGAACTGCTGCGCCAGGGGTACTTTCTAACAAAATCGACGCCGACGTCCTGGACAAGCTCGCCACCAAGGTTCCGGGCGGGTGTGTGGTCGTTGCCGGAACCAATGGCAAGACAACAACGTCGCGTATGTTGGCCGATGTTCTCGAATCAGTTGGTCTTCGAGTCATTCATAATCGCACTGGCTCCAATCTGGTGCGGGGCATTAGCGCGGCCTTCGCGGCCCAAAGCTCTTGGACCGGCGATCCGAACGGTGATATCGCCGTCCTCGAAGCGGATGAGGCAGCGTTCCCGGAAGTCGTTCGACGATCGAATCCACGAGTTATCTTGCTGCTCAACCTGTTTCGTGACCAACTCGATCGTTACGGTGAACTCGATACCATTGCACATCACTGGCGTGACGTCTTCCGGTCCTTGGATGAGGATCAGCTTCTACTCGTGAACGGGGACGATCCAGCACTAACAGCGATCACGGATGACGTTCCGGCCTGCCGCCTTGTGTTCGGCCTTCAGGAATCGCGTTATCAACTGTCTGAGTTGCCGCATGCCGTAGACTCCGCGATTTGTCGCCGTTGCGGCTCCCCCCTCCGTTACCAACAACTCTTCCTTTCTCATCTGGGTGACTACGTGTGCGACCACTGTGGCTTTCGCCGTCCAGATCTGGATTATGCTGCGACCGGCATTGAGCTACATTCTCTCGAATCCCTCTCGCTGAGATTGGCTGGACCTGGAGCGGGAATGGATCTGCACGTTGCGATTCCGGGTCTATACAACGTGTACAACGTGTTGGCCGCCGCGAGTGCAGCGCTCGCGATCGGAGTTGCTCCGAGGCTTATTGCCTCATCGCTGTCCGGGTTTAGTTCGGCCTTCGGGCGGATCGAGCGATTACGTTACCGGGATCGTGAAATCGTCATTGTGCTGATCAAGAATCCGGTCGGCTTCGATGAAGTTCTGCGCATGCTGGCCAGCGGGGGCGAGAAAGAGCCGACGATGATTGTCATCAACGATCTCGACGCTGATGGCCGTGACGTTTCCTGGCTGTGGGACGTGAATGTAGAACAGCTGGCGGCCGGTTCCGCGCCGATCTACACGAGTGGTATACGCGGACCAGATATGGCAACCCGTCTCAAATATTCGGGAGTAGCTCTCGAACGCATCCACCCGCTGGGGCAGTTGCGTGATGCCTTCGAGCAGTTTGTCGATGCGATTCCGCCTGGGGAAACTGGATATATACTCCCGACCTACACCGCGATGCTTGAATTGCGACAAATGCTCGCCAATCGTGGAGCGGTTGCCGCGTTTTGGCGGCAGTGAGACGTCAATCGAAGGACTGCGAGAGGGCTATCCGGTGAAGCTCACGATCTGCTGGCTCTACGGGAAATCTATGAACATTTATGGAGATCGCGGCAATGTCCTGGCTCTGTCACAACGGTGTCAGTGGCGTGGAATCGAATCGGAAATTGTCCACTCCGGTATTGGCGATCCGATCGAGCCCGGGCGCTTCGATATCTATTTTTGGGGCGGAGGTCAGGATCGCGAGCAGATAAACGTATCGTCGGATATACAGGGCGAAAAAGGCGATCGGCTGAAGACGGAGATTGAGGACGGAGCACCGCTGCTTTCTGTGTGCGGCGGCTATCAACTACTCGGCAGATACTATCGACCGCACGACGGTGAGGAGCTTCCAGGTATTAGCCTGTTCGACGCGTGGAGCATTGCCGGAAACGAGCGGTTCATTGGAAACGTGGTCATTGACTCAGACGATTTCGGTGAGTTGGTCGGCTTTGAGAACCATAGCGGACTGACGTACCTAGGCCCGAACGCGCGCCCACTGGGTCGCGTCCGAATAGGGCATGGCAACAATGGCGGCGATGGTTTCGAAGGTTGCCATTTCAAGCATGCGATCGGCTGCTATATGCATGGGGCGTTGCTTCCCAAGAACCCAGTTCTTTCCGACTATCTGATTCGGGCTGCACTGCACCGTCGCTACGGAATTGACCAACTTGAAGCTCTTGACGACACGCTCGAGCTTGCATCTCATGCGTCCGCCGTGCACCGGGCCGAGGCTCGCCGATGAGTCGATTCGTGTGCCAGACTGGTTTCTGGATGCTCGTACATGAAGGGAGAACTCCATGCGCATCGCGATGATCTCCGACGTACACGGCAATCTCCACGCGTTCGATGCGGTTTTGGCCGACGTCGACAAGTCGGGGCCATTTGACGAGGTCATTTACGGCGGCGACCTGGTGTTCAACGGTGCCTTCCCTTCCGAGTGTGTCGACCGGCTCCGTGCCCGCGAGTATCGCGCGGTCAGGGGGAACACTGACGAGTTTGTGGTCGAGATGGCCAGAGAACGGCGATTATGAGACGTCCATAACGTCTGAAGAACAGCGTCATTCGCCTTCGCTGAAGTTGCTGGATCGCTGGGCCAACGATCGTCTCACTTCTGAACAGATCGACTACATGGCAACTTTCCCGCTTCGCATTGACATCTCGGGACCGGATGGAAACAGGCTGACCATCGTTCATGCGACGCCTTGGAGCGCCCACCCGGCAGTAGGGCCTGATTCAGACGTCGACACGGCAAAGAACATGCTCGATGCTGCTGAGGCTCAGATCGTCGCCTACGGTCACATTCATGTCCAATACCGGCGTGAGCTCGGTGGGCGAATTCTGTGTGCTGTGGGGAGTGTTGGCGCCCCGTTTGATAGCGATCCACGGGCAGCCTACGCAGTTCTCACGAACTCCGGCAATGGATGGGATGTTGAATTCCACCGCGTTCAATATGATGTCGAAGCTGCCGCCGCCGCTTTGATGGCGTCCACTTTGCCGAATTGTGAATTGGTCGCGGCAGGCATTCGAACTGGAAACCGGGGTGTTTGACGGGCCAATCATCACGCGGAATGGACATAACTGGCCCTGTGATAGGATTCTTCCGGTGACACGGACGAATCTGAATTGGACGATACTCAGTCAGTGACACGCCTCATTTTCGCTATCGCGATCGCGACGATGGCTATCGCGCAGGCATCATTTATCCCCGCGATCAACCTTTCGAGCATTGGCCCAAACATAGTGCTCGTGTTGATCCTGGTTTGGAGCGCTGAGCGCGGTATTGCTGAAGGCGTGATCTGGACACTTCCCGTCGGAATTCTTCTCGACTTGCTTGCGCTTGATCCGCTCGGATCTAACACGCTGGCGCTCATTCCTGTCGCTGTCATTGGCGGATTATCCCGGCGTCGCTTGTTTCACAGCGGTGTCATCATTCCGATGCTGCTCGTTGTGGTCGCGACCATCGTTCACCAGGCACTTAGTGCCATCGTTTCGTCAGCTACGGGATCGAGTTATCCGCTCGGAGTGACGATGCGACTCTCTGTCCTTACCGCATTGCTCAATGTCGCGATGGTGCCGATTCTCTACTTCGGCATAGCGATTCTCGATCGATTGGGGGTTATTCGTGCGTCGCGCGCGTAAGCGAATGGAACTCGTTCGATTTGCCGATCGAAAGCGGCAACGTGTTGACGAGCGCGCCGACGATGAGGTGTTTATCTCGCGCCGGATGCTGTTGTTCAAAGGTATGGTCGTGGCTGGGTTTGGCAGCCTGGTCGGCAAACTCGCCAAGATGCAGATGTTGGACAGCAAACAATACGACAACCAGGTCAAGGGAAACAGCCAGCGATTTGAGGTACTCAACGCCCCACGAGGGCTGATCGTCGACCGAAACGGCAACGTCATGGCCGAGAATCGAATAAGCTGGACCGTGTCAATTCTGCCACCCAAGGTGCCGAGTGACGCAGCCAAGGTCAGCTACATTCGAGATCAGCTTACCGCTACCTTGGACCTGAAGCAGATGCTCGTTGTACGTAAGAACGGTCTTCCGCTAGGGTCCGAGGACTACGTGCTCGAGTCGCTCGCGAAATCAATTGGTGCAGACCCGAAAAAGCTTACGCGGCAAGTATTGAATGATTCGCCGGACAATCTGGTGGCGGTGAAAACGGATCTGTCTCCGGCTGACGCTGACAAGTACAAGCCACTCGAGAAGCAGCTTCCTGGGGTTCACGTCATGGGTGATTTTGATTTTCTGATGGAGCTGCATGCGGACAGTGTTCTGCCTGTCACGGTCAAAGAGGATGTTCCCAAAGATGTTGCGGTGGCGCTGCAGGCAAATTCAGTTTATCTCCCGGGTGTAGAGGTCAGCGATCAGAAGCTCGTGCGTCGCTATCTGGCGGGACCGGAATTTTCGCACATCCTTGGCTATGTCGGGCCAATCACCCAGGATGAGTACGATTCCTACAAACAGAAAGGGAATAATCCCTATATTGCCACCGATTACGTTGGACGTGGCGGACTTGAGGAAGCGTTCGAGCCGTATCTGCGAGGAGAGCACGGCGGGCGGTGGGTTCAAACCGATGCCCGTGGCGTCGAGATTTCCGAGATCGCGTCGATGCGGCGAGACCCTCAGCCAGGTCATACGGCGATTCTTACGATCGATAGAGACTTCCAGAAGTCGGTCGCAGTCGCGCTGCAGGAAGGGATCAACAAGGCCAGCGAGGGCGCCATCAAGGACGGTAAGACGCCGGTCGGAGCCGGAGTGGCGATCGCGATCAACCCGCAGAACGGCGAAATCCTAGCGCAAGTTTCATTGCCATCCTACGACAACCAGCTATTTGTGGATGGCATTTCTGAGGCGCAGTATCAGGCATATCTGAATGATCCATACAAGCCACTGACCGACAATTCGATTAGTGGAGAGTTCCCGCCTGGCTCGACTATCAAGCCGCTGTTGGCGTGCGGGGCTTTGCAGGACGGGACGCTTAACTTACAAACTGAGTATCGGTGCGCGGGTTCAATCCGTGTTCCAACCGTGACCAACGAAAATGCAGGGAATACCTATGTTTGCTGGCTCGCGTCTGGACACGGGCCGATCTCTATCGAGAACGCAATCGCTCAGTCGTGCGACGTGTTCTTCTACAATGTTGGCGCGCCAGGACAAATACCGGATGGCGCGACAGAGCCGCTGCACTATTACATTCCCGGGGATCCGCATCCACACAACTTCGAAGGACTTGGCATCGATCAGATCGATAAATACTTACGAGGCTCCTTTGGATTTGGCGGCCCTACGGGAATCGAGCTCGCTGGCGAGGCTTCCGGAGTAGTGCCGGATGCCAAATGGCTCTTCCAATCCCCTTTGCACGAATACTGGTCCGTCGGCGATACTATAAACGTCTCGATCGGTCAGGGGCACGTGTCGTGTACACCACTTCAGCTCGTGTGCGCGCATGCGGCAATCGCCAACGGCGGGACATATTACCGTCCGCGGTTGGTCAAACAGTTGCGTGATGCTGATGGTCAGGTTTATCGCGACTTCCAGCCAGACAAGCGGTGGTCACTTTCCGTCGCTTCAGATCACATTCAGGCGGTTCGGACCGGGATGCGGAAGACAGTGACGGAGGGAACGGCGAAAGGGAAGTTTGTTCTCACCGGAAACGATTTTCCGATTGCCGGCAAAACTGGAACGGCCGAATTTGGAGAGATGATCAACGGCAAATATCGGCGATCACATGCCTGGTTTGCCGCCTGGGCGCCTTACGACAAGCCAGAAATCGCGGTAATTGTCCTGATTGAAAAGGGCGGCGAAGGGTCCACTTATGCGGTGCCGGTAGCTGATGCAATTCTGGCCGCACACTTTGGAAAGACGCAGACAAAAGCCTAGACTTGGGCAGCCTAACGGTATAGTACGGACGCCCATGAGTTTTCTGGGGTAAGACATCGCGCGAGGACAGTTGGTTGGGGGAGGGAGCGCGTGACTCATGGCTGAGCGGTATCACGAGAGCTACGAGCAAGTTCGCGTACGGGGGACACGCGATGGCTTGATTCTTCAGTTGCCGCTGGAAGCCCCGCTGCCCGTCTTGCTTGGATTGGTACGTGGATGCATTGACGGTGGTGGAGATTTCTTTCAACGATCTGAACTGGTGATCGACTATGGAGCGCGTGTTCCGAACGTTGAAGAAATCGTTGCATTGCGCGCTCTGCTCGAAGAAAGAGGAGTCCGCCTACGTACCGTTATTTCCGGGAATCCGACTTACGGAGAAATACTGAGATCCTGGGGTTACCATCCCCTCAGAGTCGTCGCCCAAGCAATCGACGAGGGTGGCCACGAGGAAAACAGCCAGTCGGGATCCAATGGCGAACGGACTGCCCGTTACGTTCGCCGTACTCTGCGGTCGGGCTCGTCGGTGCAATCTGACGGCGATGTGGTGGTGATTGGTGACATCAATGCGGGTGCCGAAGTGATGGCGGCTGGTGACGTGCTCGTGTGGGGGGCAATTCGCGGAACTGTCCACGCTGGTATGAGCGGAGATTTTGGATCCATTATTTGCGCGCTTCGGCTCACGCCGACACAGCTCCGTATCGCCAGTATCTTTGCACGGCCACCGGACCAACGTGATGTTGGGCCCGATGGACCCATGGTCGCACGTGTTCATAACGGTGAGATCATCGTCGAGCCATGGAAGAACGACCGCCGCTCAAATCGATCGTGATTAGCCCAGATGTGGCGTGGTTGGCCCATGCGCTGCGGCGCGATCAGGCATTGAGGTAGGGATATGGGAGAAGACCGACAGAATGGGGCACTCGGACGGATCATTACGATTACGTCCGGTAAAGGCGGCGTGGGAAAGACGACCACGACCGCAAACCTGGGCGCGGCCCTCGCTTCGCTCGGCAAATCAGTCGTATTGATCGATGCCGACATTGGTTTACGTAACCTTGACATCGTCCTCGGCCTTGAGAATCGAATCGTCTACGATCTTGTCGACGTCGTCGAAGGGACCTGCCGGTTGCGACAGGCCATGATTCGAGACAAGCGCCTCAACAACCTGTATCTGATTCCGGCGGCGCAAACCCGTGAGAAAGAGGCGGTCTCTCCTCAACAGATGAAGACGTTGTGCGAAGAACTCAGACGCCAATTTGACTTCACATTGATTGATTCACCGGCTGGAATAGAACAAGGTTTCCGCAACTCGATTGCAGGTGCTGACGACGTGGTCGTGGTCACGAACCCGGAAGTCTCGTCGGTGCGGGATGCGGATCGCATTGTGGGGCTCGTTGAAGCATCGGAGCTCGCGACGCCAAAATTGATTGTGAATCGTATCGATCCTGCGCTCGTTCGACGCGGCGATATGATGAGTGTTGACGACGTAACCGAGATCTTGTCGATTCCGCTTATCGGCGTCGTCCTGAGTGATGAGTCGATCGTAACTTCAACCAACCGCGGCGAGCCAGCAGCGCTCGACCCGGAATCCAAGGCGGGGCGTGCCTTCCGTAACATCGCCGCGCGCCTAACGGGTGAAGAGGTTCCATTCATGCCGCTCGAAGAGCCGGACGGAGCCTGGCGTAGACTGTTGCGAACGATTGGATTTCGAAGCAGCCGCGGGGAGCCGGTGCGTGGGGGAGGGGCGAATTAGATGGGATTTTTTGACACACTGCTTGGGCGTAGGTCATCGAGGCATGCGGACTCCAGCGCCAATGTCGCCAAGCAGCGTCTTGTCGAGGTTCTAGTTCAGGATCACGTCAAGATCACCCCTGACGTCATGGAAGCGATTCGAGCGGACATCTTGAAGATTCTCTCTCGTCATCTCGATGTTGATGCCGATCAGCTCCAGATTAATCTCACCCGAACGGATCGCGGCGAGAATCTGGTTGCCAATGTTCCGGTCCGACGCGGCGCCGGATCCCGTCACTAAAAGCACGTGATTGAGCAATTACCTGGCGCAGGACGAGAGCTTCATCACGTCGGCATCGTGGTTCGCGATCTGTCAGCAGCGATCGCGCACTATCGAACGCTCGGGTTCGCCGAGCCGATTCAGGCTGACCTTCATGACCAGGGGGTTCGTGTAGCGACCTTTGTCGCCGGAGCGGGCTATCTCGAGCTGTTGATGCCAATTGCTGAAGATACGGGGGTCACACGTTTCCTGGAGTCGCGAGGTGAGGGCATTCATCACGTGGCTCTGAAAGTTCGCAACCTGGAAAGTGAGCTGCGTCGACTCGAATCTGAAGGCCTCGAGCTCATCGATCAGCATCCCCGTATTGGCGCTCACGGCTGGTTGGTCGCGTTTCTTCACCCTCGGTCGTGCGGCGGCGTCTTGACTGAACTCGTTGAGGTCTGACAGTCGCCGAGAAGGGTTCCATGGTGACCAAGACAAGCACCGATAGAGTGGTAACCTCGTCGGATATCGAAATCGATCCGGTTTATCGTCAATCCGACAGACCAGCCCAGCCTGATCCTGGCCAATATCCATACACTCGCGGCGTCTACCCGACGATGTATCGGGGCCGGCGCTGGACCATGCGTCAGTATGCCGGATTTTCGTCCGCCGAGGAAAGTAACCAGCGCTATCGTCTGTTGCTCGAACGTGGGCAAACGGGCCTTAGCGTGGCCTTCGATCTGCCGACACAGCTCGGATACGACTCTGACGATCCGATTGCGCGTGCGGAGGTTGGGAGAGTTGGCGTTGCCATCAGCACCGTCGATGACATGCGCCGGCTGCTTGATCAAATTGACCTTTCGCAAGTGACTACGTCTATGACGATCAATGCGCCGGCCGCCTTGCTCCTGCTGATGTACGAGATCATCGCCGAGGAACAAGGTGTCGACACCAAGCGCTTGGGCGGAACGATTCAAAACGACATTCTCAAAGAATACGCGGCCCGGGGAACATACATTTTCCCACCGCGGCCTTCGATGCGACTAGTTACCGATACCTTCGCATATTGCCGCGATAACCTGCCGCACTGGAATGTGATTAGCATCAGCGGCTACCACATTCGGGAGGCTGGCTCGACCGCTGTGCAGGAGGTCGGATTTACGCTGGCTAACGCTATCGCCTACGTGAATGCGGCGATCGATGCCGGACTCGCGGTCGATGAGTTTGCACCTCGTCTGAGCTTCTTTTTCAACGCGCATAGCAATTTCTTTGAGGAAATCGCCAAATTCCGTGCCGCCCGGCGCATGTGGGCCAAGATCATGAAGGAACGATTCGGAGCGACCGATCCCAAGTCCTTGAGTTTGCGCTTCCACACGCAGACCGCCGGTTGCTCGCTCACGGCACAGCAACCGCTCAACAATGTCGTGCGTGTCGCGTTTCAGGCGTTAAGCGCGGTGCTCGGTGGAACTCAGAGTCTCCATACCAACGGGTTCGACGAGGCTCTCGGACTCCCGACCGAAGACGCCGCCACGCTCGCTCTCCGCACTCAGCAGATCATAAGCGACGAGACGGGTGTCGCCGACACGGCCGATCCTCTCGGCGGATCATGGTTCGTTGAATCAATGACCGATGAAGTTGAGCGGCGTGCCTGGGAGTTAATCGACGAAGTCGAGCAGCATGGCGGTGCCGTTGCCGCGATCGAGTCAGGCTTTGTGCAGCAGTCGATCGCCGACAGCGCCTATCGCTGGGAACTCGAAGTGCTCAGCGGAGATCGGCCCATCGTCGGCGTGAACAAATACCAGTCCGAGGATGAGGTTGGAGTACCGATTTCGCGTATTGACAGCGAAGCTGTGCGACGTCAAATTGACCGGGTTACCGCGTATCGTGCGCGCCAGGATCGTGAGCGTGTCGATGCTGCTCTGGCTGCGGTTGAAGATGTGGCACGAGGTACAGACAACCTTCTGGTGGTGATGAAGGAAGCATTGCAATCAGGTGCAACGCTTGGCGAGATCTGCGGCAGACTCCGGGCTGCCTGGGGTGAGTATCGTCCTACCACCTAGTCATAGGTGAGGGACATGCTATCTTGATCTCGAGCAAATTGCGATCGTGTAGCGATTCCACCGATCAGTGTTGCTGGATCATTCGCCTGATACGCGATAGACCACCACTGATCGCAACGACAGTGTCTACGATCATTCTGGAGTGATAGTCTGGCTGGGAGACAATTCCACGCCGGACGGTCTGCTCGATATCAGCCGTGGATGCTGCCGAAGGGCGTCAACGTTCCGTGCACCCACACTGAACATTGTGATGCGAAGAATGTCGATAAACCCCTCTGCCAACTCGTGGCTGGCTTGCGTTCCTTCGGCCGCGGCTCGTAGAAATGGCCCGGCAACCCCGACCAGGTTTGCACCGAGCGCGATAGCCTTCGCGGCGTCCATGCCATTGCGAATTCCACCGCTGGCGAAGATGATCGCCTCAGGCGCTACCTGTCTTGCCAGCCGTACTGCTTCGGCAGTTGGCAGTCCCCAATCGGCGAATGCCGCCGCGGTGCGCTGGCGTACCGGATCGTCGATTCTGTGGCGCTCCACCTCGCTCCAGGACGTACCACCCGCACCGGCCACGTCAACAGCCGATATCCCCGCATCGATAAGTGCGACCACATCATCCGGCGGTATACCCCAGCCAACTTCTTTCGCGATGACTGGAACCCCGATCTGATCACAGAGCTGCTGTATTCTCTCGAGCAATCCCGCAAACTCGGTATCCCCTTCTGGCTGCAAGGCTTCCTGCAATGCGTTCAGATGCAGCACGAGGGCATCGGCAGCGAGAAGATCAACCAGGTAACGGCATTGATCGACGGTCACTCCTTTGTTGAGTTGAACCGCACCGATGTTGGCAAAGATCACGCAGTCCGGAGCATATGGACGGATGTTGAAAGTCGGCAGCAATTCCGGATGCTCGAGAAGCGCTCGGCCTGAACCTAACCCAATCGCCAGACGATAATGCTGTGCCGTTTCTGCCAGTTGAATGTTGACTGCTCGTGCTTCGTCCACACCGCCGGTCATGCAGGAGATGAAAATCGGTGCTCCAAGACGACGACCGAACAGAGTCGTCTCGGTGCTCACGTCGCGAAGATTGACGTCAGGAAGCGAGCGCGGCACAAATCGGTAGTGTTCAAATCCGGCAGTCAACCCCTTCGCCGACACGTCTTCGTCGAGGTTAATGCGCAAGTGGTCCGCTTTGCGTCTAGATGTCCCGGCCGTCTGCTCGTCTGGAGGTCCGGACTCAGCCAACTCGTACTCCTCACGGTGAACGATCCCGTTCAGTAGTTCATGGCAGTCGAAACTCGATCGAGCACTGCCCGTGCAAAAGTCTACCGTTACCGGTCGAGGATCGTGGTCAGGAACGCCGTTTCCCGATCATGAGATGGGTGAAGGTTCTGATCTTGATACTTGAAGACGGGCTGATTCAGCACAGCCGAGAAGAGAGGCAGCCTTCCAGGACGCCGGCGGGCCAAGCGACCACAGCAAGAGAGAACGATCTGGGAGCGTCGAATCGATGCGCGCAAGGAATCGGTCGCGACCACAGACTTTCATGCTGACGCCATCCGGTGCGCATCGACGCATTTCTGGGTAAAGTGCGCGGCGCATGTGGCAATTCGATGACATCGGACTGCGGAACAATTGCGACGATGTCACCGGTCCGGCGCTCCATACGCATCGATTTCCGCGTACAATCGGAGACTGGCTGGAGTAATCGGGCCAAAATAGCACAGGACGCCAGTGGTGTAATCGGTGGCGGACCCAATGTCAAAACGACTCATCTCAGGATAGGATGACGCGATGGCTGTCGAACAACATGCCGAGCACCCCAGGCTGGACCGGGCACGTGAAGAGATTGTCAAACAAGAATTAAATGCCATCGAGCGGCAACATGCGCGCGGCAAGCTATCGGCACGCGAACGTGTGAATCTGCTGCTCGACGAGGGCAGTTTCGTCGAACTCGATCCCTTTGTTCGGCACCGGTCAACGTATTTTGGGATGGCAGCCCGCAGACCGCTCGGGGACGGCGTGGTAACTGGGTACGGAACCGTCGACGGCCGCACGGTCGCGGTGTTCTCTCACGACTTCACCATCTTCGGTGGCAGTCTCGGAGAGGCATTTGCCGAGAAGATGGTCAAGGTGATGGACTTCGCGACCAAAGTCGGCTGTCCTGTAATTGGAATCAACGATTCGGCTGGCGCACGTATCCAGGAAGGTGTGGAAGGGCTAGCCGGGTACGGGGACGTCTTCTATCGCAACGTTCAGGCATCAGGTGTTGTGCCGCAGATTTCAGTGATCGCTGGGCCATGTGCCGGAGGTGCTGTCTATTCGCCCGCCATGACTGATTTTGTCTTCATGGTCGACGGCGTGAGCCAGATGTTTATCACCGGACCAGATGTTATTCGAACCGTGACCGGCGAAGAAGTAACTCATGAAGAGCTCGGCGGAGCAGGAACGCACATGTCGCGAAGCGGTGTTGCACACTTTGCGGCGGTTGATGAAGAAGATCTGTTCGAGCAGGTGCGGGCCCTGCTGAGCTTCATACCATCGAACAATCTGGAAGATCCGCCTTCATTCCCGCCGGATGAGGATCCTAACCGTGCCAATCCAGAGCTGGACGAGATTGTGCCGGAGATAAGCACTAAGCCGTACGATGTGCACAACGTCATCGGCTTGATTGTCGATCATAGCGAGTTCCTCGAGGTCCAGCGAGATTGGGCGCAGAATATCGTGGTGGGTTTCGCACGGCTCGACGGCCGCACGATCGGCGTTGTCGCCAATCAGCCAATGGTCTTGGCTGGCACGCTGGACATCGACGCATCGAGTAAGGCGGCCCGCTTTGTCCGTTTCTGCGACGCGTTCAACATCCCGTTGGTGACGTTTGTAGACGTCCCCGGCTTTCTGCCCGGTACAAACCAGGAATACGGTGGGATCATCCGTCACGGCTCGAAGCTGCTGTACGCTTATTGCGAGGCATCGGTGCCGAAGATGACTGTGATTACCCGAAAAGCTTATGGAGGCGCCTACGTGGTGATGTGCTCCAAGGCCCTGCATGCGGATTTCACCGTTGCCTGGCCTACCGCCGAAGTGGCGGTGATGGGCCCGAGCGCGGCAGTGGCGGTAATCTCACGTCGTGAGATCGCCGAGGCAGCGGATCCGGAAGCGCGACGTCAGGAGCTCGTTGCCGACTACGAACGAGAATTCGCCAACCCATTCCAGGTCGCCTCTCGCGGCTACGTCGACGACGTGATCATGCCGAGCCAAACGCGCGGATGGCTGATACGAGCGCTGCAGGCCACTCGTTCTAAGCGCGAAAGTGTGCCGAAGCGCAAGCACGGAAACATTCCGCTGTGACGAGCGGAGACCAAGCGATCGATTTCGACGGCAATCGAATCGAGATACGGCCCGCGCCGACTTCTCGCCGAGACCTCGGCCATCGTTGCGGCCATACGATCTGCGAAACATCGTGACAATCCGGTTGATATCACCGAGCCATCAGGTTGGCGCGTTGCGGCCCGACATGAGGCGATTCACAGCGATCTGGACGTGGGCCGCGATGGTTGGCGGCTCTTTGCGAGATTAAAGACATAGTTCGTTTGGGGGCAGGTTTGGTCGGAGACGCCAGGATGTTCAAGAAAGTACTCATCGCGAATCGCGGCGAGATCGCGATGAGAATCATGCGTGCATGCCACGAACTTGGCGTCGGCACCGTCGCGGTCTATGGTGAAGGCGAATTGAACGCCCCGCACGTCCGCTACGCTAATGAGGCATACCGCATCCCGTCCGATCGACCACTTCCTTACCTCGACATTCCTGCCCTAATAGACGTTGCCAAGAAATCGGAGAGTGAAGCGGTTCATCCTGGGTACGGCTTCCTCGCGGAGAACGCTGATTTCGCTGCCGCCTGTTTGAGTGCGGGAATTGTCTTCATTGGACCGTCGTCCAGTTCGATTTCCGCCATGGGAGACAAGGTTGCCGCGCGCCGAGTGGCGGTGACGGTAGGTGCTCCATTAGTTCCCGGCAGTGACGGACCGGTTGACGCTGCCGCGGCGCGATCGTTTGGCGACCAGTTCGGATTTCCGATCGCGATCAAGGCGGCGGCGGGTGGCGGCGGAAGAGGATTTCGCGTGGCCTGGTCGGCTGCGGAAGTGGATGATGCATTTCGAGGAGCATCGGGTGAAGCCGAGCGCTATTTCTCAGACGGACGAGTCTATGTCGAGCGTTATCTTGACCACCCAAGACACATTGAGATTCAAGTCTTCGCCGACAATTACGGGAACTGCGTTGCGATTGGTGAGAGAGACTGTTCAATTCAACGACGGCACCAGAAGCTGATCGAAGAGAGCCCTTCGCCAGCCATTGATGAGTCGACCCGGCAGCGCATGCAGGAGACCGCGGTGCGATTGGCGAAAGAGGTCAATTATCTGGGAGCCGGAACGGTTGAGTTTCTCTTTCAGGATGGTGACTTCTATTTCCTTGAAATGAATACTCGGATTCAGGTGGAGCATCCGGTCACTGAGATGATCTCAGGCATCGACCTGGTCGCGGAACAGATCCGCGTTGCCGCGGGCGTACCGCTTTCGTTTGATCAAGAGATCGAATTCCGTGGACATGCAATTGAGTGCCGTATCAATGCAGAAGACCCGACGAGGGGATTCGCTCCGGCACCCGGGACCGTGGTCGATTACCGTCCGCCCTTTGGGTTCGGTATTCGTGTCGAAAGCGCGGCCGAGTCAGGCTATACCATCCTGCCGAACTACGACTCTCTCGTGGCCAAGCTGATCGCCTGGGGCCGTGATCGGGAGGAGGCGTTGCACCGAATCCGACGCGCGCTACACGATTTCGGTGTGACTGGCGTTCCGACGACAATCCCGTTCCATCTGGGAGTGATCGCGCACCCTGAGTTCGCGGCAGGCAACTACGACACGCGGTTCCTCGAAAAGTATCCGGACCTCCTGATCGTTCCAGGTGATCCCGTGAACGTTGACGTCGCAAAGGGCAGCTTGGACGACTTGGCTTCCGAACGCTTCATCGTAGAAGTCTCCGGCAAACGCTTTGATGTCGTCTTGCACGGCTCTGCTGCGCCGAATACGCGGCGCGCCCCACGACTTGCGAGCAATCGTCGCGGAGCAGCAGTAAACGGCGCGCAAGGCAGTATCGTGAGCCCTATTCAGGGAACTGTGCTTCGCGTTGCAGCCAAGGAGGGGGATAGAGTCACGGCGGGCGATCTAATCTGCGTCGTCGAAGCCATGAAGATGGAAAATGAGATAGGCGCGCCCCACGACGGTGTGGTCAGTCAGATCAACGTCGTCGAGGGCGAGACGGTACAGACTGGCGCTATTCTCGCCGTCGTAGAATCCGAATCGGACTAGGCACCGATCACAATCATTCTCGGCGTGGACAAAGCGATCAGTACCGCTCCATCAGATGATTGCTAGTCTATCGACTCAGTTCTCTAATAACCTCCCGGTGTTGACCTCAGCTACCTCATGAACTTTGCTTGAGTTGTTGGCTGATTGGCCCGCAAACGTCAGCCGGAACAATTCGCGCATCTCCTGGCAGATGGAGTGGCGGCAGATAACTTACCAATTGCGAAATCAGCCCTGACTCGATCGCATGCCATGGCCGAGACGACGTCGCTGTGCGACGCGACCTCACTGACTTTCGAATTCCCCCCGATTTTGTTGACGCACCAGCGAAAAACGCCAGATCTCACCTGCGAAGGGTGCGAACGAACGCGGGTTCATTGGACATAACGACGTTGCCATCGGGGTGTACGTATGTATAATGTGGATAACGGTGGGGCTGAGTGGGGATAAGTGGGGCCCATTGTGGACAAACCTCCACTGTTCGCCGGTCAAGTGGGGAATTCGAGAGATTGACCGGGAGTCCCGCCCAATGTGAGACCCGTTGAGGCGGGATGCGGACCCAACCACGTTGGCAGCGAAGCCGACCGAAGAGAGCGATGCCGTGTTTCTTGGACGCTACAGCCACAGTCTTGACGACAAGGGCAGGGTTGCAGTCCCGGCGCGATTTCGTGATCTCATCGGCTCTGACGCGGTTATCACACGCGGCATTGATCGCTGCCTGTCGCTTTACCCGATGAACGCCTGGACTCCCTTGGCTGAGAAAGTCTCAAGCTTGTCGATAAGCGATCCGGATGCCCGGGCATTTCGACGCATGGTCTTCGCCGAAGCAGCCAACGTTGAGTTCGATCGGCAAGGACGTATCCGCATTCCACCAGAGTTGCGCCAATATGCCGGGCTTGGTGGGGAGGTACTCATCGTCGGTATGCACACCTATGTCGAACTTTGGAGTCCCGACGCTTGGGCGTCTCAATCCGAAATGATGGATCAAGAAGGCTCCAGCATCGCACAACGACTTGCGTCTTTGATCTAACAGAGAGTCAGGAATCCGCGTGGCGCTTGATTCCCCCGACGATTTTTCTCAGGTTCAACGTGACTTTCAGTCACCGGCTGGACATGTACCGGTCCTCTTCGACGAGGCGCTGAATCTACTGCGTCCTCGATCTGGCGGTCGCTACATCGACGCGACGTTTGGTGGGGGTGGACATACTGTTGCGCTCCTGGAACAGTCCGCTCCGGATGGTCAGGTGATGGCAATAGACGCCGACCCCGACGCAATAGCCCGCGCTAGAGATCTTGCGGCTCTTTTCCCCGGTCGACTTACCCTGACCCAAGGCAACTTTCGAGACCTTGAGATTCTCGCGCGGGACAAGCAGTTCGATGCAGTTGACGGTATTTTGATGGATCTCGGTCTCTCCTCGTTCCAATTGAGTCGTCCCGAGCGCGGCTTTTCCTTTCAGCGATCGGGACCGCTCGACATGCGGTTCGACACCACGTCCGCATTCAGCGCATCTGACATCGTTAACGGATGGTCGGAAGAGGACATTGCTCGTCTCCTCTTTGAATACGGTGAGGAACAGCGATCCCGACCAATCGCCCGGGCGATAGTCCGAGAACGAAATTCCGAACTGATTACGACCACTGATCGACTTGCCAGCATCGTGGAGCGGGCGGTCGGAGGACGGCGAGGCCGGGCAATTCATCCCGCAACGCGGACGTTTCAGGCGTTGCGCATCGCTGTCAACGACGAACTCGAAGCGCTGCGATCCGGCCTCGATGGAGCGATCAATTTGCTGACTGCCGGTGGTCGAATTGCAGTCATTTCATTCCATTCGTTGGAAGATCGTATTGTAAAGACATTCCTTCGTCACGAATCGACGGATTGCATTTGTCCGCCAGAAACACCGATCTGTGTCTGCGGACATAAGGCACGAATGACGCTCATCACACGTAGAGCGGTTCGACCATCTGAGATAGAGGAGCAGAGCAATCCGCGAAGCCGTAGCGCACGGCTCAGAGTGGCGGAGAGGCTACCTTGACAACGACGACCAAACCTCGGCGTCCAGAGGTCGTTGTGCCCGAGTCCGTTCAGGATCGACCGGCCGCATCAGTGCGGAGACGCCCGCGCGGGCAATACCTGGCTCTCAATGGGGTCGCGATGGTCATCATTGCAGCCGTGGCGCTTACAGCGATCGGGATTCTCTATCTCGTCCAAACTGCCAAGGTGGCGGGGCTCGGATATGAGTTTAGCCGGCTGCAAAATCAGTATTATTCACTGTCACTGGAGAACTCGAAGCTCGGTTATGACGTTGCGCGCGATCAATCGCTCGACAAGGTGAGCCAGGTCGCAACCCAACAACTTGGCATGACGCCGCTAAAGAATTTCCAGTTTCTACAGGTAGAGCGTCCGGCGAACGACAATCTCCCGCCACTTCCGCCTGATGTTATTCCTCAGAAATCGTTGTTCGAACGCATTAAGGCGGCGATTATTGGGGAGAGCAGCGTACGTGTTTACGAGAATGCCGGCGCGACGCCACAAGGTAATTCCATCTCCTCCACCCAGGAGAATGTTACGGCAACGCCGGCAAATGATAGTGTCGCGACACCTCAAAGCACAGCGACGGCGGCCCCATAATGATGAATTATCAAATAGACCGACGCCGCATTATTTCACTCTTTGCAGGCTTCCTGATGTTCTGCCTTGCAATTGGATATCGCGTATTCTCATTCCAGATCGTGAGTGGCCAGTCATTGAGTGAGCAGGCAGTTGCCACGCGTTTCCGCGAAAACGAAGTGGCCGCTCAGCGGGGCAATATTTACGACGCTCGAGGCATCGAGTTGGCAACAAACGTGCCGGCCGACACGATTTCCGCAATCGTCAATCAGCTCGAAGATCCGCAGAAGACTGCCTTACTTTTGGCGCCGTTGATCGGCCGCACCTCGGATGACATCTATGCGGCAATCACCGAGCCTGGTAAGGAATGGGTCGTCCTGAAGCGTCGTCTAAGTGATGACGGGTCACAGAAGGTAAAAGATCTGAAATTGCCGGGAATCGTTCTCCAGCCTGAACCGAGAAGAATCTACCCAATGGGAGATTTCGCTTCACAAGTACTCGGATTCGTCAATTACGACTATGTCGGTTCCTACGGCGTCGAAGGCGAATACGACAAGGTCATCGGGGGCACACCCGGAAAGCTTATCGGCGAACGAGACGGCTCCGGGAACGTAATCGCGCTGGCCAAGAGCGCCTGGGATCCTCCGATTGACGGGGCAAACGTCACCCTTACACTGGACGCCTCGGTCCAATGGATTATCGAGAAGGCCCTCGATCAGGCAATTGCAATCCAGCAGGCGGCGGGTGGAACGATCGTGGTGCAAAACCCGAAGACTGGCGAGATTCTTGGAATGGCCAACCGGGCCTCGTTCAATCCGAACACGTTCGACACCGTGAAAGACGCGAAGCTGTTCGAGAATCCCGCGATCAGCACGGCCTACGAGCCGGGATCGACATTCAAGTCGGTGGTCATGTCGCTCGGGTTGGAAACGGGTGTGGTGTCACCTGGAACTGTACATAATGGCGGCTCCTACAAGATTATTCCGGGTGGCGCCGAAGTTCACAATGCACTCGACGTCGACTTCGGTCCCGAGACGATGACTGAGGTTCTTCAACATTCGAGCAACCTTGGCGCAATGTGGGTCGCCGAGATGGTCGGCGAGGACCGCTTCTATCGCGGCCTTGTCTCCTTTGGATTGGGACAGCCGACTGGAATCGATCTTCAAGGTGAATCCGCCGGGATCCTGCCGCTTCCGGGTCAGTCCAATTGGTCGGTGGCAAATTTCTATACGAATGCCTTTGGACAAGGGCTCGCCGTTACTCCAATGCAACTGGTGAATGCTGTGTCCGTGCTGGCTAACGGCGGTATCTTGATGAAACCCTACGTCGTCAAGGAGTTCCGTGAAAAATCCGGCACAAGGATCGTTGAGCCGGAACCGCTGCACCGCGTGATTTCAGCGCAGACTGCACGCACGATCAATCAAATGCTGACCATTGTGATGAACACGACCTACGAGAAGTACTCCGTGCCGGGGTACGATATCGCGGCAAAATCTGGGACGGCTCAGATTCCATCTCCCACGGGCGGATACGAAGACAATGCGACCATTGGTTCTCTGCTCGGCTTCGGTCCGTCAAACGACCCACAGTTCGCCGTTCTCGTGAAGATCGACCAGCCGCAGAAGTCTCCGTGGGGGGAAAGCGCGGCGGGACCGGCGTTTCAACAGGTGTTCCAACAACTATTCCTGCTCTATGGCATTCCGCCAACGAAGCAGGTGACGGCGACTGCAACGACGCAACCATAGTCGCTCATCGATCGACCGGGCTGAGGGCACGGACATCTGCGGCAACAGCTTGCGCAGTCAGTTCCGGATTAGTGTCGAGTGGCGATAGAAAGTCAAGCCAAGTCGTTGGACGCTACAATTCACCTTCGGCGCGTAGCTGCGAGCGAGCTGAAATGTGGGGACGCGCTGACTAGAACTGATGGTTGAGCAAGTCAAGTGATGTTGTGAAAGCGTGCCGTATTGGCGTTAGGGACTCAAATTCTGGTAGGTGGCCACTGTACCGACGCGAGACCGCGGGACGTCGGTATGAGGCTGTTCGACAGCTTCCGCCAGAGCCGAAGTGGGAATGAAAGGTTCAAAGTTGATCGTCATGGTTAATCAGTCGACCGTACCCGACACATGGGATACGGGAGCATGAGCAGTTTGGCCGATCTCATAATGCACATTGGACGTATTCTTCGCGATCACAGCATTCTTACTCGAGACCCGCTCCACAATCTGGCGCTGTCGCTGGCGATATCTGCAATCGCCTTTATTTTTACGGTAGTTGCCGGACGTCCATACATAAGGTTTCTCAAGAGTAGGGGGATCGGTAAGCAGATTCGTGTGGACGGTCCTGAAGGGCATCGATACAAGATCGGCACACCGACTATGGGGGGAGTGCTGTTCACCGTAACGGCTCTGGTACTTACGGTGGTGTTCAACCTAATGGGCCGTCTATCAATGCTGCTCCCGATCTCCGTGTTAATTGGATCGGCAATTCTGGGTGGAATCGATGACCGGCTGAACCTCGTGGGCGGAGATCGTACCGGTCTGACAGCGCGGTTCAAGATGGCGTGGCTTCTGTTGTTTGCGAGCGCGACTGCACTCGTTCTTTATTTTCCGCTTCAACTGCGCAGTATCTACGTCCCAGGACTCGGTAAGTTCGACATAGGCTTGATCTACATTCCGATTGCGATTCTGGTCATAGCGGGATCGGCCAATGCCGTGAATTTGACCGACGGCCTTGACTCCCTTGCTGGCGGAACCGCCGCGGTAGCATTCGTCGCCTATGGAATCATCGCCTTCCTTCAGGGACAGATTCAGGTCGTCACTTTCTGTTTCACTATGGCGGGGGCGTTGCTTGGTTTTCTCTGGTACAACGCTCATCCGGCGCAAATCTTCATGGGGGATACCGGCTCACTGGCGATCGGTGCCGCCCTGGCGACGGCAGCGTTTATGACTGGTCAATGGCTCCTGTTACCCGTCGTAGGATTTGTTTTCATGGCCGAAACGATCTCGGTCATGCTCCAGGTCGGATATTTCAAGCTGAGCGGTGGGAAGCGCATCTTCCGCATGACCCCGTTGCACCATCATTTTGAATTGCTCGGTTGGTCCGAGACTCAAATTACGTTGCGGTTCTGGTTGTTCGGCATGATGGCCGGTCTTCTGGGAGTCGCGCTCGCGCTCATTTGAAAGGGCTATCTTGTCCTCGTCGCTTCAAAGATCTGACTGGCTCAAAGATAGACGGGTCCTTGTGATGGGCGTTGGCACCCGGCAAGGGGGCCTAGGCGTGACACGGTATCTGGTCAGCGCTGGTGCGAAGGTGACCGTGACTGACTTGAGAACCGAATCGGATCTCGAGGTGACGTTGCGCCAGCTTGAAGATCTTCCGATTCGCTACCGTCTGGGCGAACATCGCGAGGAGGATTTTGTCGAGGCGGATATCGTCGTAAGAAATCCCGGTGTTCCAATAGATTCGCCTTGGCTGGCTATCGCGCGGGAGCATGGCGCAACGATTGAAATGGAGATGTCCCTGTTTTTCCGCGCCTGTCCAGCGCCGATCATCGGAATCACCGGTACCAAAGGCAAGACGACAACCTCGATCCTGTGTGCCGCGATCTTATCTCAGCTTCGAAGTGACACGGTGATGGCAGGCAATATGGGTCGCTCCGCGCTCGACTGTCTGCCTCGCATTTGTCCCGACACGCCGACAGTTATCGAGCTCTCGAGCTGGCAGCTTGAAGGACTTGGTGAGCATCAACTGAGTCCGCACATCGCCGTCTTCACGAACCTTAGCCCGGATCATCTCAATCGGTACCCGTCAATGGATGCCTATCTCGATGCCAAACTGAACATTGCCCGCTACCAACGACCAGGAGACTGGTTCGTGGTGAACGCGGATGATCCGGTGGTCTGGTCGCATCGAGAATCAGGAAAAGGCGATCCCGTCAAGTTTTCATCACACGTCGAAGCAATCGACGGCGCTTATCTGGATGACGGCTGGCTCATTTGGCGATGGATGGGTCAAGAATCTCGCCTCGCACCGCAAAGTGAGCTCGCGCTGCTTGGAGAGCACAACGCCATGAACGCCCTTGCGGCATCGGCCGCGGCGATTCTTGCGGGGGCGAGTCCCGAGCACGTTCGTCTGGGATTGTGTTCGGCAAGCGCCGTGCCGGATCGACAGGAGCACGTAGCGGAGATCGACGGCGTTTTGTACATCAATGACACGACGGCGACGACGCCTGCGGCCGTTTACGCCGCTTTGGATCGATTTGGAGATCGTCCAATCATCCTTATCGCCGGCGGATCTCGCAAAGATGTTGAACTCGACGAGCTTGCCGAACGGATCGCCGGCACGGTTCAGTGCGTCATCCTCCTTGACGGCGCCGCGACCAATGAGCTTCGCGACAAGCTGGAACGTCTAGGATTTTCTAACCTTTTCGGACCATTTGACTCGATTGAGTACGCGGTCAACGAGGCGCGTCAACATGCAGCCTGGGGATCGGTCGTTCTTCTTTCACCGGGTTGTGCCAGCTTTGGCATGTTTCGAGATGAATTTCATCGCGGTCAGGCGTTCCGTGATGCTGTGTATCGGATACAACAGGTCCGGGCTGAGGGGGAAAGATCATGATCGCGGTCGCGCGTGATTTCGGTGGAAGCGTTGTGACCGCCATAACGGGTGGACGCTCGCGAGCGCGAACTCGTATTCATGAGCCTGATTATTGGTTCATCGCGATCATCCTCACACTGGTGATGTTCGGCCTGGTTATGGTATTCAGCGCCAGCATCGCGATCGGCTTGCAGCAAGAGGGGGGCAACAGCTATTACTTTCTGACCAGACAGGCGATCTGGGCGGCCATCGGTTTCGCAGGGATGCTCGCGACAACCTTCATCGATTACCATTTCTGGCGCAAGCTCTCGTTGCCTGCGATGGTGGGAATTCTCATCTTGCTGGCGGCACTCGTGTTCGTTCCCGGTCTCGGGGCGGGCGCTGATTCGTGGGGTGCTAAACGTTGGATCGGCCTTGGACCACTTTCGTTCCAGCCAAGTGAAGTGGCCAAGGTAGTCCTCATCATTTACCTGGCCGATTGGCTCGGGCAAAAGGGCAACAAGATTCGCAACTTCAGTTACGGATTGATTCCGTTTGCTCTTGTTCTCGGAACACTCATTGGGCTCGTGATGCTGCAGCCCGATCTCGGGACCGCAACGCTTATGGCCGCGATCGGCATCAGCATGTTCCTGGTCGCGGGGGCGGACCTGATCCAACTCGGCGCTCTCATGGCGCTCGGTTCAGTCTCCTTCTTGATGCTGGCGCTCGGAGCGTCGTATCGTCGTGCCAGAATCCTGATCTTCCTGAACCCCGATTCCGATCCTCTCAACAAAGGTTATCAGCTCGTTCAGGCGCGTTTGGCACTGGGCAGCGGTGGGCTGTTTGGTCTTGGTCTTGGAGCCAGTAGAGAGAAATTTACCTGGCTTCCGGCTGCTCAAAATGATGCTATCTTCGCCGTCATCGGGGAAGAGCTGGGGCTCATCGGCTGCGCCTTTGTCTTGTTGCTCTTCGCACTCTTGGCGTGGCGCGGCTATCGCATCGCAATGAAAGCTCCCGATTCTTTCGGGGCGTTGGTTGCCGTCGGAATCGTCACATGGATCATCTTCCAGGCTGCCATCAACATTGGCGGTATCACACTGACTATTCCGTTCACTGGTATTCCGCTGCCATTCATCAGCTACGGTGGTACGGCGCTGGCGGTGTCACTTACGGCGATGGGGATCCTGCTAAACATTTCGAAGCAGACGGTTGAACAGAGATCTGCCTCGGTCTCCGTCGGTGCGGCGCATCGCAAGCCGTTGCGACGACCACGATCCGAGAGCACGGCGAAACGCGTCGGGAATCGATCCGACCGGAGCACAGCATCACGGCAGCCGCATCCGCATGAAACGCCGCGTGTGCGTAAATCGGTGGTGCGTGATCGAAATTCAGAAGGAACTGTGCGAGCGCGATCCGGAACGTTTGGCCGTGGCAGACGACATACTTCTAAACATGACGGAAAGTAAGTAGGGAGCTTCGTGCCAGATCTTCGATTGTTCGACGCACAGCAATTGCCCGCGCCGCCGGCGACACTCCATTTCGTCGGCATCGGCGGAGTCGGCATGAGCGGCCTTGCTCGGATGCTCGTGCGGCGAGGCTATCTGGTCACCGGATCCGATATGTCAGAGTCACCGATCGTAGAACAGTTGGCTGCCGAGGGGTTGCCCGTTTGGATTGGGCACTCAGCCGAAAACGTAGGTCTAGCCGATCTGGTCATTACGACGGCTGCAGCGCCAAGCTCCAATCCGGAGCTTGTAAGCGCGCGCGAGCGCGGAATCCCGATTATCAAGCGGGCTGCGGTTCTCGGTCTCCTGTGCGATTCCCGCACCTGCATCGCCGTTGCCGGAACTCACGGCAAATCCACCACGAGTGGAATGCTTGCCTATGCGCTGGATCGAGCGGGACTTGCTCCATCGTTCGCGGTCGGTGCGACTGTGTCGCAACTCGGGACGAATGCGAGGTCGGGGGACGGGGCACTCTTTGTGGCCGAAGCAGATGAATACGACTATAGCTTCCTCTGGCTCAAACCAGACGTCGCCATCATCACCAATATTGAGCACGATCATCCCGATCTCTTCCCTCGGTTAGAAGATGTTGAAGAGGCCTTCGACCTGTTCGTATCTCGGATCCAACCGACCGGCACACTCGTGATCTCGGCGGACGACCCGGGCTGCCGCATGTTGGTTGCACGACTGACGAATCTGCCGGTAAACGTGATCACGTTCGGATTCTCTGAGCGGGCCGATTGGCAGATTGAACGTGTCGCAGGTCGGGATCACTTTCATGTTCCAGGTAACGGGATCTTGCGCACCAAACTGCGCATTCCCGGGGGGCACAATCGTCTCAATGCCGCAGCATGCCTTGCGGCAGCCGTTGCCGCTGGGATCAATCCCTCCGCGTTGCTTCCCGGGCTCGATGACTTCGACGGCGTTGGACGACGATTTGAGGTGAAAGGCGAGATTGACGGCGTCACCGTTGTCGAGGACTACGCACATCACCCGACCGAGCTTCGGGCGACGATTACCGCCGCCCGCGAGCGTTTTCCCGCGGCGCAAATCGTTGCGGTATTCCAGCCTCATACCTTCAGCCGCACGCGCGCCTTACTGGATGATTTCGCTCGTGCCCTGTCGCTCGCCGACCGCGTCGTACTTGCTCCGATCTATGCGGCACGTGAGGCGGACGACCTCGGGGTCAACTCTGACGATATTGCCGAGCGAATCTCAGATCTTCCCGTAGCGAGCGTCGATTCTCTCGACGAGGCGGTTGAGACGTCGGTCGCGGACACAAAACCGGGAGACGTGATATTGATTATTGGTGCGGGGGACATCTGGAAGGTTAGCCCTGCTGCAATCTCTCTCCTCGAAAAGCGATCGGCTGGGGCATGACCGAGAACACGTTAATTCAAGTCAACAGTGGTACCCTGACCATCCGCAAGGATCGACCACTATCCCTGCACACGACTTTTCGCATCGGCGGCCCGGCGGACTATCTGGTGCGCGCGTCGAATGCCGATGAAGTGCTGGTCGCCGTTGAGTGGGCTCGAGAGCGCGATCTGCCGGTGACAGTAATCGGCGGCGGCAGTAATTTGCTTGTCAGAGACGGTGGCATCCGCGGGCTTGTGATTCTCGTTCGTGCTCCAGGCAAGCAAGTGGAAGACGCATATCAGGTCGATGATCTGGATGGGGCTGTCCGCCTCACCGTGCCGGCTCAGGCTCCGATTTCATGGCTCGGTCATTTGACCGCTGAGCGCGGCTGGGAGGGTATGGAATGGGCAGCCGGATTACCCGGAGTCGTCGGCGGCGCCATTGTCAACAACGCGGGTGCTCACGGAACCGAAACGAAGGATCATCTCGAGACGTTGGAGATCCTGGATCTCGATGGTGACATGGAGATCTGGACGCGCGAGCGCTTGGAGCCAGCCTACCGACATACCGTGCTCAAGGTCGCGCCTCGTCCGCGCCGTTGGATTGTCCTTACTGCTACCTTTGTCCTGCCCAAAGGCGATCGGGATGAGTTGATGACTCGGGCGACTGAATATGCGCGATGGCGTCGACAGGCCCAGCCGACCGGTGCCTGTGCCGGATCAGTCTTTACCAACCCAGATGGAACCTATGCGGGGTATCTGATCGAGCAGGCTGGACTCAAGGGACGTCAGGTTGGCGGAGTGAAGATCTCGGATCTCCACGGTAATTTCTTGGTGAACACGGGTGGCGCGACCGCGGCGGACGTGTTCGAGCTCATCTCAATCGTCCAGGAAGAAGTACGCCGTCAATTCGCGATCGACCTGCATCCCGAGATCGAGCAGATTGGAGAGCCGTAGCATGCCAAGACGCGTCCGAATTGGAGTCATCTTCGGCGGTCGCTCGGGCGAGCACGATGTATCGCTGAGGTCAGCGGAGGCCATCATGAACGCGATCGACCCGGATCGCTTTGATGTTGTGCCGATCGGGATTACAAGGGATGGCCGCTGGATTACCGGTGGAGATCCGTTACATCAGCTTGCGAATTGCTCGCACCTTCCACTCGCCGAGACCGGGGTAGCCGTCGATCCTGACGATTCGATAGCATCCGTGCGCGAGGAGAACATCGCGCTCGACGTGCGATCGTCCTACTGGGCACGTGACGTCGATGTTCTGTTCCCTGCACTGCACGGACCTTGGGGTGAAGATGGAACCGTTCAAGGCCTGCTTGAGCTTGCAAACGTTCCCTACGTGGGTGCCGGTGTGCTAGCATCGGCCGTTGCCATGGACAAGATCACCTCTAAGCAGCTTTTTGAGCGGGCTGGGCTCCCGATCTCACCCTGGGTCTGGATTCTCCGGCGCGATTGGCGGCGAGATCCCGATTCAGTCGCCGAGAAGATCGGTCGGGAGATCGGATATCCGTGTTTCGTGAAGCCGGCTAATCTGGGTTCCAGCGTCGGCATCTCGAAGGTGCACCATGCCGGAGAACTGGTCGATGCTCTAATCGAGGCGTGTCAATACGATCGAAAAATCGTAATCGAGAAAGGGCTCGATGCCAGAGAGCTCGAGGTCAGTGTGCTCGGCAACGATGACCCGGTCACTTCAGTTGTTGGTGAGATCATTCCCGCGAACGAGTATTACGATTTTGATGCAAAATACGTCGACGACGACTCGAAGCTGGTTATACCCGCCGCAATTACGCAGGAGCAATCCGAAGAAATCCGGGCCGTCGCGGCGCGTTCATTCAGAACGATCGACGCGGCCGGTATGGCTCGGGCGGACTTCTTCCTTGAACGATCCACTGATCGTATCTATTTGAACGAGATCAACACGATCCCAGGCTTCACTCAGGCGAGCATGTATCCGCTCCTTTGGGAAGCGAGCGGTCTACCGTTTCGCGATCTCGTTACACGATTGGTTGAGCTCGCGATCGAGCGACACGGTGAACGGCAGTGGTGGTCCGGATGAAAGCACGACGGCCGACGTCGGTCGCGCCGCCCGCCAAACGGCGCAAGCCAAAACACACACGCGCGCGCCACTACTTCAAGACAGTGTCGATCAACGGTAGGCTGCCGGCGTTTTTGTTGAGCGTCGGTCTGTCCGTTCTGGTGTTCGGTTTTCTATTTTCCAGCGATTTCCCGGTTCGCGTCGTCGTCGTCGAGGGAAACAAAGTGGCCTACGCCGATTCGATCGTCGAACGAAGCGGCGCTATGGGCCAATCGGTCTTCACTCTCGATACCGGCGAAGTTGCCCGCCAGGTCGCGGCGCACCCGGCAGTCGCGTCTGCCGACGTGCACGCGGAATTGCCGGATAGGATCGTCGTGCGGATTACCGAACGACTTCCCGCAATCGTGTGGAAAACGGGAGATCAGTCGGTTCTCGTCGACGAACGTGGAGGTGTGATCGCGACTGGTGACGAGGCGACGCTGCCTCATGTGATTCAGACGAGCGGTGATGGTCCCGCACCGGGAGCCCACGTTCCCGCGGATATCGTCCAGGCGGCAATCTATCTATCGAAGAAACTTGGGTCGTCGCTTACGGCGCTCGGTTACGATGCGAATACTGGTCTGACGGCTCAACTTTCGGGTGGCCGGACAGTGGTGATTGGAAGTGGGGATCGAATTCCACTCAAGCTTAGTGTCGTATCTGCCGCTCTCAAGATGTCCGAACGTTGGTCAACGCTCGACGTACGAGAGCCGGATCGCCCATTCTATCAGTAGATTGCCGCCCGATTTCTTGATTTTAGACGGCAGTGTGTTCGAACAGGTCAGGCGTGAACGTACAAGGTGTTTGATCGACCTGTGCTATAATCCGCCAAGCCTGATTTGACTCGTTGGCACCACCTCCGGACAGCTTGATAGAAAGAAAGCGGCATCGGAATGCGGTTGTGCGCTTGGTTCGCTGGCATTGACCTGGATTCGCGCTATCTGACAGCTAGCCTTGGTGTTTCGAGCGGTGAGCAGGCGCCTCGCATTCTCGGAAGCAAGGTCTTTGGAGCACGATCCGGCGACATCCAGATCCTCGATAATCCGTCCTTCTTGCAAGAGTGCATGTCGGACATCGGAGAATGGTTCCACCTTGAAACGGGAGGAACGCTGTCCGATGTTGCCGTAGCCGTACCTGGCGGGATAATTAGCGAGTTTCCGTCGTCCGGGGTGTTGGAGTTTGGCGCTCCGTCTCTCATTGACGAGACTGTCATTGAAACTGCTCGACAGCGTGCCCTTGTCGGTCCCGGCAAGCTTGGAACTGTCGTGAGTTCCACAATCAGAGGCTTTGAAGTAGACGGTCGGGCTGAAGTCGAATCTCCAGTAGGAGCCTACGCAACGTCGTTGCGAGTTGCGACGACGTCGTGGGTTGCTCGAACCGCAGCCATTCAAACGGCAATTGATGCGGTCCGCCAAATTGGCTTAGACATCGACATGATTGTTCCTCGCGCCGTTGCCGGAGCAGAATCGACCGTGACAACGATCGAGCGACGCGATGGGGCTACGGTAGTCATGATCGGAAATGAAACCACCGAGTGTGCCACCTTTGTCGATTCATCGCTTTGCGATGTATTCACGGTACCGTTGGGAAGGAAGCCACTCAGACACGAGCTTTCACGTGCTTGTAACGTTTCAGTGGACATTTTCGATCGTCTTGACCTGGGTCTGATGATGGACCGCGTGCCGTCTGATCCAATGGTACAGCGTGTCCGTACAGTGATGTCCGCATGGGGAACTGCACTCTTCTCGGCGATTCGTCGCCGGATGCAGGAGAGAGATCTAGGTTGGCGACAACAGCCAGGAATTGTAATCGCGAATTCTCCTGCCGCGTTTCCAATGCTCGAAGAGCGAGCGACAAGAGTTGTAGGTTCACCAGCGCGTTTTGCTCCGACAAGTCGACTATTTGACCGCGTGGCCGGGGTATCTCACGGGTCATTCGCCGCATTGGGCCTGATCCCGATGCAGTGGAATGCTCGCCAGATGGAGACTCAGTGGCCGATTGTTCGCGAGTCCGAACCACTGAGTTCTTCGACGGTTCGGATCGCGGAACCTGCTGGTCGAGATGGGCTAGGGCACGCGATCGGCCGGTGGCTGCGCGAATTTGTACCGGCCGATCACCACTCACAATGATGATCAGATCGATACCACTTTGCTGACATGAGCGCAGGTGGTGCATACTTTCCTGACACCTTCTGTTTCGGGGAGCATCTTTGGTGAAGCTGTGGAAACTTGAGGGCGGGCCGTGGGGAGGCTAACTGCATGTTTAACGTACATGATGACGAATTCGTAAACTCATTTGCAAGGATCAAGGTTATCGGCGTCGGCGGCGGCGGCGGCAACGCTGTTAATCGAATGATCGCCGCAGGTGTAGAGGGCGTTGAGTTCGTCGCCGTCAATACCGACGCTCAGTCCCTCGTGTCACAGCTGAGTCCACTCACGGTGCGTATCGGCGACAAGCTGACCAAGGGCCTCGGCGCCGGGGGGCGTCCCGAGATCGGCGAACGTGCTGCGGAAGAGAGCATAGAAGATCTCACCGAAATTATTCGTGGTGCGGATATGGTCTTCATTACCGCTGGCATGGGAGGTGGTACCGGAACCGGTGCGTCGCCAATCGTAGCGCGACTGGCTCGCGAATCCGGTTCGCTGACCGTGGGTGTGGTCACCAAACCGTTTGATTTTGAAGGCGCCAAGCGACGACGTGTTGCCGATGAAGGCGTCGCGGCACTCAAGGAGCATGTCGACGCTCTCATTACAATACCGAACCAGCGCTTGATATCGCTCGTCGATCCGAAGACGCCGTTTTCTGAAGCATTCCGTTTGGCGGACGACGTTCTGCGACAAGGTATTCAGGGCATTTCTGATCTCATCACGAAACCTGGACTCATCAATCTCGACTTCGCTGATGTCAAGACGATTATGCGGGATGCCGGATCTGCCTTAATGGCCATCGGCCGCGGTACTGGTGAAGCGCGCTGCGTTGACGCGGCCCGCATGGCGATCGAGAGCCCACTTCTCGAGATGAGCATCGATGGTGCGGTTGGCGTTCTCTATAACATCATCGGTGGGCCGGATCTGACCCTGGCCGAGATATCTGAAGCGGCGGAAGTGATCCGTGCGGCGGCCGATGACGAAGCAGAAATAATCTTTGGGGCAACGACCGACGACGCCATGGGTCGAGACGTGCAGATCACCCTTATTGCGACTGGTTTCCAAGGCGGCGCAACCCCACGTCGAGCGTCCCGCCCGGAACGCCGATTCCGATCTCAGCCTGACGCAAATGCGGGCGGGCAGGCGGCTCCCTCGCGGATTCCAATGGCTCCGGATGACGAATGGTCTGAGCCGGCCATTTTGCGGTTTCTCCGCGAACGCTAGCCGGCGAGTGCGCTGATGCGGTGTCCATTCTGCCAGGGACGTGAAAGCCGGGTAGTCGATTCTCGTGAATTGAGCAATGGAACGGGAATTCGCCGCCGTCGGGAATGTGCCTCGTGCGCCCGGCGATTTACTACCTACGAGCGTGTCGAGTCAGGTGCATTGATTGTCGTCAAGCGGGACGGGCGGCGAGAAGAATTCGATCCACGCAAGCTGCGAGATAAGCTCCGCATCGCGCTGACAAAGCGCCCTGTTTCCCAGGAGGAGATCGATCGAATCGTTGCTGGGGTCGAGGCGCAGCTTCTCGAACTCGGGACCGTAGAGGTGCCGAGTACCTCAATTGGGGAGATTGCTCTACACGAGTTACGCAAGATCGACGAGGTGGCGTACATTCGGTTTGCATCGGTCTATCTCTCGTTTGAGGACCTCGAAGATCTGCGGCGCGAAATCGACGTTCTCACCACCAATGCTGCGACCCGAGGCGCTGGCACAAACGGCCAGCGCTGACAGAACCGGGGCGGCCCCCTATGGATTGCCCGATTATTTCAATCGACGCTGATGGCGATCATCCCGTACAGCTCGTCTGGACAAACGAGCGGACTGGAAGGTTTCGCTACGATCCGGAACAGTTCAACATTAGGGTGGACGTCGCCTCATGGCGAACCAATGCGCCAACGATCGACGCGGTGCGGCTCCAGATTCCCCCAACCTGGGTGAGCGATCTCCCGACCTGGAGACGGGTGGACGACAGCACTACGTCAATTGAATGGCAAGTCACCGCACACGAGCAGCCACAGTCATTCCAGGAGTCGATATCCGTTTGCGCGTTATCGGCCGATGATGAACTGGGTAAAGTGACCTGCTCGGTCGGGGTAGAGATTCGAGCCTTCAGTCAGTTTGACGCGAACAAGTACGTCATTGCGAAATCGAACAGCGTCGATGAATGGGGAACCGTACAACCGCGTTCGGATGTTTTTGACCGAACGTACACTTTCACACTCTTCCGTGAGCGGTTCTTCAATGGTCTGTATCGTTCGATCGTCTTTATGGGAGCGATAGGAGGTCGCTACCAGGGCGGCATTTGCACCGGAATGGCGCGTGTCGCGTTGGAGCGAAGCCTATCAGCGGATCTTGAAGAGGCATCACTTGATGAGATCTTGCTGTGGCACGGTCGCCAACTTACGGATCGTGCGTTGCTCGCATCCGCTCTCTGGTTCCTAATGCCAAGCCCGCGACGCGCCTTCAATGCGTTCCGACGTGACGTCCTGAGCAGCGGCATCAGCCGACGCTCTTTTGATATCGGTGTTCCACTCCCATGGCGTCGCGACGTCTACTCAGCGTTGCAGCAAGAGGGGCACACGGTTGTCCCGTTTGCGTTTCGTCAGTCGTCAAACGACCGCGCCAGCGTAATGATTTATGATCCAAACGATCCAGCGAAATCCAAGCAGCGATCGGCGATTATGACCTTCCTGTTGGACGAGAATACGTATCGCTACCCGCCACTCGTTGGCCTTGATCTGAACAAGACAACTATCATCGCGGTTGAACAACGAGCGTATCGAGATGGAAGAACCGCCATTCTGGCAAGCGTCGCGAGCGGCGTCCTCGGTATCAATGAGTCGATGCGACATGGTTGGTCATCACTCTTGGGGGTCATTTGTACACTCGGTGGCGAACAATTCGGGCTCGTTCGAAAGTTGCTTCTCGGATCCTTTGCATTTCCCACAAGGACCTGTCCCAACAAGTCGGACCAAGAACCCTGACGAGTGTCTCAAACTCAAAATCCGCGGCCCAGATCTCGGCCGCGGATTTGATGCTTACGTTTGGATAGTGGTCCAGACGACGGTGAAGCCCCCTGGGCTTGAACCCAGCAACACGAATTAGTTGAGGTGCTTGTCGATCTGCTGCAAGAGACGCTGCTTTGGCTGCGCCCCAATGATGCGCTCGACCGCCGCACCGTCTTTGTAAAGCATCAAGGTCGGGATACTGGTGATCCCAAGCGATGCCGCCGTGCGCATGTTCTCGTCGACATTCAGCTTGGCGATCTTGATCTTGCCCGCTTTCTCGTCGGCGATCTCATCGAGAATCGGCGCGACCATTCGACACGGTCCGCACCATTCGGCCCAAAAATCAACGAGCACAGGAACACTTGACTTCAATACCTCTTGCTCGAACGTCGCGTCACTAATCTTGGTGGCCTTGGCCATTATGAAAACTCCTTGTTCTCGACACGTTTCGCTTGATCTACCGGTGTTCGTTCACCTAGCTTGCAACGATGAATCAGCTTGACAGGCTCTGTCTGCCGGATCAAATCATAGCAGGCGCCGCACACCGTTGGGTATAGTAACGCGCGAAGCCTCTGCTATAATCCGTGCTGTCATGGATTCTCCACCGGTTCGCGTCAGCCTCGACGGATTCTTTCTTTCCCAGCCAACAACCGGCAGCGGTCAGTACACGCTGCATTTGTGGCACGATCTATCGCACACGATTGGCCAGGTCGAAGTCAGCGTGATCCGACCGTCCGGCTCCAACGAACAACTGACGGATGGGCGAGTTATTGAGATTCGGCCCCCCGGAGTCGTTCGATCTCCAAAGGCGCTCAAGCTTTGGTGGGAGCAGGTTGGGGTGCTCCAGGCATTGCGACGGAGCCACGGAGATCTCCTGCATATTCCGTACATGGCGGCGCCACGACTAGGCCGTCACCGGGTAGTGGTTACGATCCATGACGTCATACCGATGATCTATCCTCAATATGGTGGATCGCTGGGGATGCGCCTGTACTTGCGGCTCGTGATTCCGGCTGCTCGAAAGGCGTCGATGATTTTGACTGATTCCGACTGTTCCCAGCGTGACATTGTTCGACTCCTCGGAGTCGATCAGGACAAGGTCCGATCTATCCCACTTGCCGTTTCTGACGAGTTTGAGCCACACGCCAATCCTGAAGGCGCGGATGTGCTGCGCCAGAGATGGGGACTGAATGGTCCCGTGATCTTCAACGTCGGCGGCTTGGATCTCCGAAAAAACGTTGCCGCGCTGATCGAGGCATTTGGGAAAGCGCTTCCAAGCCTTGATCCCGACACTCGACTAGTCATTGGTGGTCGGGCCCATACGGGAAATTATCGTCTGTATCCCCCGCTTGAACCGGTCATCCGCAAATTCGGTCTCGGAGATAAGGTTAAACTGGTGGGTCGAATTAGCGACGATGAAAAGCGGTTGCTTTATCAGATCTCCAATGTCTACGTTTATCCATCCCTGTATGAGGGCTTTGGGTTCACTCCGTTGGAAGCGATGGCGTGTGGATTGCCAGTTGTAGTGTCAAACCGATCGAGTCTTCCAGAGGTGGTTGGCGCGGGCGGCTTGCTCATTGAGCCGTCACCGGCACGACTGGCAGCCGCGATGGTCTCTGTCCTCACCGATGAGCATCTGCATCGTGAACTGAGTCAACGTGCTCTCGATCAGGCGGCTCGATTCAGCTGGAAACGCACTGCAAACCTGACGCGTGAAGCCTATCGAGATGCACTTGCATGAACTTGACCTTCTCCGACAAAAAGTAAGCGAGCCATGAAAATTCTCATGTTGTCCAAGGCGCTCGTTGTGGGCGTCTATCAGCGAAAACTCGAGGAACTCGCGCGCATCCCAGGCGTCGATCTGGTCGCAATCGTGCCGCCCCATTGGCATGAACAGCGAGTCGGCGTGCAGCGGCTCGAGCGCCTCCACACTATCGGCTATCGGCTCTTTGAGGAGCCGATGAAATTCAATGGTCACCATCACATTCACTTCTATCCACGCCTCGGTCGCCATATTCGTCGCTTCAAACCGGACGTCGTGCATGTTGATGAAGAACCGTACAACTTCGTGACGTTCCAGGCGACCATGTTGGCGCGCCTGCACCGGGCGCGGGTTGTCTTCTTCAGTTGGCAGAATCTCGATCGACGCTACCCTCCGCCCTTCAGTCTGTTTGAAAAGATCAACTATCGGTTAGCTGCAGCGGCGGTTGCAGGCAATCAAGAGGCGGGCGACGTTTTGCGGCGTAAAGGCTACAAGGGGAAGCTCGAGATTATTCCGCAGTTTGGGGTTGATCCCGAGTTCTATCACGCGCATTTGACGTCCCCAACCGATGTTCCGGTAATCGGGTACGTCGGTCGATTGGTGCCAGAGAAGGGAGTCAGTGATCTCGTCGCGGCGTTTGCCCGCATGCGGCAGCGCGCAGTGCTCCAAATCGTCGGAAATGGCTCTGAGCGGACACGATTGGAACTTCAGTCCTCGTATCTCGGCGTGCGCGATCGGGTCATCTTTCGCGGAGCGATTGCGGCAGTGTCAATGCCGGAGACATACAGCCAGTTCGATGTTCTCGTCGTGCCATCCAAGACCCAGTCGAACTGGAAAGAGCAATTCGGGCGTGTCATCGTGGAGGCGATGTCCTGTGAGGTTCCGGTGGTCGGTTCTGACTCGGGTGAGATTCCCAACGTAATTGGAAGCGCCGGGATCATTTATCCCGAAGGCGATATCGATGGACTGGCTCACAAGCTCGACGAGATTCTTGGAAATGAAGAACGACGTCTGGCGATGGGACAGAGGGCTCGGGACCGTGTTCTGTCGGAGTTCACACAAGCTCGCATCGCTCGACGGTACTACGATGTCTATCGGTCGACATTGCCATCGAGCAGGGGTGGATTTGACGAATGACCGGTCACACAGAGCACGCGACAGCCGAGGTGACAAGTGACAGATAAACGACCGATCGAACGTCGTCTCGCGGCGCGGCTACTGCAGCCGGGCTCGCTCGCTCTCGTCACATCCCTGTTTCGATCCCAGCATAACGTGATGACCGCCGCATGGCTTATGCCGATCGGCACTGATCCGATGCTGATCGGCTTGGCGATCAACCCGGAGCGACTGACACACGAGTTCGTAAGCCGGAGTGAGATCTTTGGCCTCAGTATTCCAACCATCGATCTGCTCAATGCCGTGCACCGGTGCGGCATCGAGTCTGGTCGCGATCGGGACAAATTCGTGTCCGCCCATTTAACACCTATGGACGCCACCGAGATCGACGTCCCGCTCGTTGAGGAATGTGTGGCTCACATCGAGTGCGGCGTTATTGAGCGTCTCAGCCTTACCGATCATGATCTCTTCATCGGCGAGGTACTGGCCGCTTCGGCCATCGACGAACTGTTCACCGATCGCTGGCAGATTCGAGACGGCTCGGAGCTTCTTCATCACGTTGCTGCCGATGAGTATGCCGCGCTTGGACGAGTCTATCGCGCCAGGAATCCCGACGAAGACGAGTAGATGATCTTCCAATTGTTCTAAGTCGAATGGGCTCCCGCAAGAGGCAGCATCACATGCATTTTGCTCTGCTCATTCGTTCCATTCCCTCCTTCGCGGAACTCAGTGAGCGAAATGTGAGTCAGTCGTGCTTCGCGCGGAAACTCGTCATTGAAACATGCTTCCGCGGCACGGGCAAACGTCCCTGCTGAAAGCTCGCTGGCAATCGTGCAATGGGGGACCCAGTTGTCGGGGAGATAAAAGTCGGACTGGTGCCAAGCGTGAGACCCGAATGCCCGATGAAAACGACCGTGGAACGCCAATAGCTCGGCGGTAACGACCGGCGCCAGGAAGAGAACTCGTTTCTCGCCAGGGAACACTCCGAAGCTGTCGAATCTCACCCTGACGGCTGGCGATTGCCCAGCGAGCTCGGTCAGCAACTGCTTAACGCTGAACACGTTAACCTGGTCCGCTATGGCGAATGTCAAGTGCGGTGGGGCATCGCTCACGCTGCAGTGTTCAGGAGATATCGCCTCGAGCAGCCGTTTCGACAGATTCTTGATTTTCGCGGCCGCGGCTGAATCGAGGGCCACTCCGACGGCAAAAGGCATGGTTGAACCATCCCGTCGATCCTCGTGGTCCTACAGACCGAATATTGAACCCAACACCTTCGCTGATGGGTATCTTGAACTCATGGCGCGGAGGACCCCAATCTCTACTGGATTGGTCACGATCCCTAGGGTCCCGTACGCGTGTCGAATGTGCCGGTATATTCATTTCGTCGAAATGGCTAGCACGCGAACGAATACCGGCTTGAGCCGCTAACGTTCGTCTGTCTCCGACTCCGGTTCACCGACGGTAATGAACCTAATGGCATCAGGTTGAGGAAGTCCCATTGGACGACCGACTCGCCTCAAAAGATCGAGCCAGCCCTTGCGAGATGTCTTGCTGAGTGAGACCGTCTGTTCGTTGTGGAAGACGACGAGTTGATCGCGATCGACGGGATACAAGCCGTGCATGTTTCGACGGATCTCTCGACGCCGAGAGATTCCAGTGTGGGCGGCCTCTTTGAGGTGCTCAACGATCTGAGTCACTTGCTGCGGATCGTTGTCGATCATTTCGTTTGGGACAATCAACGCGTGCGTGACGATTGGAAGTCCAGACAGGATGAACCAGCCGCGCACCAGGTCGTTGAGAACGCCGTTCTCGATTTCCATGATGGCATCCTGATGCTCGCGTACTGCCGCCAGCCCTTCGGGTTCGTCGCGGTTCCAGCCTCGCAGTGTCATACCGAAGAAGCGAGAAATGGTCGCCCGTGCGATCGCCTCAGCCGTTCGCGAAACGCCATCGAGGTCGACCGGAACGTCGTCGACTTCGTCGGGCCGGTCTGGTGTCCAGAGCGCGACCGCTCCGGAGTGCCACGACGCGAGTCCGACATCCGTGATCACCGAATAGCGATCGGCGAGGAGCGCCGCGTCCATACTCCCGACCAGGGCGCTGATGCCCCGTTCCGCCACCATCTCGGCAGTGAGCCCCTGTACCAGTTCGACGTCGTCGTCACCAGAAACCCAGTTCTGGCGCAAAGGTTCGGCGATCATCGCCGTCGTCATGTTGTCGTCCACCAGGCAATAGGTCACGTTCTACCCTTCTTCGATCGATCATCGTCGATCGTCGGATTACGCTCGCGTGTCAATGGCTAGCTCAGGTCTCCCGCGCCGTCGGCCCAGAAGCGATCAACATGTTCTCGGATCAGCCGGTTGGCTTCGGATTCGAGTAGTGGATCGGCGTCTAGCATGCGATGGGCCTCGTCTCGTGCCTTTTGCAGCGTCGTGATATCACCGAGTGAGGCCAGCTTAAGGTCCGGTATACCACTTTGTCGCTTTCCGAAGAACTCGCCTGGTCCGCGCAACTCAAGATCGATTTCCGACAGCCTGAACCCATCCTGAGTATCCACCATCGCGTCGAGCCGCTTGTTACTGTTGTCGCCTTGTTGATCGGCAATCAGCAGGCAGTACGAGTGGGCAGCGCCTCGTCCAATTCTGCCGCGGAACTGGTGTAACTGTGAGAGCCCAAAGCGCTCTGCGCCTTCGATCACCATGACGGTAGCGTTCGGAATATCGATGCCAACCTCAATGACCGACGTGGACACGAGGATATCGATCTCGTCGTTCCGAAATGCGGTCATCACATCGTCCTTGTCCCGTGGCTTCATTCTTCCGTGGAGCAATCCAAGTCGAAGATCAGGGAAGATGTCGGCCGAAAGTCGCTCGTACTCAACGGTGGCTGCGCGAGCGTCGATTGCTTCTGATTCTTCCACGAGAGGATAAATGATGAAGGCCTGGTGACCGGCCGAGATTTGCTCCCGAAGGAATTCGTAAACCTGATTTCGCATCGTGGAGTCAATGCGGCGAGTCGTTATGGGCTGCCGGCCTGGAGGAAGCTCATCAATAATCGAGACATCCAAGTCACCGTGAAGCACCAACGCCAGGCTACGTGGAATCGGTGTAGCCGTCATGACGAGTACGTCCGGATTGAAGCCCTTCTCGCGCATCGTGGCTCGCTGGCCAACGCCGAAACGATGCTGCTCATCGATGATCGCAAGCCCTAGCCGATCAAACTCGACGTGCTCTTCGAGAATTGCGTGTGTCCCAACCAGCAGGTCGATTTGGCCCGATCGCAGTTCATCGTCGATTGCCGCTCGCGCGACGGATGTGGTGTTGCCGGTCAACAGGGCCAGTCGCGGTCGATCTGGCACGGCCAGTCGTTCAAGAAGATCGCTTAGATTCCGGAAATGCTGTTCCGCCAGGATCTCGGTAGGTGCGAGTAAAGCCACCTGGAAGCCGTCGGCAATGGCTACCAGCGCGGCTGCGGCCGCAACGACTGTTTTGCCAGATCCGACGTCACCCTGAAGTAACCGGCTCATCGGACGTGAATTGGACATATCCCTTAAGATCTCGTTGAGTGCACGCTTCTGAGCATTGGTCAGGCTGAAGGGCAGCACACGATAGAAGCGGTCCAACATCGGTGAATTGATCTTGAAGCCATGCCCCTCGACCGATTGCCATTCGACCTTCCGCCGTACCAGCCCAAGCTGAAGCACCAGGAATTCGTCGAACGCCAGCCGGTTGCGCGCGGTTTGGAGTTCCTCGACCGAATCGGGGTAGTGAGCGCCCGTGATTGCTTGCGCTAGTGTCGTCAGTCCATTCCTGGATCGAATCTCTTCGTTCAGCGGATCTTCCAGCAGAGCTGCGGCGCCATCGAGGGCCATTCTCGTCAGATTACGGACCTGCTTCTGGTAAAGGTTGCGAGTTAGCGGATAAACCGGTACGAGCCGACCGGTGTGGAGCATCTCGGCGTCAAGGATCTCCCACTCGGGATTGCGAAAACAGAGCATTCCTCGTTGCTGTTCGACCCGGCCGCTAATCGCGATTTCGGAACCAACCGGAAGCTGTCGCGCCACATACGGGTTGAACCAAATCGCCTTCACTCGGCCAGTTCCATCACTGACCTCGACCATTACGATAGGCTTTCCCGTCTTCGTCCGTTGCTCGTCGACCGCAACGACCTCGCCACGAACGGTGCATTCTCGACGGAAGAGGATACTGGTGATTGACTGAACCTGGCTGTAATCCTTATGGAGACGCGGAAGCAGGTACAGTAGGTCGCGTATCGTGCTGACACCGAGAGATGCTAATTGACGTGAACGTCCGTCGCCAACGCCTCGGAGGATTGTTACGGGATCGTCAAGCGACGCGATGGGAACGCGAGCAGCGGTTCGTCTTGGCCGGCTCTTCGGTTTGGCAGGGGCAGGCTGCGGACTTCGTACTCACATCTTTGGATAGTCGGGCCGAGGGTGATTCTGAATTGGGTGGCGAACCGAGCACTGTAAGGGCCCGCTTCACACGTTGTTGTCGCTCGGAGGGCTCCAGTGACCCGTATCCATCGAAGAGGGCAATGAGGCCCGAGATTCGGGCAGATGGTGATTCAGCAACGGATATTCGATGTTCGAGGCCTACGAAGTAGCGCTCGAAACCACCCGATACTGCCGTGTCCTGAAATCCCTTGCGGGCCTCCAGTGCCAACATCTTCCGGATAATGACGATTTGGTCGGCTAAGTTGTCAACCCGTGACGTGCTCATGGGAACAAGTCAACCCGTGCCTGAATCGAGTGTCAAGTTGATGGCTCTCGCGAGCTAACGAGCCCGGCAACTCCAATGATCCCTGGCCCACCATATGTACCAACCACCGTTCCCATCTGGCCGATCATGACATCGAGATTTGTCTGAATTGTCCGGAGCTGCTCTGCCACCCTTGCTGCACCGTCCGGCGCTCCAAGGTGCATCACCGCTAGGCGATCAAACGGAGCCTGCTCGGTAGCCAACGCAACAAGACGTTCGAGCACCCGCCTGGACGTTCGAACTCGTTCAAGCGGAAGGATCTCTCCGTTTAGGACCTGGATGATCGGTTTGATTTGCAGCGCGGACCCGAGGAAGGCGGCGGTTGGTCCGATTCGTCCGCCACGACGCAGATTCTCAAGCGTTTCGAAGGCTGCCACGACCCAGATGTCTTCGGTGCGACGCGCGATGCGCGCGGCGATCTCGTCCCCTGTCTTTCCCGGTCCGAATGAGGTCGGCTGCTTCAAGAACCAGCAGGCCTGTTCCGATGGAGACCGACCCTGAGTCGATTAGTGCGATGCGATCCACCGAAACATTTCGCGCCGCAGTGGAGGCGGCGTTGAACGTTCCGGATAGCTTCGATGAAAGGTGAATCGAAACGACGTCAAATCCTCGCTCGACAAGATCACTGTAGACCGTTTGAAACTCACCAACCGAAGGCTGAGATGTCTTGGGCATCTCGCCAGAGCGCAGGTGTTCGAGGAACTCTTCTCGCGTGAGATCTATCAAATCACGGTAGGCCTTGCCCTTGATCTCCACCTTCAACGGGACGACGGTCACAGGCAGTCGTTGCAACACCTCAGACGGGATATCCGACGTGCTGTCGGTCACGATGTGAATGGGTCGAGACATCTGCTCGTCAGGCATGACTGATTTTCTCTCCATCCGGCGAACCGTGTGTCTTTGTCGTCTTAGCTATGGAACGCAACCCCGTGGGAGTCATCGCAAGGCCCCAACGAGCGGAGCAAACGTTTTCGTTGTCGATAAGTGATTCGTTGTGGCTTGCCGTGACTTTATCTACTTCAACAATTCTCTTGACGCTTGTCGACGGTGTATCAGACTTCATTCGACCGCGATAATAAGATCATAATGGGGCTGATCCCCTTCAATCACCTCGACCGTCAATTGTGGGTAGACGGTTTCGATCGCTTTGATAAAGGCGTCTACGAGCCCTGCCTCCGCGGATTCGCCGGTGAATATGGTGAGCAATTCGGCCATATTAGCGTTCGAACGGCCGAGGGTGGCAATCCCGATATCAACGAAATCAGTTCCAGCAGCCACCATATTGCCCTCCAGCAACCCGATGTACTCACCCTGCTTGGCCACTACTCCGTCGATGTGGGCGTCGCGAGATGCTCGCGTCACTGAGACTGTCTTGACGAGATCCAGCGCGTCGGTCATGGACGACACGTTTTCGTCAACGTCTGCTCCAAGGTTGAAGGCAGAAAGGGCGATGATCCCTTGCGGAACGCTTCGGGACGGTACGACCTGGACTGTCTTCGTCGAGAGGTTCGCAACGTGATTTGCAGCCGCGATAATGTTGGGATCGTTTGGCAGAATGATCACGAATTCGCTGGGTGCTCGCTCCACTTTGGCGAGGATTTCCTGGGTACTCGGATTGGTCGTGCGACCTCCTTGCACGATTAACGTTGCGCCCATCCCTGTCAACGCGTGGGCAAGCCCCTCGCCACTCGCGACCGCGACGACTGAGATGGGGATTGGTGACGCATGTTCGCCATCCGCCAGGCCATGGATCGATCGATCAGCGAGCAGTTTCCGCGTTTGCGTGGCCATATTGTCGATGCGCACTTCCTCGAGTTCACCGAACGCGAGAGCGGACTCTAGAATCTCACCGGGATGCTCACTGTGTACGTGAATCTTGAGCGTGCGATTAGTTCCGACGACGACCGCCGATTTGCCGAGTTCGTCCATTTTGTCGCGAACACGATCGATCTCGAGTGAGGTTCCAACGATGATGAAGTTCGTGCAGTAGCCGAATTCGTCGACTCCGTGGACGAGATCGACCTGATCGAGAAAAGTCATAGCCGAGGCAACGTCCTGAATCTTCCCTGTTGGTGACTCAGCTGGTTTCTCGCCACGACTGAAGCGCACCAAGCCGTCGAGGATGACCTCCAGGCCCCGTCCACCGGCGTCCACCACACCTGCCTGCCGCAGAATCGGCAACTGATCGGGCGTCTGTTCGAGTGCGTCGCTGGCGCCGTTGAGTGCTCTAAGCAGAACGTCTTGTACAGTGGGATCTGACACCGTGGCGCACTCTGCGGCGCTGGCCGCGGCGCGAATTACCGTGAGCATCGTTCCCTCGACCGGGTTGATGACGGCCTGATAGGCGAGTTCAGCCGCTCGCCGAAGACCGACAATCAGTCCGGTACCGTCAATCTCAGCTGTCGTGGGCGCTGTCTCGGCGAGCCCCTCCAGAATCTGATACAGGATAACTCCGGAATTTCCCCGGGCGCCCATCAATGCTCCGTGCGCGGCCGCCCGCAATACGTCGGCAATCGTCCCATGCTCTGACTCCAGGAACTGACGAGCTGCGCGAGCGCTCGCCTGCAAGGTAAGGAACATGTTGGTGCCGGTATCGCCGTCTGGAACGGGAAAGACGTTCAGAGCGTTAATCTCTTGAACGAAAGGCTCAAAATTAGTCGCCGTAAACGACAATCCGTCAACGAGATCGTTGCACGACCAATTGGCGGGTCGAGAGTCATTGTTGCCGGTTTGTTGGATCTGACGGCTCGCTACGTCTTCGACTTCAATCTCCTTCAGCATCACCAATCGATGGTCAAGCCTCGCAAAGGCCGGTGACACGGACACCGCTGGCGGCGGATTGTGCGTCCAGCGCGATCAGAGTTTACCCGTAAACCTTAGTTGTGCGGCGCTACACGCGGAATGAGTGGTTTGATCCTTTGCTGGGCATAGGCTGAGCTTGAGCCAGCATGCCGGCTCGTGATATCCTAAGAGTTCGTTGGCAGGTAGCCGACGGCAAATGTTGACCTGCGCAACGTGTGGACAATCTTAGTAGTTGATGAGTCTCTGGTAAAGGGGGCGCGGTGGCCGGTAAATGTGACCTTTGTGGACGAGGACCGGGCTTCGGACACAACGTAAGCCACTCCAAACGCCGGACCAACCGAATGTTCCGGCTGAATATCCAGCGTACGACCATTTATAACGAGGGCAAGCCCCGCAAGATGGACATCTGTACCCGTTGCTTGCGTACACTGCACAAGGAAGCCCGTCTGGCCTAACGGAGAGCCAGCCATCAGGATGTTCACGCCGCTCGATATCCGGGCGGCGTTATTGTTGTGGCTTGAGACAGTCCCTTCGAGCGCACGTTCTCATTCCGAGTTGTGCCGCCACAATCGGTCGTGGAAGCTTCGATCAATCACGCCGCTTTATCGACGATCAAGTAGCGATCTCTCCCTGACAGATCCGGCTCAACTCGAATGGCAGCACCCGAAAACGCGCGTTGAGCAGTCGCGAGGGCTATCTCCCGCTGGGCAGGATCGATCTCACACATCAGCGCACCACGCGTCGAGAGTAGTCCAGCAACCTGAGGAATCAACGCAGCGTAGAGAGCGAATCCGTGATCGGTGGCAAAGAGCGCCCCGCTTGGCTCCTGCGCGATACCAGAGTGGCGCTGACTTTCCCGCAGATAGGGGAGGTTCGCCACGACCAGGTCGAGCGGCCCCAAGCACCAATCGAGCAACGTACCCTGGACCAAGTTAACGCCAGTGGCTTCAAGGTAGGTCGCGTTCTCACAAGCGACCGCAAGCGCTTCATCTGAAATATCACTGCCTACGATCATGAGCGGTCTCTCGGATGGGGAAAGACGACGAATGCTGATGGCGATAGCTCCGCTGCCGGTTCCCACATCGACGACACGCCGTGCCTCTGGATGCCGTATCACCCATGCGAGAGCGCGTTCAACCAGACCTTCGGTTTCAGGACGAGGAATTAGGACTCTCGGATCGACATGGAAGTCGAGGCCCATGAACTCGCGGTGGCCACTTGATGTACGCAATTGGCTCCCCGTTCATCCGTCGGTTCACCTGATCAATGAGATGTTGCGTAACGTCGTACGGCACAATCTCAGGAAACCTGAGAAACAAGCGTGCACGATCGATTCCGAGCAGGCTCATCAACAGCACTTCAACGTCGAGTCGCGCGCCTTCGATTCCGGCCTCAGCGAGCCGCCGGACCTCACGTGCGATTAGCGATTGATACGTTTCGGGAACCACACGACTGCCGCTCAGTTGACACCGGCCTCCTGGAGCTTCTCCGCCTGGTCCGCAGCTCTAAGCTCACTTACGAAGCCATCGATGTCACCCTCGAGAATGCCCGGCAGATTACTCAGACTGAGCTTCAGCCGGTGGTCGGTCACTCGGTCCTGTGGAACGTTGTAGGTGCGGATTTTCTCGGAGCGCTCGCCCGTCCCGACCTGTGACCGTCGCATCCCGCTGCGTTCCTCGTGTAGACGCTGCTGTTCTATGTCATAGAGGCGAGCGCGCAGCACGGCCATTGCCTTTGCGCGATTCTTGAGCTGGGATTTCTCATCCTGGCACGTCACTACGATGCCGGTCGGAATGTGGGTGATGCGCACAGCGGAGTCGGTCGTGTTCACGCTCTGACCGCCATGCCCGGTGGAACGGTATACATCGACTCTCAGGTCCCGATCATCGATGGCGACCTCGACGTCTTCAACTTCTGGAAGTACCGCGACCGTCGCTGTCGACGTGTGGATCCGGCCACTTGATTCCGTTACGGGCACACGTTGTACACGATGGACGCCGCTCTCAAATTTGAGGTGACTGTAGGCGCCGCGGCCATTGACCTCAAAGATGATCTCGCGGAATCCGCCCACGCCACTGTCACTCGAGGACATGATGTCGATCTTCCATCCATGTCGCATCGCATATTGGGAGTACATTCGGAAGAGATCGGCCGCGAACAAAGCAGCTTCCTCTCCGCCAGTTCCAGCGCGGATTTCAACGATGACGCTCTTGTCGTCGTTGGGATCTTTCGGGACGAGGAGCAACTTGATTTCGTCAATGAGCTCATCTCGTCTTTCGCTCAACGCGGCAATCTCTTCATTGGCTAAATCCGTCAGCTCAGGATCGCCGCCGGTCTTCATTACTTCGGCTTCTTCGATCTGCTGGCTCACCGTGCGGAGCTCGCGGTAGGCGTTGACCAGACTCTCTATTTCGGCACGTTCACGGCCCAACTCCATGAGGCGTTCGGGGTCGGTGGCGATTGATGGATCTGCCATCATACGTTCGAGCTCACTAAAGTGCTGGTCGATGTCGTTGAGTTTCTTCTCCATAGCTATCAATTGATATCTCCTTTAGACGAATAGCGACAGTATCCGTGAACGCACCGTAAGTCGCTAACCGTGCCCAGATCGACTCGATCCGGAAGGGAGATCGCTCTTGATCGCCGACATCGCCATGGCAACCGCCTGTTCGGCTGTATCGGCAGGGGCATAGGCCGCTTCTCCGGCAAAGTGCTCGACACGTGCCGGGTCGAGGTTCCAGCTACCGATATTGATGACCCGCTTTCCCATCTTCAACGCTAGACCAATCTCCGAGAGCGTTCCAAAGCCGCCGCCAATTGCGATTACGGCGTCTCCCGATGCGACGACAATCGCATTCCGTGCGTGACCAAGCCCAGTCGGAATTCGGTGATCGACCCACTCGTTGGCATCGTGTGGATCGTAGCCGGGAAGAATGCCGATCGTGATCCCACCGGCGCTCTTTGCGCCGCGGCATGCAGCGGCCATGACACCACCGCGTCCGCCGCAGACCAGCGTGGCGCCCGTCCGCGCGATTTCGCGCCCGACCTGCTCGGCCATGTGGAGTTCATCGGGGCTTGGTTCGTTTGGACCACAGACCGCTAACATCATGATTCGGTTCCAAGACCGAATCGCTCTACTGCGGTATAGATCGGTCCGTTGCTTCGTAAATCACTGCGATAAAGCGTCAAATGATTGACCGCAATTCTCATTGGCTGCAGTCGCCCCAACTGTTCAAAGTGCTCCTCAACGTCCTGGATCGACTCACGCTGTTCAGGATGCACGCGCGCGATCGTCAAGTGTGGGCGAAACGGCCTTTCTTCGGGCTCGATTCCCAGTCTACGGCTCTCCAATTCAACAGCGGAGGCAATGCGCGTCAGCGCACCGGATCGATCTTGTATGCCGAGCCAGATCACGCGTGGGCGGCGCCAATTCGGAAACATGCCCATCTCGGCAGTCCAAAGTTCGAAGCGCCGCTCGCTGGTGAGAACCGAGCGTATGCCTGCCTCTAGTCTCTCGACTGAATCGACTGGGCGGTTGCCGAAAAATTTCAACGTGAGGTGCGTCGTTTCCGGTCTCGTCCAGCGTGCTTGCCATCCAGCGCTCTGAAGCACCCGCCGGATCTTCTCCAGTCGTATCCTCACGTCGTCCGGCAGTTCGACGGCGATAAAAAGCCGCCAGACTTCGTGCTTGGCGGTACCCACCGAACTCATGCGCGCTCCCCACGTTCATCAGATTATACTCGCACATGTGAGAGACTCGTCGTCTATCCGGGCCTTCTATGATCAACTCATCGAAGTTGACCGCGACGCGACGTCTGCTGAAACGCTAAGTAGCGTCTGGGAGTTCTCAATGCGTGTCAATCCGGTTGTTCAAGACGATGTTCGCAAAGCGGTTCGAGCTCTCGAATTGAGCAATCGACCGTTATGCGTTCATTCGTCGTTGCGCTCGTTTGGTTGGGTGGAGGGTGGCGCTCGCGCGGTCGTAGATGGACTGCTATCTGAAGGCTGCTCAGTGATGGTGCCGAGCTTTACTTCCAACTTTGAGGTCGCTCCACCTCAGGCTCGTCGCATCCGGCGCAACGGGTTGTCGTATGAGTCCGCGACCTGGCCCGGTGAAAACCGGCTCGAATGTTTCTCGACGGATTCGACACTTATCGATGCGGACCTCGGTTCAATTCCGTCGACGGTGGTGTCGATGCCGGGTCGTGTCAGAGGCGATCACCCGCTGAACTCCTTCACCGCGGTCGGTCCGCTTGCCGCCGAGTTGATCCGTGATCAACGTCCAATGCATGTCTACGCACCGCTTGAAGAGCTTGCCGAACGAGATGGTTGGATCGTGCTGATGGGCGTCAATCTGACGAGCATGACCCTTATCCATCTCGCGGAAGCGCGCGCCGGCCGAACGTTGTTTCGCCGCTGGGCGCGTGATCGTTCGGGCAATATCATCGAAATGCAGCTGGGAAGCTGCTCGGGAGGATTCGAGCGGTTACAGCCGTTCCTCGCGCCGGTCATGCGCGAAATAGAGGTCGGCACCAGCCATTGGCGTGCTTATCCCGCCTCCGATGTGCTCGAAATTGCTTCGGTCACCATTCGTATGAATCCGCGCATCACCCACTGTCCTGATTCAGATTGTGTTCGCTGTCGGGATGCGATCCTGGGTGGGCCAATCATCGATACAGAATAGGGTTGGCGTGGGACTATCGGTACTCCTATGAATGGTCACACGCCTATCAAGCCGGCAACCGACCGTGGCAACCGGACTGGACTGACCGAGTTAGTTGGCCTGATCGCCGCGGACGGGCTGTCCAGATTCGGTACGGTGATGACTGTCACCGCGATTCCCTGGTTCGTGCTGGTGACAACCGGGAGCGCGACGCGGACCGGATTGACCGTTTTCGCCGCAGGCCTCGGCGTTGTGCTCGCTCTGCTATTTGGGGGCGCCGTTGTCGATCGGTTGTCGTTCAAGCGGGCCAGTATCGCTGCAGATATCCTCGCCGGTCTGGTTATTGGGTTTATCCCGCTCTCCTATCTTACGATCGGACTACCGTTCTGGTTGCTGCTGATTCTTGTGTTCATCGGAACGTTGTTCGACACCCCGGCGCAAGTGGCGCGCTATAGCGCGCTCCCCGACATGTCCCGCAGAGCAAACGTTCGATTCGAGCGGACCAACGCGATTTTTGATGGCGTGCTGACTTCGGCCAGTCTAATCGCTCCAGCAGTCGCGGGCGTACTGATCGCGTTCATCGGTGCTCGCAACGTCCTGTGGATCGATGCCGCGACGTTCTGGGTGTCGGCGCTGACCATTCGCACGCTGGTGCCGTCGATTCAAAGTGTCGACGGAGATGCCGAGCAGTTCGAGGGTTACCTGTCTCAACTATCTGCTGCGGTGAGATTCGTTCTGCGTGAGCCGGTTCTATTGTCGCTCGTTACGGTGTTGGCGATTATGAACTTGGCGATCGGACCTATTCAGTCGGTGATCCTTCCGATCGTTGCACACGACGTCTTTCACAGCTCCTACGCACTCGGATTGATGACCTCTTCCATTGCCCTTGGGGCACTGGCCGGCAACGTCGTCTTCGGCACCGTTGGACACCGACTTGCCCGGCAATCGGTGTTTGGAATCGGGTTTCTGGTCGTGCCGCTCGTTTATGGAGTACTGCTGCTCGAACCGGCTCTCGCCATAGCGATCGGCGTGCTCACTATTGTTGGTCTGGGCGAGAGCCTCACGAATCTCCTCGAGTACACGATCTACTTCGAACGGATACCGCGAGGAATGCGAGCGCGGGGCCTCGGGATCACCGGCGCAATGGGTTGGGGCACGGTCCCGGTCGGACGGATCCTGGCAGGCGTTGGCATCTCCGCCCTTGGATTGACAGCGACACTCGGTGCATTCGCGCTGGTCTTCATTCCGATTCCCATCATGATTCTGGGTGGAGTAGCATTTCGGGGACTGAACATGATGCCGTCAGTTAATCAAGCCGACGCGTGAGTCCCACCACCGCGGTGCGGATCTGATCTGGAGCGCTGGAAACGAAAAATAGAATATAAGATGCGATAAAGTGCACGTATAGGATCTTGGCCTTTCGTCACGTTGCAGACATTGACCCTGGCATCTGAGGCACCATATACTCCTTCAGGTGCGACTTGAAACTGTGGAGGACGCCATGCGAATCGCCTATCTCGGGCCTGAAGGTACGTTCAGCGAAGAAGCAGCGCTTATGCAGGCGCGGCTCGATGACGCGACCCTCATGCCATTTTCATCGATTCCGGCGCTTGTTTCGGCGGTTGAAACCGGTCTGGCCGAGCGCGCCGTCCTTCCAATCGAGAATTCCCTCGAAGGTTCCGTGAGTTTCACCTTGGACCTTCTCATCGACGAGACCGATCTCAAGATTTGCAATGAATTGGTCGTGCCAGTGCGTCATAACCTTGTGGTCGTGCCTGGTGCAACACTGAATGACATCAAGACAGTAACCTCACATCCGCAGGGGCTGGGGCAGTGCCGGCGGTTTCTCGAACGGTGTCTGCCCGGCGTCAATCAGGTTGCGGCATTGAGCACCGCGACGGCGGTCGAGAAGACGATTGAGACAGGTGAGCGCAGTCAGGCAGCTATCGGCACCGAGCGAGCCGCCCAATTGTATGGTGGCGAAATACTCGCTCGAGACATCCAGGATAACCGGAGCAACGTCACGCGGTTCTTCGTCCTGGCGCAATCCGACGCGGAACCGACTGGATCGGATCGAACGTCTTTCTGCTTCAATGTGAAGCAGAATGTCCCCGGTGCTGTGCACCAGGTGTTGACCGATCTGGCCGAGGCCCACATTCAGATGACGAAGATTGAGAGCCGTCCGACGAAATCGGCCCTTGGAGATTACACATTCTTGCTCGATGTTGAAGGTCACCGACTTGATCCAGTGATCGCTGAAGCGCTGAGTGAGATCAGGGGGAAAACGGCTCGACTCAAAGTTTTCGGTTCGTATCCTCGGTTCGACCTCGTTCAGGCGCATGGCGAGGCTGGTTCGCCGGAGTGAGCTGGTGCCGCGTGTTTCAGATGATCGCGCGTCGCGGGTGGACAGTCCATGCGTGTGATTAGCGGCAGTGCCCGCGGTCATCGTCTCAAGGCTCCACGAGGGATGCGGACGCGTCCGATGGCGGATAAGATACGGGAAGCGGCGTTTTCGATGCTCGCCTCTCTTGGAGTTGAACCGATCCGCGTGCTCGATCTGTATGCGGGAAGCGGTAGCGTCGGAATTGAAGCTCTTTCGCGGGGGGCGGAGTCGGCTGACTTCGTCGATCAGAACAGCACTGCCTGCGGCGTGATTCGAGAGAATCTGAAATCGACCAAGTTGGACGATCGGGGACGAGTCCTTCAAACGAGTGTGGCAAGCTACATCACGCATGTAGATCGCGCATATGATTTCGTCATTATGGACCCTCCCTATGCCGATCCTGATATAGTCGATACACTTGCATCATTGGCAGCGTCCCACGCGATCGAGAACGAGACAATTCTATTGATCGGCCATTCGCCGCGAGTTGTTCTCCCGGAGCAGGTGGGGAGATTCCAGCAGATTCGGCACCGATGTCATGGAGATAGCTGCTTCTCGATTTACGAGGCTGATTTGACTGATTGTGATGCACAGGCAACATGAACGGAGCTAAGGCGGTGCCGAACATCGCGATCTATCCTGGCTCATTTGATCCCATTACCAATGGGCATCTGGATGTGGCTAGGCGCGCGGCGCGCATCTTCGACCAGCTTATTCTTGCCATCTACGCAGGTGGCGAGCAGGCGCAGAAACGTCCTCTATTTTCGGCCTCTGAGCGCCTTGAATTCGCGGAACATGCCTTGCGAGACACACCCAACGTACGCATCGAGGTCTATCATGGCTTGAGTGTGGACTACGCGCGGGTGGTCGGAGCGGGTACTATCGTTCGAGGTCTGCGTGCCGTTTCCGATTTCGAATATGAATTCAAGTTTGCACACATGAACCGGCACCTTGCACCAGAGGTCGACGTCGTCTGTTTGATGACGAGCTCGCAGCATTCTTTCGTGAGCTCGAGCTTCATCCGCGAGGTGGCGTCGCTCGGAGGCGACGTGCGCGGGCTCGTTCCGGAGCTAGTTGGAGATGCGTTGGAGCAGCGATTCGGCGCGTTCGTGCGTGAGTGAGATTGGCGGCCTGTTGTGAGTAATGTTCGGTCGGGGTCCCAGACTGTTCAAGTCGCCGATATCATGCACCTCGTCGATCGACTCGAGGAGTTGGTGACAGCTGGTATGCGCGTGCCCTTGAGCAATCGAATTATGGTCGAGGAGGAAGAGTTTCTCGCCATCATCGATCAGCTCCGACTTTCGATTCCTCAGGAGATCAAGCAAGCCCGGCGGGTGGTGCAGGAGCGTCAACAAGTGATCGCCTCGGCGCAGGCGGAAGCTGACAAGATCCTGTCGGTTGCGAAAGAGCGAGCTGAATACCTCATGAATGAGCAAGGTCTGATCAACGAGGCCAAGGCTCGGAGCGAGGAGATCCTGCGTCAAACCAAGGACAATTCGAAACGCTCAATGGGTGAGGTCGACGTCTACGCGCTTCAGATGCTCACGCAGTTGGAGCAGGTTCTTCAGGAGAACTTGCAACAAATTCAAAAAGCGAGAGAAGTCGTTGCCCACTAGGGAGTGGTCGAAAGTCGTCCTTTCTGAGCCTAGCTGACACGCTTCTGAGATTGACAGAACCTTGATGGTCTGTTACGCTGCCTCACAACAACTGAATAGATCGAACAGCAATGAGCGGAACGAGTACGCATCTGAGCGAGGCCCAGAGAGCCGGCGGTAGGTGAGAGTCCGGCGCCAACGTAGATGCTGAATGGATCCGGGAGCTGTGCCCCAAAAGCGTGAGCGAGTAGGCGGCAACGGAGACTCCACCGTTATCTGGGAGCTAGGTATCGGATCAACTGGATTGGTCCCGTACCTGTAGAGTGGGGCACGTTGTACGTGTCCAACAAGGGTGGTACCGCGGAGTGAGCTATTTCACCTCCGTCCCTTCTGGGACGGGGGTTTTTTGTTTGTCCGCGGTTCATTCAGCAGGGCCGGGGATTCTGGAGGACGTAAGTAATGCTCGACACCGTGCACATGAAGGACGGAGCCGCCGCTTCAGAGGCGATTCGCTATCGTCCGACATTGGAAGAGGTAGCGGCCCTACGGCAGCGCGGGAACATTATCCCGATCTACCGAGAAATCTTTGCTGATCTTGAAACGCCGGTTTCGGCTTATCTCAAGGTGGCTCAAGGGGCATATTCATTTCTGCTCGAGAGCGTCGAAGGAGGCGAGCGTCTGGCCCGCTTCTCGTTCATTGGAACAGACCCGTATCTGACGCTCAAGATGAACGACGGAATTGCCGAGGCGAACCTCCATGGCTATCTCCAACATGCGAACTTCGATGATCCACTCGTGGCCCTGCGTGAGTACCTCGCTCCTTATCGGACCGTAGAGCTTCCAGGACTTCCCCGCTTCCTGGGAGGCGCCGTCGGCTTCCTGAGCTATGAAGCGGTTCGCTACTTCGAGCGGTTGCCCTCGGCTCCGGGTAACGAAATCGATTTTCCCGACGGATTGTTCATGTTCGTCGATACCATGCTCGTTTTCGACCATCTCGAGCACACCATCAAGGTCGTGAGCCACGTCCATGTTGATGAGCACACACCGCTGGAGACCTCGTATGCCGAGGCAATTGGCCGGATAGAACGGATCGTTGCCAGGCTCTCCCGAAAACCCGAGCTTCCGATGGGAGATCGACCGCTTGCTGACGTGCAGGTAGCGGAGCGCATGCGGCGACATACGGATCCCGATACGTACTACAGCATGGTCAACCGAGCGAAGGAGTATATCTCGGCTGGCGACATTATTCAGGTGGTGCTGTCGCAGCGAGTCTCGGTTGAGACAGGCGCGCACCCCTTCACCATCTATCGGGCGCTGCGTAGAGTGAACCCGTCGCCGTACATGTTCTTCCTTCAGGTCGGTGATGCACAGATTATCGGCGCTTCGCCTGAGCTTCTCGTTCGTCTCGACGGGGAGACGCTAATGACTCATCCGATTGCCGGTACGCGTCATCGTGGGGCAACTGAAGCCGACGACGACGCGCTGGCTGAAGAGCTGGCAGGCGACGACAAGGAACGGGCCGAGCACATCATGCTGGTCGATCTTGGGCGGAATGACATCGGTCGAGTTGCAAGCCCGGGCACGGTCTCGGTTCCGCAGCTCATGGATATCGAACGTTACAGCCATGTCATGCATTTGGTAAGCCACGTCACCGGGACCATCCGCGAGGATCTGGCAGGGGTCGACGCGCTGCGGTCATGCTTCCCAGCCGGAACAGTCAGCGGTGCGCCAAAGATTCGAGCCATGGAGATTATCGCCGAGCTTGAGCCGGAACGACGCGGACCGTATGCGGGTACCGTGGGCTACGTTGACTTCAGCGGAAATCTCGACACGGCCATAACGCTCAGAACCCTGGTGATGCGTGATGGCATCGCCTATCTCCAGGCAGGCGGGGGAATCGTCGCAGACAGCTCTCCCGAGTTTGAGGACAAAGAGTGTTTCCACAAGATGCAGGCCCTTGTACGCGCGATCGACGTAGCCGAGCGGATTGAACGCTCAATGCGAGACGAGGTGCGCTCATGATTCTGTTGATCGACAACTACGATTCGTTCACCTTCAACCTGTATCAGTATTTGGCTGAGCTAGGTGCCGACGTGCTGGTGCGTCGCAACGATGAGATCACTCTTGAAGAGGTCGAGCGAATGGCTCCAGAGCGAATTGTCGTCTCTCCTGGTCCATGTACTCCGGCCGAGGCCGGTATCTCGGTCGATATCTTTCGACGCTTTTCGGGCGAGATTCCACTGCTCGGTGTTTGCCTCGGTCATCAGTCACTGGCAGTCGCCTTCGGTGGTTCGGTCGTCCGCGCCCCAAGCCTGATGCACGGGAAGATCTCGTCGATTTCTCACGACGGTCGAGGTATGTACCGCGGCATCCCGAGCCCATTCATCGCCACGCGGTATCACTCGCTGATCGTGGATGAAGAGACGCTTCCCGATTGCCTGGAGGTAACCGCGCGGAGTGAGCACGATCTGATCATGGGCGTGAGGCATCGAGATTACGATGTTGAAGGCGTTCAGTTTCACCCGGAATCGATCCTGACGACAGTAGGTAAAGATCTGCTTTCAAATTTTCTTCACCAGCCGGCAGCAGTTCTCGCAACGAGGGGGTACTAAAATGGTAGTCGCGACGGCAGATCGTGTCGAGTTGAACGCAAACGGTCAGGATGTCATCCGGGAAGCGATCCGACTGGTCACTGATGGAAAACTCCTGACCCGACAGCAGGCGGCGGCATCCATGGAATCGGTGATGTCGGGCGCGGCAACCGGTGCCCAGATCGGATCACTCATGACCGCTCTGCGCATGCGCGGCGAGACTGACGATGAGATTGCAGGATTCGCTGAGACGATGCGGCGTCACGCGCTTCCCGTATCCCTCAAACACGACGGTCCGGTAGTCGATACCTGCGGCACCGGCGGCGACGGCGCCAACACCTTCAACATTTCCACCGCCGCTGCCTTCGTGGTTGCCGGTGCAGGTGTGCGGGTGGCGAAGCACGGCAATCGGGCAATGTCAAGTCGCTGCGGTTCAGCCGACGTGCTCGAAGGACTGGGCATTCGGATTGACCTCGATCCCAAAGCGGTGGCGACCTGTATTGACGAGGTCGGTATTGGCTTCATGTTCGCGCAAGTCTTTCATCCGGCGATGCGTTTCGCGGGCCCCGCCCGGCGCGAGATCGGAATTCGTACCGTCTTCAACCTGCTCGGTCCACTCACCAATCCAGCCGGTGCAAAGCACCAAGTGGTTGGTGTGCCAAATGCTGAGGCGGCTGGAAGAGTCGCCCGTGTTCTCGCACTTCTGGGCACACAGCACGCGGTTGTCGTCTGTTCGAACGACGGTCTCGATGAATTGAGCATCTCATCAGAAAATGTGGTTCACGATGTCGTGGTCAACGGTAAGGTCGAGATAACGAGTTTCAAACTGAGCGTTGAATCGCTCGGGTTGACCTCGGCTCCGCTTTCGGCCATACGCGGTGGCACGGTCGAAGAGAATGCCAGGCTGGTTCGCGACGTGCTTGGCGGCGTTCACGGCGCGGCGCGAACGATTACCGTGTTCAATGCTGCAGCCGCGCTCTACGCCGCCGACGCAGTGCCATCTATTCGTGATGGAGTGGCGATGGCCTCGGAGTCGATCGATAGCGGCTCCGCTCTCGGCAAGCTCGACGCGCTGATTGCTATTTCGCAGCGATTGGGTAGTGCGTAGATGACGATTCGTACCGACACGTTTCTCGATCGAATCGTCGCGCGGACGCTCAGCGACCTGCCAGCGCGAAAATCGGCCGCGCCAATCGCGGTGCTGGAGCAGCGCATCGCAGAGCAGTCGGTTCCACTATCGTTTGAACAGGCGATACGGACCGATTCGTTGGGGATCATCGCCGAGATCAAGCGTGCGTCACCATCTAAGGGCGTGATCGCTGACGATATCGACGCGGCTGCGGTTGCCAACGACTATCTTTCAGCCGGAGCGTCGGCGATCTCGGTATTGACCGACGGTCCTTTCTTTTCAGGCAGTCTCGACGACCTCGCCTTGGTCGGATCGATCGCTCACGGACATGCAATTCCGAGACCGGCCTTGCGCAAAGACTTCCTGGTTGATCCATATCAAGTCACTGAAGCGCGTGCTTTCGGTGCGGATGCCGTGCTGTTGATCGTCTCGTTACTCAGAGGGGATCGACTGCGACAAATGCTCAGTGAAGTTCACCAGCTTGGCATGCAGGCGTTGGTCGAAATACACGACGAGTGCGAGTTGGATGACGCCGTTGAAGCCGGTGCGCGAATTATCGGGATCAACAATCGAAATCTCAAAACGTTCGAAGTCGATCTGGCAACCACTGAGCGACTTGCTCCTCGCATTCCGACGGATCGAACGATCGTCGCGGAAAGCGGTATTCACACTCGAGAGGATGCACGGCGGGTCGCCGCGGCCGGCGCCCACGCTTTGTTGGTGGGCGAGTCGCTCATGCTAGCGAACGACCGGACTGTGGCGATACAGAGGCTGCGATCATGACGGAGACGTTGGTCAAGATCTGCGGAGTTCGAACTCCTGAAATCGCCCGCACAGTTGCGGAATTGGGAGCCGACCTGATGGGCCTCATCTTTGCGCCGAGTAGACGGCAGGTAAGCCCCGAGCAGGCACAAGAGATTCTTGAGGGGACACAAGCGCTCGAGTCGGAGCCGCCGAAGGCGGTCGGAGTGTTCGTGAACGAATCCGTTGAACGCATGAACGAGATCGCGGATCAGGTGGGCCTCGGCTTCATTCAGCTGAGTGGAGACGAACCCGTCGAGATCCAGGCCAGGCTCGGTCGTCCGGTAATACGTGCGTTACGCCTGCCACCTGGGATCGCTTTTTCGGATGCACGCCGTGTCGCCGAGCGCTATCTCGACTGTGCGTCACCGGCGCGGGCGTTGTTGCTCGATACGCACTTGCCGGGAATCTACGGCGGGACCGGCATTCAGGGTGACTGGCAGAGGGCGGAGGAGTTGGCCGATCTATATCCAGTTATTCTCGCCGGGGGACTTCGGCCAGACACGGTCGGTCGGGCTCTGGAAAGAGTCAGACCGTTCGGAGTCGATGTCTCGAGTGGGGTAGAAACAGACGGGGAAAAGGACCCGGACAAGATCGAGCAGTTCATTGAGGCAGTACGGCACGGCGATCAGCGGCGAGCAGTTTACCCGAATACGATCGACATGGTCCGTTCTCATGGATGAAGGAGCCAGCATGACCACTACAGGAGTCGAACGACCCAGCGCGCTCGATCTTCCCGATAGTCAGGGACGGTTTGGTGAATTTGGCGGTGCCTATGCCCCGGTCACGCTTGTTCCAGCGATCGACGAACTGACGAACGCATATAGGGAGGCCCAAAACGATCCCGCTTTTCAGCAGGAACTGGACTATCTGCTGAAAGACTACGTGGGTAGGCCGACGCCCCTCTATCACGCCAAGGCGCTCACTGAACACGTTGGTGGAGCTCAGATCTACCTGAAACGGGAGGACCTGGCACATACTGGAGCGCACAAGATCAACAATGCGATAGGCCAGGGCCTCCTCGCAAAACGCATGGGTAAACCGCGAATCATCGCTGAGACTGGTGCCGGTCAGCACGGAGTCGCGACCGCGACGGTCTGTGCGATGCTCGGGCTGGAGTGCATCGTCTATATGGGCGAGGTCGATATCGCCCGTCAATCGCTCAACGTCTTTCGTATGAAGCTCCTCGGTGCCGAGGTGCGCTCGGTGACATCCGGCAGCCGTACGCTCAAGGACGCGATGAACGAAGCGATCCGTGACTGGGTCACCAACGTCCGGAACACCTACTATCTGATCGGCTCCGTCGGGGGTATGCATCCGTATCCGATGATCGTCCGGGATTTCCAATCGGTCATCGGCAGAGAGACACGTCAGCAGATCCTCGAGGCGACTGGAAGGCTCCCAGACGCAATTGTCGCCTGTATCGGCGGAGGCTCGAACGCCATCGGGATATTCCATCCTTTCATCGATGACGCGGGAGTGGATCTTTATGGTGCGGAAGCGGCCGGGCTCGGAATTGAAACCGGAAAGCATGCTGCATCTCTGAGCGCTGGACGCATTGGAGTCCTTCACGGATCTCGCTCGTACGTTTTGCAGGACGACGACGGACAGATCATCGAAGCGCATAGTATTTCAGCTGGCCTGGACTACCCGGGAGTTGGACCCGAGCACAGCTATCTGAAGGATAGTGGTCGGGCCAGTTACCATGGCGTGACCGATGAAGAAGCACTTGAAGGCTTCAAGCTGCTGTGTGTCACCGAGGGGATCATCCCTGCGCTTGAGTCAGCACATGCTGTCCATTTGGCGACGAAAATCGCCGCTGAACGGAGTTCCGATGAGATCGTGGTGATCAACCTTTCTGGCCGTGGAGACAAAGATATGCACACCGTTGCTGAAGCGTTGGGGGTAGAACTGTGACGGTCGCAACATCGGAAAGTCGAATTGCGCAGACCTTCGCGAGACTGAAGGCGGAGAAGCAGACAGGCGTCATCCCGTATCTAACGGTTGGCTATCCGGAAGTGGACACCGTCCAACGTGTCGTACCAGCCATGGTTGCCGGCGGCGCCACCATGATCGAGCTGGGTATTCCGTTTTCTGATCCTTTGGCCGATGGAGCGACGGTCCAGCACTCAAGCTATGAGGCGCTGAAGAATGGCGTTACGGTTGATTACTGCCTCGAAACGGCAAGAAACCTGCGCGAGGCCGGCGTTGACGTTCCGCTCGCCTTCATGGGATACTTCAACCCCATTTTCAGCTTCGGAGTGAACCGTTTTGCGGAGAAATGCGCCGAGGTTGGGGTTGATGGTTTGATTGTTCCCGACTTGCCGGTCGCAGAGAGCGGTGAAATGCTTGACGCGTGCCGTCGCAATGGGCGGGATCTGATTTTCATGCTCGCGCCGACCAGCACCGACGAGCTGATCAGTGCGACAGTGCAACAGGCGAGCGGATTCATCTATTGCGTGTCGCTGACGGGAACCACCGGTGCCCGCTCCTCGTTATCGGAGGGGTTAGGGGAGTTTCTCTCGCGTGTCCGGAGCCAGACCGACCTGCCGCTGGCGGTCGGATTCGGTATTTCCCAGCCGGAGCACGTCGCGGAGGTTGGCAAGGTTGCCGAGGCCGCGGTTGTCGGCAGCGCCGTAATCGATCGGCTTGGTTCAACGCCGCGGGAGCGCCAACCGGACGTCATGCGGGAGTTTGTCCGCTATCTTCGGGGGGTGTAATCGGACGACGGTGGCCGGCTAAGCGACGAATGGGTACCGCTTGTGAGGAGGAATCATCACGATGATGCGGTGCCGGGGAATTCGCGGCGCAACGACTGTCGAACGCAACACGGCCGAAGACATCCTTGAGGCTACTCGCGAACTGTTGACGGCGATCGTGGATGCGAACGGCATAGATGTGGAAGACGTGGCTAGCGCGATTTTCACGACGTCGCCCGATTTAAACGCGACCTTTCCGGCTGTGGCAGCCCGCGAGTTTGGCTGGGATTCGATCGCGCTCATGTGCATGCATGAAATGGGAGTCCCAGGGGCGCTGGATCGGGCGATTCGAGTTCTGGTTCACTACAACACGGAAAAGGCGGTAAATCAGATCCGCCACGTGTATTTGCGCCGAGCAGTAGATCTACGCCCGGAGTGGGCCTACCAGTCAGCAGAGTCTGTCTAGGATCACGTGCATAGCCTTGTACTGTCTATTGAGGAGCAACAGAAATGATCATCGTGCTGGAGCCGACTGCGTCGAAAGAGCAGTTGAACGACGTGGTCCGACGTGTCGGTGAAGCGGGGTTCGGAACCCGGCAGATTGTCGGGCAAGATCAGTCAATTATCGGCGTCCTGGGAGCGCCTCTTCCGGACGCCTTGTATGAAACGATGGGGCTCCTCCCAGGTGTCCAGCAGGTAATTCGAGTGAGCAAGCGCTATAAATTGGTAAGCCGTGATTTTCACCCATCAAACACCATTGTTGATGTTGGTGGCGTCAAGGTTGGCGGCAACGAGATCGTCGTGATTGCTGGCCCGTGCTCGGTCGAAAGCGAGGATCAACTGCTTCGCACCGCTCATGCAGTCAAAGAAGCAGGTGCCACAATGCTGCGTGGAGGAGCGTTCAAGCCGAGAACGTCTCCCTACGAGTTTCGTGGTTTGGGAGAAGAAGGTCTCCAGATTCTGGCGAAGGCGCGCGAGGAGACCGGCCTAAAGATCGTCACTGAAGTGCTCAGTCCAACGGACATCGATCTTGTTTCATCCTACACTGACGTACTTCAAATCGGCGCGCGCAACATGCAGAATTTTCTGCTCCTTGAAGTTGCTGGTCAGTCAGGCAAGCCGGTGTTATTAAAGCGCGGCATGTCGGCTCAGATTGAAGAGTGGCTGCTGGCCGCCGAGTACGTCATGGCGCAGGGCAACGAGCAGGTCATACTCTGCGAGCGGGGAATTCGCACTTACGAGACGATCACGCGGAACACGTTCGATATCAGCGCCGTGCCGGTCGTGAAGCGACTTAGCCATCTACCAATTGTTGTCGACCCGAGTCACGGTACTGGTAAATGGTATCTAGTGCCTTCGATGATGCTCGCCGGGGTCGCGGCTGGAGCCGATGGGCTAATCGTTGAGGTACATCCGAACCCGGATCACGCTCTTTCGGACGGCGGGCAATCACTCACATTTGAGAACTTTGCCGCCGCGATGCCAGGCGTTGCCAAAGTCGCCCAGGCCGTTGGCCGGACGGCCAAGGGTGCCTCGGTGGTGCTGGCCGACTGAGCGAGACGATACGGTTGTGTTCGGTGAACAGCGAACTCGATGAATGCACCGGGGGCAGAAATGCCCCCATTCTTTTGTGACGAAGTCAAAGGGCAGCACGTGTTTACCTGCTGTTCAGCGATGGTCGAGCGGATCTCGGGCAAAGGCAACGTTCGCTGGAGCAGATCGGGCTTGACAATTGGCGAAACGGGTGTCCCTAATCTCCTGTTAGCCACTTTCACACCTTGCGATCATGACGTGCGACGGGGCAATCCGGTCTGGACTCTTACAGATATCAGATGATTGGCGAGAAGGTTGAACAGCGAATCGACGAACGCGGATAATATCCTTTCCGGCATCAACTTCGATGACCGTGGTTTGATTCCGGCCATCGTTCAAGATGCGCTTTCCGGCGACGTGCGCATGATGGGGTATATGAACCATGAAGCGCTCAAACTCACGGTTCGAACTGGTAGGCTCCACTTTTGGAGTCGAAGCCGTGACAAGCTCTGGATGAAAGGTGAGACGTCCGGTAACGTGCATCATGTGCTGGAGATCCGGAGCGATTGTGACTCGGATACGTTGCTCGTTCAGGTTCATGCAGACGGTCCGACGTGCCACCTAGGAACCGACACGTGCTTCAGTGGAAAGCCGCTCGCTCAACTTGGTGCGATTCCGACCTCAAGTAGTGTGGTTGACCAGGTTTCATCGGTCGTTGCCGACCGGAGCCGTCATCCTGTTGCGGGTTCGTATACGAACTACTTGCTGGCACAGGGTGTCGACAAGATTGGCAAGAAGATCGGGGAAGAGGCAGCTGAGGTGATAATTGCCGCGAAGAATGCAGATCCGGAGACGATCGCCGCCGAATCTTCAGATCTTGTTTATCATCTGCTGGTGATGCTTGAGGCCACGGGAGTGTCGGTGGAGAAGGTTTGGGACGTCCTGGCGACGCGTCGAGGGCGGCCGGCGCCGGATCAGCCATCCCAATAGTGAAGCGGCCTTACCGTCATCTTGCGATGTTCGATGTCGATCTCTGGCACGACGTCGTTCAGCGCCGGAAAGAGCGTATCTTTTCCTTCGTCGTCTCGTACGACATAGACATCGTTCGCTCCTGTTTCGATGATCTCGGCCAGGCTTCCGATTCGACTACCGTCTTCAGTAAAGACATCTAGACCAATAAGTTCGAAGTGGTAATACTCGCCTTCTTCGAGCGGACTGGCTTGCTCACGATCGATGCGGACGACCTTTCCCTTCAGTTCGTCAGCCGCTTCACGTGTCGTGATGTCCTGCAGCGAAAGGATGGCAAGTCCCCGGCTGATCCGAACGTGACGGAGACGAACAGGTAGTGGTTCGCCGTCAAGAAAAATCGAAGTCAAGTCCTGAATATGATCGGGAAAGTGGGTCCAGATCTGCATGCGGATTTCTCCGCGCGTCCCATGAGGCCCAACGATGACGCCAATCGCCAGCCGTTCTGGGTTGAGAGATTCGCTCTCAGCCATTGATGTCCAGACTGGCTCTGAACCCCTGGCGCGATGCGGCAATTGTCAGAAGCGTTCGCATCGATCGTGCAATCCGGCCCTGTCGACCGATGACCTTGCCCATATCGTCTGGAGGAACGGTCAACGTAACCGTGACGATCCGGCCGCGCTGCTGCGATGCAACTTGAACGTCGTCCGGACTATCAACCAGATTCTGCGCCATGTATGTGACGAGGCCCTCTAGCTCTTCCACCGTGATGATCCTCTCGCATCCTTGTTGTAGACAAACTGGCTACCGGTAGAGGTAGCCAGCGTCAAACGTCATCGTTGTACCGAGTAAGTCCGCTAACCGTCACTCCGTGGCGGGTGCCGATGAGGCTACTTCGTCAGTCGCCGTGAACTTTCTCGCTGGAATAACACCACACTTCACCAGCAAAGAGCGAACTGTTTCGGTCGGCTGCGCACCGTGATCGATCCAGTACTTTGCGCGCTCCTCGTTGACTTGCAGAGTGTATGGATCGGTTTGCGGATTATAGAATCCCACGATCTCAATGAAACGACCGTCACGGGGAGACCGCACGTCCGCGGCCACAATTCGATAGCTCGGCTGCTTTTTCGCTCCCATGCGCCGCAGTCGGAGTTTGATCACGCTCGCGAGCTCCCTATCCTGATTTGCGTACGTTCAAATGTTCGAAGACTTCAGAACAATTCAAGGCACAATCTTCCTGCCAGGCAACGCCGGGCGGGAACTGACTATAGCACGGCGGCGACGTGAGCGTCAAACCGGCGTGCAACGGGATTCCGACCAATGACACTCCTAACAATGGTCAAGAAGAGATTGATTCCGGGGTCGCCGCCCGGCCTCTTCGCACCGCCTTCCGGGCCGCGATCTGAGTTGGATCCCAGACCGGAGAAAATGGCGGTGCATAGCTCAGATCCAGGTATTCGAATTCATCCACCGTCATGTCGGCGGTGATTGCGGTGGCGAATGTATCGATCCGTTTGCCAGAGCCCTCCGCGCCGACTATCTGAGCCCCGAGAATGCGTCCCGTGGCGGTTTCGCTCACGACTTTGACCGTGATCTTACCGGCGCCCGGATAGTATCCGGCGCGAGTGGAACTGGTGATTGTCGTGGCCGAAAAGTCGAAGCCGGCGCCGCGCGCTTCCGACTCATTGAGTCCGGTTCGGGCGACTTCGGTGCCACAGATCTTGGTGATGGCCGTCCCTAAGACCCCCGGAAACCGTGCCGAACCACCGCCCAGATTGATGCCGCAGATTCGTCCCTGTTTGTTCGCGACCGTTCCCAGGGCAATATGAATCGGTTGATGGCTGACCAAATGCACGCTCTCGGTGCAGTCACCTGCGGCCCATATGTGGTCAATCTTCGTGTGCTGTCTGTCATCGACCCAGATCGCCCCAGTAATGCCCAGTGGGATGCCTGCCTCCGCCGCCAACTGCGAGTTGGGTCGAACACCGACGCCGAGCACTACGATGTCCGCCTTGATCGCCCGTTGGTCGGTCACGACCATGACGACTTGGCCGTTCGCCGTCTCGAATGACTCAACCCTCTCGTTGAGATGCAAATCGACTCCGGATGACCGCACGGCCGCTGAGACGAGATGCCCCATGTCCGCGTCAAGCGTCGACATTACTTCGGGCATCATTTCGACCATTGTTGTGTCGATGCCGCGCTGGAGAAAAGCCTCGGCCATTTCGAGGCCGATATATCCACCTCCAACTACGACCGCCTTTGTTGGTTCATGAGTGTCGACGAATTGCCGCAGCCTGATGCCGTCTTGCAACGTCGACAGCGTGAAGACGTTGGACGCGTCAATTCCCGGGATATTTGGCTTGACTGGCAGCGCCCCAGTCGCGATCAACAGTTCGTCGTAGGGTTCAAGCCAGACGTCACCTGAATCCAGTGATCGAACACGAACCTGTTTATTCTTGACGTCGATCTCTTCAACTTCATGCAGCACGCGAGCGTCGATACCGTTCGCTCGAAAGGCGGCTGGGCTGCGCGCGATCAGCGAGCGTTCCTCTTGCACCAGACCGCCAACGAAATAGGGCATTCCACACGCCGCATACGAAGTATGTGGACCGCGCTCGAACGCGATCACGTCGAAATTCTTGTTAAGACGCTTTGCTTGGGACGCAGCGCTCATTCCCGCTGCGTCTCCGCCGATCACGACCAGTCTCTGCCGCTCGGGCATGACAAACTCCCTCTCATGCGAGGCGTCGGTGCATCGTAGCGGCAGACTCTGAGCCTGTTCACCACTCCATATCTATTAAAGCGGATCCTTCGTCGGAATTCCCGGTCTCCGTGGATACTGCGCGGGCGGCCTAGCAACCTGTTCGACTATTACGTACGAAGTGCCGCTCAATTCTGGAACCATCATCGTCTCAGAACCGAGAATCTTGCACCGAAGCTGCTCGGCGGCACGGGACGCATCGGAGATTTCGTCATCTATATCGCGGCCTTTCGGAAAGATTCCCCTTCCTCCAGCGTGACAGAACGGCATGCAAATCTCAATTAGCGCGGGAAGCTTGGCCACAGCCCGAGCGGTGACGACGTCAAATTTCGCTCGATATTGATCCTGGTGTGCAAGTTCTTCGGCCCGTCCGTGGACCGCGGTGACATCGCTCAATCCGAGAACCCGAATGGCTTCGTGCAAGAAGCCAACCTTTTTCGCCGTTGATTCGATCAGGACAACGCTGATATCGGGGTCCACAATCTTGAGCGGTAATCCTGGGAAACCCGCTCCAGTGCCAATATCGACCAGCTTGATCGTTGAAGTGGTCACCGAACTCGGAGTTGATCGCCGAACGAGCCGCAGCATCGCCAGGGAATCGAGATAGAGTCGTGTTTCGATCTCGACCGGGTCGGTGACCCGCGTGAGGTTGAAATCGGCGGTTCCAGTCGAGAAGAAGTTCGCGCAATCTCCGCAATTGATCGACCGCGGCCGGTTCGAGACGATATCCGAGCTCGGACTGATATTGGGTGAGAATTGGGAAAGGACTCATGGTGAGCACGTGCCTTCACATGACGAAGCCGCGACCTTCAGGTCGCGGCTCCATCGTCGTCGGTTAGACTAGTCTGCGATGGTGGACATCTTTTGTCCTGTCTTGACCATAGCCTGAACTCGAGCTGCAATACTCTCGGCGTCGATGCCGGCCAAACGTCGCAGAGAATTCTGCGAGGCGTGATCAAAGAATCGATCTGCCAGACCGATGCGGTCAGTCGGAATGTTCATTTGCTCACGACTGAGGACTTCGAGTACAGCGCTACCAAACCCTCCGGCCAGCATCGCCTCCTCGACCGTGATTACCCTCCCGGTCTTCCGCGCGGAGCCGAGTATCAGTTCTTCATCAAGTGGTTTGACGAATCGAGCGTTGATTACCTCGGCGTCGATTCCGCTTTCGGCAAGGATCTCGGCGGCTCGGGTCGCCCAGAGGACAGTTGAGCCAATGGCCATGATAGAAACGTCGCTGCCCTCTCGGATGACCTCGCCGCGACCGATCGGAAGCACGTGCGGCTCAGCGAGCATCGAGACGCCGACGCCCGCGCCGCGCGGGTAGCGAATGGCGATCGGTCCGGTGTCGTGCGCAATGGCGGTCGCCACCATGTGGCGTAGCTCGTCTTCATCCTTCGGCGCCATCAAGACCATGTTCGGCAGGCAGCGCAAGTAGGCAAAATCGAATACGCCGTGGTGGGTACGTCCATCGTCTCCCACTAGCCCAGCACGATCCATCGCGAAAACCACCGGCAGGTTTTGAATACAGACATCGTGAATTACTTGATCGTATGCCCGTTGAAGAAACGTCGAATAAATTGTTGCGACTGGACGCATCCCCTGAGTCGCGAGACCTGCGGCAAAGGTGACGGCGTGTTGTTCCGCAATCCCTACGTCGAAGAATCGTGCCGGATGCTCTTTCACAAAGGGCAGTAACCCGGTTCCGTCCGGCATCGCCGCGGTAATCGCGACGATACGGTCGTTCTTCCTGGCCAGTTCGGTCAATGTGTTGCCGAAGACATCCTGATATTTTGGTGGTGCCGGTGGCGCGCCCGGAGTCTTGATTGATGCGCTGTGATGCTTGAATGGGTCGTTCTCGGCGGGCTCGTAGCCCTTTCCTTTTACGGTGACCGCATGCACGAAGACGGGACCGGGTATCGTCTTGGCCTGTTCAAATGCTTCGATCAGATCGCGGACATTGTGTCCGTCAACCGGACCGATGTAGGTGAAGCCGAGCTCTTCCCAGATCATCGTGTGATAGACGACCTCTTTCAGGCCATCCTTCATGCGCTTCCCGAGCTCCAACAAAAGATCGCCCTGCGGAACCCGAGATAATAGTCGTTCAACTTCTGCCTTGGCTTGGCCGTATCGTTCATCAGTTCGGATGCGGCTCAGATACTTGGGGAGTGCACCGACGTTGGGAGCGATCGACATTTCGTTGTCGTTCAGCACCACAATCAGCGGTACCTTTAGGCTGCCCGCATTGTTGACGGCTTCATATGCCATGCCACCCGTCAGTGCGCCGTCGCCAATGACCGCGATTGAATGAAAATGCTCTCCTTGAAGCTGTCCGGCGACTGCCATTCCCAGAGCCGCTGAAATTGAAGTGCTCGCGTGACCGGCTCCGAATTGATCGTGTTCACTCTCTTCACGCTGAAGGAAGCCGCTGAGACCTCCTTCTTGGCGAATCGTTGAGAAACGATCTCGTCGTCCTGTCAGAATCTTATGCGGGTAAGCCTGATGTCCGACATCCCACACGATCTTGTCGGCGGGCGATTCGAAGACGTAATGCAGTGCGAGGGCCAGTTCAACTGAGCCAAGGTTGGACGCGAAATGTCCGCCGGTCTGGCGAACAACGACATCTAAGATGAGATCCCGAATTTCCCGCGCGACCGTTTCGATCTCTGGCAGAGTCAAAGACTTCAGATCTTGCGGACCGTTGATGCGCTCAAGCAGCATGGACATGTCCTCCAAAAGAACGGACCTTGCGACTCGCGGTGAGCGAGCCTTCGGTCATCGTATCAATGTCCGTGTCCAAACGTCAAACTTTCCCTAATTTCTATTAGGCAGAATCATTGGTCCGTCTCTCGACCATTTGGCAACTTGAATCAGGTGTGCACCGTCGTCTACTACGAGCGCCTAAGGCGCAGGCTTCTCACCATTCGGTGACGGTTGGGCGAGTGAACTAGGTAGATCGATGAAGAACCTGGTGCCAGTGCCAGGCTCGCTTTCAACTCCAACCGTTCCGCCGTGAGCCGTGGCGATCTCGCGCACGATGGAAAGGCCGAGGCCGAATCCGTGGTCATCGAGGGCTTTCCGGGCTCTCGTTGCCGTTGGCACGATAGAAACGATCGAAAATGTGCGGCAGTGCGTCCTTGGGAATCCCGCTGCCGGTGTCGGATACGCTTATTCGCACTCCAGTATGGCTGCGAGATGCGTCTGGCGATGCCAGTATATTCACGCTTACATTGCCGCCCTCCGGCGTGTGCCGGATCGCGTTGCGTACGAGATTATCAATGGCCTGATCAATCAGCCCCTCGTCTCCACGGACTGTATGTGAGCCGCTCGGTGGCCCATCGAGGTTGATACCTCGTCGATCTGCTTCCACGCGATGGCGCCGGAGAACACGCCCAACGATATCGTCGGTGTCGACATCGCGAACGCGGGGACCTGATTGCCCTGACTCAAGCCGAGCCAATTCAAGAATCTGGATCAGCAGTTCGTTGACCCGTTCCGATTCTTCTCCGATCGTGTCCAGTGCCTCCTGACGCTGCTCTTCGGTAACGAAAACTCCATCGCTAAGTCCCTGGGCGTATCCCTGAATTGATGTAAGTGGAGTGCGGAGTTCATGGGCAATGTTCGCCAGCAGGCGTCGCTGGCTTTCGTAGGTCACTCGTAGCCGGGTGACCATCTCGTTAAAGCTTGTGACGAGACGGCCGACATCATCGTCCCCCTGGCCGGGGACCTCTCGGTTCAAGTCTCCACCAGCGACCGCATCGGCGGCCTCCGTCAAGCGAGAAATCGGCAAGGCGATAGAGCGACTGAGAAACAAGGTGGCAATCAATGCGCCGAAAAAGCCGATTGTGAGTGCCAGCAACAGTGGCACGAAGAGTTCGCGCAAGATAGGCGCACCTCTGGGCGCCAGGATCGCGATGTAGCGTCCATCGACCTGGGATAGGAGCGTGAGCACGATGCGCTCTCCACCGATCGTCCCAACGTAGATGCTGCGGTCCTCAACCGGGAGGCGGGTGGCCACCCCGAAGTTACGGATGCGCTGGTCCAATCTGAGACTAGCTTGACGTAACTGATTCACAGTCGCGCTGTCGAGTGGTTGACCCGGCCGCGTATCGTGGAGGATCGTCCCTTTCCGATCGAGCAGGATCAAGCGGACGTTCAGTTGGGTGGCTTGTGCGTCCAAAATTTCGGTCGCTGATGTCGACAGAGCTGGTCTCCCAAGTAGGAAGCCGGATTGAACCGCAACAGGAGCTGCCAACGCTTCGAGGCGTCGAATTTCCAGCCGGTTCTGCGCGTTTCGAATCGGAATGAATGCAACGACGAAGGTCAGGCCAAAGACGAGCAGGATGACGGCGAGGTGGGAGACAAGGATTCGCGCTCTCAGGCTCTTGAGCATTGTTATGACCTCATGATCCAGCCAGGAGAGACGATTGAACCGCCGCTTCGGTGTCCAATCGAAAGGCCGAAATTCGAAGAGATCCGCAACACAAATAAATCGACGCAGGATGGAGACAGGTAGAGCGGAACGACCATTTTCCGTCCCTTGTCACGGCGTCTGTGCCAGTCGGTAGCCAACGCCACGAACCGTCTCGATCTCGGTATTGCTTTCGGATAGCCGCGCCCTCAAGCGATTAATGTGCACGTCAATCGTGCGGGTATCAACATCGTATTCACGGCCCCAGACTTGTCGCAGCAAACTCTCTCGGGTGAGGACGACTCCCGGTCGTGAGGCTAGCGTCAGCAGCAGGTCGAATTCTTTGGTCCGGAGATCGAGTTCGTTGCCGTGTATCGACGCCATGCGCTCTTCTGGCCGAAGTATCAGGTTGCCGACGGTGATCTCCTGGACCAGATTCGTCGGTCCGTTAGAGCGACGAAGGGCGGAACGAACGCGTGCCATGAGCACAGCTGGCTTGAAAGGCTTCGTAATATAGTCATCGGCTCCGAGATCGAGGCCATCTACCACGTCTCGTTCGTCATCGAGCGCCGTCAACATCAAGATCGGCGTTGGGCTGCGCATGCGAATGGCACGGCAGACGTCGCGACCGTGGAGACCGGGCAGCATCAAATCAAGAATGACGAGATCCGGGTCGATTTCGCCGAAAAGCCTGAGCCCCTCCCGTCCGTCTCTCGCAATGTGTGCCTCAAATCCCTCACGCTCCAGATAAACGCGGAGCAGTTGAGCAATATGGTGATCGTCTTCAATGACGAGAATACGATCTGTCAAACGGAATTCCTTCGTTAGCGATGCTCGATCATAGAACATCCGAATGCTCGAAAGATCGGCGTTGCGACCACTACATCATCAAAATGTTCTTGGCATATCATATGCGACCTACCAATTTTCGAGGGCCCACCAAATGATAACAGGGCCGGGGGTAGATCAGAGCGAGAGCTCCCAACGAAGTGTAGTAGCGAGCGTGTTGAAAAAACGGGTGGCTCGATGACTGTCGCTGAGCGTGGCCGAAAAGTACTGGTAGTTGAGGACGATCAAGGAATAGCCGACCTCATTTCTTGTGTGTTGGAGGATGCCGGCTTTGAGGTTTACACGGCGAGTGTGATTGCCGCCGCACAGCGTATCTTTCGAGCGTGTCAGCCATGTGTCGTGATTACTGACTTGGTGCTACCTGATGGTCTCGGCTCGGATTTCATCAATGAACTAAAGCCGGGGTCGGAACAGGATAAGGTAGCCAGTGTATTGATCTCGGCTCATCCTCAAGCATTGTCTCTCGCGAAGGCTTCAAAAGCGGATGCCTATCTTCCCAAACCCTTTGACCTCGACGATCTCAACCGCGTTGTCGAAGATCTCGTCGGTGCCGGTCACTCAGTTTGAACGGAAAGACTCCTCAGTCACCAACTTACTCTGGCCAACTCGACTACGGGCTGGGTGGCGGCGTGGAACCGTACATCTGCGTCACGACATCCTGCCGGTACGAAACCAAGAAATGAGTTGGATCTGACGGTAGATCCACTTTCCGGTCCAGCAAGAATTCAGGGAATCGCTGCCACCTTCCAGGATGCAGTAGCGATTGCACCAGTTCCCCGAAATTCGGATGAGTCAACGAAATCGGTGCTGTGCTCTCGAACGGGAGGGTACGCTGCAGCCGGTCTGCCGGAGACGCGAGCATTGACGCGTGATCGGATCGTGCGATGAGCACCTGTGGCTCTTGATTGGCCGGAATCTGCTGGTTGGGATCGAGAATCTGGACGTTGGGAAAATCACGGAAATACCAGCGAAAAGGTTCGTCGATCGACGAATCAATAACGATGGTTAGCCCGTGACCGCCGGTTGGATCCCGAACATCTTGCTGGAAGGTCGTCATATCACGACTGACGCTTCTGATCTGATTGACCGTCGTTGCGACAGCTGGTTGGCTGAGACCGACCATCAGTGGCTCACCTTGTCTACCGTTGATCGTGTCGCCAAGCAGGACGCTGCTGCGCACTGCAATGCCTGCCAGCAATATCGCTACAAACAGAACCAGTACTGAGCTCCAGCCGCCAAGTGATCGTCGAAGCCAAATCGTCAATGCTAACAATGGTGCGAAGACGATGATCGCCACGAGCACGAACGTGAAGAGCCACGCCCATGCGTCTGAACCAACGTTGCTTGACAGCAGACCGTATGTGCTTACCCCGGCGAAAAACGTGATGGGTATCAGGATCAGAAACAAGATTCCGCGCGGGGTGCAATAGTCGGACCAGTCTATGTGACTCAGGACTTGGTCGAGCCCCCAGCCAGCCAGCAGCGCGAGCGGGAGCGCGGTGAGGGTGTAGAGCGACGTTCCCTTTCCTCCGAGCAAGGACCCAAACAGCAGTGCCAATCCTGTCCAAGCCATCAATCCCGAGGCAAATGGGAGCGAATGCTCGCCACGAGCACGCGACCGAATCAACACAACAATCGCCACCACCGTGAACAGCAGTGAGAGCGTTTCGTCGATCAATACCTGAAATACCGCAAGATGCCATGCGGATCCCGCCTGGCTGAGTTGCTGATCCCAGAGTGAACGGAGACTTGAGCGAAAGAAATCGGAGAAACCGGCCGGGTGAACGAACAGACTGGTCGTCACGATCAGAATTGTCGCTGCGGCTCCGAGCATCATCAGAGGGATGTCACTGATCGGAGCATTGTGCTCATCCGAGATTAGCAGGACAACAATTGCGACGATTGGGAGCGCGATCCAGCCGATGGGTGAAGACAGAACGGTCATTGCTCCGGCAATTCCGAACAGCACGGCGATTCCACCAGAGCGTCCGTGGAGCCAGTGCAACCCAACCGCAAAGACCAACAACGTGCTAAAGACAAGGAGTCCGCCGCCGTTCGCTTGCCGTGAAGCTGCGACCAGGGTCGGCGAGACTGCGAAAATCGACGCGGCCGCCAGCAGCGTCCCCTTGCTCGCAACGGGCCGCAGCCAGGCGATGAGTCCTATCGAACCGACGCCGGCCACTAAGGGAACGATGCGCACGACGCCGTCGCTTGACCCGAACAGAAACAGAGCCAGGGCGGTCAGCGCGGTCGACAGAGGTGCCGTGGAGGCCGATGCCGGCAAAGAGCCTCCTTGAACGATCGAGAGCGCATTCGATGCCAGTCGTGCCTCGTTTGTCGCCAATGGCCAAACCGAGAAATTCGCAACTCGCAGCAGAAAGGCAACGACGGCGACCGCAACCCAGCCAATGTTGATCCATGAGAGTGACTCCAGGCTGATGGAATGGTCGAGGAGCGAGGGCTTCTCGAGATCGTCCATCTGCGTGTCGCCTATGTTGGCACTTTCGTGCACGTCACTCTCCTCTTCGTTTTCGACAGTCGTGTTGCTGGAAGCTTTTCAGCGAACACTTCGATCAACTCGCGTCAGTACCGAATCTGGTCGAAGTATGGCAGCAGATCCTTACGCACGTATACCCGGAACTTGACCGATCCAAAGCCACTTGGAACCTCGCGATAGGCAACCGTGCGGAAAATCTTCCCTTGCTCGTTAGGATGACGCATCGACCAGATGCTCGACCAGACGCTACGAACTACGTCCAGCGCTGTGAACGGCGGCTTCCGACTATCCTGATAGTTCTGGCGTGCTTCATCTTTGATGTCGGGTGCATAGGCAAAGCGCCGGTAGGTATTCTCCTCGGGGAACCACCAGCGCATCGGATATTCTTGGTAGGCATAATTTGCGTTCAGTCGATTCTCCATATCGCTCGTCAAGACGTCGTCGGAAATGATGATCACTTGAGCGTCCACCGTGGCCGGCAGTTCCCGCCCAAAATAGCGGCGATTGGGAAAATCTTTGAGATACCAGTTGAAGGGCCACTGCGTCACGTCGTCGTACCAGACGGTCAGACCCATGCCGTCCGTAACCTGCTGTGACAATTGCTGAAGCTGTAGGGTGACACGTGGAACGTCGGGTGTGGTCTGGACGTAAACGAGCATATCCCTCGGTATATCGCCCTCACGATAGGTAAGCCGCCATTCGGCGTGAACCTGAGCTAGTGAGAACGCAAAGACACCAGCGATAAGCGTGGCGCTCATTGCGCGCCGTAAGCCGATACGGACTATACCCAGCAGTACCACTGCTATCACCAGCAGCCACGGAAGATAGATATAGGCCCACCAGTAATCCGCAACGCCTGCCCGCAGCGAACGAACATAAGCGCTACCGACGAGCTTGTATGGACCGTCGCTTGCCCACGCGATTGACAGGAAAGCTGTCCCAACAAGCAGCAGAACCAACCCACCTGCCAACAGCATGTCTATTCGAGTTCGTCGCAGCCAGGTAGACCAGCGGCGCTCAACGTACTCGATAGCGTCTCCCGTGAAGCTTGCGGCGAGTAATGTCATAGGGAGCGCGATGTGAATCACGTTCCAGGGCATCTTCTCGCCAGCCCACGACAGGACGGCAAGTACTCCAAGGGCCCAGAAGAGCAGAAAACCGCGAACGAAGGTTTTTGAATCGAGTGTCAGATTCTGTCGCCAACCGCGAAACAATCTCCACAGGAACGCAACAGCGGCGAGCGGAAAAAGCAACACCGCCACGTATTCGTATTGGGGCAGGAGAATAAGGTAGTAGAACCAGGGCTCCTGTCCTCGCTGCACGCCCTGCTGGCCGAGCCAGTACCCGAGTGCGCCGAACGTTCCGCTCGCGAGACCCGACATGTTCGTAAACAGGGAGGTGTAGAAGACCGTGAAGAAGACAAGCGCTGTGGCAACGCTGACCCATAACGCTCGACGGTCACTGAGGAGTTCGTGCAGCGCTGCGGCTGACGAGCCTGGAGGTGCATCTCCAAGAATGCCGTCGACCCAGCCCAATTCTTTGGGCCGGCGCCGATTGAGCAGCCACAGCGCAACAACCACGGTCAGAATCGTGATACCGCCGCCCGCGATGATGACCGGATGCTTGACGAGTTGAACGACGAAATGTTCGATCTGTTGGAACGTGGGTTGGCTCCAGGGAATGCCCGGTAGCGGCGGGGCACCGAGAGCGTGCAACATCTTGCTCGTCAACAGGAACGTTACCGCAGCTGCGGCGGCCACCGCCAAAAGGAATGGAGCCACACGCAAGGAGATCGCAACGCCGAGGATTATCACGAACACAAATAGAACGATAAAGCTGACTTCTTTGGTCGTCAGCAGATAGCCGATCGCCAGTCCGCCAATGATTGCCCATCGAGGTTCCGGCGTCTCGATATACCGAATAATCGCGATGAATAGGAGTAATGCACCAGTTGCCGCAAAGATGTCGTGGCGGATGAATCGACTGTAGTACAGGATCGAGGGGGAGATCAAAAGGAGCGCGGATGCGCTCAGCGCTCCCCAGCGACCAAGTTGGCGATCACCGCGAAGAAACCAGGGAAGCATCACCAAGATGACACCGAACAGAGCAGGGGAGAATCGCGAAACCGCGTCAGTCGCCCCGAATAGCAGGTACATAAAGGCGGTCGCATGGAAGAGGAACGGACCGTGCATCAGCGGGTCATGAATATATCCGTTACCGGCCTCGTAAATCCAGGAGAAGTAGGAGTGCAACGACTCATCGTGGTGGAGCGCCCTGGACCCGAGATCCCAGAAGCGGGTAACAAGTGCCAGCACAAAGATCACAGAGTAGAAGAGATGCTCCACCCGCAATCCTGTTCGAAGGCGCGCGCCCAGCGTCATCTGAAACCGATCGACGGATGTGGCTGGAAATTGCTGGGTAATCGAACCGGCTTCTACGGATGCGATATCGGGGCTACGTTGCATGAAGCGGAATATCCGTTCAGATCGGCGGAATCCCCCGAACTATCGGGCCGGTCGATGCGGCCGATTCTACACCGCCGGTTGTCCCGGTATCCAATCACAGTCGCACAGTGGCTCGCAAAGATTACGCGATACACGAGAAGGAGCAAACACGGGCCCGAGTGAGCTCGGGACCCGTGTCGACAACGTTATTTCTCGGGGGACCAGGTTGCGTCCTTATCTAGCGGGTAAATCGGACGTCTCAAGTGCTGATAGTTGAAACTATGTAGATCTGGACTGCTGATCCCCGGAGCCTTGACCTCGATGACTTTGGTCGCGATCGGCTCGAATGCCGCCCGGAAATGTGCGGCACTCTTGAGCACGAGAATTCGACGTTGAGTGGGCTCGATACCAAAAGCGCGGAAGAAGTTCAGGTCGCTCGGATGGCCGCGCAGATCGGTGAGTTGAAGTTCTATCCCATTGCGTCCGTTGATCTCGAGCACGACGGTCCGCCCTCGACTCGCAAGAGTTCCGGCACCCATCGGTCCGGCGATCACGAACGTGCCTTCATGAATCAGTCTGACCATACCGGTCACCTCGACCGGATCTCCGTGCAAGCCGTCGTGCTTGCCTCCCACAGTCAGCGTAACCGTGCTCCCGACTCCCGCGTCGATACATGCGTCGACCGCTGCCCGGTCCATGATCTGAGCCACTGAAGCGGATGTCGCGTTTGCCTCAAGCAAGCCCTTCAGCACCGCAGTTCCGTCACCAGCAGTGCCGCTGGCCCCCGAGTCGGAGATGTCAGCCAGCACATAAACGGAGCCAGGCTCACCGGCCAGGGCTTCAGCGATCGCGTCCTTGATAGGAGTTGGGTGAATCGTGAAGTCGTCGCGAAGATCCCAGCAGATCGAGGCAAGCTCGTTGGCGTATTTTTTGGCCAGCGCGCGGTCGTTATTGGTTACTACGATGGTCGCGACGCTGGTGTACGGAACATCAGAGAACGGAAATCCGCCCAGGACTGTGGCCGCCACGACTCCCGGCTCCTTCTCCATGTCGCGAGCACGGTCGATGGCCGTCTTCAATGGTGACTGCCAGGTCGTGACCATCGATTGGTTTGGAGCAATCAATGGCAGCTTCACGTGTGCCATCGTCGGTACGATATCCCCTTTGATGGTGCCTAGCAGAATCTGCATGGCCCGCGCGCCGGTCTCTGGCGTGTCGACGTGTGGATACTCTTTGTATCCGACAAATGCCGTTGCCTCCTCCATCATCTCTTCGGATAGGTTCGTGTGTAGATCGAGGGGGGCGACGATCGGAACATCTGGACCGACCACCTCGCGTACCGCCGTGATAAGTGGTCCCTCGCCGTCGTCGTTGTGCTCCAGGGCCATGGCACCGTGAATGCCAAGGAGAACACCATCAACGGGCATGGCCGCGCGGATCCCGTCGACAATCTCGTTCTTCATCGTCTCAAACGCTTCGCGGCTGACGCGACCTCCCGGTACAGCCCGGCCATATGTCGTTGGAATCAGCTCGACGTCGTTCGCCTTTGATTCGGCTATGATCCCACCATAGATGGTTCCGGTTCCTTCAAGAGCGAGGATTGCCTCGCCTCGGTCGATGCGACTCGAACCCTTCTCAAAATCCTCAAGAGTTGTTGCTTCCCACTGAAACGTGTTGGTCTCTTGAGCGATTCCACCGGTAACGATTCGGATTGCCATAGCATCACTCCATCACTTGTTCGGTTTTCCCTGTAATTGTCAGTATCAGTTCGATTGGGTTGGAGGGCAAGGGTTTCGCGACTTGTTCGTGTGTTCCGGTGTACTATCCTGATCGACGTGGAGCACGATCAACGAAACATTGCATTTGGAGGGTAATCGATGTCGACGAGTGGCAGCGGTGCGCCAAAGAAGGCGGTCATTCACATAGTTTCAGACGGCAGCGGTGCCACGTCCGAGGCAGTGGTTGACGCCGCTGTGGTGCAATTTCCCGGAGTCGAGTTCGAACTCAATCGTCATCCTGGAATTCGAACTCGGGAACAGGTGCTCCAGGTCGTCGCGCAAGCGCAACGCGATCACGGGATCATCGTCCATACGATCGTCATCACTGGCATTCGGCGCTTGCTTCTACGGGAGTGTCGGCAGCGAGTCATTGACCATGTTGATCTGACCGGTCCGTTGCTCGGCAAAGTCTCGCAGCACGTTGAAATGCGTCCGATCTTGCGTCCCGGTGCTTCGCGGGGCCTGAGTGACGAGTACTTTCGGCGAATCGAAGCAATTCAGTTCACGGTCCGTCACGATGATGGTCAGGAATGCGAGACCCTGGGCGACGCTGACATCGTGCTCGTCGGAGTTTCGCGCGCATCGAAGACACCGCTGAGCATCTTCCTGTCACTCAGGGGCTGGCGTGTCGCAAATATTCCGATCGTCTTGGGAGTGAATCCGCCCAAGCAGCTTTATGAAATCGACCAGACAAATGTGGTTGCCTTGATGATCAGCGTCGATGAACTCACTAGAATTCGCCAGCATAGGGTCAATGCGCTTGGGGGATACACCACTGGCGAATATGCCGACCCGGACAAGGTCAAAGAGGAGCTCGAGTACTGCCGGAGGTTGGTACGACGCGGATACCCGTGGCCGATCGTGGAGGTCACCGGCAAATCAATTGAGGAATCGGCGAAAGAGGTCATCGCCCTGGTGGAGAGCCAGCGCGCAAGGGCTCACTTCGATGAGATCGATCTGCCTTCTCCTCTGGACGACCTTTACCCGTTCCTGCGTGAGTGAGTCGCAAGTCGGCCCGTGCGCGTAGAGCCAGCCGTCCTATTCTGATGTCTCGATCTTTCGCCACCAGGCGGGAATGGCATAAGCGTCCTCCTCGCCATGGGCGTATCCAGCCCACTCCACCAGGCCGGTGGCGCGCAGTAACTCAGGAATAATCTGACCGTGAACCACCATCTTCGCCAGCGTCTCGTCTGACGCCGGCCAGCGGTCAACAGCCTCAACGTAGGCAGACTTGCAACTGTCGTCCTGCTGCATCACCGCAACGAACTCCACCGTTGTGAACTCGTCGACATTGATTCTGCCCACGATCGAGGCCACGTGGGGGCGCAACAACGCCGTCGCTTCGGCGATCGGCTCTTCTTTCGAATCTCTCAACGAGGGATCTCTACCTGCCTATTCTGACTCGTCGTCCGTCTCGCTGAACTGGGGCGGAGTGCTTTCTTCGTCTGTTGGAGCCGATTCAAAGATCGTCTCGAATTTCGGCGACATCGTACTGAGGAACGGCGTAATGAGATCGATTGGCAACGGAAAGACAATCGTGCTATTCCGCTCTGCAGCAATTTCGTTGAGTGTCTGAAGGTAACGTAGCTGAAGGGCACCGGGTGAAGCAGAGATGACGCGTGCGGCGTTACCTAGCTGTGCAGAGGCCGAGAACTCGCCTTCCGCATGAATAATCTTGGCCCGCTTTTCACGTTCTGCCTCAGCCTGTCGTGCCATCGCGCGTTGCATAGAGTCGGGCAGTTCGACATCCTTGACCTCGACGATGCTAACCTTGACGCCCCATGGCTCGGTCTGCTCGTCGATAATCGTCTGTAGCTCCTGATTGATTTTGTCACGTTCCGATAGAAGTTCGTCGAGTTCCGCCTGCCCCAGAACGCTACGCAGCGTCGTTTGCGCGATTTGCGACGTCGCGCGGATGTGGTCGGCGACGTTGACAATCGAGGCGTTCGGATCCATGACGCGGAAGTAGGCAACGGCGTTGACGCGAATTGTGACGTTGTCCCGCGTGATCACTTCCTGCGCTGGGATGTCGAGAGTCAGGGTCCGCAGATCGACCTTGACCATTCTCTCGATAAACGGAATCAGCAGGATAATTCCTGGTCCGCGAGGACCCATCAACCGTCCCACCCGGAAGACGACACCCCGCTCATACTCCTGCACGATCTTGACTGTCGAAGTCAAGACCATCAACAGAAACAGTACGATGATCCCGATGACTACAAGTGGCCCCATTTTGAGCTCTCCTTTAGCGCCTCGCGATTTGTTGAGACGCGGTAGACGTTGGCTTCATAGCGAGTCGCCGAACTTTGGGCGAATTCCCGGAGCCGTTTGATCCTCCATCCGCGTCGGGTCCAGCCGTACTCGTCTCAGGCTCGACAATGACCTTTAATCCTTCAACATCCACCACCCGTATCATCGTGTCAACCGGCAGGTCGCCATTAAGTGACCGCGCGTGCCAGAGTTCGCCGTCAATGAACACATAACCTTCCGGATCAAGTAACGTGCGAACGATTCCTGTCGCACCCTGAAGTCCTTCGTTGCCAGTGCTGCTCCGCTTGAGGCGCGTCCGTACCACGGCACCGACCGCGAAGACGAAGAATCCGGAAATCAATGCCGTGATCGTGACGATTGCGATTCGCGAAATGCTCGTGGCGGGAGTATCCACTGAGTTTGACAACATGAATGACCCAAGGACAAATGACCCAATACCGCCAACTGTGAGAGCGCCATGGCTTGGGACATAGAGATCTATCAAAAACAAGACGAACGCGAAGCCCATCATCAGGATTCCAGCCCAGCTGGCATCGAGGCTGCCGAGTGATGACAACCCCAGCAGAATCGAAATCCCTCCAGCGACGCCCGGAAGAATTGAACCCGGGTTGGCGAGTTCCAGGAATATTCCCAGCATTCCAATGCTGAGCAAGATATAGGCGATCGTTGGATCGCTAATTGTCTGAAGTAGCTCCTCTGGAAGCGTCATATTGTCCGTCCGAATTCCCGCTCCTGCCGTCGCCAGCGTGATGGTCCCCTGGGCAGTCTGAACTTGCCTTCCGTCTGCCTTGCTGAGCAGGCTTGGGAGATCCGTGGCAATCAGATCAATAACGTTTTGCTGCTGCGCCTCGTCCGCGGTGATGTTCACAGCATCGCGCACTGCCATCTCGGCCCAGTCGGCATTACGACCTCGAAGCGTGGCGAGTCCGCGAATCCTGGCAACCGCGTCGTTCACAACCTTGCGCGTGAGTGTGTCGTCGGCGGTCGTGACCTGTCCGCCTTGATCGAGGAAGATTGGTGTGGCCGAACCGATATTTGTCGACGGCGCCATTGCGGCGATGTGTGCGGCGTACGTGATGTAGACACCCGCGGAGGCCGCCCTGGCCCCCGGTGGAGCGACATAGACAATTACCGGCACCTTGCTGTTCAGAATGTCCTGAATAATGTCATCGGTCGCCGAGCTTAATCCGCCGGGCGTATCCATACGCAGCACAACGGCGCTCGCGTTCGACTTCTCAGCGTCGCTTATCCCACGATGAATATAGTTTCGCATAACGGGGGTAATCGTCCCGTCCACGTTGAGCACGTCAACATGGTTTCCGGTAGCCTCGGCTCCGGGAATTCCCGCTACGGTGATTACGACTAACCAGAGGAGTCCAGCGAAGACGATTCTGCGTGGACTGGCCGAGCGGAGTGAGCGGATCATGGCCGTTCCTCTCAGATCAGCTCAATTATACGGAATCCGCAAGTCTCTCCGTTGCTGGCCTTAGACGGATTCGTTCATACTCCGCTGTTCGTCTTGCTCGCATGCCTGATTCGGGCCGGTCGTGCGCACTCTGGGTCGCGCAACCAACCAGCAAGCTGAAATAGGCATATTGGGCTACTGAAACCTTGTCCGTGATGGCCTAGATTTGGATAGCAGGATTGCCGCTATGGAGGGCATCTACGCGTGGGTTGATGGGTGCCAATTAGATCCTGGAGCTCAAATCATGGGGGTCGTTCGCCGGGCGTTTCAGTTGGTTCTAATCATCGCCTTCTGGCTTATCCCAGCCATGCCAGCGGTCCATCCAGTCTCCGCAAACGACATCGGTTCGTACGCTTTTCAGCGCATTTGGAATCGCACCGACCAGCCTGTCGAGACGCACACCGTCAATCGAACCTGGATGTGGGGACCTCAGCCGTTCACCGACGTGATGCTGGAGCCCTACGCAGAGGGTAACGTTGCCGGGCAACAGGGCGTCCGCCGCGTCCAGTATTTCGACAAGAGCCGCATGGAGATCACGGATTCGACGGCTGACCCAAGTTCGGACTGGTACGTCACGAATGGGCTACTGGCGAAAGAAATGATCACTGGGAGAATGCAGGTTGGCGATAATTCTTACGTCGACTACGGCCCGGCTGAAATAAACGTCGCCGGCGACGAAAATGATCCCAACGCCCCAACGTACGCGACGTTCTCCAAATTGATGAATTACCAGGCTCTGCCTGATGGCTGGACGATCACTCAGACGCTTGACCGGCATGGAAATGTCGGCAGTGACCCAACAGTGGCAGCCTTAAACGTTACCGCGGGGCACTACGTACCGGAGTCCAAACACGACATCGCATCGGTATTTTGGGACTTCATCAATGCATCGGGTCCGACCTTTAACGGCTATCAGACTACGGACACAAAGCTTTTCAGCAATCCGTTTTTCGCCACTGGTCTGCCGATCACCGAACCGTACTGGACGACAGTCAATCTCGCCGGCACGCCGACCAAGGTGCTCGTCCAGGCATTTGAGCGACGAGTGCTGACCTATACGCCATCAAACTCTGACGGGTGGAAGGTAGAAGCCGGCAACGTCGGACGCCATTACTATGAGTGGCGTTACGGGTCGGATCTGTCCAGCGCATTGGTGACATCCAACGTTTCTGCATCCAAAGATATGAACGGTAACTGGATGTTTCTCGGAGAGATCACGAACAAAGCCAGGGTCCCTTACTCAAACGTCTCGGTGACCGTCAAGTTGATCTCTCGACAGGGGGACGTGGTCGCGTCGCAGTCGGATTTCCTCGACTTTTCTTCGGTACAACCGGCCGCTGTAGTTCCGTTCCGCGTTTGGTTCGATTCCGGCCAGAGCTACGATCACGCTGATACGACTGTGACCGGCACCATCGACCCGATTGCGCAAACGTCACAACTAACAGTCGTGATGACCACGTCAGAGTATTTGACCAGCGGCGACTACCACATCCAAGCTATTGTTCGAAATGATTCCGGCAAGGCAATTTCCCGACCGTCATACGTGGTTGCAATGTTCCAATCGGGTGGCGACATATTCGACTACAATGCCGGATTCCTTACGCTGGGCACGTTGCAGCCCGGCCAATCGGGCAAGGTGGATGCAACGTTTTACGACCCGCCAAACGGTTTCAGCCGCTACCGAATCTTCGTGGCAAACTGAACGCATTCTGCTCGGTATTCGAGTTTACGCGGGCAATGTAACCGGGAAATCCTGCTCGATTTTTGTGTAGGCAAGTGTCTCGACCAGATCTGAGACGGTGCCTTCGTCCAGTTTCGGACCGGGATGACGAACGACTGCGTGATCGATCAAACCGCGCCGACGCAGGATCTCTTTTCGAACGGCAACTCCTAGTCGTGGCTGTCCCTCGAATACGAGCACGGGAAGATACTTGTAGTAGAGTGACGCGGCTGTCTGTCGATCACCGGAGCTCCAAGCGTTCCAAATCGCAACCAATAATTCGGGGAATGCGAAACCGGTCATGGCACCGCTGCCGCCTCGCCGTAGTTCATCCAGTAAGTACATCCCGCCGAGGCCCCCGACGATCGTCACACGATCTCCAGTGAGCGCCAGTGTCTGGGCGAAGCGTTGCGGCGTGGGCGGATCCTCCAGTTTGATGGTCGTGATGTTCGGCGTCGCTTCGACAAGATCGGCCATCGCACGCGGCGAGAGCGTGACACCGTTGACCGGTGGGTAGTCTTGCAACGTTATTGGGATGCCGATAACGGCGCCAACTCGCCGAAAGTGCTCGATCATGCCGGCACCTGGTTGAGAGAAGGTTGGAGGCGCAACCATTACGCCGGACGCACCAAAGTCCTCGGCATCACGACACGCGGCAATCGTCGTGTCAGTGCCATCACGCGACGCACCAACGATGATCGGTACGCGGTCGTGATTGACCTCCATCACGATCTCAATCAGACGACGCTTCTCCGGTTCGGTCAGCTTTTGAGCTTCGCCTGCCACTCCGAGAATCGTAATGCCGGAGACGCCCATGCTGATTACCGCGTCAGTGAGGCGACGGAGACTTCGCTCGTCAATCGCTCCATCCGGCATAAACGGTGTGGTCAAGATATTGTAAATACCTCGCAGGTTTTCCACGTCACAACCCCTCTGTCTGACTCTGAACTCCCAGTAGGTTCTCGATTTCCATGATCGCATATGTGGGTGGGTTGATTGCGTGCCGGATCGATCGGAGTCGCTCGGTCGACTAGTTGATCGTCACGAGAGAGCCGTCGACTCCTTTGACTACTTCGATGCGAGTTGGGAACACGTCCTTGAGATCAGCGATGTGAGTGATCACCAGAATCATGCGGAATTCCGGCTCGACGGCGCGAATGGCCTCAATGAGCCCGTCGCGACCGCGTGAGTCCTGCGTTCCAAAACCTTCGTCGATGACGAGCGTCTGTAACCGTGCTCCAGATCGCTTGGCGAGAAGCATGCTGAGCGCCACCCGGATCGCGAAATTAACACGGAATGCCTCGCCACCACTGTATAGCTCGTAGGCGCGGCTACCTACCTCGTCGCTGATAACGATGTCGAGCGTCTCAATTGTCCCCTCGCCGCGAACCGCCTGTCGCTGCGTCCGGAATTCAACGCGCATCGTGTTGCCCGGCATCTTGTCCAAGATGCGATTGGCTTCATCCTGCAATTCGGGCACGACATTCTCGATGATCATCGCCTGAATACCGCGTTTTCCGAAGGCCAATGCAAGCTCATCGAACGTTGTTACTTCCTCAGCGACCTTTCGTCGCTCCCGTTGGTGAGCTTCCCGCTGCTCCTGAAGTCTTTCGAGGTCCTGCACTCGTTGTTGAGCGGCGCCAAATCGTTCTTGCAGTATTCCTCGTTCTCGCTCGACCCGTTGAAGCTCCGCGGCGAGCGAATCGTTCTCTAACCGGACTTGGTCCAGTCCCTCGACTTGCTGGGACAGTTCTAATTCCTGGACTGATTTCTCACTCCGGGTAGCGGTCCGTTGGGTAATGGAATCGTCGATCGTAACGAGATGCTGACGATCTGATGCGACGGACGCACTGGCGGTGAGAAGCGCTCCGATCTCTTGCTCAACACCGGCTAGTTCGGCTAGACGATTTTGAATCGATCGATAGTGTGCTTCATCGAACGGAACCTGGGTCAACCGCTCGTCGATATCCTTGAGCATGGCACGTTCTTTGGCTGCCACCGATCCACTGGACAACCTGACTACAAGTGCTTGTTCCTGATCGCGCAACTCCGAAATCTTGTTGTCCGCGCGATCGCACGCGGCGAGTCGCTCGAGCAGTGACACTTCTTGCTTCGACAATAGCTCCGCGTGAGCTCGAAGCCGCTCGAGCCGAAGTCTGTCTTGCTTATTCTTCTCAAGATCGGAGTCTATCTGCTTCATCGCGGCGTTGTTCTCTCGATAGCGATCGCCGAGCGCTTTCCCCTCGCTCAGGTATTCACGTCCGAGCCGGATGCGCTCTGCGGACCCTAGCTCGCGACGGCAGACGGGGCACACCGCACTGGCCTGCTCAATCTGGTCCATTCTGCTCTTGAGGTCTTGCATTTCGGCCTTTAGCTGGCGATTAGCCGCGTTGAGCTCACCACGTTGCCCCTCGAGTGTTGATTGGGCGGTTCGCAACGCTTCAAGGCTTCGGCTGTCGCGCTCCGCAGTGTCGATTTGCGCCCGGAGTCTCGACCGATCTGCCTCCAGCTGCGCACGGCCACCTGCCGCGTGACTTTCGATCTCTATGCGATCCCGCACGGATTGCAGCTGACTCTGGATCGCATTGGTAGCGCGTTGAATCTCAACCTCTACCGAGCGTTGTTCCTGCAGAAGCGTCTGTCGTCGCGCGAGCTTGATTCCAACCTGCTCCTGCTCCCGTCGTAGTTCAGTAAGCTCGCGATATCGAGACTCGATCTCTTCGTGACGTGCAAGGATTGCCTGATGCGCTTCGATCCGACTCGCAGTTTTGCGTCGCTCCTGGTCGAGTTTTTCGATCTCGTCGTTGAGAGCCATAATCTCGCGGTGAGTCTGATCCCGCTGCTTGGCGGCGATCTCCAGTAAATTAAGCCGCTGTCGAACCCCTGCGGAACGTTCTGTCGCTTCTTCGACGCGGTCTGCTTTCTCAATTAGTTCACGACTAAGAGCCTCAACTTCACCACGTCGCGTGGGAAGCTCACCCAATCGCTGGTCGATTCGCTGAATGTCGGCATCGAATTCGCGTAGCTTACCTTCGTGGTCCTTGAAGAGTTGCCGTGCAAGATTCTCGAAGCGATCATAGTCGGACAGATTCAGGATTTCGGCGAGGGTTTGCTTGCGCAACGCGGGCGTCTTGGTGGTGAATTCGTCTGCCCGACCCTGCAGAATGAAAGCCGAATTGATGAATGTGTCGTAATCCATTTTAAGGAGCTGGTCGATCGCACGCTGTGTTTCGCGGACTGTAGTACCACTGATTGTGCGCCAGCGATCGTCGTCAAGCGTTTGAATGTCCAGCGACAGCGGTCCTGACCCGCCACGAGTGCGCCGTCGCGTTACACGAAACTCCTGGTGATTAAGCTCGAAGCCGAACGTCACCTCCATCTCGGTCGCGTTTAGGGCGATGAGATCACGATCACTATTGACTCGGGCTTTACCCCAGAGCGCCCACGTTATACAGTCGAGAAGAGCGGATTTGCCGGCGCCGTTATCTCCAGACAGACACGCGATTCGAACGCCGCGAAAGTCGAGATCGACGCCAGCGCGATAGCACATGAAATTGCGGACGCTCAATACAGTTGGAATCATGTTTCACCAGTACGACAGGGCTAAATCGATCGACAGGGACAGGTAAGGGCATTTCGTAGGCGTCTAATTATAGCTGCCGTTCCGTCGCAATCGCTGATTAGGCTCGGAGTTGGATAAGATGACAGACGTTGCTCATAGCCTGCGATCAACGAACTGAAGCTGAACGGGACTCGCCGCGATGCAGGTGGAAATGACGGTTATTTCGAGATTGAGGAGCATTCGTCGTTGATGGCCGAACCACAAGAAGAGCGAGTTGAAACTGAGCACACGGAAGGCGAGCCAGGCGCTTCTCGTCAGCCGGTTCCTGAATCGGGTGAGGGTCAAGAGGACTCGACCCTCGATTTGTATCGACCGGATGAGGATCTCGAACAGCTCACTCGCTTCGATCCGACGGTTGCGACCGATCCAGTCCGCCTTTACCTGCGTGAAATCTCGAAAGTGCCACTATTGACCGCAGATCAAGAGGTCGATCTCGCCAAGCGAATCGAGCAGGGAGACATGGATGCCGTGCAGCGCTTTGTGCGCTCCAACCTCAGGTTGGTTGTGAGTATTGCCAAGCGCTATCTCGGGCGAGGTCTGTCATTGCTGGACCTGGTCCAGGAGGGCAATTTGGGGCTCATGCGCGCTGTCGAGAAGTACGATTGGCGCCGTGGGTATCGGTTCAGTACCTACGCCACGTGGTGGATCAGGCAAGCGATATCACGAGCAGTTGCCGATCAAGGGCGAACCATTCGACTGCCGGTTCATGTGGCAGATAGCATCACAAAGTACCGACGTGCATTGGCGCAGCTGACTCAAGAGCTTGGCAGGCCCCCCAGGCCAGAAGAACTTGCCGAGGCGCTGAGCATCCAACCCGAGCGAGTCGAGCAGATCATCCAGGCGGCGCAGCGTACGATTTCGCTGGATTCACCCCTCAATGGCGAAGATGAGACAAACCTCGGCGACATCATCGCGGACGAGGTGGCCCGCAGCCCGCAACAGCTAGCTGAGGAAGTGCTGCTGCAACGGGATGTGGCTGAGGTCCTTGAGTGTCTGAATCCGCGGCAACGGCTTGTGCTGCAGCTGCGTTTCGGGTTGGGAAATGGAACGCCGCATACATTGGCCGAAGTCGGAAGCCAGCTCAATATCAGTCGTGAACGCGTGCGCCAGCTTGAGAACGAGGCATTGCGGAGGTTGCGACGGGTGGGAAAACAACGCCTCGCGGCGTACGCGTCCGAACTCTAGGTCCGTCGTGCGTAGGTTCTTCGGTCACTGATCTTCGCTGAGCAACCAGTCCAGAATAGCCATCCGAACATAGACGCCGTTACGCGCCTGGCGGAAATAAGCGGCCCGTGGGTCCATGTCTACCGCTGGATCGATCTCATCGACGCGTGGTAGCGGATGCATTACGATCGCGTTGGGGCTGAGAGCATTCATTGCATTCGTGTCGATAACGTATTTCCCTCGCGCTTCCTCGTACTCTGCTTCTGAGGCGAACCGTTCGTGCTGAATTCTGGTCTGGTAGACCACATCCACATCCGGCAAAACCAGATTCAGGTCCGACTCCTCGTTGAACTTGACGCCTTTGGCCAGTAACTCCGACTTGACGTCGTCACCCATGCCGACATTTGATGGCGAGATGAATATCATCTCAATTCCAGTCGACTGAGTTAGCAGCAGTGCGAGCGATCGTGGAGCTCGACCGTATTTGAGATCACCGACGAGTGCGATACGGAGATCGTCGATGCGCCCAAGTTCGTGCCCGATCGTGTAAAGGTCGAGCAACGCCTGCGTCGGATGCTCGCGAGCACCATCGCCTGCGTTGATTACCGGAATGTTGATCACGGCCGAAGCGCGGGTCGGGAAACCAGCCAGAGGGTGACGCATGACGATCGCGTCAGCATACGATTCCACAATTCGGGCTGTATCTTCAATGGTTTCGCCTTTGGCCCACGAAGATGTTTCGATGGCGTTCTCTGCTGTCAGCACCGCCCCGCCGAGACGAGTCATAGCCGATTCGAAGCTCAATCTGGTGCGCGTACTCGGTTCGAAGAAGAGAGTCGCCAGGATTTTTCCGCTCAGGCGGTTCGAGCCACCCGCTTCGGCGATGATTCGCATCTCGTCAGCTCTCGTAAACAGCGAGTCCAGATGCGGTCGATCAAACTGCCGAACCTCGAGCACGTTCCGCAGGTTCCTCATTCCGCCTCCCAATCGTGATAATCAAATTGGCCGGGAGCATTATACTCCCGGCCATGTACGGTCACATCTGAAAATGTGACGTTTTAGCGCATCGTGCTCGGCAGAATATTAAGCTCAGCTCGGTACTTGGCGACCGTACGGCGAGCGATTCTGATACCCGTGTCCCCAAGCATGTCGCAGATCTGTCGGTCGGTGAGAGGCTCAACTTCGTTGTCGATCATCTCCTTGATCACATCCTTGACGCTCAATGATGGAGTGAAGAAATCGCTGAATGCGATGACTCGCCGGTTCGGCAGCATCACGAACTTGTTGGCCGTCGCGCGACTTACGGTCGATTCGTGAACCCCAACCTGTTGTGCAACGATCGCGCGAGTCAGAGGGCGCAGTTCCCGCACGCCACCGCGTAGGAAATTCTCCTGGAGCTCGACAATGCACTTGGAGATCTTGAAGAGAGTCTCGCGCCGTTGATTAATATTTGACATGAAAAGCTTCGCGCGGTTGACGAACTCGCGAATGTGCTGCCGCTCGTCGTCGTTAAAATCGCCCCGAGTCTGACTGCGACCGATCTCCCTGGCGATTCGATTGTAGAGTGGGTTCGGACGCAGGTGGAACTGCCTAGTGTCAACGACCTCCACGTGCAGGTTGCCGTCCCGCAGGCTGACCGTTACATCCGGTGCAACATAGGGAGAACGAAGTGGTGTCTTCCATGAGCGCGCTTCCTGATTCTGCAACGGGAATGGATTGAGGTGCGTTCGAATAAACTCACGAGCCGTTTCGACTTCGTCGTGGGAAATGTCCAGTTCTTTCGCGATTTGTCCAAACTTATGAGAACCCAGTTCGTTGATATATTCGCCAACGATCGACTGCACCGTAAGCGGCACGTCGACTCCGATGCTCAGGAGATAGGCGATTTGCAGTAGGAGGCACTCCCGCAAGTTCCGCGCACCAACTCCAACTGGTGCGACTGACTGAATCTTTTTGACAACTTCGTCGACATATCCGGAAGAAACGTTGAAGAGTGTGCATACCTCATCGTTGCTTGCCGAGATGAATCCTCGTTCGTCGATCGACCCCACTAAATATCCAGCGACCCTGAGGTCACCGTTGTGACACAGAGTCGAGACGTCCGACAGGATCTGCTCCTCGAGGGTCTGCTCGGAAGCGACCAGTGTCATCGGATCAAAATCGTCCGAATCACCTCGGCTCGGTGAAGGTGGGCTGTAGAGTTGTTCGGGAAAATCCTCAAACGGCTCATCTTCTCGCTCTTCCTTCTGAGCGAGCAGGCAGTTGGGGCAAACAGATCCTTCTATAATGCCGCCGCAAACGGGACAGACGTGATGCTCCTCCATTTCAAGTGCAGGATTTTCATTTAGCTCTTGTTCAATGACCTCCTGCAACTCCATGCGAGAAAGGCTCAGAATATAATTTGCCTCAATGAGGCTCGGGGACACCCAGAGCTTCATGTCTGGGCTGAATTCGTATCCAACTTCCATTGGCGACATCGATGTTTTGCTCCGCTCCGCTGCCATTTCAATCGGGATCCAACTGCCCAAAGTCAACTAAGAGAGCGATGGATCTCGGCTGCAGGATCGAGATGTCGTTCTCGACGTGGGCTGGTTGACAGCTATCCTCCAGTATAGTGACGTTTAAAATCGGTGGCAAGATTCTTGCTGATGACTGTAAAACGCGCTATGAAATTGACCGCGGTCCACTTTTGCTTGTTTCACTGAAAATCACGCCGACAAGGCATAACGCAATCGACATGCCATCGTCAGCGCCGGCGAAGGCAATTTCGTGAAAAAGTCGTGCCCGCTATCGATGGTTGCCGGTTTCGGTGATATGATTTTCACTCATGATCGCCCTGAGTTCGCGACGCTGCCAGGAAATTTCCGGTTCGTCACGCGAGGTCAGTGGGCGGTGACCTGGTCAAATGACTTGGTCGCATCGGAAAGGGACCGTGTTTGACGTCAGGGGTGCGGGCCGCGACGATTCGTGGTATTGAGATTCGAATCCACCCGACCTTGCTCATCGCCGTTCTGTGGGCGATTTGGTACTGGGGAATCTCCATGAGAGAGGGAGTCCACGGTGCCGTATTCGGCGTCTTCATCCTGATCGAAATCTTCGTGTGCGTGGTTGGCCATGAACTTGCGCATGCGTTTCTTGCCCTTCGTTATGGGTTGGTCGTTCACGACATCACGCTGCTGCCGATTGGCGGGGTCGCTCGTATCGAGCACGCCCCAATAAGTCCGCGGCGAGAAGCCATGATCGCGCTCGCCGGTCCGGTGCTGAATTTGATCGTGGCGGCGGGACTTTTCCCTGTCGTCGTGGCCGTAATAATCTCGCGTCATCTCTTCAGTCCTCAATTGATACTTGGATTGGTGCAGGAGACTGGGTTTAGCGGAATGCTGATCCATCTGCTTGCCGCGAACATCATGCTGGCGATCTTCAACTTGATTCCGGCATTTCCCATGGATGGCGGTCGTGTCCTCCGCGCCGGGCTTTCATTGGTGAGTACACGTGCAATAGCGACTCGAATCGCCGTCACGTTGGGTCAGGCGTTTGCCGTGCTTCTTGTTATCGGCGGTATTTATGCCCGAGACGTGGTTCTGCCACTTGTTGCAATTTTCATTCTGGTGGCGGCGTACGTGGAGTCGCAGGTGATCCAGGTGGAGACGAAACTGCGCGATCTTCGAGTTGGACAGTTCGCTCTGTGGGATTTTGGTGGTATCTCACCTGATTCGCCGTTGAACTACGCAATACGAGGCGGATCACGTGATCTGGCTGTTACTGAGAACGGCGCCGTGGTCGGAATGCTCTGGCGAGATGATGTCCTTGCAAAGCTCGGCAAGTCTCGCAATCTCAAGGTCCGCGACCTTATGGACGAGGATGTTGTTCCGATGAGCGTTGACAGCTCGGTCTACGCGGTTCACCGACGCATGATCTCCACACAGCGGCCGGCCATTCCGCTGGTCGATGGTGGTGTCTATCGCGGCATCTTCACCTCTGACCGCTTGACCCACGTTCATCGCTACATTCAGGAGCGATCAGGCGGACGCGATCGCTATCGTGGAATCGCTGTGGCGCTGGGACTGATCGGACGCTGACGTCCTGCGTTCGCCGAGGGCGGGCACTTATTGCTGCCGAACAACTTCACAAGTGACGAACAGGCGAATTCTGCTAGCTGGTTCAATAATTTGTGAGGCAGTTGCCGCAGACGAGCATGTCTAGGTTGTCGTTGCGGCGCGACTGTTTTCAATCGGCTCAGCGGCATTCTCAACTTGATGGATCGATTCTTCGCTTTCATCGACCCATCGGCCAATTTGCCGGTACTTGTTGTAGCGTGCCTCGACCACCGAGTCGATGCCGAATTCAGCGATCGATTGTTCGATCGACGCGAGATGCCGCTCTATAGCGTCCCCGACGCGCTGAATCGTCATCGTCGCCTGCTCGTGCGCGGGAACCGGTTCTTCGATCACTTCGTCGGCAATCCCGAATTCTTTCAGATCTCGCGCGGTGATCCGCAGAATCTCGGCTGCCGCTGGTGCCTGAGCAGCGTCTTTCCAAAGAATCGTGGCGCAGGCCTCAGGTGATGCGACGGCGTAGATCGCGTTCTCTAACATCAGAATTCGATCAGCGACACTGATTGCCAGTGCACCGCCACTTCCACCCTCACCAATGACCGTCGCGATGGCTGGAACGCGCATGGCCGCCATCTCGATGAGATTTTCCGCTATCGCAGTCGCTTGACCACGTTCCTCGGATGCGAGTCCGGGGTCCGCGGCCGGTGTGTCGATAAACGCCAAAATGGGTAGCTCGAACTTCTGCGCGAGTCGAATAAGTCGTCGGGCTTTGCGATAGCCTTCCGGCTTTGGCATCCCGAAATTCCGTTCGATATTTTCGCGCGTGTTGGTACCCTTCTGGTGGCCAATTACCATAACAGTGCGCCCGCGGAAATTCCCAATACCGCCTATCAGCGCACGATCGTCGCCGAACAAACGGTCCCCATGTAGTTCAACGAATCCGCGAACGAGGTCGTGAATGTAGTCGAGCGTATGAGGGCGGCCGGCATGACGGGCGAGCTGGACGCGGTCCCAGGCCGTGAGCTGATCAGTCACGTGCTTTGCCGTTCGGTACCATCTGGCTCGCGCCGTTACCTGGTGTCGTTCTTACTGGATTGCCGGATAGCGTCGACAACCGCGAAATGGCGGAGCAATGTGCTTATTCGTTCTGGAAGCTGCGAGCGAGCCACGACGAGATCGATCATTCCGTGCTGCAACAAGAATTCAGCCGTTTGGAACCCATCAGGAAGCTTCTGTCTCGTTACTTGCTCAATGACTCGTGGACCTGCAAATCCGATTAGCGCACCGGGCTCGGCGATAATAACGTCTGCGACCGTCGCATAACTCGCCGTGACGCCCCCGTAGCACGGATCCGTGAGAAGAGCGATGTGTGGAAGCTTGGCGTCGCCCAAATGTGCTAGAGCCGCAGTCGTCTTCGCCATTTGCATCAGCGAGAACATGCTTTCGTGCATGCGCGCTCCACCAGACGATGATACGGTAATCAGAGCCCGTCGCTCGTCGATCGCGCGTTCAATTGCTCGGACGAGTTTCTCGCCATAGACTGAACCCATGCTCGCTCCGAGAAACCCAAACTCGGACACCGCTATTGAAATCGGTTGATCGCTAATTGTCGCGGATCCACAAATAAGTGCTTCATTGGAGCCTGTCTTGCGGGTTGCTGATGCCGTCTTATCTCGATAAGCGTCACCGTTTGCCACGAACCCCAGTGGATCAGCCGGTCTAAGATGCGAATCAAATTCTTCGAAGCTGTCGGGATCGACGAGCGTCTCAATTCGTTGCCTGGCGGTCAAGCGGGCATGGTGATGACACCGAGGACAGACGAAAAGATGACGTTCGGCATCTTTTGAGTACTGCAACTCGTTGCACTTGGGACACTTGGCCCACAGGTCATCCGGAATGGAGACTGTCTCTTCGCCTCGCGCTGATGGCGAGAATTTCGGCTGTCGTCGGAAAAGTTCGCGCATACCACCTCGACGAGTCCTGCCAAGCACTCGTACTAACGGCGAGCTTCATGCAATACTGGCGAGTATAGCACAGCCCATACGGTCATTTTGATCCGCGGTGTGCTATGCGTGCACGAAAGATTTCAGGGCCGTTGGGCTGCAAAAGCGGCTTCGGAAAACGATTCAACGGCCTAAATCGAGTTCAACGGCTGCACCGGAAGGAGATCCGCTTGAATCAAGTTGCGGTCATGATTTTAGCGGGCGGTCAGGGAGAACGACTGAGTATTCTCTCGAGGCAACGGGCAAAACCAGCAGTTCCATTCGCCGGAAAGTACCGTATCATCGACTTTGCTCTCAGTAACTGCGTTAACTCCGGCTTGTACGACGTTGCAGTACTCACGCAATACCGTCCCCATTCCCTCAATGATCATATTGGTCATGGGCGCCCCTGGGACCTGGACCGGGAACGCAACGGCGGCATCATGATTCTGCAGCCCTACTTGGGTCGATCGCATTCAGGCTGGTATCGAGGGACCGCAGATGCGATCTATCACAACCTCTTCTACGTGACACGCAGGCAATTCACTGACGTTCTCATTCTTTCGGGCGATCACATCTATGCGATGGACTACGGGCCGATGATTGCTCGGCACCGGGAGCTCGATGCCGACGTTACAATCGCGGTTCAACCCGTTCCCTGGGAGGATGCTAGCCGCTTTGGTCTTGTCTCGTTGACCGAAGACGACGTTGTGACCGACTTTGACGAGAAGCCGTCCGAACCGCGCAGTAACCTCGCCTCAATGGGGATTTACGTATTCAAACGAGATGTCCTGTTAAAGGTCTTTGACGAGGCGTCGGATGACATGACGGATTTCGGACATCAGGTCATACCGTATCTTATTCGAAATGGTCGAACCTGCGCTTACCGCTTCGACGGTTATTGGCAGGATGTTGGCACGCTTCAATCATATTGGGAAGCGAACATGGCATTGCTTGATGATGTACCCCGTCTAAACCTTTACGATCCTACCTGGCGCGTCCATACCCGTAGTGAAGAGCGTCCTCCAGTGAAGGTTATGGAAGGTTCGCACGTGTCCCGCAGTCTCCTGTCCCATGGCTGTATCGTCATCGGTGGTTCAGTCGAGCGCTCGATCCTCTCACCTGGTGTGGTCGTCCATCGCGGTGCGGTCATACGTGATTCGATCATCATGGCGGACACTGAGATCGGACCGGGAACTATTATCGATCGCTGTATCATTGATAAAGAAGTGCGTGTCGGATCCGGATGTCATCTGGGCTTTGGCGATGACTACGGATCGAACTGGTTGGAGCCGAATCGGCTGAATACCGGCATTACATTGGTGGGGCGTGGCGCGATGGTACCGGATAACGTCCGGGCAGGCCGGAACGTATTGATCGGAACTGATGTGACACCGGCAGAGTACAGCGATCTGAATATCCCGAGCGGTGACACAGTAGACTCACATGTTGCCGCTCTCTGGTCGTGAGCAACGCGGGAAGTTCGTGCGGATTTTGAGCCGCGATGCAGTCACGCAATGCGTCAGGATGTCGCGACGATTTCTTCGCACGATACCGAGTAGAAACTGAAATCGTAGACGAAATCTGGTCGAATCTTGGATACCCTGGTGTGATATGCTGTGTCGCCCTCGCGTCAGTCAGATCCTCGCGAAGGCAGACCATCATTCGGAGAGGAGCCTGTGCGCTGTGAACGAAAGAGGCTTGCCCATCACGATGTTGCAACAGCGCGCGATAATCGATCTGAACGATATCGTTGAGACGCTTTCGGCTGAGAACCGCGATCTATTTGGACGTCTCTTTCAGGTTGAGGCTTCGGTCGGACACTTATTCCCGCCCGCGCACATGAGTCGCTGGATCGATCGCTATTTTGGGTCTGTAGAACGTGTTTCGACCCAAAAGGTCATAAAAGTGACCAACCGCGAGACGCTCGAAGAAACACTGTTCAATGAGCTCCGATCGCGGCGTCCGCTCGAAGCGCGCATTCCAACCGAATTGGCCAACGAAATCGTAAAGACTGCGCCTGACCCGTTTTGTGAGCCCGAACTCAATACGCCCGAGGATACGTTCGGACGGATTCGAGGAAAGCACACGATCACTGCAAGCAACATCGCCAAATACGACGGCCACCACGGTGTGATCATCTTTGACGAACATGATCCACTTTCGTTCACACGCGATATCGTCTTAGACGCCATATCAGTGGCTCAGCAATGGTATTTGCGTTCTAATGCCGAGGATTCCTCCGCAGTATATCCGTTGTTCATGTGGAATTGTTTGTGGAAGAGTGGCGCCTCTATCCCACATGGCCACGCCCAGGTCAGCCTGACTCGCGGCCATCACTACGGCAAGGTCGAGATTCATAGGCGGGCCGCCCGACGTTACCGTCAAGAATTTAGCTCCAACTACTTTCACGACCTGTTTCGTGTGCATGAGAGTTTGGGACTCGGACGTGAGATCGACGGAGTTCGTGTCATGGCGACGATCACTCCGCTGAAAGAGAAAGAGATTGTCCTTCTCGCGGATTCGGTCAACGAGAAATTGGCGACGGCGGTCTTCAGGGTTCTGCAGTGTATCGTCGAGGATCTGAACGTGGTCTCGTTCAATCTTGTGATGGCCCAGCCGCCACTTGCCGAGACGACCGAGGATTGGTCAGATGTGCCGGTAATCGTTCGCATCGTTGATCGTGGCGATCCCCTTAACCGAACTTCAGATTTCGGTGCGATGGAACTGTATGCGGCGAGCGTCGTTTCGAGTGATCCATTCCGTGTCGCCGAAGCGCTTTGGTCCAACCTTGATCGTTACTAGGACGACGGCGCAGGTCCACTCATAACGCCGTTGTCGCCGCAAGTTATCTTGCGCCCTCAGTCTGACACCCCTATACTGCCGGACTCGTTAGGCGAATACGACCGCGGTGCCCCGTTGTGTGTCATCGCGCCCGCCGCACAATCAAACCGGGAGAAAACGTGGAACCAGCGAAGGATATTCGAATTGGCGTTGACATCGGCGGTACTTTTACCGATCTCCTGATTCTCGATCCATCGTCGGGGTCCTTTTACGTCGGCAAGACACTCACGACCCCCGACGATCCGTCTCGGGCTGTTCGCAACGGACTGTCGGAAATGCTGCAGCGGCATTCGATTGATCCAGGGCGGGTGCGTCAGATTATTCACGGCACTACACTGGTTACAAACGCTCTTATCGAACGACGTGGGGTGCCGACAGCTCTGATCACCACCAAAGGATTCCGAGATGCCGTCGAAATCGGTCACGAGCACCGTTACGACCTCTACGACTTATTCCTTGAGCTTCCACAGCCGCTCGTGCGTCGACGCTGGCGTCTCGAGGTAGACGAACGGGTGCTGGCTGACGGCGCGATCGAGCAACCCGTAGCTCCATCCCAGGTTACGGAATTGATTGAAGAGATGCGCTCGGGAGGAATCGAGGCGGTAGCGGTGGCTCTGCTCCACAGTTATCGATTCCCCGATCACGAGCGACAGATTGGGGATATCCTGGATCGCGAGGCACCCGAGATGACCGTCTCGCTTTCGTCCGATGTCGTACCTGAAATCCGAGAGTACGAACGAACCTCGACCACCATCTGCAATGTGTATGTGCGTCCAGTCGTTGACCGTTACCTTGCGCATCTCGAGGAGTCACTTCACGACCTAGGGATCGACTCGAGTCTGCTCATCATGTTGTCGTCTGGAGGAATCTGTACTATCGACACGGCGAGGCGTTATCCGATCAGACTCGTGGAGTCTGGTCCCGCCGCTGGTGCGTTGGCAGCCGCGCACCTGGGTGGAGGCATTGGCGTCAACAACCTTCTGTCGTTCGACATGGGGGGTACAACTGCCAAAGCGTGTCTCATCGACGGGGGCAAGCCGCTCACCTCATCGGAATTTGAGGTCAGCCGGGTCTACCGCTTCAAGAAGGGAAGCGGGTTCCCGGTAAGTGTGCCGGTGATTGAGATGATCGAGATCGGTGCTGGTGGTGGGAGTGTCGCCTCGGTCGACAATCTGGGTCTGCTGAAGATTGGACCGCGTAGTGCGGGTGCAGTTCCCGGTCCCGCCTGTTATGGACAGGGTGGGATCGAGCCGACGGTGACCGACGCTGATCTGCTGCTCGGTTATCTCGACCCAAACTTCTTTCTTGGTGGCAGCATGACGCTTGATCGGTCCGCGGCGGCAAAGGCCATTGAGGAACAGGTGGCGAAGCCGCTCGGCTTGAGCGTGATTGAAGCTGCCTGGGGTATTCACAAACTTGTCAACGAAAACATGGCGAGCGCAGCCCGTGTGCATTCAGTGGAACGCGGCAAAGACCCCCGGCGCTATCCGATCTTTGCATTTGGGGGCGCTGGCCCAGTGCATGCCTTTGGCGTCGCCAGCATCCTACACGCCCCCGGTCTGATCATTCCGACTGGCGCCGGTGTGGCATCGACAATTGGATTTCTCGTTGCTCCGATTGCGTTCGACTTCGTTCGCTCGTCGATCGACCGACTCGATCGTCTCGATTGGAACCAAGTCAATCGGATGTTTGCGGAGATGGAACGTGAGGGTCGGGATCTTCTGTCTCAGGCGGGCGTTGCAACAGACGACATCCGGGTTCTGCGCACAACTGAGTTGCGCTACGTCGGGCAAGGACATCAGGTCGCGGTACCAGTGCCAGACGGAATCCTGAGCCCGGTTTCTGGTCAGGTGATCCAGCAGACGTTCGAAGATCAGTACCGGGTACTCTATCAGCGCACTGCCCCCGGCAACCCGATCGAGACGGTGAATTGTCGCGTGGTAGTCACCGGTCCAATACCTACCATTCCGTCGATAGCTCTCGAAGGTGATCACGTCAATCCCGGCGATGGCGCAACAAAAGGGTATCGAGACGTCTACGACCCAGATTCGAGAGTCTTTTCTTCTACTCCTGTGTACGATCGATACCGGCTTCGTCCAGGTGACAGAATCGACGGTCCGGCGATCGTTGAAGAACGCGAATCGACCTTCGTGCTTGGTGCGAATGCGACCGCAAAAGTTGACGAGTTTCGGAATCTCGTCGTCGACATGACGGAGCATTGACGACTCGATCCAGCGGCCGGACAAAAGACGGAGACGCGATGTCTCGACATTCTTTCCTTGGAGGACAGTGGTGGTGAACGCGACTACAGGGGAGACACGAATAGATCCGATCACGCTTGAGGTGTTCTGGAACCGACTGGTCGCGACCGTCAACGAACAGGCCGCGGCGCTCATGCGAACATCCTTCACGACGATCGTGCGTGAGTCGGGCGACCTTTCGGCTGGTGTATTTGACACGCGCGGCAACATGATTGCGCAGGCCGTTACCGGCACGCCCGGCCACATTAACTCGATGGCGACCTGCATTCACCATTTCCTGGCTGTTTACCCTCCAGAGACACTCGTTCCCGGCGACGTGATGATCACTAATGACCCACAGAAGACTTCTGGTCATCTCCATGATTTCACCGTGATAACTCCAATATTCAAGGATGAGAAGCTTGTTGCCTTCTTTGGGAACACGTGTCACGTGCTCGATATTGGAGGGCGAGTTTACGGCACCGATGCACATTCGATGTTTGAAGAGGGACTCTATGTCCCAATCACCAAATTGTTTATCGCCGGGCAACCAAATTCAGAACTCAGCAAGATTCTCGCTGCCAACGTCCGCACTCCTGAGCCAGTACTTGGCGACATTCATGCTCAGGTTGCCGCCAATGATGTTGGCGGGCGTCACCTCATTGAGTTCATGGAAGAGTTCGGCCTGGAGGACATTACCAATCTGGCCGATGAGATTATCGATCGCTCGGAGCGAGCGATGCGCGCTGCGATCAGCCAGGTACCAGACGGAGAGTATGAGAATGAAGTCTTTTCGGATGGATACGAGGGCCCCGTCCGTCTGCACGTGAAGATCATCAAGTCAGGTGATTCGATTCACGTCGACTGGTCTGGTAGTAGTTCGGAGAGTATCCGCGGCATAAACGTCGTGCTCAACTACACGCATGCCTACACCACCTACGCGCTCAAGTGCGCTCTGGCGCCCGACGTTCCGAACAACGAGGGGAGCTTTCGGCCGGTGACCGTGTCGGCTCCGCCTCGGTCGATTCTCAACGCCCTTCCACCAGCCCCGGTCGCTGGACGTCATGTCATTGGACATTTTCTCCCCGGAGCGATTTTCGGCGCACTCGCGCCGGTTTTGCCCAATCGCGTGATGGCGGAAGGCGCTGCCAACATCTGGTCGATGCAATTCACCGGCACCAGTGACGAAGGTGAAACATGGACCTACATCTGGTTCTCATCCGGTGGTACGGGAGCCCGTCCGACCAAGGACGGAATCAGCGCGACTGCGTTCCCGAGCGGAGTGGCAGGAGTTCCAACCGAAGTCATAGAGAGCCTATCGCCGGTCGTGTTTCGGTCGCGCGAACTCGTCACCGATTCTGGGGGCGCTGGAAAGTTTCGCGGCGGGTGCGGACAGGAGATGCGCGTCACGGTGCGTACCGATCGTCCGTTCACGTTGTCTCCATTGTTCGATCGCACCAAATTTCAGGCTGCAGGCTATGACGGTGGACAGCCAGGCGCCTTTGGCGCGATCGAGATAGACGACGGCACAAGCTTCGACACCAAGGGTGCCCGAGAATACCAGCCGGACGCGGTGATAACGTTCAGACTTCCCGGTGGCGGTGGTTACTTCGATCCATCGTTGCGTGACCCAGAACGTGTCCGCGAAGACGTGATCGACGGCCTGGTATCGATCGAGGCTGCCGCTGAGATCTATGGCGTTGCGATCCGATCCGACACATTTGACGTAGATCTTGATAAGACCCGTGCCCTTCGTCTGCAATGAAGTCCCCTGTCCTGGTTGGGTGTAGATCACGTTGGAACAGGGTTTAGTCGTGTACGTGTTGATTCATAAAGCGGAAGTTGCCACAGCCCGAGAACGTACATGCACTTGACATACGAATTTACGAAAACTAGAATACGTCCGTTGTTCTCCGTGAAATCACGACGTCTAAACTGAATCTCGCCGATCTGTGATGGTTGGGCCGCGAGCAGAGACGCGACCTTCCGATGGCGCAGTTAAGCGTGACGGAAAAGGTAAGGAGGTGCGGTTCCTCAGCCCGTTGTACTACCTGGAAATAACTCGACAATTCATGAGTCTTTATCCAGTGGGTTGTGGCGTATTCGCCACCGCTGTAGGAGGAGAACCCGAATGGAAGACCAGAACCTTCGAAGTCTGTACGAGGAGGCCATTTCCGGCGCAATGTCGCGTCGTCAGGTACTGAAACGCGCGGCCGCAATGGGCCTGGCGGCTCCGGCAATTGCCGCGCTGTTAGCCGCTTGTGGCAGTTCGTCGAAGTCAACGCCGACGACCGCACCGGCCTCGACGTCGGCCGCAACCGCTACTACAAGTAGTGGCGGCGCCACGACTCCAGCCGCGACCTCGGCGGCTACGTCAGCCGCAACCACCGCCGCATCAACGGCAACTACCGCGGCATCGGGCGGGCGCGGCAAGGGCGACAAGCTGAATTTGCTGTGGTGGCAGGCTCCTACCATTCTCAATTCCCACCTGGCACAGGGAACGAAGGACTATGACGCTTCTCGCCTGGTTCTTGAACCTCTCGCAGACTTTGACCCGGACGGGAACATGGCCGCAATTCTTGCCGCCGAGATTCCGAGTCTCGACAACGGTGGCGTTGCCAAGGACGGCATGAGTGTCACCTGGAAGCTGAAGAAGGGCGTTACCTGGTCTGACGGAGAACCGTTCACGGCTGATGACGTCAAGTTCACCTACGATTACGTCACCAATGAGGCAACCGCTGCCACGACGAGTGGCAACTACGTAGTGATCGACTCGGTCGAGTCCGTTGATGCCAACACGGTCAAGATCGGCTTCAAAAAGCCGACGCCGGGGTGGTTTGGCGTGTTTTGCGGTGACTACGGACGCATCCTGCCGCAGCACATTCTGAAGGACTCGATCGGCGCGACTGCGCGGACATCGCCCTTTAATCTCAAGCCGATCGGCACCGGACCATATGTCGTCGACGAATTTCAGTCTGGTGACCACGTTGCATATTCGATGAACGAGAAGTTTCGAGATGCAGATAAGCCGTTCTTCAAGTCGGTTTATCTGAAGGGTGGCGGAGACGCCGGTAGTGCGGCCCGGGCTGCCATTCAGACCGGCGAGGTCGATTACGCCTGGAATCTGCAGGTACAGTGGGACGTACTGCAATCGCTCAGAGCAGATTCCAACCCTGGCGATGTCAACGTGTCGCCGGGAACCGGAGTCGAGCGTATTCTCGTCAACATGACCGACCCGAACAAGGACGTCAATGGCGAGAAGTCGAGCCTCGAAGCGCCGCATCCATTCCAAGCCGATCTGAAGGTGCGTCAGGCCTACGCGCTGGCTATTCAGCGCGATGTCATGGCGACCAAGCTCTATGGCGAAACAGGCAACGCGACATCAAATATTCTCGTTGCTCCAACCGCCTTCGCTTCGAAGAACACCAGCTGGAAGTTCGACATCGCGGCCGCGAACAAGCTGATGGACGACGCCGGCTGGGTGAAGAACGGCAGCGTTCGAGAAAAGGGTGGTGTCCAGACGAAGATCGTGTACCAGACATCGGTAAATTCTCTCCGTCAGAACGAGCAAGAGATCGTCAAGCAGGGCTTTGCTCAGATCGGTGTTGATGTCACCATCAAGTCGATCGACGCGAGTGTCTACTTTTCGTCGGATGCAGGAAATGTTGAGACTGCCTCGCATTTCTATGCCGACATCGAGATGTACACGAACGGTCCGACGACGCCATACCCGCTCGACTATATGGTCTCCTGGTACGGCGATTCCGAAGAACCTCGCCCAGAAGTCGAACTCATGGGCCGGGAGCAACGTCGAACGTTGGACGAATGCCGACTACGACAAGGCATATACAGATGCTCAGACAGAGCTCGATCCCGCGAAGCAAGCGCCCCTCTTCACCACCATGAATGATCTTGTCGTCAATCAGGTGGTCGAGATCCCGTTGATTCAGCGTAACAACGCACAGGGTGTGAGCAAGAAGCTCAAGAATCTGAATCTCTCGCCGTGGGTATCGCAGCTTTGGAATATCGCGAACTGGACGATGGAGAGCTAGCGTTCCCACTCAAGCCGTCTTCGTTCGGTGGTTGACGACGGCGCGGGACCCGATCCCGCGCCGTCGTTGTATACGACAAATGCATCAGTCGACGCTGTCACGAACCACGTCCCTGCGACACTGGGGCCGTAGTTCGAGCCCCGCCGAGAACGAGATGACTTCTCGGGAACGTGAATCAGACGGAGTTTCGATGGGGTGACGATCGGTCTTTGTGCATGATATGATGGCCTCTATTGGCGAGCGATAACCGATACACTCTGATCAAGACTCGTCTCACACCCGTGAGTCGTCAGGTAATCTGGCATTAGCACAAGTGGGGAGAAGAGAGATCCATGACAAGGTACCTGATTCGGCGCACTCTCGTGGCCGTGCCTACCTTGATTGCCATTAGCATGGTTATCTTCACCGTGCTGGCACTTGCCCCCGGTGATCCACTAGCGGAGTTTGCCCAGAACCCATCGATACCCCCAGCGGTTCGGCAGAGGATCCGGCACAGCATGGGATTGGATGACCCGATTCCAGTTCGTTACGCGAAATGGTTCACATCAGTTCTCCACGGTGATTTTGGTTATTCCTTCCGCAGCCGCTCCCCAGTCATGGATCAGATCAAGCAACGACTACCGATCACACTGGCGATCATTGGAACGTCGTATGTGATTTCTATCTTGCTGGCTATACCAGTCGGGATCCTTGGGGCGGTGAAGCAATACTCGTTGTTTGACAACATCGCTACGACGGTCTCGTTTATTGGGTTCTCGTTACCGACGTTCTTCACGGGCCTGTTGTTCATCCTGTTTTTCACCATCAAATTAGGGTGGTTCCCGATGATCTACAGGTCGAATATAGACACGCCCGGATTACTTGGTGCGTGGGAGCATATTAAACAGGCGTTGATGCCGATCACGGTGCTCGCCCTGTTCCAGACTGCTACCCTCGCCCGCTATATCCGGGCGTCGATGCTCGAGGTCATTCACCAGGACTACGTTCGCACGGCGCGTGCAAAGGGCCTGCATGAGGGTTCGGTGATTAACCGCCACGCCCTCCGGAATGCGTTGATCCCAGTCATTACGATCATCGCCCTTGGCGTCCCAGGGGTCTTCACCGGCGCTGTTGTGACCGAGCAAATTTTCCGCGTTCCGGGAATTGGCTCGTTGCTCATCACCGCAATCCACGACAGTGATACGCCCGTAGTAATGGCGATCGCGTTCATATTCTCGGTTCTTGTAGTGGTGTTCAACCTTGTTGCGGACATCTTGTACGGAGTGTTCGATCCACGTATCAAATACTCGTAGGCCGCTGGGTTTGGCTGTGAGGAGGCGTTCCTAATGTCAGAGGTCACGGAGCAGACAGCCCAGTCGTCTTCGGAGGCGGGTGCTGCAAGTATTGCGGCTCTAACCGAGCTGCGTTCAAAAAAGGCGCGATCTCTTTGGAGTGATGCGTTTCGGCAGTTTCGACGGCATCGTCTTGCAATGGGCGGACTTGTCATTCTGGTCCTTATCGTGCTGGCGACTCTCGTCGGGTACCCGCTGTGGGGACATAACTACCTGGCCTTCAGTTTCGCTGATTCGTACAAAGGGCCATCGTTCGCGCATCCTATGGGAACCGACGATCTTGGCCATGATGGTTTCGCTCGCGTGCTTTGGGGCGGTCGCGTATCGATCGCAGTCGGAATTGTTTCCGCGTTGGTGGCCATTACGCTCGGCACACTGGTGGGTGCGATAGCGGGTTACTTTGGCGGATTCATCGATTCAGTCCTGATGCGTATCACCGACATGTTCATTTCACTGCCGACTCTGCCGCTGTTGCTCTTGGTCATCTACCTGTTCCAGGACTCGATGCGTGCCCGGTTCGGTATCGTGATGGGCACGTTCCTGCTCATTGTGTCCATCATCGGTGCGCTCAACTGGATGCCGGTGTCGCGCCTCGTGCGTGGTTCATTCCTCTCGATCAAAGAGAAAGAGTTCATCGAGGCGGCGCGTAGCGTCGGAGTCTCTACCCCGTCGATCATCTTCAAGCACATTCTGCCGAACGTCCTGAGCCCGGTTATCGTGGCCGCGACGCTCGGTGTCGCTCAGGCGATCATCACCGAGTCCACCCTCTCGTTCCTGGGTCTCGGCTTCCCGCCCGACACACCGACTTGGGGCCGCCTGCTGAACAACGCGCAGGACTTCGTTCAGATTGCGCCGTACATGGTTATCTTCCCTGGTATGGCGATCTTCTTGACGGTGCTCTGCATCAACTATGTTGGAGACGGGTTGCGCGATGCGCTCGACCCACGGCGAATGAGCTAGGCGCCCAGTCGTCGTTCAAGAGAGCCGAACCAAGAAGGCACAGGCAGCGCCTGTGCCTTCTTGCTGCGAGCGACCGGCGCCGCGAAAGGACCATACGTGTTTCTTCGGTGTATTGACTGCGGACGGCAATTTCCGGCCAGTGAAGTGCGAAATCGATGTGACTGCGGAGGCTTGCTCGATGTCGATTTGGCACTGAGCGGCGCGATCTCGACCGAGCGGTTTGATGATCGCTTGGGAAGCCGGAAGCGTCTTGACCAGAGCGGCGTTTGGCGTTTTCGCGAGCTGTTGCCAACCATCCCTGAGGATTCCGTGGTCTCGAAGCCGGAAGGCAACACGAATCTTTATGAGTCCAGCGACCTCGCGGGCTGGGCAGGCGTCGATCGATTGGTGTTGAAGCACGAGGGTGAGAACCCGACCGGGTCCTTCAAGGATCGAGGCATGACCGTCGCCACGAGTCATGCGAGTTGGGTCGGCGCGAAACTCGTCGCCTGTGCCTCGACCGGCAACACGTCAGCGTCGGTGGCGTCATACGCCGCGCTTGCCGGAATCCCGGCGATCGTTTTCATCCCCGAGGGAAAGATTTCCGCCGCCAAGCTCGGTCAGACGATCGCCTACGGCGCGAAAATCGTTCAGGTGCGGGGTGATTTTGATGCGGCGATGAAGCTCGTGCAAGAAGCGAGCACGGCCTATGATATCTATCTGCTCAACTCGATCAACCCGTTCCGGCTCGAGGGACAAAAGACCATCTTCTACGACCTTCTGCAGCAGCTTGAGTGGAAGCTACCCGACTGGATCGTTCTTCCGGGCGGAAACCTGGGGAACTCGAGCGCGCTGGGACGCGCGCTTACCGACCTCACCACGGCTGGCATTATCACGTCGCCGCCGCGCGTTGCCGTGATTCAGGCGGCCGGAGCGGCACCGTTCTACGAAGCGTACGTTAGCGGGTTTCGGAGCTATGAGCCGGTCCAGGCGGAGACCGTCGCCTCCGCGATCCGGATCGGTGACCCGGTCAGCTACACGCGGGCGAAACGTACGATCGAACAGACCGACGGCGTGGTCGAAGCGGTGACCGATGATGAGCTTCTGGATGCCAAGGCGATGATCGATCGCGCCGGAATCGGCTGTGAGCCGGCCTCAGCCGCCACGCTGGCGGGTCTGCGGAAGCTTCGACTGGCGGGCGTGATTCCACAGTCCGCCTTTGTCGCGGGTGTCCTGACTGGTCACTTGATGAAGGACGCTGACGTCGTCATTGACTATCATCTGGGGAGCGGCTCCGAACACCGGCCGCTTGCCAACCACCCGGTCGTCATCGATCCAACGCTCGCCGCGCTAGAGGGGGTGCTCGCCAGTGCGCTTCAACGTTAAGGTTCCCGCCTCGAGCGCGAATCTCGGCTCAGGATTCGATACGCTGGCCGTCGCGCTCAACTATTTCACCGAGCTGGATGTTGAATCGGTGGAAAAGGGAATCAGCATCGAAGGTGGCCCGGATCTCGGTGGTGGCGACAATCTGATCGCCCGTGGGATCCAGATCGCCGCCGAGGCGGCCGGACGGCCCGAACCAGGTTGCCGAGTCGCACGTAACCTCCGAGATTCCGGTCGCACGTGGACTGGGAAGTTCGGCGACGGCACTCGTTGCTGGTCTGGTTGCCGGCAACCAACTGATGGATCAACCGCTCTCCGATCAACGACTCTTCGAGCTCGCGACCGGCGTTGAGGGCCATGGTGACAACGTCTCTGCATCGTTGTTTGGTGGTGTGACGCTGTCGCTGATGACCGATCGAGGCGTCCTGTTCCGCCGGATTCCGGTAAGCGGCGACCTGCGTGTCGTCGTCTTCATTCCGGACGCGTTGGCCTTCACGGCCGATGCGCGTGCGGTCGTTCCGGATCTGATCCCACGACATGATGCCGTTGGGAACGTTGGGCGCGTCGCGCTTCTGGTCCTGGCGCTGATACAGGGAGATTTTGCGGCATTCGGAGAGGCCATGCACGACTCGTTGCACCAGCCCTATCGGTCCACACTCTTTCCGCATGTCGAGCCAATGATAGAGGCGGCGGTCGATGCCGGGGCATATGGAGCTTGCCTGAGTGGCGCCGGCCCGTCGGTCCTTTCATTTGTCGATGCGGAGCACGCGACTGCGGTGATGGCGGTGCTCGATCGAGTTGCCGCGGGCATCCAGGTGCCGGGCAGCGCTCATCTGCTCGACATTGAGTATGAAGGTGCGACCGTCCTGCAACCAGTTGGTCAGCCTGACAAGCGCTGACGTTCACCAGCCCCGCCAGGAATACGAATAGTGACATGAAAACTGGCACCGAGCTTGCGCTTTCGCCGTAGCGAAACGACGAATGTGTGTTGGTGTCTACGGCACCGCTTCGTTCCGGTTCACCCACCAGTCTTCAACGTTCCACCAGAGACCGGATATCGCTCCCGGCTGGAGCCCGTTCACGTAGGATCGGCTCGCATCTACCTCGAAGTGGTCGTAGATCGGAATCACCGGGAGATCCCGATAGATGGCACGCTGCGCGGCGTAGATGAACTCGATACGCGACTGCTGGTCGACAGCCCGGCTCTGTCCTTCGATCGCGGAATCAACGACAAGACTGGTATAGCCCATCACGTTGCCACCCACGGGTTTGAGCTGAGAAGGGATGTTCAGGCTGTCGAAACGCCAGATGAACTCGGGCAGCTCGGAGCGTTGATCCTGTTCCAGCGAGACCACGTCGAAGGAGCGGTTGGCGAGAATGCCTTGTGACTTGAGGTCCGCATTGAGCTCCGTGTCTGAGACAGCGCGTAGCTCCACCTGGATCCCGATCGACGCCATATCTGAGATGAACGCCTTCTCGATCCGCTGTTCGAGCACCACTTGCGGACTGTCACCTTGCACAGCGGTGAGGGTGAAGCTCAGGCGGAGACCGTCCTTGGCCCGAACACCATCACTCTGGGTTTTCCAACCTGCGACGTCTAACGCCTGGCGAGCCTCGGCTGGGTCATAGGCGACGGGTTTGAGATCGGTCGCGGCCCACCGCGTGAAATCGAGCGGAGTGGTGGCGACCGAGGTCTGGCCATTCAGGAACTCGTCGACGATCTTTTGCCGGTTGAATCCGAGGATCATCGCTCGTCGCACTCCGAGATCCGACAAGATCGGATTCGCGCGAGTCAGATTCTCTGGATCGTTCAGATTGATGGCGAGAATGTCGACCGCGCCGGCTTTGGTCGTGATCTCCTCGTTGACGTTGGGAATCTGACGAAGGTCCACCACCGACGTCTCGGGCAGATCGACCCCAACGTCGAGCTCACCAGTGGAAAGACTCGACATAACATCACGAGAATCGGAGACAAACCGGAGCACCAGCTTGTCGAGTCGAGCCGCGGTCCCGAAGTAGTGATCGTTTCTCTCCATGGCGATCTGGTCGCCCTGGGTCCATTTCGAGATCACGAACGGCCCGCTGCCGACATGATCGGCGTCGCCGTACGGGGAACGGGCGATCTCCGCTACCGGAACGTCTTCGAAAATGTGCTGAGGCAATAGGAAGCCGGCTGGGGATTCGCTCCCGCCGGCGAGGATCATATCGAGCAACTCCCCTGACGGCTGATTGAGCGAAAGGGTAGCAGTGAGGTTATCCGGGCTGAGCGCAACGCCTGCGATGTCGCTCCAGCCATCGCGCCGAATTGCCGGATAGCTCGAGTTTGTCACCGTCTTCCAGGTGAAGCGGAAATCGCGCGCGTCCAGCGGCTTTCCATCGGACCATTCCAGTTTCGGCTTGAAGTGAATGATCCAGGTGAGCCCATCCGGGGAGATGTCGTTGTTGCCGAGCGTTGGTACATCGGTAAGAAGCTGTGGTTCGTAGGTCCCGTCGTCTCGGATCCGGATCATGCGTGCGTCGAGAGCGCTCAGAATGTCGAGCGTGGACGGATTGTTGCTGAGGGTGAAATTGAGGATATCCGGCTCAACCGGCATCGCCACTACGAGGGTGCCGCCCTTTTCCGGCTTGACGGTGGGCTCGGCTGTGCCTGGTGTCGCCGCGCTCGGGCTGGCCGTCGCAATGGGTGTGGAGGAGCCGATCACGCACGCAGGCAGCAACAGGAGGAGGCCGAGAAGCCACGCGGCAGCTCTCACCGACCGGTGGGAGGAATGCACCTATGCTCCTAGCGCGAGGAACCAAGATCCGGACGTCACTCGTTTACTGCGGTGAAGAACGGGCAGCGCCAGCGGACGGACTGATTACAAGTATAGGAACCCCCTGCAAAGAGCGCCAATGCAGAGGGGGGTTATGACGCGCTTAGGATCCGGTGTGGCCACCCAACCCAACAAACCAAATCGGTACAATACAGGACGACTACATGAGTGAGTTAGTGTCTGCTTCGGAACGTAAGAACACTCGAATCACGCGTGTTTGAACAACCCAAGTAAGGGAACTGATAGCTTGTCCTGTGTGGTTGTATTGCCTTCACGGAGGGGCTAGTCGACTTATGACAGTGTCAATGAACGATCTACGCCTATTGCATGACAAAGTTGGCACCGATCCAGCAACTGCACTTCGGATGCTTCGGGACTACGACCGCACCTTCCCTCAAGACCAAGACCTGCTTAGGACGCGAGGGGGAATACTGATCGACATCGGGGCCGCTCTCTTGACCGAAGAACTGGTGGAGGAAGGGATCAGCGTGCTCCAATCACAACCTGAGCGCGCTCATCCGATGTATTGCTACAATCTGGCGAACGGGTTTTCCACTCTCGATCTGGTAGCGCGTCAAAAGTCTGATTTTGTATTTGATCCGATTAAGAGTCCACTTCTAGATGCAAAAGAATTGTATCGAAAAGCGTACGCTGACATCGCGAAGCTCGATGCGCCAGAACGCGCGCGGCTTCGGATTAATTTCGGCAACTGCCTCGCGTCTCTCGGGCGAACCTTGGACGCAATTGATGAGTATAAAATAGCACTACGCGATGTGCCGAATCAGCCGATGGCATGGGGCAATCTTGGCGTTGAGGAGGTCAGACTGTCTCGAGTTGTTCGCAATTGGGTACTTCAGCTCGACGCTCGCGACTGTCTTGACAAGGCATTAGAAGGTGATGCGCTCGAAGCGATCGGTGAGGGGCACGCCCGCCAGTATTTCTCAGCTGTCAGACAGCGGCTGGCCCAGTCGTTCGAGAACGTGGACACGGATCCGCGAAACGAGAAAACTCCACCGCACCGTTACAGGACCAAACGGCTCCAGCAGTACGCCGAATTTTGTTTACGTCACGGACTCTTTTTGAGTCTGGCATTGTTTGATCATCATTTCAGCAGTGTTGCATCAGACGGCCTGGGTTTTACATTGACGACGCCCGTCGACGACACGACCACTTTCACGTATCTCTCGCGGACGTTGAATGAAATCAAAGAACAGTACGCGACGGCTCGCCTGCTCTTGTTCGAGGCGGGCCACCCAGCGTATCGCCTCCTGGAATACGATGAAATGACAAATTACACCGACAACTTGGATTACGGTGTGTACGGGCTATCGGTCGGCCGGTACAAGAGCGCGTTCCGAGGTGCCTATGACGTCCTGGATCGAATCGCGTTCTTTGTGTACGTGTACCTCAAGGTCAACCCGGACGACCTTAAGGAACATCAAGTCGACTTCCAGTCAATCTGGTGGACGGGGAGAGGAACGACATCCCAACCTCGCCAAGAAGTCGTAAATTCGAAGAGTTATCATTTGTTCGCGCTCCTTGACATGGCCCGAGACATGAGGAAGGGCGGTTACTTCCAGCGGTTCTGGGAAATCAGAAACCTCCTCGCCCATCGATACTTGATTCCCCACAACGAAGGGGTGTCGTGGGACAGCGAGACAGACGGAGCTCATTACCACATCTCGGCACGTGATCTCGAAAGCCAAACGATCAGCCTCATGCACTTCGTACGCAATGCGGCGATCCACTTAATCGCGTTCGTTCACGAAACGGAACAAGAGAAGCGATCTAAGAGTTCCAGTTTGATCGTTCCCATTTATGTCCCCCAATATAAACATTTCGATTGGTGACCGAGGGCTGTTGTGAGTGTTGTTGGTCTCCACGCTGGCTGAAGTGTCCAAAGCTGTACCCCGCTATATTCTGAACTTCGTTCTCCGCTCTCCGCGGTCGATGGCTAATATCGGCTACCCGGTGAGCGTCGTACGTGTTGCGCAGAGACGCCTCGCGGCACGGCCGCGATACAGCGGGGCATGTCTACCTCGCCCAGAGCTCACCGAAGAGGTCGAAGAGGCTAGCTTCGTCGCGCACGCCGAACTGTGGATAATCGGTGGCGATCGACGAAGCCACATCAACCAGTGTCGACCGCATAGTGGTCTCGGCTACCAGACACCAGACGCGGTGTACCAGAGCCATCTTCGATCATTCCATCAATTTTCGATGGCTAGATTCTCACAATGGCTGGTCCAACAAACGGGGGTGGGTCACGACGGTCGGCGGTTCAGACGGCTTTCCGTTGCCGTCGGCGACGTTGCGATTCGGACGCAATTCGTGTTCGCAGGTCACTTGTCGGTGGCCTCGGTGGTCGTTGAAGCGCCGCGTTGACGACGACGTGATTCGGCTCCAGTGTCCCCGCCAGCCGCTTTCGAAAACGCTCCCGAATTGACCGCCTCATTGCACGTTGTATGATGTCGCCACGGGTACGATTACGATTCGTGGCGCTCGTGCGTGGAAACGGAAGATGACTGCACCAGAAACGACGGCGGCTCCTTCCACTGTTGAGGCTTCCCGCCGGTATTACGGATGGGTGCTCGCGCTCCTCGCCTGCGGCGTGGTGTTCGGCATCGCGGCGGTGATATTCGACAACAACACCGGGCCGGACGGGCAATCGGAGATCGGAACGCTCGGAATGGTGGGCATGCTGGTCTATGCGACTGTCTTCGTCAGCTTGCTTGCCTTGAATTTGGGTGGCTTCGTGCGGGCGATCTCGGCTCACCGCTTGCTCGGACAGGGCCAGAATCAAGCCTTCGGCTGCGCTGTGGCTGTGCTAATTTTCTTCTGTGCCTTCCCGTTCATCTTCCTGCTCTATCCGTTGTTTGGCGTCTTTCAGTACGGTCGCGGCTATCTCGAGCAACGGAAGAAATACCCATTGGAGCATCAGCGACGAATCGCGGAACTTGAAGCGCAACTTGGTATCCAGCCAGGTGTTGAGGGAACCTGTCCCTATTGTGGCAAGCCGCTTCAGGTCGACGCGGAGTTCTGCGCCTTCTGTGGCAAGCGGGTTGAGGAGGAAATGCGGGTTTGTCCGAAGTGCGGCACGGTGACGCTGCCGGGCGCGAAATGGTGTCCCAAGTGTGGAGTCGCGTTAGACCCTGAGCCAGCCGATTCGTAGAACCGGCCCGCGGCCGGTGCGATTCACGGCGAATAGACATCCCGGTGAACGTGCGGGTTTGCCGCTCGTTCTGTCCCATCGCATTCCTCGATGTTATAATCGACCAGTTTCCGGCCAATGCAGTTGCCGGATGCGCCGGGCGGTTTGTCCCGGCTTGTGGCCTTTCTGCGCTGCGTCCAAACCGGATAGCAACGGTCCGGCGGCGAACCAGCGTGAACCCGTAGAAAGGGGGAATCGTTGCGAGAGTTCCACCGTGCGCCTCGTGGTTACGAATTGATGGTCCTCATCAACCCTGAAGTGACCGACGAGGCTTTGACCGCCGCCATCGACGCAGTCGGCGGATACATTACCGCTCCCGGGGCTGAGATCACCTATATCAAGAATGACACACCCTGGGGACGACGACGCCTCGCGTATCCTATTCAGCGGTTTCGTGATGCAACCTATGTGCTCTTCCAGTTTCTTGCCGCCCCCTCGATCTTGACCGAGATGGAGCGCGAGCTGAAACTAGACGAACGCATCATTCGTTATCTCCTCGTCCGGCAGGACAAGCTCCATGTCGAAGAGGAAGAAGAATCTCCTGAGGAGTCTGAGGCGGAATCCGAAGCTGGCGAGTCCGCTGCAGATTCTGAGTCTGAGGCAGGCGAGACAGAAGAGTCGGAGTCGAAAGAATCCGAAGGTTCTGAATCGGAAGCACCTGATGAAGCTGAAGCAAAAGACGACGAGGAAGAGAAGAAGAAGGACGAAGAGTCAGAAGAGACTGACTAGCGTGCTGCCCGTTTAGCGCGCGTGCCGCTCAGCCCTTTCAGATTGGAGTGTCAATATGTCGCGGGGTCTCAATAAAATCATGCTCATCGGCAATCTCGGCCGCGACCCTGAAATGCGGTTCACTCCGAGCGGTACACCAGTAACCGACTTCTCCCTGGCGGTTAATCGCCGACGACGATCGTCGGAAGGCGAGATGACCGACGAGACGGAGTGGTTTCGCATCGTCTGCTGGAATCGATTGGCGGAGATCACCGATCAGTACCTGAGCAAAGGTACGCAGATCTACGTTGAAGGTCGACTGCAGACCCGGCGCTACACTGGTAACGATGGCACCGAGCGAACCTCGGTGGACGTCATCGCCAACGAGCTCATTATTCTGACGCCGCGTGGCGAGCGAGCCAGTGGCGGCTCCCGCGAGCCCTCATCGCGAGGGCAGGAGTCGCAAACATCCGACCGATTTGACGAAGATTTCGACGACGTACCGTTCTAACGCGAATGTCCTGTAGGTGATCGCGTTAAAGCATGGAGAGAGTTTGAATGTCTGCAGATCGACGAAGTTCGGGACCGCGAGGGCGTTCTGACCGAGAAGGTTCAGACGATCGTCCACGCCGCCGATTTGGTGGCGGCGGAGGTGGCGGTAGGTACTATCCACGCCGCAAAGTTTGCAATTTCTGCATGGACCAGGTCGAGGATATCGACTACAAGGATATCGGCCGGATGCGTCGCTACGTGTCCGATCGTGGGAAGATCGAACCCCGGCGGCAGACCGGAACATGCGCCAAGCACCAGCGAGCGCTGGCTGTGGCAATCAAGCGAGCGCGCCACGTCGCGCTGGTCTCATTCGCCCAATAATTTGTGTGATGAAGCGGGCAGGAACTGGTTGAGAGATGCTTTGTGTTGCCGAAACGGCAAGCACGATCTGCGTGTCTCTCGCCAGCTGCCCGCCAGTGGTTAGCAGAGAGACGAAAGCATCGGAATGTTCGACCGTTTTCGTATTTGGTTTGCGTCGGTAACCGGGAGAAGCAACCCAACTCATCGGGTCTCTCGTCGAGAGCGCGAGGAGGCGCAGCGTCGACTTCTCATTGTAGGGATTTCGATTACCGCCATTGTCCTGGTGGTCGTTCTCTCCGGTGGCGCATTCTATCAATATATTTATTACCCGGGCCAGGCGATGGCCTCGGTAAACGGGGTCAAGATCAGCCGCGCTGACTATTGGAAAGTGCGGAAGGTAGACCTTATCAATCAGATCTCGCAATATAATCAGATCGCGCAATACTCCACCGGCAGTCAGGCGACTCAGTATCAGACCCTGGCACAACAAGCTCAGGCGCAGTTGAAGACCGTTGAGTCCGACCCGGTCGACGCGACCACACTCAAACAGATGGTTGACGATCAGCTGGTCCTCGATGGAATGTCTGAGCTGGGTATCTCGATCTCCAACGCTGAACTCGATGCATACCAGGCCCAGCAGTTCTCTCCTGCACCGATAGGAAGCCCCACCCCGACATTGCCGATCGATCCGACGGCTGCCGCGTGGGCAACTGCCACGGCGAATGCGCAGGCGACTACGGCGGCGGAGCAAGCCACGGCCGCGGCTCAGGCAACGGCTGCAGCATCCGGGTCCCCGACCGCAGCCGCGTCGGCTACGTCTACTGTATCTTCCACGGCGACGGCCGCAGTCACCGGAACGAGCACAAGCACGGCTACGGAGACGGCCAACGGTACGCCGTCTGCTTCTCCATCAGCCGGAACGCCGGTCCCACCGTCACCAACACCAACGTTGGCACCGGACGCGGCGAAGGCGACCGCGGAGTCGAATTTCTCGCAATACACGAGTGTCGTGCTCAAGAAGGCCGGGATGAGCGTTTCCGATTTCCGCCGGCTGGTGTTGAAACCCAACCTTGCCCGGCAGAAGATCTCACAGAAGCTCGAATCTGAGGTGCCGACTCGTACCGTTCAGATTCACGCGGCACACATTCTCGTGGCGACACAAGAGGCCGCGAACTCGATCGTGAACGATGCACTGAAGAGCAAGAGTTTCGCCGAAGTTGCCAAGGCGCAGAGCGCTGACGCGACGACTGCCGTCAATGGCGGTGATCTCGGCTGGATTCCGGAAGGCGTCATGACGTCGGAATTCGACAAGGTTGCTTTCGCGCTCAAAGTCGGTGAAGTGAGCAAGCCATTCCAGGATAAATTCGGCTGGGAGATCGTGACTGTGCTCGATCGGCAAGATAGTCGACCAGTTACGACCGAAACATTGACGAAGCTTCGCAATAACAAGGTCAACGACTGGCTCGATCAGCAGCGGAACAACGCCAAGATCGACTGGAACATCAGTGCGGCCGAACCGTCTCCGACACCGCAGACGCAGTTCGCTCCGCCGCCCGATGCGCCACCGACGCCGACGCCGCTTCCGACGCCAACGCCAACTCCGGCCCCGCCGGCAACTCCCGGCGCGGCAACTCCTGGGGCAGCTACCCCGACGCCGTAGAAGCTCTGTGACACCCGTCATCACGACGGGTGTCACGTTTGTTTCGCGACAGACAGAGCCCGGACTATTTGAGGTGACCGAAGGGAGGATCGTGTGAGCGAAGCCATGGTCTGCTACTTCAACGATGAGTTCGTTCCATTAAGCGAGGCCAAGGTCGGCGTTATGACGCACGCCTTCAACTATGGAACGGGTTGTTTCGAAGGTATTCGGGCCTACTGGTCTTCTGACCTGAATCAGTTGAACGTATTCCGGTTGCGTGAGCATTTGGAGCGATTCGCGCACAGCCGTCGGGTGCTCATGATCGACCTGGATTACACCGTTGACCAACTGAGTGAGATCTGTGTCGATCTGCTGCGCCGTAACGGGTTCAAAACCGACGTCTACGTGCGCCCGCTGGCCTACAAGTCGTCGGAGCTGATTGGCGTCCGGCTTCACAATCTCACTGACGCGTTTGTCATGTTCTCGGTCCCCTTTGGCGACTACGTCGAGACATCAGGTGGACTGAGTGTCGGGGTTAGCTCCTGGCGACGGATCGATGACAACGCGGCCCCGGCGCGCGCCAAGCTGACCGGTATCTACGTCAACTCGGCGTTGGCCAAATCTGAAGCAGTCTTGAATGGATTCGACGAATCGATCATGCTGACGGATGATGGTCATGTCTCCGAAGGAAGTGCCGAAAACATCTTTCTTGTGTCGAACGGGCGCCTGGTGACACCGCCACCGACTGACAACATCTTGATGGGAATTACGCGCGACACCATCATGACGCTCGCCAAGAATGAACTGGGAATCGAGACGGTCGAGCGTTCGATCGACCGGAGCGAGCTGTACGGCGCGGATGAGATCTTCTTCTGCGGTACCGGAGCACAGGTTTTGCCGGTGATAACGGTTGACCACCGGCCGATCGGTTCGGGCACAATAGGCGAAACGACCAAGGCGCTGGTGAAGACATACATGGACATCGTTCATGGCAAGGTCTCAGCCTATCGTGATTGGCTTACCCCAGTCTAACGGTTGGGGACCCAACGGGAACTATCCGTGAACACGACGACCGTACCAGGAACAGACATTGCTACGCGCTGGCAAGCGGCTGCATCGCCAGGCGGGCTTATTGGTGTCTTCGGTATGGTGCTGTCACTGATTCTGGCCGGAGGCAGTGTGGTGCTGATCACCGGCCATTCCTCGCTGCCACTTCCTGCGCCAGTTGCCTGGTTGGGTCTGATCATATCGATTGCGCTTCTTGGTGCGCTGGCATATCTGATTTATGGCTACGTTACGATCACCTATGAGTTTTCGGCCGACCACCTGAAGATTCGCTGGGCAGGACAGCAGCATCTTGTCGATCTCGGCGCGATTCAGCAAATACTTCCTGCCGTCGATCGACTGGGAGACAATCCGGGCCGGTGGCGCCGGTTCTGGACAGGGTATTACGTCAGTTCCGAGATTGGTCCCTCAGGGCCTGTCACCGTGATCGCGACACTGCCGGTGCGACGACAGCTCCTGATCGTCACGGCGGATCGCCAGTTTGCGATCTCGCCGGAGCGTCCCGTTCTGTTCGTCGAAGAATATGGGCGTTTGCGGCGTGCCCTCGACTATGCCCGAACCGGTGAGTCAGCCGGACCAGAACAGGGTGACAGCGTGGAGCGATTGGCTCAGGCCGGTTGGACGATGCAGTATCCGACTGTCGCGCCGCAACCGAGTATTCCGATTGAGGCCAATGAAGTCGGAATCACTGATCCTGTTGACGCGCCTCGTCGGCAACGATTTGTCTCTCGACGTAATCGCATGGACTCGCAGGCGCGCCCGCATATCTTGAACGACACCATTGCACTCAGCCTTCTCGGCATCGCGGTCGTACTGAACGTGGCTATGATTCTCTTCATCCTTTTTCGATTCAATAGCCTGCCTCCGTCGATCGTGTTGCATTGGAATGTCAATGGAGACCCCGACCGGATTGGATCACCACGAGAGATCTGGATCATTCCGATTATTACGTCGCTGGTGGCGATCGGAAACTTCATTCTTTCGTGGAGCATCGAGACGTTTGACCGCTTCGCTGCCCGATTCTTGCTGGCGGCCTCTTGTCTGGTTCAGGTCGTCGCCTGGATCGCGCTTGTCACGTTGATTAAATAGTCGACGCTGTCAGTGTCACAAAATTCGAATGCTCTTGGTGTGTGGCTGACGGGTTCCCAACTCGGCGCGAAAAAACCGCCAAAGAGTAGCCGAAATCGCCGATTTAGCTTTGTTATAATGGCTCGGGCATTGTTGCTTCGCGCCGAACCGCCGTGCGACGCTGACGGATGGATTAGCGGTCGGGGTTTTCATCAGAACCGGGCGGGAGGGCCATGGCGAACCTGATCACGTTTGGTCGGTTGCTCCTCCTGTTTGTCACGATCGCCCTCATCTACACTCGCTCGTTCTCGGTGGTGGCATGGTGCACATTATTGATTGGCATTATCTTTGCGAGCGATGGGCTTGATGGCTTCGTGGCGCGGAAGCGTCAGTCGGAGAGCGAATTCGGAGCGGTCATTGACATCGCCGGTGATCGTGTCGTGGAGAACGCACTTTGGATCGTCTTTGCCCAGCTCGGTCTGATCGGAATCTGGGCGCCGCTGCTCGTTCTGACACGTGGCTTCTTTGTAGATGCAATGCGCAGCATGAGCTATACGGCCGGGAAGACGGCGTTCGGTGAAAAGACTATGATGCGTACCCCACTCTCACAATTCATCGCCGCATCTCGTTTTATGCGCTCATTCTATGGGTTTGCCAAGGCGCTCGGCTTCGTCTTTTTGACGAGCCTGTTTGCCGCGCATATCGCGCCGGCCAGCGGACTGGGCAGGTTCTACGCACATGACTCAATTCGATTCATCGGGTGGGTCATGGTCTACTCTGCGCTCTCGCTTACCGTTATTCGCGGCGTACCAGTTCTAATCGATGCGATGTACTACATCGGCCAGCCAAAGAAGACAACCGAATGATTGCCGCCGTTTTCGATGTCGACCGGACCTTGCTTCCTGATACGACCGCTGAGCGCCTGTTCCTGAGTTATCTCATCAAGGAACGAGTGCTTGGGATGCGTTCCATTTTGGAGACCGTGCGTTTCATTGCCGTCAAGGGACGCAATAATCCTATCGTGGCGACCCGGCGCCATCGCCCTTACTTTCGTGGTGCCCCGGTTGAACTAATTTCCGAACTGGGGAGCCGGTGCTTCGAGGAAAAGATTCGCCCTCGGCTTTCAAGCAAAGGTGTTGAACGCATTCAGCGGCATCTCGGTGATGGGCATCATCCCGTCCTGCTTTCTGGATCGATACCGCAGATTATTGGGCCGATGGCCTCGGCGCTCGGCGTCGAGCATGTCATTTGCAGCAATCTTGAATCACGCGGACAGCGATTTACGGGACGACTAATAGGACCTCATCCCTACGGTAGTGGTAAGGTGTTACTGATTCAACGATTTGCGAGCGAGTTCAAGATCGAGCTACAGCGATCGTTTTGCTACGCGGATCATGATTCCGACGAGCCGGTCTTGAGTCTGTTTGGTCATCCCGTTTGCATCAACCCCAACGAGCGATTACGACTCATTGCTCAGCGACTCGGCTGGCCGATCGAAGAATTCCGTTGACCGCTTGATTCACGAGGTACGGGCATGGGTGCACGCTGGGTAGATCGTCGGCCAAGTATCAAGGCCCGCGTAGCGCTCAGATTGGCGACGACTCTCGGCAGAGTCGGAGAGCTACTTCCGGTTGCAGTTGGATACTGGTTGGCCGATCGCTGCGGTGATCTCATTTTTCTGCTCACACCCAAATACCGCTTGAACGTCCGACTGAACCTTTCTCATGTCACCGGACTTTCCGCTACGAGCCCTGAAGTTCGCCGTCTCGCCAGGCGAGTCTTCCACTACAGCGCCCGCAATTTTTTCGATCTCATGCGTGTGTCGCATCTCACGGACGATGACCTTCGTGCCGCTATTTATGGCTCGAAGGAGAGCTGGGATCGCCTTGAACGAGTGCGTGCGGAGGGCAAGGGAGGCATTGTCGTCAGCGCGCATCTCGGCGCGTTCGACTATACCGGCCAGGCGATACACACGAATGGCTACCCGATTATCCCGCTCACGACACGAACCGTGCCCGAGTTCGTCTATCAAGTGGTGTCGTTGCTTCGTCGAAGTCACGGGCAGGTGATTGAGGAGGCCAACTCGCGTGGGGTGAGACTCATGCTCACCGCGATTCGGCGTGGCGAGTTCGCCGGCCTTCTGGCCGATCGCGACTTCTTTCACAACGGCATACCGATTGAGTTTTTTGGCACGATGACGACGCTCCCGTCCGGGCCGGCGCGAATCGCCCGCGACAGTGGAGCACCGATCATCCTGGTCTTCACCAAGCGTTTGTCGAGCGGTTACGTGCTTACCGTCGAGGAACCGTTCATCGTCGAGCGGACGGACAATGCTGATCGCGACATCAGTCTGGCAATGGCCCGTGTCGTTCAGGTCTTCGAGCGCGAAATCAGAGAGACTCCCGAGCAGTGGGTCATGTTTCAGCGTGTCTGGCCTGACGCCGAGGAGACTTCATCGGCGCCCGACCATCCCACTCTCGAGTCCAGTCTTCCTGCCGCAATTCTCGAGACGGAATCGCCTCCGATTTCGGTAGCCCCGTCAGTCGCTGGCGCGGCAATGCCGGTCGCTCTAAACCCAGATCAACCTGGCCTGGTCGAACCTCAAGAATAGAGCGATTGCGATTATTCGCGGTGGTGCTACGTTCTCAGCGTCGTTTGCCGGCCCTACCGATAGTTCACGAATTGGAGCGCGACATCGAGATCGGCCGATTTCAGCGACTGAATAACAGACTGAAGTTCGTCTTTGTTCTTTGAAGTCACTCGCACGGCATCACCCTGAATCTGTGGAGTGACCTTCTTGTGGTCGGCTCGAATATCCTTTACGAGCTGTTTGGCCAGCACCTCTGGAATTCCACGCCGTAGTTTTACAACCTGCCGTACACGACCACCGCTCGAGTCCTCTTCTGGCTGGTAATCGAGAATCTTGAGTGACAGTCCGCGACGAACTACACGGGTCTCCAGGATGTCGGTCACGGAGCTCAGCGTGAATTCGCTGGACGTCGAAATGACCAGTTGATCCTTTTCCTGGGTGATCTCGGTCTTCGAGTCCTTCAGGTCATAACGGGTCGTGATCTCGCGCACAGCCTGATCAACTGCGTTGCGCAGCTCTTGCTGGTCGAAGTCCGATACGATATCGAATGAGAATGTCGATGCCAAAGGTAAAACCCTCCCTTCACAGTCTTCAAGTATGATGGACTTCACGTCGGATCGGCAAATCGGGAGTCAGTCGATCACATTCGCGTGAGATGCGCTGGCAGATGGTCAGCTGAGAATATTGATGTGCACATAGAACCGTGATTGGGGCCAACGTGCCAGACGTCTACGCCAGTGTGAACAGCCTCATGGCCGTGGAGGCGCCATACGTCAAGATCGATTGGCGCACTTCCGAGCATAGTCGGCTTGCCGTCATTGCGCCACACGCGGGCCGAATCGAACCCGCCACTGGTGAACTCGCGTTCGCCATCGCCGGGAGCGAACATCGATTCTATCGCTTTGCCGGAAAAGCGCGTTCAAACAACAACCGCCTGCACGTGACCTCAACTCGATTCTCCGAACAGATTCTTGAAAAGGTCTTGCGCGACGTGGAAGCAATTGTGGCCGTTCACGGATGTCGACGCCCAAACGCGCCGGTGACTCTGATCGGCGGAAAGAACTTCGCTTTGCGTCGCAACGTCGCGAAGTCCCTGGCGGATTGCGGATTTCACGTTGGCAGAGCCAAGGCGCCACTGGAGGGCCGCCATCCACGAAACGTTACCAATCGTGCGTTGGCAGGTGGTGTTCAGTTAGAAATCTCGCGAGTGCAGCGAGATGATCTGGTTCTGGCACGCTCAAACGAATCTGATGGTCATCACAAGGGGTGCGTTTGCGCCTTCTGTCGCTACGTTGGCGCGATACGCTTGGCACTGGATCGGTATGAGCGGGCGAGTATCAGCGAACACTGATCGACCCCAAATGGACTGGACCAGCCAGTCACTGTAGGCGCTAGGTACTCGCGGACGGATCAGGCGAGCCAGCCGGAGTCTCGCCGATATCACCACTCACGTCACGGTCTCCGCTCGCCGGCACGACATGCAGCACTCCTGAGTCGATTGATTCCACACGCACATGATCGCCCTCGTTCGCAGCCTTGCCCTGAGTAACGGCTGTCCATTCTTGCCCTCGAACGCGAATCACCCCTTGCGGCTGCAACGCTTGTAGCACGATGCCGTCCGCCCCGATTAGCCATGACGCTGCCGCAGGCGTCATACCGTGTCGTACTCGGAAGATAGCGCGCATCATCAGCAACAAGATAACGACTATCGTCACGCTGGTGAGTGTGATGACCCAGATGGAGACGCCGACAGATGGCACGATCGCCGACGTCTGCCGTACCGGACGGTAGAGGGTGAAGGATCCGATGACAAATAACACGACGCCAGTTGGACCAACGACGGTCAGTTTCGGCGTAAACAGTTCACGAACAAAGAGAAGAAATGCCGCTGCCATCAAGCCCACTCCGAGCCAGGAGACCGGCATATTGCCGAAGGCAACAAAGGCAGCGGCCAGTGCAACGATGCCTGGAATCCCAGCGATCAGCCTTCCCGGGTTGAACAGTTCAACGAGCAGCAACATTGCTCCGAGACTGAAGAGAATGTACGCGACATTTGGGTCGGTTATTTTCTGTAGTATGAGCTCACGCCAGGACGCCTTCTGCCAGACAATTCGCGCGCTTTCGGATTGGATCGTCGCTGGGCCGGCCAGGGTTTGAACCTCCTTGCCGTTCACCTGGGTCAGGACCCCTTCCATGGTCGATGCGACTAGGTCGGTGATCCCCTGTGACTTGGCTTCGTCCGCTGTAAGGACGGCATTCTTCTTGATCATCGACGTGACTGAATCGGTGTTGCGGTCGCGGGCCGACGCGGTGTTGGTTGCGATCTGGAGAATCTGGGCTAATCTGTCTTGCTGGTCAGTTGTCGATGCCGCGTCCGTCAGGCTCTCAGGGTTCCCGGCTCCAATAGACGCGCCAGGGCCCATCACCGAGATGTTCGCGGCTAGCGTGATCAACATCGCACCGGAGAGTGCTTCCGCCTGCGGATTGTCATCGACATAGACGATGATGGGAACCGTCGCCGCTAACAGGCTGCGCGTGATTTCCTGAACCGAACTCTCGGTGCCCCCCGGTGAGTTGATCTGGATTAACACCGCGGTCGCGTGATTCGACTCAGCAGATTGGACTGTCTGTGTGACTCGTTTGGCAGACAGAGAATTGATGACACCGTTAACGTGAACTGCGTAGATCTGCGGCGTCTCGGCCGACGTTTTTGTTTGTGTGACAACGCCAAGGAGGATGATCGCCAGCGCTGCAACAATCATCCGATTCACTGTCCGATTGAGATGGTGAGCAGAAGTGTACGAACTCACGCGACGGTGCCCCACTGTGTGCCGTCGGCTGCGACATTGTGCGCGGCGTTGGTCTGCAATTGACCCATTCTAATCCTAGCACGAGGATGTCGCCGTGATGGCCGAATCTGGTGTTCGGATCACGACCGGTGACCATTACATTCTTTTGACACCAATTTGCGCCCTGTGATAGCATTTTCGCGGTGGAGGGCCTGTGCTCTCCACATATTTCATAGTGGATTCGGCGACGACCGGGAGTAGTAGACCGGATACGCAGAGAACTGCTGGACGGTGCGAAGCAGTGGAATCGGTCGAACTCGCCCGTGAGCTGCGCCCGTGAACGTGAATGTTGTCGAAGCGGGGGCCGGTTAACCACCGTTATAGGGTCACAAGCGGATAGGCATGGGGCTGTAGCTCAGCTGGGAGAGCACAACACTGGCAGTGTTGGGGTCAGGGGTTCGAGTCCCCTCAGCTCCACCAACGTGACCTATCAAGCGGGGTGGTACCGCGGAAGCCGAGCTTTCGTCCCTGGATTGGGATGAAGGCTCTTTTTCGTTTCTTGGTTCGAAACGAATCATCTCCACGAGAGTGTGAGCGGCATCGGAGGATGAAATGGCGACGACTCAGCCAACCGTGCGATCCGAGCGCTACGACCCGGACGCGATCGAAAAGAAATGGCAGCAGGTCTGGGAAGAAGCTCGCCTTTACGAAGTCGCCAGGGACCCGGATCGACCCAAGTGGTATCACGTGACGATGTACCCATATCCATCGGGCGATCTCCATATTGGGCACTGGTACGCCATGACGCCATCGGACGCCGCTGCACGATTCCGCCGCATGCGCGGCTACAACGTGCTGTTTCCCATGGGTTTCGACGCCTTCGGTCTGCCTGCCGAGAACGCAGCGATCAAGCGCGGAATCCATCCGTACAACTGGACGATGACGAACATCCAGCGAATGAAGCGGCAGATGCGCACCATGGGCACTATGTTCGACTGGACCCGCGAGGTCGTTACCTGTACGCCAGAATACTATCGCTGGAACCAGTGGATGTTCCTGCAGTTCTATCGTGAAGGTTTGGCCTATCGGGCCAACGCAGCGGTCTGGTGGTGCCCCCATTGCCAGACAGTCCTCGCCAACGAGCAGGTCATCGATGGTCGTTGCGAACGATGTGATACCGAAGTTATCCGGCGCGATCTCGAGCAGTGGTTCTTTCGTATCACGAAGTACGCTGACGAGTTGTTGAACTACGATGGGATCGAGTGGCCCGAGCCGGTGAAGACAATGCAGCGCAACTGGATCGGACGTTCCGAAGGCGCCCGTGTTCGGTTCCGTGCCGAGTCGGGTGACGACATTGAGATCTTCACCACGCGACCCGATACGCTTTGGGGCGCCACATTTATGGTCCTGGCGCCGGAGCATCCGCTCGTCGAGAAACTGACGACCGACGATCGCAGGGCCGAGGTTTCGGCCTACGTGGAGCAGGCGCGAAAACAGTCGGAGATTGAGCGTACGTCGACGGTAAAGGAGAAGACGGGCGTCTTCATAGGTTCTTACGCGGTCAATCCAGTAAATGGCGAACGAGTTCCGATCTGGATCGCTGACTACGTGCTGACTGGCTACGGGACAGGCGCCATCATGGCCGTTCCAGCCCACGATCAGCGCGACTTCGAGTTCGCGCGGAAGTTCGATCTGCCCATCGTCGTAGTAATCCAGCCAGCGGACGGGCAACTTGAAGAGCCGGAGATGACCGAAGCGTTTACTGGTGAGGGCGTCATGGCCCATTCCGATCAGTTTGACGGCACGCCAACAGCCGGAGGCGAGGCCGTGAAGCAGGTCATCTCCTGGTTGGACGAGAATGAAATTGGACAGCGTGAAATCACCTATCGTCTACGTGACTGGCTCATCTCCCGCCAACGCTACTGGGGAACTCCATTCCCGATCGTTTACTGCGACACCTGCGGGGTTGTACCCGTACCCGAAGATCAACTGCCGGTGGTATTGCCTGAGGACTCGGAATTCACGCCCACGGGTCAATCACCCCTGACGACGGATGAACGGTTCGTCAATACAACGTGTCCAAGCTGTGGTCGCCCTGCCCGGCGCGAAACGGACACGATGGACACGTTCGTCGACTCGTCGTGGTACATGTATCGGTTCTTGAGTCCCCACAACGACGAGATACCAGTCGAACGTGGCGAAGTCGATTACTGGGCGCCGTTAGACCAATATACCGGTGGGATCGAGCACGCCATCCTGCACTTGCTCTATGCTCGTTTCTTCACGAAAGCTATGCGTGACATCGGTTTACTCGGATTCGACGAGCCGTTTAAGCGGCTATTCAATCAGGGAATGATTCTCGGTGAGGACAACGAGAAGATGTCCAAGAGCCGTGGAAACGTCGTTGATCCGGATGACCTCGTAGCGAAACTCGGAGCCGATGTCGTGCGCCTCTTCCTGATGTTCATCGGACCCTGGGAGCATGGCGGCCCTTGGAACTCGCGCAATATCGCGGGCGTCGAGCGTTTCGTGCGGCGTGCATGGTCGGTCGTCATTGATACGGTAGACAACCCGATCGACATGGACGACAAAGATGCTGAGCTGGAGTTGCGGCGAATCACGCACCGCACCATAAAGGCGGTAACTGAGGATCTGTCCGAATTTCGCTTCAATACGATGATCGCGCGCCTGATGGAGATGGTGAACGATCTGATGCCGCGCAAGGACCAACCGGTTGCCCGGACCAAGGCCTGGCGTGAGGCGATCGAATCACTCGCGTTAATGCTTGCGCCGAGCACGCCTCACCTCGCAGAGGAGTTGTGGGAGCAGATCGGCGGTCCGTTCAGCGTTCACACGCAGAGCTGGCCGGAATACGATCCGGATTTGGCCAGACAGGAAATGATCGATCTGATTATTCAGGTCAATGGCAAGGTGCGGGATCGCGTTGAGGTGCCACTCGGAGTGCCCAAAGAGCAAGCCGTGGAACTCGCGACATCGAGCGCGCGTGTGAAGGAATACACGGAAAGCGCCACGATACGACGCATCATTTTCGTGCCTGACAAGCTCGTAAACATTGTCGTCGGCTGATTCCGGGGAACGATTCGACACTCCGGCTCGGATATGGCGCAGATTGACGGCCGCTTCGCGCGGCCGTTTCGCTCTGTTCTCCTTCACCGGTCTTGCTAGAATCCTCATAGTGGACGATGGAGATCACGATAAGCGGGGGTGACATGAAGATTGAGACGTTTGCGCTCGAGCGATGGATGACGCGCTGGGAGACTCAGGTTCAGTTCGATTTGGCCGAGAGCGGTATCAAGCCGCTTACCGTGAATGAACTGCTCGATCTCGGCGATCGGGATAAATCGCTTGAATCCATGCTGCAGATATCACTTGGCTACAGCGAAGCCCGCGGCACGGAAGATCTCCGAACGCTCATTTCAAGTCTGTATCGCGACGTCACTCCCGACGACGTCCTGGTGACAACCGGCGCGATAGAAGCGAATTTCCTGCTTTTCAACGTTCTGCTTAATCCGGGTGATCACGCGGTCGTGGTCGACCCGGCCTACCAGCAGCTTCAGAGTGTTCCGAAAGCTATCGGGTGCGACGTGTCGTTGTGGCGGCTTCGACCGGAAAACGATTTTCAATACGACTTAAACGAGCTTAGAAGTCTTGTTACCTCCCGTACCCGGCTCATCGTCATCAATACTCCACACAATCCAACCGGCGCCGTTCTGACGGACGACGAGCAGCGAGAGGTTTATCAGATCGCGGAAAGCGTTGGCGCCCTCGTGATGGGGGATGAGGCCTACCGATGGCTCGCACTTCCAGGGCGGGAACCGTTCGCGGGACCAGTGAGGGATTTGGGCACGCGAGGGATTAGTGTTGGGACACTGTCCAAACCGTTTGGATTGCCAGGTCTGCGCATTGGATGGATCGCCGCGACGTCAGATATCGTGCAGGACTGCTGGTCGCAGCGGGACTACGTCTCGCTGAGCCCGGGTAAGATCAACGACTTCCTGGCCACGATTGCCATTCGATCCCGTGAAAAGGTCTTTCAACGCACCCAGGCTATCGCGGCGAAGAATCTCAAATTCTTGGAAGGTTGGATTCATCAGCGTGAAGACTTGGTGACCTGGGTGCCTCCGCGTGGCGGACTGCTCGGGCTACTACACTACAATATCGACGTTCCGTCGCTTGAACTTGCCGATAAGCTCGCCGATGAAGCCAGCGTGATGCTGGCGCCGGGCTCCGCGTTTGGCTACGAGAACTTTCTTCGGATCGGTATTGGCGGAGATCACGAGATCCTTCGAGAGGGTTTGGCTCGCGCGGCGTCCGTGCTTGAACAGGCTTATTCGGATCGTGGGCCAATCAAGTAAGCCGGATTGCTCATCGTTGTAAAAACAGGTATGCGAGATAGGCAACGCATTCGCGGGCGATGTACCGGTATTCCAGCGGCGTGTTCGGACGAATCGGACTCGTCAATGTCGGTGAAGTGAATGCGACCAAGCCGAGATCCTCGGCCATGCGCTTGACGCGGAACATGTGGAACGGATCGCTCACCAGAATCACACGTTCGCCGTCCCGTAGCTGCGTCGCGCGTGCCTCCTGAAGATTCTGCCAGCTCGACAGTCCGCCAACGGTCCGCATGGCGCTCTCCGGAATCCCGCGCTGCTTCAAATATGCCTGCGAAACGCCGGATTCAGAGTGGATATCGCCGAGACCGGTGCCCCCGGTCAGCACGATCATCGGTGCAAATCCATCATGATAAAGATCGTACGCGTGATCGAGACGGGCTTGAAGGTCCGGAGACGGTCGTCCATTCCACTGTGACGCGCCGAGCACCACGATGACGTCGGCTGGGGCGCGTTCATCCAACCGTGCCTGATGCACGATGGCAAATACCAGAATCGTGAGAGATACGATCGCCAGGCATGCAACGACAACGACCATCACAATGATGATTCGGATGACCCTCCGAAATGTCAGCGCAGATGCCCTGCTACGTCGTGAGATCGTTTGGATAGCCACCTGGATTTCCGACTCATTGCCATGCTCGACTACTCAAAGATCTTACACGGCATGAAGTGGATCGCCGAGACCAATCTGCGTATATACTTCGAACATGGATGAGTCGAACATCCGTTCCGGAATGATTACGGCGGTTGAACCGCAGTTGCGACATCCCGATCGCGTCAGCGTCTTTATCGAGGGCGAGTTCGCTTTCGGCTTGGCCGCGACGGTCGCCGTCGATCATAGCATCGTCGTTGGACGGCAACTTTCTGAAAGCGACGTGAGAGACGTCCTGCTGGCGGAGGAATCGCGAGGCGCAACGGAATCGGCGATCCGCCTTGTTTCTTATCGGGCGCGATCGGAGGTTGAGCTTCGCCAACGGCTTGGCCGCAAGGGATTCTCGCGGCAATCGGTCGAGGCTGCAATTGTGAGAATGCGAGAGTGGAGCTACATCAACGACGAGGAGTTTGCTCGCCAATGGGTGGAAAGCCGGGAGAGTCATCGGCCGCGGTCCTCTCGCCTGATTAAACGTGAGCTGACCGTCAAGGGGATCGAAGCCGAAACCGCGGAGCGGATTGTGGAAGCTGCAGACATTGATGACCATGCCGTTGCACTCGATCTTGCGCAAAAATGGCTGCCACGACTGGAGAAGGAAGACCGGCAGACTCAGCGACGGCGTCTTACCGGCTATCTTCAGCGCCGTGGATTTGGCTGGGACGTCGTCCGTCGAGTGCTGGATGAAACGCTGACGGACGAATTCGGCCCGATACCGAGCGGAGAGAATGGTTGAGTGCGGACGAACCGATGTTCCCGTTCTGGCACCACGAGCGAGTGCGGTTTCGCGATGTGGATTTGCAGCGGATCGTCTATTACGGGAAGTATCTCGACTGGTTCGACAACGCGCTCTATGAGTATCTACGGTCGTTCGGGTTCGAGTCGGCCGAACTCAACGACCTGCATGGATTCGACACCTCCGTCGTGAGAGCGGAGATCGACTACGTCGCTCCGGCCCGATTCGATGAATTGGTCGAGATTGGCGTGCGGGTGACGCGACTGGGTCGTTCAAGTCTCGACGTTCACTTCGAGGTGCGAAATCCAGCCGGTGTCGTCTGCCGCGCGAAGTTGGTGCTTGTGAACTACGATGCCGAGCACGCTCGCGCTCGGCCCATACCTGATCGTATTCGAGATGTGTTCGCGAGTTCAGGCATCGCCGAGAATGAATCAGATGGATCAATTGACAGGGCTCTGGAAGGTAATCCTGAAGCCTGATATACTCGTCTAGGCCGCAGGAGGCTTCCTCCAAGCTTTGCCCAATCTTACAGTCGAATGATGAATCGAGCAGGTCGGCGAAAATGGCTGAGATTACCTGGTTGGGCCATGCGTGTTTTCGTATTCGAGGGCGGGAAGCCGTCGTGCTAACTGACCCAGTCGGGCCGGACAGCGGTTACGATATGGGCAATCCCTCGGCAGACATCGTCACCATCAGCCACGATCATAAGAATCACTCCGCGCTCGATCTTGTGAAACCCGGGTATCATGCGATCACTGGCCCTGGTGAATACGAGATTCGCGACATCTTCATCAGAGGCATACGAACGTATCACGATGCTGAGAAAGGCGCGAAACTCGGCAAGAATACGGTTTACCTGCTGGAAATGGATGATTTGCTCATTTGTCACCTCGGTGACCTCGGCCACCCACTTGACCGAAGAGCAGTCCGAGAGCATGAGTTCGGTCGACGTGCTGATTGTTCCGGTTGGCGGTGGACCGACGATCGATTCCACTGCCGCGGCGGAACTGGTGGGACAGATCGAGCCCTCTGTCGTCATTCCAATGCAATACCGAACCGAATATGGCGATTTTGACAGGGAGACGCTCGAACAATTCCTGAAGAAGTTCGGGATCACCGATATCGAAGTCAGAGAACGCGCGAACATAAGGAAGAGCGACCTGAGCGAGTCCGTGGAAGTGGTGGTGTTAAAACCACAGCAATAACCGGAATCTTGCCGTGACCGCACGGGCTGTTTGGGGGAAGATGGCTGGCGCCGACGCCGGGAAGGCTCAATGAGAATGCCAAAATACATTTTCGTGACCGGAGGGGTCGTCTCCTCGGTTGGCAAGGGTATAACAACGGCGTCGATTGGCCGTCTGATCAAGAGTCGGGGTCTCAACGTCAGTATTATGAAGCTGGATCCGTACCTCAACGTCGACCCCGGAACGATGTCCCCATATCAGCATGGCGAGGTCTTCGTCACCGACGATGGCGCCGAGACAGACCTCGATCTTGGTCACTACGAGCGCTTCATTGATGAAAACCTCAGTCGAGCATCAAACGTCACGACCGGACAGATCTACTCTTCAGTCATCGCGAACGAGCGTCGCGGCGACTATCTTGGCGGAACTGTTCAGGTTATTCCGCACATCACGAATGAGATCAAAGACCGCATCCGATTGGTGGCAAATCAAGAAGGACTCGACATCGTGATTGTCGAGGTTGGCGGCACGGTCGGGGACATTGAGAGCCAGCCGTTCCTTGAGGCCATTCGGCAGATGCGTAAAGAAGAGGGACGCCGCAACGTCCTTTATATTCACGTCACCCTCTTACCAATGATTGGCAGCACCGGTGAGATCAAAACTAAGCCGACGCAGCACAGCGTGAAAGAACTCCGGGCGATCGGAATTCAGCCCGATGTCATCGCAGTTCGAGCTGACCATCCGGTTCCGGATGAAGTTCGAGCCAAGATATCTCTCTTCTGCGATGTCGACGAAGACGCCGTGATTCCACTGACGACGGCTGAGACGATCTACGAGGTGCCACTGGTGCTCGAAGCATCAGGCTTGGGTCGATACGTCGCCGACCATTTCGGTTGGCATGAAGTTATCCCTGACCTGAGCGACTGGGAACGACTCGTCGAGCGAATCAAGACGCCGAGGCGTAGCGTTGAAATCGCGCTGGTTGGCAAGTATGTCGAACTTCATGACGCGTACATGAGTGTGTCGGAATCGCTATCGCACGCGGCACTCGCGCACGACGTTGACGTGTCCATCACCTGGGTGAATTCAGAGAAGTCGAGTTTGAAGGAGATCGAGGAACAGCTTCGCACGGCTTCGGGAATTCTGGTTCCAGGCGGATTTGGGCCTCGCGGTGTTGAAGGCAAGATTTTCGCCGCACGCTATGCGCGAGAACACCAGGTGCCGTATCTCGGGCTTTGTTATGGACTGCACATGGCGGTCATCGAGTTTGCGCGCGATGTGCTCGGTCTCGAGAAGGCGAACAGCACGGAAATCGATGAACGGACGCCGGATCCGGTGATTGACCTGATGCCTGATCAACGAGATGTTGATATGGGAGGCACGATGCGCCTTGGCCTGTACCCGTGCAAACTCGTGCCGGGCACCAGAGCAGCAGAGTGCTACAAAGTTCCGTTGGTGGAAGAACGTCATCGACATCGATGGGAAGTCAACAACGCGTATCGTGAGATGATGGACGAAGCTGGGTTGATTGTCAGCGGAACTTCACCTGATGGGAAGCTTGCTGAGATCATGGAGCTCTACGATCATCCGTGGTTTGTGGGCGTTCAGTTCCATCCGGAATTCAAGTCGCGGCCAACGCGGCCACATCCCTTGTTCGCGGGATTTCTTGGTGCGGCGAAAGATATCCTCCATGAAGGAGATCAGCGACCGCTCCCAATGGAGCAGGTAGTCGTGCAGCGGGCGAGCGATTGAAACGATTGCGTCACTTCCGGAGATTGTGATAGTATTCGCAATCGACAGGAGGGAAGATGAGTCTCTCTCCTCGGGGCCAACAAGACTGGCGAGCAATCGGCGCGGCATCCGGAATGGGTTGCTCAGTTGTAGCCAGTCTTTTATTATGCATCGGGGGAGGCATTCTTCTCGACAAGTGGTTGGGAACGTTGCCCATCTTCACGCTTGTCGGTGTAGGGTTTGGTCTCGCAGTTTCTGGTTACTTACTGTACCAACTCGCCGTGATGAACCTGCCAAAGAAGCAGTCGGTTCGCTCTCGGGAGTCAGATCGGTCTGATCAGTCCCCGAGTCTTGACGAGTAAGGACGCTAATGGAAGTTCATGTCGAAGTCGCACCGCAAGCACTCTGGCATATTCCTATTCCTGGAACCAGCTATGAATTCCCAATAACCAACTCGTTCTTCATGATGCTTGTCGTCATGGTGCTTCTCATCGTTATTGGGGCCCTGATTGCCCGTCGCTCGACGCTTATCCCGGGTCGTCTTCAGGTCGGGGTCGAGATCATTGTCGAGTTCTTGATGGGGTTGGTCGAGGGAGCAGCGGGTCGCAAACTCGGTCGCAGTATTTTCCCGATCATTGGTGGGCTCTTCATATTCATTCTATTCGCGAACTGGGTCGAGCTTCTTCCTGGATTGGGCTCGATATGGCTGGCTCGTACCGTAAATGGCGAAGTCGTCCACATGCCGATTATCCGACCGCCGACATCTGATCTGAATATGACGATTGCGATGGCGCTTCTCAGTTACGTGATGTTCCAGTACCTGGGCATCAAGGCGCACGGTTTCAAAGGGCGTATCAAGCATCTGGCCACTCCGGTTTTCGTATTCCCCATCGAGGTCATCAGTGAGACCGCCCGGATCATCTCTCTCTCCTTCCGACTCTTCGGCAACATCTTCGCGGGCGACGTTCTGCTGACGATCATGTACGCCATTGCCAATGCCATCAAGTTCACGGTAATCGGCCTGTTGGTGCCTGTGGTCTTCCTCTATTTGGAGGTCCTGTTTGGCTTCATTCAGGCGTTAGTTTTCGCCATACTCACCTTGATATACATCTCGCTTGCGGCAGCGGATGTTCACGATGATCACGTCGAAGAACCGTTTGAAGAAGAGTTTGCTTCGCGGACGCGCCGACCGATGGAGTCCGCGGCGGCAGGTGACTAAATCTGCCCAGGCGTCTGGGGTAGGAGTATCTAAGTTAGGCGCAGGTTGAGGATCGTGGTTTGAATCGGTTCGTAATTGAGACGGGCCGAAGAGGGGAGAACATCGAGCGTGGTATCCAATATCACCGATCCTGCAGTCGTCGTCCCGATGGCGGCGGCACTCGCAATGGGTCTTGGGGCCATTGGCCCGGGAATCGGCATTGGTCTGGCTGTGAAGGGTGCGCTCGAGGCTCTGGGTCGTAACCCCGAGGCAGAAGGCGCGATTCGTACCACCATGATCATTGGCGCCGCGTTGGCAGAAGCGGTTGCCATTTACGCCCTGGTTATCGCGATCATCATCGCGTTCGTGCTCTAATCCGTCATTGATGATGGCGCTTCCGAATTGGAGCGCCATCATGCACGATCACGGATAGCCCAACGGTTTCGAGAGCTTAGCGGTTGATGACGATGATCTCTTAGAGGCAGTCGTGACCATGAGGTAATGTGAATGAGTGCACTTGGAGTTGATGGCTGGAGCCTTATTGTCCAGCTGATCGCATTTGTAGTTTTCCTTGCCATCTTTTGGAGATACGCGCTTGGTCCGATCACGCGAATGCTTGATCAACGGCGCGAGCGGGATTGAAGAGGACATGCAAGCAGCCGAGCGCATGCAGAAAGAGCTCTCTGCAACTCAAGCACGGAACGAAGAGGTACTGGCCGAGGCCCGTCGGGAAGCGCAGCGCATGCTGTCGACCGCGCGAGATACTGCCGACCAGACGTTGGCCCGCGCACACGAGCAGGCGCAAGTCGAGGCAGACCAGATCGTTGAGAAAGCTCGGGCGAGCATTGTTGCGGAGCGAGAGAGCAATCGTGGCAGCAGCTTCGTCGTGATGTCGCTGATCTTGCGATCAGCGCGGCCACAAAGATCGTCCGCAAAGAGCTCGATCGCGCACAGCAGACTCGGCTCATCGAAGAGACGCTTGCCGAGGCCGGCGACGACGGCCGGTTCCAGGCTTAATACCGGGCCGAGGGAGGAACTTGGATGTCCGTTGGCGGAGCAGCCAAACGATATGCGAAAGCGGCCTTTGAAGTCACCGAGGAAGAAAGCCAGGGCAGGCTCGACGAGTGGGAAGACGAACTTGCTCAGGTGAACACAACGTTGCACAACCCGGAGGCGGAAGAGTTCTTTCACCACCCGGCGGTGCCACCGAAAGCGAAGCAGGCAGCGTTGCGAACCCTCGTACCGCGCCAGGACCAGAAATACGTCCGTAACTTGATGCTGCTGCTGCTTTTTGAGCGAGATCGCTTGCACCAGCTTCCGCAGGTCGTAGAGGTGTTTCACGAGATGGTCCTGGAAGATCGCGGCATCGTAATTGCCGAAATCACTACTGCGGTCGAATTGGAACCTGCCGAAATAGAGCGGGTGCGTGCTCGGCTTAAGCAGATGGTTGGCAAAGATATTCAGGTCAAGACGCACGTCGATCAAGATATTATCGGCGGAATCGTCATTCATATGGGCGGGATGCTCATCGATGGAAGCGTGCAAACGCAATTGCGACAGCTTCGACAGCGCATGTCTCATTAGGGCGCTGTGGCATCGATGCGAACTTTATCGCTGAAAATGACATGCTTGAAAACCGCGGACATCTGACGAGGCAGCAGGAGGTATTATGGTCGTACGGCCAACCGAGATAAGCGATATTCTGCGACAGCAGATCGAAACCTACGGCGAAAAAATGGTCGTCACCAACGTTGGCTACGTTATTGAGGTTGGTGACGGTATCGCCACGGTCCACGGCCTGCGTGACGTCATGGCGAACGAGCTGGTCGAGTTCTCCAATGGGGTAATGGGCATGGCCTTCAACCTCCGAGAGGATTCCGTCGGCATCATCATTCTCGGCGAATTTACCGAGATTGAAGAGGGCGACGAAGTCAGGTCAACCGGTCGTATCGCCGAGGTTCCGGTCGGCGAGGCTCTCGTTGGTCGCGTGGTAAATGCGTTGGGCCAGCCGATTGATGGCAAGGGGCCTATTCAAACCACGAAAATGCGGCCGATCGAGCGGATTGCTCCCGGCGTTATTGCTCGCCAGAACGTCGATACACCGCTTCAGACTGGCCTCAAAGCGATCGACAGCATGATCCCAATTGGCCGTGGTCAGCGCGAGCTCATTATTGGCGACCGCCAGACCGGTAAGTCGGCCATCGCGATCGACACAATCATCAATCAGCGCAACTCAAACGTCATCTGCATCTACGTTGCGATCGGACAGAAACGCGCCCAGGTCGCTCAGACCGTCGCAATCCTTGAGCGAGAAGGCGCCATGAAGCACACGATCGTTGTGGTCGCCGCGGCCGCTGATCCTGCTCCGCAGCAGTTCATCGCTCCATACGCCGGTACCTCGATGGGCGAAGAGATCATGGAGCAAGGTGGCGACGCGCTCATCATCTATGATGATCTCTCGAAGCACGCGTGGGCGTATCGACAGGTTTCGCTGCTGATGCGACGCCCGCCCGGACGTGAGGCGTACCCTGGTGACGTGTTCTATCTTCATTCGCGCTTGCTCGAGCGTTCGGCTCGCATGAGTGACGAGTTGGGCGGCGGAAGCCTAACGTCCCTTCCAATCATTGAAACACAGGGCAACGACGTATCGGCGTACATCCCTACGAACGTGATCTCAATTACGGACGGACAGATCTACCTGG
>CAVUBN010000012.1:0-134262 GCA_963739715.1 uncultured Chloroflexia bacterium | reverse complement strand
ATCCAGCTTAGAGTTCTCACAGCGTGGGGCGAGGGCGATCATTGTCGACGTGGTCCATCAATCTGCAACGAGTCCGGTTGCGAATGCCATTGACTGGCACACACTTACTAGGCCATCGCCGCTATGTTTGACAGTGAATCTCACGTACACGTACACGAACACAGTTACTCGCTCACAAACGTCGACATCGCTTTGTCTGACCGTATTGACACGTTATTACTCGGCACTTAGGCTCAGAAATCTCGATTAACTTGACAAACGGACTGAGAATTGTTATTCTCCTTTACGGGCACGCGGTTATTTGACAATCACCGTTGAAGGGAACAGCCAGGGATGAATCATGCGACCCCTGAGATTGTCAGGATCCTCGACGAGTCGCTTCCGTTAGAGTTTCAACGCGGCATATTGACACTGTGCCACGCTTCGTACACAGAAACCGAAGATGATCTCTTACCCGAATTTGCACATCCTCAGGTTCACGATCTCCGTGGCCACTACAGGCGTGCCAAGGTCGAGTCTCATTTGTCCAATTTTGCCTACCGATTCAAAGGTATCAAAGCGTCATCAGAGCAGAATTCGACACACAACAGCTATCACGTTCGAATTGATGCGCCACGCCTAGTCCTAACTATTTCTGCCGTCGAAACACCGAACACCATGGTTAGAGTTGCTCAGTTTCGGCAGACTTATTCTTATCAGATGGGGCTGTGGGACGAGGGCAAATTAGAGCACGCAACAGATGACATTTACGGCATTATTCTTCACGGTCCCGCAGATAATGATCCTGCAAAGCTGGGGTTCGTCGTCATAGCGTTTCCCAACTCCACATGTACTCGGTATATCGAACGAATAGATTTGCGGAAGAAGTTCCTTGATCTTGATCGTAGTTTGGCCTCGACTTCGCAAGAAATCATCGCAAATGAACCGAAGGTCATATTTCTCCCAGATATCAGGAAGAAAGAGGAATAAGAATGAAGCCTGGCACCCCTGGCTTTGTAGGGGAGCGACTCAGGGAAGCACGCGAGGCCAGGGGATTAACCGCCACTTCTCTGTCCGCTCTGGTTGGCGTCAGTCGACAAGCCATCTCCCAATACGAGAATGGGTCTGTAACACCAGGGCCGGATGTCATGGAGAGCATGAGTTCGGTGCTGAATTTACCGATTGCATATTTCCTCAGACCGGTGCCCGCATCCGAATCTGCGCCCGTCTATTACCGGTCGATTAGCACTGCCACGAGTAGCTCCCGAACCCGTGGGCTGCGCCGATATGATTGGCTATTCGAGATTGTTGATCATCTGAGGCAGTTCGTTGAACTGCCAACGGTAAACCTCCCTGACGTTTCGGTTCCAGAGGACCCACTGGCCATCGATGAAGACCTAATCGAGCAGGCTGCAACTGATGTCCGGAGATTCTGGGGACTTGGAGACGGCCCAATTAGCAACGTTGTATGGTTGTTGGAGAATCAGGGAGTAATTATCGCGCGCGACGCCTTTGGGACAGAAAATATCGACGCGTTTTCTGTTCTTTCAGCCCGTGACAGCACTCCATATATTCTCTTGGGCGCGGACAAAGGTTCTGCTGCTCGATCTCGACTAGACGTAGCCCACGAACTCGGACATCTCATATTGCATCGGCATCTTAGCCCTTCCCTGATTAGACATCGATCCCACCATGCTCTATTAGAGAAGCAGGCCTTCCGTTTCGCAGGTGCTTTCCTGTTACCCGCAGAGTCGTTTGCTTCAAATCTGTATGTGGTGAGCCTCGACGCGCTTAGAACACTAAAACCTACCTGGATCGTATCTATCGGTGCAATGATCAAACGGGCTGACGACCTGTCACTTTTGAGTCCTGATCAGGTTCGACGCCTTTGGATTTCGTACGCCCGGCGTGGGTGGAGAAAACGTGAGCCACTTGATGACGAAATTCCTGTCGAACTGCCAAGACTACTGAAACGAGCGTTTCAAATGGTTTTTGACGAGGGCATCGAATCGCCTGCCGATGTCTTGGGCGCCGCACTCCCACTTGCTCCAACAGATATCGCTGAACTGACGGGGCTGAGTCCATATTACTTCGCTGAAAAACTACCTACCATTCATATGATCGGCCGCCGAAACAGGCAAGGAAGACCGCCGACCATGTGGCCGGGAGAACCGGGTGAAATTATGCGTTTTCCCGGTAAGCACGAGGGGCATACTGAGTAACACTCGCCTGCGAACACCAAGGAGTGGCACGGGGCGGCGTTTCCGTTTCCGGAAAGCCGTCCCGTACTGACGGGTGAATGGGGTAGAAGGGATCACTTTTGGATGCGCGAGGAGTCACGTCCGATCGTGCGGTAGGCAATTCTCTATCCGAGCAGCAGATGTCCTTGTAGCTGCAAGGCGGTCAGCACAAGTAGCGCGACTGCGCCGACCGAGGCGACGCTCGTCCGCAACCGGGGTGTCGGCGCCAGTCGCCAGGTAATGGCCAGTACGATCAGCACCACACTGCTCCCATAGACCGCACCCATCCACGGTGTGCCGGTGTCGGTTCCCGTTCCCAGTCCATGCAGCAGTGTCAGCCCATAGATCGGGTAGGCTAACCCATGCAGGATGTGCCATGCCCGATAGCCGATCCAGCGACGTATCCAGACACTCGCACCAATCGCCAGACCCAGCTCGATCGCGATAACTCCCAGGCTCATCCAGAACGGCCGGTACCCTCCGCTGAACGGGATCACCGCGTTCATCAGCGAGACGTGCGCAAACGGGTCCAGCATGATCGTCGCCACGTGAATCACCGTGAAGCTGAAGAACGTGATCGTGAACCAGCGATGCATCGCATCCACGACCATCCGCGGCCAGTTGGTGGAGTACCAGCGCCGGTTCATGGTGATGCCGAGCGCCACCGACAGCGTCAGCAGGATGAAGGCGACGATGCCGCTGCCGCGTGCCACGTACCAGAGTAACGAGGTCGTCGTTCCACTCATCGGGAGATCCGACCAGTCTCGTTGGCTGGCCAGCTTCCGACCGTAACGACGCTGCCGTCGACTCCGGCAAATCGGCCGCTCAAGCCGATCAGCTTGAGCCAGCTTGGCCCGGTCGAACCGCGCAGCCAGGCGACTTTAGCCGCCACTTCCGCGGCGACGCAGCTACGCGCCCCGACGGTGACGATGCGCCAGGGACTCTCACCCGGTTTGCCACTTCGTGGATCAATCAGGTGATGTAGCTGCTGACCATCCCGCTTCCACTGACGACGTCCAAGACCGGAGGTCGCCAGCGCGCCTTCATGCAGGGCGATGGTCTCCTCAACGTCTGAATCGAACGTGGTTCCGACGTCGCAGATCCAACCGCCTTCCGGGGCCGGACCACTCACCGCCAGATCTCCGCCGGCGTTGAGCAGCACGCCGCCATCGAGCGCCGGCAGAGTTCGCAGGGCATAATCGACGGCGAAGCCCTTACCGATACCTCCAAAGTCGAGTCGCACGCCGTCGCGCAGTTCCACGAGCCCGCGTCGCCGGTCGTAGTTGATCAGGTGCCACTCTCCCGCTGGCCGATGCGTCCGGGCAACCCCGGGGCCAAACGCCTCCAGTTGCTCGATGCTCCGGTCGTAGCCGTTCGCTTCCAGCGCGTCACGCACGGTTGGATCGAACCATCCGTCTGTCGACTCGCTCGCCTTATAGGCGAGATCGAGCAGTTCCAGAAAGAGGGCCGATGCTCGCTGCGGCTTGCTGCCACCTTGCTCCAGTCGTGCCAGCTCGCTATCCGGACGAAAACGGCTGAAGGTGAGGTCAATTTCGTCGAAACAGCGCTGTACGTGCTCGACGACGTCCTCTAGAACGCTTGGTTCAGTCGTAATGATCTCGATCGTCGTGCCCAGCCCACGAAATTGGGCACGCCCCTCATCAAGTTCCAGAATCAACGATGCAGATTTCAGGCTCATCTCACACCACCGTTACGACGACACGGTCTTCGTGCGATGCCGCGAGGAGGTCTGGGGCACCGTAACCTGAGCAGTCGTCGTCTGCGGCGCGGGCGCCGACGTCGCCGCGGGCTGAGTGGCTTGCGATGTCACGGCCGGCTGTGTGGCGGTGGCCGGCGCCGGTGCTGCAGCAACCCCCTCTTCATCATCAGAGTGCTCCGCTTCCGCCGTAAAGCCTTTGGTCTCTTCTTCATTAAAGAGGGATTGCGCCGGTGTCGTGACCTGGGTGGTAGCGGCGCTCTCCTGAACAACCGCGGTCGTAGCCGTTGTTTCCGCGACTGCGGTGCTCGTTGTCTCCGCGGCTGCGGTGCTCGTCTTCGACTCGGTGTGATAGGCCGCCAGCGTGGTAAAGCTCGCCACGCCAATGAAGCTTGCTCCAATGAGGAACTGTCGTAGCGACCGGATGCGACGGGCGATTAGCTCGCGCTGGGTTGGCCCAATATGTGGCGGAACGCGTCGTTCCTTCTGGTACCAATCGGGAAACGGTGGTCGATTTGGCGTAGTCATTGGATCTCTCTACTCTCTATACCTTGCGAAGCGAAAGTCGTTCAGGATGCCGGGACACAGGTGCTTCGTCGACTTCCTCGACGAGAATTGCCCCTCGCGGGCACAAACGAGCAGTCTCACGAATCGTTGCTACCATCTCCGGTCCGGCTTCTCGCTGATGCAGCCAGGCGTAGCCCCACTCGTCCAACGTGAACATCTCGGGACAAAACTCGGCGCAAAAGCCGAAGGCCGTGCAGCGAATCGGATCGACGCGCACACGCACGCGCGTGTTCGTCGTACTAAAAGTCACGATCGGACTCCAAACCAGGGAGTATGCTGCGCGTCGGCCGGCCGCAGCCGCCGAAGTGCAGATGTGTCTGAATCTCTCGTTCAAAAACGTCGAGCGCGGTGCGAGCCATGATGGTGGCGCCATCGAGATGACTGCAGGCGCCGCGCTTGGGCAGCACGTAATTGGCATAGTGTTGAATGCGGTCCAGGTCGCGTGGCTCGGGTTTTCCGCGCGCGATTCGTTCGAGTACGTCAGCCATCGCTATCGTGCCGAAGGTGCACGGACCGCACTGGCGGGCCGACTCGTCGGCGAAAAAGCGCAGCAGGCGGACGGCCTGCCACAGCCCACAGACGTTGTCTGGGATGACGGTGATCGCGCCGGAGCCAAGCCCGACATTCGCCGCGCTCATGCTCTCGCGGTCAAGGCGGACGCCTCTCCAAACTTGTTCGGGCGCCAGCCAACCTGCGAAATAGCCGCCCGTAAGAACCGCCTGCAGGCCATCTGGCATCCCGCCGCCGTACTCCATGAGTACTTCTTCGAGAGTTACGCCGGTCGGGACCTCATAGACACCCGGACGGCGAATCGCGCCGTTCAGGGTTACGAGCAACGTTCCCGGCAGACTTGGGCTGCCAGCCGAACGGAACCATTCCGGTCCCTCACGCGCGATCAAGGCAACGTTGGCCAGTGTCTCGACATTGTGGACCAGCGTGGGCCGGCCGGAGACTCCCTTCTCATGCGCTCGGGGTGGCTTCATCGTCGGCTTTGCGTCGCGCCCGTTCACCCACTGAATCGCGGCGCTCTGCTCTCCGGCAACATAGGCCGGAGGAGCGACGACGGTCCGTAGTTTCGGTAGTTTCGCGCCTGCTTGTTCCAGCTCTCGCTTGGCCAGATCGATAGAATCCTTGGCCCGACGATCGTGAACGTAGACAACGACCTCGTCGGCGCTAACCGCGTGAGCTGCGAGAAGCGCCCCCTCGAGAACGAGATGCGGGCGCAAGAGCATCAACGTGAGGTCCTTCTTGCTGGCCGGCTCCGACTCGGCGCCATTGACCAGCACCACGTGCCGCCCCGGCTGCGTGGCGACCGAGCGCAACTTTTTTGCGGCGGGATAGAAGGATCCTCCGCGACCAAGCAATCCACTTTCCTCGATGCGCGCGATCAGCTGGGCTGGAGTGAGGCTCCAGGTTGAGTCGGAGATTCCACCGGCTCGCCGGTAGGCATCCAGCGATTCGCGAACATCCATTCGCTCCGGTAGAAGCCGGAGCAAGGTCTTCGTTGTGATTTCAGGTGCTAGCGTGACCATTCAATCTCTCGTTTCATCGTGCTGCTGTGTGGAACGCCGTGATCTTCAGTGAATCCTTGGCCCTTCCAGATTTCCGCCCCTGCTGGGCCTCACCTGAGGCGAGGGAGCCAGCCGAGGCGGATTGGAAAGGGGGTGGGGGTGGGCTTGATATCTATAGGATCATGGCGCTCATTGAAACGGTCTGCATCGAAGTCTCCAGTCCAGTTCACTACGAGATCAGCATCGTAACTGTCTGTATCAAAGCACTCGAGCCTTAGAGATACCTGTGTCTGAGCTTAGGATTTTCACAGGAACGGGGATATACCGGCGGCAATCCTTAGCCGTCCACGGCGGGTGATGCGACGCCGATTTCCCAGTGTTTATGCGAGAAGAGCCGGTATCAGCAACGCTTTGGTGTCCCTGAAGCGACAAGGTGAGCGGATAAAAACCGGTCACCCGCAGAGTACGTCTCTTTTGTGATCGTTCCTGTCGCGGTAGGATCCAGCCATCGACCGATCGGCAAGACCGTGGGAGCACTACACCGAAAGCGACAACCGTCGGGCGAGTCTCCTGAGGAGAAGGGCAGAGTGGATTCACGCGAATGGTGGAGTCGAGCCTATAACGGCCCGATGGCAGCGGCGCCAGACGGAGCACCATCCACCTTTGCGTTGGAGGTGGCAGCGTCGTTGCCAGAACATCGTCGGGTCCTCGACCTGGGTTGTGGTCCTGGCTACGACAGTACCGTCTTCGCCCAGGCCGGTCATCGCGTCGTCGCGGCTGATTTCATACGACTCGATGCCGCGTGGCAGACATCTCGAACGATGGGCTCGTCCCCTTCATTCGTGTTGCTCGATCTACGCTCGGCTCTTCCGTTTGCCGACGCCAGCTTCGACGTCGTCTACGCGCGTCTGTCGCTCCATTACTTCTCAACGGAGATCACGAGTCGGATCTTCGGCGAGATTCATCGGGTTTTGTCCAGTGACGGCTTGTTCACATTCATCTGTAAGTCCACCAATGACGCGCGCTACGGTTGCGGCGAACCTGTCGGTCCGAACATGTTCCGAATAAATCGCAAGGTCTATCACTTCTTCGATGAGGCCTTCGCGCGCCATTGCCTGGGCAGTCGATTCCAAGTCGAAGAGCTCTGGAGCGGTCCCATGGAGACATACGGGGAGGCTTCTGACGTCGTCCGGGGTTCGGCAAGAAAGGCCCAGGCGGCGCCAGATTCGGCATCTCGCAGCACCTGATATACGTTAGGACTGATCGGCCACGGTAGATTAGTACTGCTGGCTATCGCCGATCGTGTTGCCCGGCGTTATGTTTCAATCATGGTTACTCGGCAGCAGCTTCAACCGACACGAATACGACCAATCGCCCTGAAACCGATAGCGGTGAAGAGCGAAAGACCGGCATTACGCACCGCCGGCAGACCCGTCGTCGATCGATTCCTGACACGGGTTGCTCTGTTCGCTGAAGCCGTTGACATTCCTGGATGGTTGCGCCGAGAGACGCAGCTGCCGGCCTGGCAGATGGTACTGACCGCTGTGCTCATTGTTTTGGTCAGCGTCACCGTTCCAGCCATGTCACTCCACCGGTCGATCCAGAACCCTACGTCGTCGAGCGGCGGTAGTCTTCCAATCAATTCCGGAACACTGCCGATCGATCCACCCGTCTCCAGTGCCGCCATTCAGACACAGTCGCAACCCGTAACGAACGCAGACGCGGCACAGCAGATCGTCGGGCTACACGATGCCTCGCAAGAACTGCTGAAACAGATCGAACAGGCACAGCATGACAACGCGGCGTTGCGCTCGCAGATCCAGGCGCAGGATCAGAATCTCGGTGCAGTTCAGTCGGCGGCCATAGTCACTGACGCAGAGCAAACGACTCAGCAACAGCAACTGCAAGAGCAGACAGCCGCGGCGCTACAGACTGCGGCGGACCGGCTCGCAGAGTTGAGCAAATCCGTGACGGCACTGGATGATCAGGCAAATATATTGCGCCAGACCCTTGGCATGAGCAAGACGAGCTATCCGGCCGTTTCAATTCCAGATCTTTCGACCGCGGCCGACCCGCAACAGGCGTTCAACTCGGCACTAACTTCTCTGGGTACTCACATCTCCGCTGTCTCAACCGACCTGCAGACCATCAAGTCGACTGCTCAAAATCAGCTCGCTTTCGCGCAGAGCATCGGAAGTGTGAGGCCAGTTGGAGTCTCCCAAGTTTACGGGACCGGTCAGCTCGCCTGGCCGACGACAGGCTCAATCTCGCAAGAGTGGGGACCGACGTCGCTCGCCCTCGAGCCGGCCTATGGTGCATATGATCACTTCCATTTCGGCATTGACATCGCGAATAACCAGGGAACGCCGATCGCCGCCGCCGCGGCCGGAGTAGTCGTCTATGCAGGATGGACCGACGCTGGCTATGGAAATATGGTCCAAATCGATCACGGAAACGGCCTGGTCACGATCTACGGTCACATGATGTCGACCCCGGTCGTGACAGTCGGGCAGCGTGTCTTCCAGGGTCAGCTTATTGGGTACATGGGAACGACCGGTAACTCGACCGGCCCACACCTTCACTTCGGGGTTCAGGACAATGGCTCCTGGGATAATCCTCTGAAGTATCTACCCTAATGCAGTAACCAGATCATCTTGGCGTGTCGGTCGATTGACCCGTCCGAGCGCTCTCCTTTTCATGCTCCGCGCCGATTGCACGATGGGTTGCTCGATTCGCCTCATAGCGCGGATACATCTCCTCCGGTTCACGAACGTCAAGTCTCGCTCGACGCAGGCGACCTTACGAAGACTCAACCAGCCGTTGGCAGCAGCTATGTTTGTGGAAGATGACCGATGAACGGCATTTCCGGCAAAACACCGTGGCAGCAATTCCTTGAAAGGGCCGCTGCAGCCGATCCAACACCGGTTATTGAAGTCGGGATCCCGATGCGAGATGGGGTGGAGCTCGCCGCTGACGTTTACCTCCCGGAGAGTCTTCAGCTGCCGGCAAGGACCAGGATGGGAATACGATCAAACAGAGAACCGCGAGCACTATAGGAACTGTCCGCACGAAATAGCGTCGCGCACGCATCGCGACAACTCTCCGTTGTCAATCTCTCTGATGACTCCCATAGGGAAAGATGACAGCTTATACCATCAGCAACTATTTATGTCCATAATTCTTGCGCAAATCGCGAATTCAACCTGGACTGCCAGGAGTGCTTCGTGAGCCAGACGATTGACGCCCTTCGCCTGACGCCCGACACTGCTCAGGGCTTTCGACGTTTGAAGGAGCGAAAAGTGGACGACCGTGTTTCAGTAGCGATCAGTCAACGGGCCGCCGGACTCCATTCCAGCAGTATCATCATCGACGCTCACTCCGACATTTTGATGGGACTCACGGATGGCACCACCGGCTGGGAGGCGGGAGCTCCTGAGAACCCGACCGACGAAGGGTGCAATGGGCAGGTCTCACTGTCCCTCCTCGAAGCCGGAGGATTGACCGCTCAGGTCTTCGCCATCTTCACGGCACCATTCGACCTCAACTACCGTCCCGTCCATCCTGAGTACGCCGGAGCAACGCAGCCACGCGCCCTGGCGATGCTTGCCGTCTTTCACGAAGCATTAGTGACCTACGCAGACCGGTTCCGGCTCGCAACTTCTGCGGCCGATATACGCCAGGCGAAGGCCGACGGTGTAACTGCCGGAATTCTGGCCTTCGAGGGTCTCGATCCTATCGGGTTGGATCTGCGGCTCCTCCGGCTTTTTCGCAACCTGGGTGTTACCATCGCGTCTTTCACCTGGAGTAACCGGAATCCGCTCGCCGATGGAAGCAGCGTCGCTCGCCGGTCCGGCGGCTTGAGCATGTTAGGTGAGGACGCACTTGCCGAACTGGAGCGGCTGCGGATTCTGATTGACCTGGCGCACCTCGGCCCAACCTCAGTCGAGGAAGTGCTCGAACGGGCAACGAAGCCGCTGCTCGTATCGCATACCAGATTGGCCGACGAGGCACGATCGCGCATGCTGCGCCGGGTTGGTGAGATGGGCGGGGTCGCTTGCGCCATCTTCTATCAAGTACCGACGGTCGCGGCATTGGTCGATCAGATCGAAGCACTGATGGAAATCTGCGGACCCACCGGTGTCGGACTCGGCGCCGACTTCTATGGAACCCGTCCGGCACCAGCGGAAGTCCAGACTGTAGCCGATTTCCCGCGCATCACAGAGGAAATCTTGCGGCGCGGGTATTCTGACGAGGACGCTCGCGGCATTCTTGGCGAGAATTTCTTGCGACTCTACGAGCAGGTCGTCGGCTAGGAGTGACGGTCGCCGCGAAATGGGGCGCCGACGATGACCCATTGACAGCGCTGTCGCCGACGATTAGCGTGCAGGTACACATACAAATATCGATAACACACAGGAGGTAGTGCGTGAGTGCGACTCAGACGACCAACGCCATACCAGATCGTCCCATCAAAATTGGCATCGAGCTCGACATCGAAGCCCTCAGCTTACCAGAGCCGACCCCGCTCAAGTGGAGCGAGCAACGACGGATGGCTGAGTTGGCTGACGAAGCCGGTTTCGATTCGATCTGGTTGCCCGATCACATGTTCGGCGTGTGGAATGACAAGATGGTTGGCGCCTGGGAATGCTGGTCGATGCTCTCGGCCGTCGCCGCGGTCACAAAGCGCGTTCAGCTTGGCACACTCGTCCTGGCAACGAGCTTTCGCGAGCCGGCACTTTTGGCCAAAATGGCAGACACAGTCGACGAGATCAGCGATGGAAGATTGATTCTCGGACTCGGAGCCGGTTGGTTCGAGGCGGAGTATCGCGCCTTCGGTTTTCCATACGATCACCGCGCAAGCCGCTTCGAGGAAGCGTTCACCATCATTCGCACCTTGCTGCGCGAGGGTAAGATCGACTTCGACGGCACCTATTATCAGGCACGAGATTGTGAGCTTCGACCGCGTGGTCCGAGCCGGAGCGGTATGCCGATCATGATCGGCACCAAAGGGCCGCGAATGCTCAGACTGATGGCACAGCACGCGGAGTGGTGGAACACCTGGTCAGTCGGCGCCAGCAACCGGCCGCAGGAGGCAATTCCACCACTGCGGGAAGCTGTCGATGCTGCCTGTGCCGAGGTTGGTCGCGATCCCAATACGCTCGTGCGTACTGCCGCCGTCATGGTACATCCGTATCCAACAAACCCGCCCGCGCTGCCGCTCAGTTGCGACCCAATCTGGGGCGAACCTGATCAAATTGCCGAAAAGTTGCTCGCATTCGGACGCGAAGGTATCACCCATCTTCAGATCGTCCTGGCCCCAGCAACTCCTGCCTCGTTAGAAGCGTTCGTGCCGGTGCTCGAGGCAATCGATCGGGCAAATCGGTGACCAGCCAGTCGCGCGCGGAACTCGAGGCGATCGCCGAAAGCTGGATGATCGAAGGCTGGCAAAAAGGAAATCTGGATACCGTCCTCGCGATGTACGCACCTGATTTTGTCGATGTGAGTCATTCATCTGGTCAGCCTGGCACGCGCGAGGAAAGTGTGCACGAAATCGCCACGCTCTATGCCGCGTTTCCAGATTTCTTCGCCGAGACCGATTTCTTGATTGTCGATGAAGAGTCTGGTCGAGTTGCTGTACGCTGGACGGCGCGCGGCACGCATAAGGGCACCTTCCTCGGCGTCGAGGCAACCGGTAACCATGTTCGCTTTCACGGGATTGAGACGCTCAAGATCGAGGGCGGATTGATCGTCGAACGGACCGGCGACTGGGACGCGATCGAGATCTTACGCCAGCTTGGAGTCAGACTCTGGGTCGGATGATTCCAGCGCGTTGCGGGAGCTTCGATGTCGGCAAGCCAGGCTGTTGGAGAGACGCCCGCCGCCCCGCTATTTCTCTGGCTCTTCCCAGTCGGAGGCGAGAAGGCCCATATAGACGGCATCGACGTAGCGGCCGTTGCTCCACATGTGCTGGCGGAGCCGCCCCTCTTCGACAAAGCCGCACGCGCAATAGGCGCGTATTGCCCGCTCGTTGTCGGCATGTACCCAGAGCCAGACCCGTCGGAAATTCCGGTGTCGAAACGCATAATCAACAAGCAGAGTGACCGCTTCCCGGCCATATCCTTTGCCCCAGTAGTCTTTGTCGCCAATGCCGATGCCAAGCTCACAAGTACGGGATGTGTAGTTGAAGTTGGAGAGTCCGCAATGACCGATGAACTTCCCGTCGGCCTCAATCGCGAAGTGGGCTGGGTCCCGGCCACCCATTGACACGTCTCGATCAAACTCAGACTGAACCCGCTCGAACGCCTGCGGTTTCGGCGGATCGCCACCACCGGCCAGTTCAACATCGAGGTCGTTGTTGAAGCGCCAGAGAAGCGGCAGATCCTCCCTCGTCATTCCGCGCAGCGTCACCTTACGTCCAACTAGCATCAATCCCCCTCAACGTCACGTCCCAATGTCCTCATGTCGCACGAACATTATGCCCGTACCAGCGGATTGACGGTCGTCATCCAAGGCCGAATACACGGTCTAGAGTTGATACAGTCGACCCGTATGCTTGCTGTGTCGCAGGCACATGACGCAGCTGAAATAGCGATCGGGCACCACGAACGCGATGCCCGATCTTTCGCACCTGCGGCATGAGCTTAGGGTAGGTAGGCGTTACTGTATGCCTTGCTTACGTCGACCGACTTGTCGAGTTGTCCGTTCGCCTGAAGGAACTGCGCCATCGACGTCCACGCGTTCGGGTCAGTCGCGCCAGCCTTGCCGCTGCTCTGGAATAGCGGAATGGTCGCCTTCAGCACCTCCAGCGCATCAGCGGCGTTCTTACTATCCTTTAGATCTGGAACGTAGTCGGCGCTGATCTTGACTGCCTCGTCAGGATGCGTCGTTACGAAATCAACTCCCTTGAGTGTCGCCGCGATGACCGCTTTGACCACATCAGGATTGGAATCGATCTCCTTCTGGAGGGCACCAAGCCCATTCGAGATCAACGGTTGGGCATCGCCAACTGGAATGGTGCGGACATCGAAACCAGCCTTCTTGAACTGGATCGGCTCGTTGTTGATATAGCCCATAACAGCGTCGACCTTATGGCCGAGCAGCGCCGGAACCTGCGTATAGCCGATAGTCTGGATGTCGACATCCTTGTCGGTCAGTCCCGCCTGCTGCAGCAAAGCCAGCAACCCGATATAGGTTGCGCCGTAAGCACCGGGCACTCCGATGCTGTGACCTTTCAGGTCGGCCGCGCTTTTAATCGGCGAGTCAGACGGAACAATGAGGGCAACTGGATACTGGGCGAATACCCGTGCCAGGTAGACGATCGGCACATCGTGACTCCGAGCCTGGAGCATTTCGTCACCAGCGGCGAAGATCATGTCCTCATGGCCAGCGACGATGGCGCCAAACTCATCTTCGCCGGCGGCATGGTGATGGAAAGTGACCTTCAAACCGGCGTCCTTGTAGTAGCCGAGTGAATCAGCCACATAGAAAGGTGCAAACTGGATATTGGGCACGTACGTCAGCCCAATCGTCACCGACTTTGTTTGATCCCCGGCCGCGCTACCGCAGCCGATCAACGCGCCGCTCACAGCGAGTGCGAGCACTAACCGAACAATCATGGATGAAGAGATCCATCCACTGGCCCCAAACCGCATCCTACTCCTCCAGGTACGAAAGCCGTCGCTCAATGAGCCGGCCAAATCCATAGAACACCGATGCCATGATCGCCAGGGTCAATAGCGTGGCGAAGACGAGGGGAGTATTGAAGTTGCCACGTGCGATGGTGAGTAATCCACCCAGGCCGCGATCGCCGATGACGAACTCACCAACGACGGCCCCAGTTATCGATAGGGTCAAGCCGTTGCGCATGCCCGCGAGAATACTTGGCAGGGCGAGCGGCAGTTCGAAATTTCGGAGGAGCGCCCAGCCTCCGGCTCCGTCGACGCGCGCGGCGTCCAGAATCTCTTGATCGAGCGTCCGGACTCCGAGTGCGGTATTCACATGGACTGGGAAGAAGACGATCAAGGCGCACAGGGCTACGACTGGAGTCGTTCCGTATCCAAGCCAGAGAACCAGCAGTGGTGCCAATGCAATGGCCGGGAGTGCCTGGCTGGCAGCTAGATACGGCTCCAACACGCGTGCCAGCAAGCCGCTTCGCGAAATGCTGTAGCCGGTGACCAACCCAATCAGGGTTCCGACGACAAAGCCTTCGATACTTTCCACCAACGTAGTGCGCGCGTATTCCCAAATCAGGCCATTCGTCACCGACTGCCAGAAAACGCGCAGTACTTCACTGGGTGCCGGCAGCAGGTAGGTGGCAACGACTCCGCTGCGAACAAGCGTGCTCCAGAGTGCGAGCGACAGTACTCCGAGTAGGAGTGGCGGCACGACGAGACGAACAGTACGATACCCGCCACGCGACCGGCGAGACGTTTCCTTGGTCGGCGACGATCGGCCATTGACGGTACGGTCAACCATTTCACCCGGCGCAGGGCCGAGCGCATTCGCAATCTCGGTCGATTCCATGTAAAAGGCCCGTCCCTCTCGAAATCGCAAGACATCATGTCTCGCTTGGGCGCACCAGACGGCTCATCCGCATGGCAAAACCCAGAAATTTCAGACACGGACCTCGGGGAACATAGCATTATGGGGACGCAATCTTCTCCCATCCGGACTCTACCGTCGGCACCGGAATCACACCGGATCCTGCGACATTCGTCGCTCGCGGGCTATAACCGCCGGTCGGGAATTAGCGCGGAGCGCTTCACCCTGCCCCGAAGTCTTGCACCGCTAATAGTAGTGCGCGGACCGGGCAGTGTCAAACGTGGGAAGCATCAGCGTTGCGGCGATGGGTCAGTAGCGTCTGGTGAGGCGCTAAGGAACATGTTCATCACTCTCTTTACTCCTTCTGGTCCAGGCTGTTGACCCGGGAACGAGTTGTTATCGTGCATGCGTTCTGACACGATGCGATCCACCATCGTGCGCCATTCGGACAAGGCGGGAAAAGGACCACGATAGCCCCTATGTAACATAAGACCGTATCGAACATAGCAATGATCGCGAGTCAACGAGGCAACCATTGACATTCTGTGAATGTTCCGTTAGAATCTTACGAATAGCGCGAACTCAAAGAAACGAAATGCCGGCCAAAGACCGGCCAAAGAAGCCGCACTGTGGATGGCTATTCCACGGTGGTCGCCGTAAAAGGCGGCATGAACTCGGTGAAGTTCTTCCGGCGCCCAACCGCATCTGTGGTCGTAAGGCTACAGCTGGGATCGACGGATGGAGGGGTTCGCCTCAAATTCTGCCGGTACTGGCAGCCAGTGTCGATGGGTCTACGGAGTCATCTTGCTGGATTGGGAACGGCGCCGTAACGCTCATTGCCACAGCGGGTGGGATGGATCCGATTTCATGCGGCTCCTTTGGCCGGTCTTTCGTTATGACCGGGAGAAGTCCATGCAACATCCGATGCCACGTCGAGGATTCATAAAGCGCAGCGCCGCCGTAGTCGGAGGGATCGCGGGGATGGCGGCGTCCCGAAGTGCGTCCGCGGGGCCGAGACAACGGCAGATTCCATACTACAAGCTTTCTCCCTGTAGCAACGCCGGAATCTTGAGCAAACTGCGAATCATTATTCTGAGATTTCGAGGGAACCGGGCCAAGTATAGTCAGCCAGACTGTCAAGCATGCCGAGCTTGCAACAGCCACGATTACTACAAGCTCATGCGATCGAGATTCGACGCCGATCAAAACCGTGCCCACCCCGGTTGCAATTGCTCGGTCTATCTTGCCGGCACGCTAAACGTCGTCCAGTGGAGTCAACTCTTCAGGAAACAGGCCGTCGTCGACCAGCGTTGTGATTGGGTGCAAGAAATCCTCAACAACCAGCACCTCTAACGATCACCCACATGCGTCAGCAACCTGCTCACACTTGCCACTCGTAGTGGCGGTAGCGTTGTGCCCACGTACCATGCCAACTGGTAATCTCGACCGGCTCAACAAAGACGAGCCACCGAGGTTCTGCTAACGTCTGCTGCCAGTAGCGTAGCCCCCGCTCGCCCCAGTAACGCTCAGCCATCTCTTTCAAGATCGAAACCCAGGCACCGCCGGTGTTCGGCTGTTCCCGGACGACGGCGCGGCCCTTGACCAGCACACGACGATGCTCTTCAAAGACATCAAGGCAGAGGGAGCAGCGTCCGTCATGCTGGAGGTACCGCATCCAGCGAGAGCGTTCACGCGGTACAAAGTAGAATCCTCCGTCAGCATGCTGCGTCCAGACCGGGATGACATAGGGCCATCCCTCATCGTCCAGCGTACCGAGCCGGCAGATGACCGGGCCACTGAGAAAGTCGTTGATCTCCTGCTCGGTCATACGGGCCACGACGACGCTCCTTTCTCCACAGTCGACATCTGGCTTCTACGGTTGTTGGCGATCGCGATTTGTGAACAGGTAATGGTCGCGGTTTAGCGGATTATCGCATCCGCTCAGTTCTTTGTGGTGCGATGGCCGCGCATGCGTTAGCTCTTGCTTCGGATGTTGAGCACAGTGGCGTGATGCACCAGGCGACCGATGATAGCGCCGGCCATTCCCTAGTCAACGAAATCCCATTACTTGTCAAGATGATTGAACCCTTCTCATAACGCTAGCTGGCCACCAGGATTGCGCATATTCGCAGGATGGTGCAGTATGTACCCACCGGCATTGAACAGACATCCAAGGGGCTTTGCGATGGCGAAGAAGAAAAAGAAGTCCAAGCGGAAGAGTGCGAGCGTCAGTTCGACAATCGGTGAAGAGCAGGAGCGCTGGCAGCAGGCCCACCGACAGGCCGTGGAGGTGCCCATCCATGATCTCGCGCATTTGCTCCAAGATTTGCTGACGCGCCAACTGACGACCCACATCGCCGGAGTCAAGGACGGCAAGACCGTCACTCGTTGGGTCAGTGGAGAGATCAGTGACATCCGCAACTTCGAGGTGGAACAACGTCTTCGCACCGCCTACGAGATCGCCCAGATCCTGTTGGTTACGGAGCAGCCCGCCACGGTCAAAGCTTGGTTCATCGGCCTCAACCCCCTCCTTGATAACGCATCACCCATTGAAGCCATCGGCGCCGGTCAGCTCAAGGAAACCATCGTTGCCGCCAAAGCCTTTGGCAACGTTGTCACATTATGATTGCCGACTGGCCCGGCTAGTCGCGACTCGCGACCACACATCTGGGGAAAAGAAGGGAGCCTTGCCGGGGGAGACAAGGCTCATGGAGAAAGGAGATGTTCAGCAATAGTGCGACGCACACTCATCGCAAAACGGGCTGTCCGTGTGAACTATGTTGCTCGGGCTCCCGTCTGTGTTGTACTCCTGAACGAGACTCTCCGGAACATATAGCAATACCGATGCCTCGACTTAGAAAAGTACGAAGTTGAGCATTGGGTAAGCCTAATAATCGTGACGCGCCAGCGTGAGTGACTTCCAACTGTCCCGCAATGGCTGGGGTCGAACTGGCACATCGATCGCTTGCCTGCCACATCGTCAGCCGGTATCTTGCCGATAGCGATGAATGTCGACGACGAGGAAGAATGCCCATCAAAAAGGGGGCCGTCATGACAGAGATACAGAAAGCGGGCCGCGCGCCACTCGATGGTATTCGGGTGCTCGATCTCGGCCGGCATCTGGCAGGCCCGACCTGCGCGATGCTGCTTGGGGATATGGGCGCCGATGTGATCAAGATCGAGAACCCGGAAGGTGGAGACCACGGACGGGAGTCCGGCCCACCGTTCTTCAATGGTGAGAGCGCCTTCTTCCTCTCAGCGAATCGCAACAAGCGTTCATTCACGCTTGACGTCAAGCGACCGGAAGGGCAAGAGATATTCCGCCGTCTGGCCGACACCGCCGACGTGATCGTCGAAAACTATCGCCCGGGCGTCATGGAGGCGCTCAACATCGGTTACGCCGCGATGTCGGAGCGGAATCCGGGCATTATCTACTGCTCGATCTCCGGCTTTGGCGTCGATGGTCCCTTTGCCGACCGCCCAGGGCTCGACCAGATCGTCCAGGGCTTCTCAGGTCTCATGAGTATGACGGGATTCGAAGGTGGAGACCCGGTCCGTGTCGGCATCCCGATTGCCGACCTACTGACCGGCCTTTACGGCGCCTATGGGGTGCTCGCCGCGCTCTACGCCCGGCAGGAGACCGGTCGCGGTCAGGTGGTGAACACGTCGCTGCTTGAAAGCATGGTCGGCACGCTTGCCTTCCAGGCCGTCCGCTACCTGAACGGCGCCGGAGTACCGCCTCCCGCTGGTAACCATCACCCCATTAACGCGCCCTATGGCGTCTACCGGACCAAAGACGGATTCGTCACCATTGGCGCAACCGGTGACAAACGCTGGCCGAAGCTGTGCGAGATTCTCGGAATGCCGGAATTGCCGAACGACCCGCGCTTCAACACCAACGGCGGGCGCCACGCCAACCGGTTTGAGCTGGCCGAAGTCCTCGAATCGAAGCTGCGTGAGAAGACCTCCGACGAGTGGGAGACCATCCTCAACCAGAACAGCATTCCCTGCGGTCCGATCTACAAAGTCGACCAGACACTCGATCACCCGCAGGTACGACATCGGGAAATGGTTGTCGAGAAACCACATCCAACCATGGGCAGCGTGCGACTGCTCGGCCTGCCGGTGAAGCTGAACGAGACTCCTGGCGATATCTTCCGCGTGCCGCCGCTGCTCGGCGAGCAAAGTGACGAGATTCTCAATGAACTTGGCGTCGGCAACGCCGACATCGCTCAGCTGCGCCAGACTGGCATCGTCGGCCCGCGACCAGAAACCCAATCGGCATGACAACCCGTACGAACGACGGAGGAGATATGAAGACCGACAACCCGGACATTCGTTTCGAACGGCGCGGCGCCGTCGCCTGGGTGACGTTCAACCGGCCGGAACAGCGGAACGCCATGACGTTCGCCATGTATGACCGGCTGGCGCAGATCTGCGATGAGGTGGAGCAGGATCCTGATGTGCGGGTGCTGGTGCTGACCGGAGCTGGAGACCGAGCCTTTGTCGCCGGGACCGATATCAGTCAGTTTCAGACCTTCACCGACCCGCAACATGCGCTCGAATACGAATCGCGAGTCGACGGCGTCATTGGAAGACTCGAATCGGTCCAGCGTCCGACGATTGCCGCGATTCAAGGCTATGCCGTCGGCGGTGGGGCCAGTCTGGCGCTCGCTTGCGATCTGCGAGTCTGCACGCCCAACGCACGTTTCGGTGTCCCGATCGCCCGAACGCTCGGTAATTGTCTCTCGACCAATAATTACGCCCGTCTGGTCGATCTTATCGGTCCGGCCCGCACCAAAGAACTGATTTACACAGCAAAGATGATCGAGGCCGAAGATGCCAGGGCGATGGGGCTCGTCAATCACATTGTTGAACCGGAAGAACTCCTCGAACGCACCCAGGAACTCGCCGAGCAGATTGCCGCGAATGCTCCCTTAACCATCCAGGTAACCAAGGAGTCGGTTCGCCGGGTACTGCTTTATCGACGCCCGCCCAAGGCGGAAGAATTGATCCTCAAGTGCTACATGAGTGACGACTTCAAAGAGGGGGTCAATGCCTTCCTCGAAAAGCGCAAGCCCCAATGGCAAGGAAGGTAGACGACAGGCACTTTTGATCGCCCCGCGCGGTAAGCTTAGCCGCGCGGGGGACCCATTTTCGTCACCGTGATGTCCCTCAAATCATGCGACCCCATGCAACTGTCATCACTTCAGCACAAAGTCGTCACATCCAGCCTCAGTCCGTTGCGCATTCGTGACGTCCGAATACGTACGATGAGGATGCTGGATGCGATTGAGCATTCGATACGGCGTTCGCATATCCGGCCCACCAATGTGGCGAACTGCGACTGCCGGCAGCCAAGGGATCGGAGCAAGGAAAGACCCTGAGCAGTTTCTTCATCTCGAGAGGCACGGCTCCTTCGGCCCGGTGACCAGTCGCGCCACGATCGCTCCCAGTACAGATAACGAGCGGTGAATGTGAGGGAAAACAGATGGCAGCGCGGTCCAAAGATGCCGGTATCCTCATCCTAATGGCAGTTGTCGAAGTCATCCTGACGGAAGCGGCTATTCGCTCAGGACTCTCGGGCGTAGAGCGAGCAACGACTATTCTGTTCATCCTGATCATGCTGAACTTCGCATTGGTGGTTGGTATTGGCCGGCGACGAAATCAAGTCGAGCAGTAGCGCCCGAGGCGTCGCACTCACGATCGATGAAGCGTCATTGTCACGACCGTCGCTCGTTTTGAGGGCGCTCCACGATTGCCAGGTGCAGCACCACCCAGTGATGAGCATCAATGAACCGATCAAGCTAGAAAGGATTCCACCATGTCAGGCAGATCGACGTCTCTGTTAACTGTCTACGATGGTTGGGCCGGGCACCAGCAGGCGCTCCTCAGCGCGGTGATCGGACTGACACCCGAGAACCTCGCCTGGCGTGGCGGCGAGCACCTGCGTTCGGCTGGTGAAATCATCGGGCACATCGCGATCGGGCGCATCTCCTGGATTCGCGACGTGCTCGGAATCGAGAGCGAGGCCGTCGACCAGTGGATGGCCGAAGCGTGCATTGAGACGCACGCCGGTCATCGCCTCAAGTCAGGCCTCGACCTGGACGCCAATGTGTTGGCTGTCGGGCTGGAAACAACCTGGGAGATGATCGAGAGCGCCCTATCGAAATGGACGGTCGATGACCTGAGCCGCACGTTCCATCACCACTATCAGGAGAAGGAATACGTCGTCCCCTACCAATGGGTCCTCTGGCGCATCATGGCGCACGATATCCATCATGGCGGCGAACTGGCGTTCGCGCTCGGTATGCAGGGCATCGCGATTCCGGAGCTTGGCGATCAGGGCGGCCATCTGGTGACACCGAAGGTAGTTGAAGAGGACGATTAGATAACTCTACCTTGGCCCTAGGACGCTGACAGAATGCATCGATTCAATCTTCAGTGGTCGGACCCGCCCACTTCCGCGAACTCAACGTCTTGACCGGCAACGGAACGGAAGGTCAAGAAGCTCGCGACCAGGCATGCGATCATCAGCGGCATCACCAACCCGAGCCCGACGTAAATCGCCAAATAGCCCTGTACCGCAAGCAGCGTCCCGGCCAGGGCGGTGCCGGCCGCTCCTCCGAGTGAGTTTCCTGCCGCCGATAGTGACATCACCGCGCCACGGACCGACGGCAGCGTATCAAGCAACAAAATCGAGGAGTAGACCACGAGCGCGCCGCTTGATGCGCCAAAGACAACCATATAGGGGAAAAGCGACCAGAAGCTAGTGTAGATGAGGGCGACGCCCACGAGGTTTGCACCGAAGACAGTCGCACACGTGACGAGCATGAAACGAGGCGAACGCCAGCGGAGGGCAACCGGCGCACTGTAGGTTCCAACAAGATCGGCGGCACCACCGACCAAGAAGAGAAGGCTCAGTTGGTTCGCCGTCGCGTGGAAGCGAATATCGACAAAGGCTCCCCAGTACGTATAGGCCCCAAAGAAAACAACCCAGAAGAGCGCGACAGAAACGAGTAACCAAATCGCAGGTCGGTGGCCCAGCACCGTTCGCAGCCCACCCGCTTCGCGCACCTTATCAGACGCTACGGCGGCCTGCGTCGGGAGCCAGTTCGTTCCGACGAGGAGAATTCCGAACGGAACCAGAACCGATGCCAGCGTCCAGCGCCAGTTTGTCAAAGCAGCTATCTGAGTCAATATGGGGAGACCAATCAAAAGCGTCAGACTGGTCGCCGCCCAGACGGTACTGACCGCACGATTCCGTTTTGCGGGGTCGATGAACAAATCCCCAGTTGCGGCGATACAGGTCGGCAAGATCAGGGCACCGCCCAGGCCTGTGAGCCCTCGGCCCACAAACAACCATAGAAGCGCCGGTGCCAGCGCCGTAACGAGAGTCCCGGCCGTGATGATTAACGTTCCAGTACGTAGCAGTCGACGCCGGGAGAAACGGTCAATCCACTGCGCTGCGATCAGCGCCGTGAAGCCAGACACGAGCGCATAAATCGTTCCGATCTGACCAGCGATCGCTTCAGTCGTCCCAAACTGGTCCGTGATTGGCTTCAGCGTCGGTACGAGAACGACCGCGTTCACGGCAGCCGAGAACCCACCAGTCGACAAAATCAGAACGAGGAGTCGCTCACGTAGAGTCATAGATAGAGATCCAGATGAGTTACTGGAACGTGTCGGACACGACCGCTCGTCAACACCGAGCGTATGTGTATGCCGCCGCGGAATCAAACCTGATTGCTGTTCACAAGAACTAGTGAATGGAGTCCATTATAGACATTCAGGATGTGATCGCAACGACGTTGTGAGCCCAGGCGACTGTGGCGCTACGCTCTCCCGCCGTTGGCGGCGCTCGCGAGCAGCGCCACAAGCAGGCTGAGGATGACAACTATGCCGAGCGCACCACGCAAAGTCAGTAGATCCGCAGTCAAGCCGATCGACGAAGGACCTGCCAGCAAGCCGGCATAACCCGCCGTCGAGATCGACGCGATCGCCGGTCCGGGAGCCATCCGGCCGGAGCGGCTGGCCGCACTCACCGTGAGTGGGAAGACAAAGGACATTCCCGCGCCGACGCAGGCAAACCCGAGCAAGGCAGCCGGCAGGCTGGCAAATACCAGCGACAGTCCCAGCCCAAGTGCCGACAGAACCCCACCGATCCGCATCAATGACGTTGGACCGATCCGTTCGGCCCAGCGATCGCCAGCAAGTCGTCCTGCGGTCATCGTCACCGAGAAGATGGCGAACCCGGCCGCGGCCAGACCCGCACCGGTGCCAATGTTGTCCCGCAGGTAAACGGCACTCCAGTCGGACATCGCTCCCTCATTGAGCAGCGCACAGAAGGCGATCAGACCGAGAACTGCCAGCGCTCGTGTGGGCCGGACAAAGACTGGTCCCTGCTTCTGTTTCGACAGCGACTCAGGCAGCAGCCAGCGCGAGACGTAGCCACCAAAGAGGCCCAACATCAATCCGACCAGCAAGAGATGAAGTCGCGGACTCATCCCGAGCGCCGCCAGTCCACCGCCAATGATCGATCCGGCGATACCGCCAGCACTATACACACCGTGAAACGACGACATGACCGAACGCCGCATTCGCGCCTCGACGGCTACCCCCTGGACATTCATCGAAACGTCAAGAATGCCGGCCACACCGCCGAAGATCAGTAGCCCCAGCATCAAGGTGAGTTGGTTCACCGCCAATGTCGGGAGCGTCGGTACCACGACGAAGCTGAGGACGGTCACGGTAATGACGAGACGGCTACCAACACGGGTTAGTAACCAGCCGACGAGGGGCATCACGATCAACAGACCGCCGGTCAATGCCAGAAGAGAGACCCCAAGCCCGGCGGTACTGAGGTTCAGTTGGTCCTTGATCGCGGGGATGCGCACGAACCAGTTCGCCGCGACGAACCCCTGCACGAAGAAGAGGGCGCCGACGGCGAAACGAGCACGTCGCAGCGCGGCTCGGGAGAGTGGATTTTCATCAACATCTGAGCCGAATTGGCGGGTTTCGCGTTCGTCGTCCTTCACGCCGTTCGTTCCGCTTGACAACCCGTCATCATCTGCCCGTTCACCAGAAACTCATCCGACAACGATTCAGAGTGACAAGTGTACCTGCGATCATCGCAATCCTCGGCAGAAGCGACCTGAGTTTGGTAGGCTCGCTGAGTTGCGCAACCCTCGAGGGATTTGACGAGACTCCCTGGATACGCAAAAATAGGGCGAACGTACGCAGTGACGTACTGGCAACCCCTTGCCGGATGCGCTATAATGGGGCCATAATACGAACATCTGTTCTGGCCAACAACATTACCGGGTTCAGATCGACGGAAGAAAACAGCCAGAGGGTAGGGACGGCCGAATGGCAACACGAACGGCAACGGAAACAAACCGCTACACCGGTGCCGATATTCGGGTACTCGAGGGGATCGAAGCGATCCGCACGCGGCCCGGGATGTATATAGGTTCGACGGGCGCGACTGGTTTGCACCATCTCATCTGGGAAGCGCTCGACAACGCCACCGATGAGGCCATTGCTGGACACGGCAAGAACATTTGGGTTGAGGTCGACGCGCAAGGGTGGGTTACGGTTCGTGACGAAGCTCGCGGCATGCCGTTCGATCCAAAGAAGATCAATGGTAAGACCCTGCCAACCGCCACGGTGATCCTGACCGTGCCACACTCCGGCGGAAAATTCGATCAGAGTGTCTACAAGACAGCCGGAGGTCTGCACGGCGTCGGCGCGACCATCATCAACGCCCTCTCCGAAAAGCTCGAGCTGACGATCTGGCGTGACGGCCAGGAGTTCACGCAGAGCTTCGCGCGTGGCGTGCCGAGCAAGCACAGCATCGTCAAGTGTGATCGGAAAAAGCACGGGACTCAGATTCGCTGGCTCCTCGACCGGGATATCTTCGCCGACCCGACAGTCGACTACCAGCGCGACGTCATCGAGAGCCGCATGCGGGCTGCCGCCTATCTCAATCGCGGTATCGCCTATCACCTGAAGATCTGGGACGACGATGCTGGAAAGATGGACGAGGCGAGCTTCTTCTCGGAACGCGGCCTGGCTGATTATGTCGAGGAGCTGCGTCCGCTCGATCGAGAGAGTGTGCCCCTCTTCAAGGAGCCCGTCGCCGCGGTGGACGAGCGAGACGGCATGCTGATCGAGGTCGCCATTCAGCCGAACCGGGGCGAGCGCACACGTATCGTCTCGTTTGCCAACGGCGTGCGCACGATCGAGGGCGGCACCCACGAAAGCGGATTTCAAGCGGCATTGACCAAGGTCCTGAACGACCAGGCCATACGGCTGGGCGTCACCAAGAAGCGTGAGTTCGACGCCGAGCTGATTCGCGAAGGATTAGTCGCGGCAATCTCAGTGAAGCTGACCAATCCGCAGTTCGAGGGACAAACCAAGAACCGGTTGACCAACAGCGGGGTCGATGGCACGGTCCGATCGATCGTCGGCGAGGCGCTCACGAAGTGGTGCGAGGCAAACGACCCGATGACGCGTGAGTGGGTCCGCAACCTCGTCCAACGCCGGAAAGCGCGTGATGCGGCAAAGGCGGCCGCGCGTTTGATCATGACCGGCAAGAGCAAGCGCAATGGTCAGATCATCGACGCCGCGATATCGGACAAGTTCATTCCCTGCAATACCAAGGATCCGAAGCGGGCCGAGCTCTATCTCGTCGAAGGTGACAGCGCTGGTGGCTCGGCCAGCCAGGGACGCTATTCCGATTTCCAGGCGATCCTCAAGCTGCGCGGCAAGCCATTGAATGTCGCGCGGGCCAACATCGAACGTATCGCCAAGAATGAGGAAATCCGCACGCTGCTGCAAGTGATCGGCACTGGGTCGCGCCAGGCGTTTGACCTGAGCCGGCTACGCTTCGACAAGATCATCATCATGACTGACGCCGACGTGGACGGCATGCACATTCAGGCACTCCTGCTCACGCTCTTCCATCAGGAGCTTCCGATGCTAATCGATCGTGGCCACGTTTACCTATCCGCGCCGCCTCTCTATTCGGTGAAGCAAAACGGCAAACCTGTTTGGCTGCGCGATGACGAGGAGTTACGCGACTGGCTCAAGAGCCATAAGGGAAACCATGAGATCAAACGCTACAAGGGCTTGGGAGAGATGAACCCTCGCGAACTACGCGAGACGACGATGGATCCCGAACGACGGCGATTGAAGCAGGTGACGATCGAGGATGCGGCGTTGTCAGAGAAGCTGGTTTTCAATCTGATGGAGGACACCAACGCCGAAGGCCGGCGGACGTTTCTGGCCCAGCGCGCCCGCAAGTACACCGATATTGATGTGTAAGTGATAGCCCTTAGCCCCGGGCGCCTCTCCCGCTAAGCCGGAAAGGGGAGCCAATTGTTCCGTGTAGCCCCCTTTTCCCAAGATTGGGAGAAGGGGTCAGGGGATGGGGACCGCAAGGTAAGAGTAATTAGAGGGAACGCATGGCGACGACGGTAGTGATGAACGGCAATGGACACCGCGAGGAGATCGAGACAGAAGAGTTTTCGAGTCTCTTCGAGGACGCGTTTGTTCAATATGCGCTGGCTGTTGTCACCAGCCGGGCCTTGCCCGATGCCCGCGACGGGCTGAAGCCGGTCCAGCGTCGCATCCTCGCCTGTATGCTCGAGAACGGCTATCGTGCCAATCGCCCGACCGTGAAGAGCGCTGCGATCGTCGGTGACGTACTTAAGTCGTACCACCCACACGGTGACGGCGCAGTGTACGATGCGGCGGTTCGCATGTCACAGCCTTTCACCATGCGCTACCCACTGATCGAAGGACAAGGCAACTTTGGTTCGGTCGATGGCGATGCGGCCGCGGCCTATCGTTACACCGAAATGCGTCTGTCGCTGATCGGCGAGCTTCTGCTGCGCGACATCGAGCAAGAGACTGTCCCGTTTGCCGAGACCTATCTACAGAACCCCAAAGTAACTCAGCCGGTCTACCTACCAGCTCGCATTCCTCCCATCTGTAACCCAGCATCGGGAATCGCGGTGGGACTCTCGACCGAGATTCCGCCACACAACCTGGGCGAGTCGATCCGGGCGGCGATCGCGCTGCTCGACGATCCGGAGATGCCACTCAAGGCACTGATGAAGATTCTCAAGGGTCCCGACTTCCCCGGCGGCGGCCGTGTCATTGGCACAGATGGTATTGAAAGCTACTTTGAGAATGGCAAGGGTCGCGTGATCGTGCGGGGCGAGGTTCGTCTCGAGGAAGAACTGCGCCAGCGGAATCTGGTCGTCACCGAGATCCCACCAATCTCACGTGCTCGGCTGGTGAAGTCGATGATAAACGCCGTCAACGACGGCAAGGTCAAGGGCGTCACCGACATTCGCAATGAGTCGGATGAGGAGAAGGGGACGCGTGTCGTCATCGAGCTGGAGCGCGGCGCGACACCTGAAATCGTGCTGAACCAGCTCCACAAGTTCAGCGATCTCCAAACCTCTGTCCCGGTTAACATGGTCTTCCTCTTCGGCGATGCCGGCCAGCCGGCCCGCCAACCGCGCCAGACCGGCATGCTCGACCTGCTGAAGTACTGGAACCGTCATCAGATCGACGTCATCACCAAACGCTCCGAGTATCAGCTGCGTAAGGCCCAGGAGCGACTCCATGTCGTCGAAGGGCTAATCATCGGGGCCGCCAATGCCGACGAGATCGTCAAGATCTTCCAGGCCGCGCGCGATCGCAACGTCGCTAAAGAGCAGATCAAGGTCAAGTACAGCCTCAGTGATATTCAGGCGGACGTCATCGCCAACATGACACTGGCCCAAGTGACCAAGCTCGACGCGTCGAAGTACGCCGAGGAGAAGAAAGAGCTCACGAAAACGATTCGTGAGCTGCAGGCGTTACTCAAGAGTGAGGCCAAGAAAATCGTCTTGCTTAAGGAAGAGCTAGGCGAGATTCTCAAAGAGCATGGGGATGCGCGCCGTACGCGTATCGACACGTCGGACGGAACGATTGAAGAGGTCAGCAGTCTGGTTGAAGAGCGCCGGGTGCTGATGGTCGTCTCAGAATCTGGACGGGTCAAGGCCGTTCCGGAGAATGCCTTCCGCCGGAGCCGCAGCACGAAATCGGCAAAGGGGGACGGCATGAGCGCGATCGTTCCCGCCTCGACCCTCGATTACCTGCTTGTGCTGACCCAGGATGGCCGGGTTTACCTGGCAAAAGGGCACGATGTTCCGGAAGGAACGCGCACCTCGACCGGAGATCCAGCCCAGCGCGTCTTCAGCCTAAAGCCGGACGAAACGCTAGCGGCGCTGTTACCGACTGACGATCTTCACGACAGCCGCTACGTGGTCTGGTTCACCAGCAACGGCAAGGTCAAAAAGACCGCTCTATCGGAATATCGCTCGATCAACGCCGCCGGGCTCAACGATGTCAAGCTGCTCGGGGATGACCGGATCGTCGCGGCGGCCCTCGTCGATGACGGTACGAGCGGTGACTATCTCGTCGTGACGAGCGACGGTCAGGCACTACGCTTTGCCGATGACGAAGTACGTTCGACCGGACGCGACGGTCAGGGCGTCAACGCCATCACACTCAAAGACGGTGCGACGGTCGTCAGCGCTCTCTTCGCCGCTACGGGCACCGACGAGGATCTGGTGGTGGTCAGCGAGCATGGCATGGGCAAGCGAACACTGGTGTCGCAGTTCCCGCAGCGGCACCGGGCAACTGGAGGCGTCGCGGCGATCAGCCTGTCGTCGAAGGACCGGCTCGCAGTCGCTACGCTGGTCGGATTGAAGGACGGCCTGATCCTGGCGTCGGCGAATGGTGTCTCAGCGCAGTTCAGCGCCAAGACCATGCGCCGCCAAGGTCGTGCCACCAAAGGCTCGAAGCTGCTTACGGTGGAGTCTGGCGACCGCGTCACGACCATCGCGCGCCTGAGCGACGGATAGGCCACGATCGGTGTTCGGTTGAGCAACCGGACACCGATGAACTGATCACCAGCCCCTCCAATATACGTTTCCCATTCGAGCCTCGCAGCTTGAGTCCGCTGGCAACCAATTGCCATTACAATGTCCTCATTGCATTCAGCTCGACACGAAGGAGAGGGCATTCATGGCTACTTCAACCCCTGAATTCGCTGGAAAGGGACAACGCCACGAAGGAGAGCTGCAATCAGATTTGCAGGTCTTGCGCGGCTGGACCTGGCCATACATCAGCATCACCGGCAAGCAGGATGGTCCACTGGCAACGATCATTGCCGGTATTCATGGCGGTGAGTATGTCTCGATCCGAGCCGCGGTTCGCCTGGCTCGTGAGATCGACCCGGCTGAAGTGCGCGGTCGAATCGTGGTCGTGCCGATCGTCAATCTTCCCTCATTCTGGGAGCGAACCGCGTTCTTCAATCCGTACGACGGCAAGAACCTGAACCGCGTCTTCCCGGGCCGCGCGAACGGCACCTTCTGCGATGCGCTGGCCTATTTCATGTTCAACTCGATCATCGCGCCGAGCGACTCGTTCGTCGATCTACACGGCGGCGACATGGTTGAGGATCTGCTGCCCTTCGCGGGCTATCTCGCCACTGCAGCGCCCGAGGTTGCGGAACGATCGAAAATGATGGCCGAAGCCTTTGGGCTTCCCTTCACCATGGCCCGTCAGGCAGACCCGAACAAGCCAGGCGGTATGACCTACGTCTCGGCGGCACAGGCGGGCGTTGCCGCGCTGTTGGCTGAGGCGGGTGGGATTGGACAACTCACCAACGATGACGTTGATCTACTCGTTGCCGGCACGCGCCGAACGCTTCAGGCGAACGGTAATTTGCCCGGAGAGCCGGAACTGCCCGGAACCATCCACGCCACTCGCTCGCAGACGGTCTTCGCGCCGTGCGACGGCTTCTGGATTTGCGACGTGCGGGCAGGAGATTCAGTCACGTCGGGACAGGAGATCGGGCGCATCCTCAGCCTGTACGGTGAAGAGATGGAGACGATAAGCGCGCCCTTCGATGGCACGATTCTTTACCGCACAACGAGTGCGGCGGTAAAGGAAAAAGGCATCTTAGCAAGCGTGGTCGCCTGATCTTCGCGTAAGACGAGCCCCTTATTCAGCGCTCGGTGGCCAGGTGATTGCGGCAATGTGATCATCGTGTCACCGGACGCATCCACGCCGTTGCTACCGCGGGCGTGACGCTCGGCGGATCACATGGCATGAGCCTCTGATCTGGACCGGGGCCGCGTGTCCAACATTAACCGGTGGCCCAGTCTGGATGCACCAATTGAGATGAGTAATATGCCGCACCACTTTTCACCCGGGTCCACACCACTCGGCGACCGAACCACCGGACCGGCTCGCTCGTGGGCCGTTACGTTTGCAACGTTGTCGACGATGGCCCTGCTGCTGATCGCGCCGGGCTGTCTCTCATCCAGCAATCCGTCGGCATCAACACCCACGGGCATCGCCAGTTCCCAATCGACGGAAACATCGAGTTCAACCCGCGGGCAGACACCATCAACCTCCGGCGCGAGCGCCCCGGCGACGGCCGCAATGCCGATCAATCTGACGTCGATCAAGGTCAGTCTCGAGCCGGTATTCACTGGGTTAGATCAGCCGCTCTACCTCACCCATTCTGGAGACGGGAGTGGCGATATCTTCATCGTGGAGAAAGGCGGCACGATTCGGATCGTCAAGAACGGTCAAGTGCAAAATCGGCCGTTCCTCGATATCACCACTCGCGTCGGATCCAGTGGCAGCGAGCAGGGACTTCTCAGCGTGGCATTTCACCCCGACTACAAGAACAACGGATTTCTCTTCGTCGACTACACGGATACGAGCGGCAACACAGTCGTCGCACGCTTCACCGCCGCCTCCGATCGGAACAGTGCCGATTCAAACAGCTTCAAGAAGATCCTTGGGTTCCAACAGCCCTTCCAGAACCACAACGGCGGTCAGCTTGCTTTCGGCCCGGACGGTATGCTCTGGATTGGCGCCGGTGACGGCGGCTCGGCAGGCGATCCACAAGGAAATGGCCAGAACACCAACACGTTGCTCGGCTCGATCCTACGCATTGACGTCGATCATGGTGACCCGTACGCCATCCCAGCGGACAACCCATTCGCGAATGGCTCTGGTGGAAAGCCCGAGGTCTGGGCCTTCGGGCTGCGCAACCCATGGCGATTCAGCTTCGATCGTTTAACACACGACCTCTACATCGGTGACGTCGGACAAAGTACCTGGGAAGAGATCGACTTCGTCTCGTCTGCCCTGCAGCCCGGCCTCAACTTTGGTTGGAACCGAATGGAAGGAACGCACTGCTACCCGCCGAATTCCAGTTGCGACAAGACCGGCATTACGTTTCCAGTGGCCGAATATTCACATGCGCCCGGCAACTGCTCGGTGACCGGCGGATACGTCTACCGAGGAGCGCAGTATCCTGAAATTGACGGAGTCTACTTCTTCACCGATTACTGCAGTGGCGCAATCTGGGCGCTCGCGGACGACGCCAGCGGTAACTGGACGCAGAATCAGGTCGGTCAAGGTAAAGCGGGCTACAGCTCATTTGGAGAAGACGGGAACGGCGAGCTCTACGTGACCGATCTGAGCAATGGCACCGTCTATCATCTGACCGCGTCCAGCAAGTAGAAATGGCTGAACCCCTCGCCGCAGCGTTGTTCACGTGCATAATGCAGCGGGCGATATCGAATGAGTGTGAAAGGCGTGGAGGCGGATGAGCCGGAGTGTAAACGAAATTGATCTTTCTGGGGTGAAGGAGCGGATCGAGCGATTCATCGATGACCGCGAAATCACCGGAGCCGGCCTAGCCGTGAGTCATCATGGCAAGCTGGTCGCAGAGTGGTACTCGGGTCAGGCGGCAGCCGATCTACCGGCCGGACCAGACGTCCTCTGGCCACTGGCTTCGATCTCCAAGCTCTACACGGCAGTCGCTGTCATGGCGTTGGTTGAGCGGGGCGATCTCACCCTATCAATGCCAGTCCATACGCTGCTACCGGAGTTCACCGGCGACGGCCGCGAGCAAGTTCGGCTGCGCCATCTCCTGACCCACACCTCCGGATTGATCTACGAATCGCCGCAAATGGAGGAACGCCTCCTGGCTCAGACACCGATCGACGAGATCGTGGACGAAGCCTATTCACACCCACTTCTATTCAAGCCAGGCACCGGATTCGAGTACAGCGACTTCGGCGTTGCGCTCGCCGGGCGTATGGCCTCAGTCGTCACCGGTTTGTCCTTTCCGGAGCTAATCCGAACGCTGGTGCTTGAGCCGGGCAAATTGGAGAAGACCTTCATGCCCCCACCAGCCAGCGAATACGGCCGCGTGGCCCACGTGACAGGATCTCTCGGCTACGGCACCGACGGGGCAATGTACAACTCTTCCTATGGCCTGCAGTTGGCTCATCCAGCATTCGGCACGGTTTCCAGCGTGACCGACCTGCTGCGCCTCGGACTCCTCTTTGCACCGGGCGCCGATAATCCACTCGTTTCCGAGGCGACCGCGACCGCGATGGTCGTCGATCAAACTGGTGGAATGGCACGGGGCAGTATCGCCGGAATCGAACTGCCGCTCCCCCAGCCATGGGGACTCGGGTTCGAGCTCAATTTCACCGCGGGCGGGTTTGGGCTAGCGGAGATCGGCTCACCGGCTACGTTCGGGCACGCCGGGGCATCCGGCTGTGTGCTAGCGGTCGATCCGGTCAATGAGATCGCGCTGGCGTTCGTTTCGAACGGCCATGCCAATATCGATATGAATCGCTGGTTCTTCCGTCTCTCGAGCGTCACGAACGGCGTTTTCGCGGCCTTGACGAGCAACAATTGACCTCCGGCACGCTCAATTCCTCAGGAGTTAGGATCTAAGGTAGATGATCGTTGACATCTCTGTAAGTTCATGCTAACGTAAGCATGTGGTTGATCAAGCTCTGCACGCACTGACAGAACCTCGTAGACGCCAGATCTTGAAGCTCATCCGGCTTCAAGAGATGTCTGCTGGCGAGATCGCATCGCACTTCGATGTCTCTCGGCCGGCGATCTCACAGCATCTCGGCGTTCTGTCGTCGGCTGGGCTGGTCACCGTACGCCAGCAGGGTACGAGTCGATTCTATCGAGCTCGGCCCGAAGGTTTGGCGGAGCTGCGGCAGTTCCTCGAGGAATTTTGGAGTGATCGCCTCGAACTTCTTGCGCAGGAGGCAGAGGCGGAAGAGCGGAGAATCGAGAAAGATGACCAACGTACAAACTGATGTCGTTACACGTGAGATTCGAGTCTCGGCACGGCCGGAGACGATCTTCGGATTCCTCACTGATCCGGAGCTTATGGTTCGATGGATGGGAAAGGATGTGCAACTGGAGCCGCACGTTGGGGGTATCTACCGCGTCGATATCAACGGGATGGCCATCGCTCGCGGAGAGTATCTCGAGGTTGTTCCGAACGAGCGAGTACGCTTCACGTTCGGATGGGAAGGCGAGAACCAGTTGACGCCGCCTGGATCGAGCGTGGTGGAGATCAGCCTGATCCCCGACGGGCCGGAAACGCTTGTCCGGCTCGAGCATTCAGGCCTCCAGTTCGAGGCGCGTGAAATGCACGGCCACGGCTGGGACAACTACATGACTCGCCTGGCTGCGGTCCTCGAAGGACGCGACCCTGGGCCGGATGTAAATATGTCCAGCGAACCGGACATGTAGCCTGGGCTCCTTTACTGGTAGCGCCAGCGATCTCGCATCACCCATCAGATCCAGCAAGGGCGACTCATGAGTCGCCCTTCGCGCGTGGTCTATTCGCAACAGCGCGGCCAACTTTCGAGTGAAACCGACTCTATATCAGCTCTTCACCGAGTGCGATCGCGAGAAGTTCAGCGGCGGCGGTGGTGCTGTTGCCAGTCGGATCGAGCATCGGGTTGAGCTCCACCCAATCGAGTGAATGAATGGGGAGATCGCTGGATCGCAGCCGTCGCAGAAGATATCCCGCCTCACGGAAGGTCATTCCCCCGATTGATGGCGTCCCTGTTCCCGGCATGATCGACGGGTCAAGCGCATCGACATCGAAGCTGATGTGGACGGCATCAACGCCCGACATTTTGATTTGCTGAATGGTTCGCTCAATGACGACGCCGAATCCGAGATCGTCGATGTCGTCCATGGTGGAACAGTTGATTTTGCCTTCCCGGATCCAGCCACGTTCGGCATAGTCGAGGCTACGCACGCCAATGAGATAGACGTCCTCGGCTCGCAGTTCCGGATCGACACCAATGTGCGTAAGCTCAGGCAATCCTCGACCGAGACTGACACCCAGCGGCATGCCGTGCACATGCCCTGACGGGCTTACCTCGGGCCAATTCATATCGGCATGCGCGTCGATCCAGATTACCGCCAGGCGCTGGCAGGCCAGCGCGGCTCCAGCCACGCTACCGATGGCAACGGAGTGATCGCCGCCAAGGGTCAGCGCCAACTCGCCATTTTCGATGGCGGCGCGGGTTCGCACGGCCAGACCCAGGCTAGCCTCGGCGATCTCGTAAGCATAAAGCGCCTGCCCTGGGTGGCGTACGGGGTCGCTTTCCAGCAATGAGGCGACAGGGACCGTTTCGGCGTCGGAGAGACGGGCCAGCAGATGCACATCGCGCCGTTCCTCCCACCGGGAACGAAGATGGGTCGACAGCGCCTCCGGGCCCTGCTCGACTCCTCGTCGCATTGAGCCGAGCGCCATCGGCACAAGGATCGGTTGTATACCGGCGCGTATGAGCCAGTTCGTCGACCTATCAGTCTCCATGGCTACATTACCTGTGGCGCGGCGATTCCCAGCAGGCCGAGGCCGTTGGCCAGTGTCTGCCGGGCGGCGGCAACCAGCGCAATGCGGGCTTCGCGCTGTGGCTCTGCAGCGGTCAGAACGGGACAGGCATGGTAGAAGTCGTTGAATCGCTTGGCCAGCTCGTAGACATAGGTCGCGATTACCAGTGGCTTGTACTCCGCCGCGGCTCGCTCGACCTCGGTCGGGAACGCGGCGATCTGCTCGATGAGATTGATCTCTTCCGTGGTCACCTCGAGAAACTCGAGCGTTCCGGACGGGATCGTATCGACCTTCTCGAGAATGCGGCAAGCGCGAGCGTGCGCATATTGAATGTACGGCGCCGCGTGGCCCTCAAATGAGAGTGCTTCCTCGATATCGAACACCAGCACCCGGTTGTTATCGCGCACCAACATCCCGTACTTCATACTGCCGATCCCGACGTCCTCGGCGATTTGCCTTTTGAGATCATCGGGCAGGGTCGGATTCTTTTCTTCGATGATTTCGCGAGCGCGCGTCAGCACCGCCGCGGCCACGTCGTCGTAGAGGACGGCGTTGCCCGAACGGCTGCTCATGGCGCCAGACGGGAGCATCACCGTCTCGTAGCTGAGGTGGAAGCACTTGGCCGCCTGCTCAAAACCCCACAGTTCCAGGATCTTGAAGATCTGCTGGAAGTAGAGGCTCTGGCGGACGTCGACGACCCAAATAGCCCGATCAACGTGATACGTCTCGAACTTCTCCCGCGTGAGCGCCAGGTCCTTTGTCGAGTACAGCGTCGTGCCATCCGAGCGTAAAACCGGAAGCGTACGGTATGTCTCCTGCTCGAGACCCAGCTTCTCATCGATCTTCACCACTGGAAGACCGTCGCTGATCTCAGCGATCTCCCGCTCAAGTAGCTCACGCACCATCTCACGACCTGGTTCCTCTACCTCGCTCTCGTAGAACCAGACGTCAAAGTGAATGTCGAGCTGATCGTAGATGCGCCGGAAATCCTCCATGCTCCAGGCCTTGGTCTCTTCCCAAAGCTGGACGAAGTCCGGATCCTTCCGCTCCCACTCCTGAAAGGTCTCACGCACTTCACTCTGCCAGCGCGGACTGTCGATCCACCAGTCAAGATGTTGGCCAAACCGCTCGGCGCGTTCTAGACGCTCGACATAGACCTCGACCGGTGTTGGTTCTTCTTCCTCGGGAGGAGGTGGTAGTTCCCCCGCCTCGGCCTGCTCTATCTCGCGCGCCAATTGTTTGCAGGCAATCGGCCAGAACTTAGAAATCGTGTCGTCCTCGTAAAAGGCATCCGTCTTGATCTCGCGCTGGTGTGCGATTTGGCCGAGCAGATAGGCCACGTCCTCGCCGACCTTGTGCGTCTTCCAGAGTTCTTTCATCATCCGGTCGATCATTTCGACAAAGACCGGATCCTCTTTCGACAACTCGTTAAGGAACCCGACAACATCCTGCCGGTAGTTCAGTCGCTGCACCGACTCCGCGTAGATCTTGCCCAGCCAGTACCCTCGTCGAGCGCGCGGCTGCTCCTCGCCCTGGTGGAAATTGAGGTAGCACCAGAGCGTGCGGATGACGTGCATGCCGATGTCGCCGATGTAGTTCGCCTGCAGCACGTCGTAGCCAGCAAAGCGCAGCGTCCGGCTGAGCGCATTGCCGAGACTGGCGTTACGCAGATGCCCGATGTGAAATTCTTTGTGCGTGTTCGGTTGAGAGTATTCGACCATCACCCGATCGGTGCGGGCGCTACCTCGTCCGTATTCGTCGCCCGCGTCGAGAATCGAGCGGATGACCAAGTTACTGTAGTGATTGGTGTCGAAAACAATGTTGATGTATCCGTTGGTGGCCTCAACACTGGCAAAGCCATTTCGACCCGCCAGCCGTTCGGCAATCTGGGCTGCGATCCGCTGGGCCGTTTCGCGCACAATTCCCTGCGCTTTTTGCTTGCTCTCTTTCTTCGAGAGTTCGGCAGTCTCGGCCTCTATTCGCTCGGCTTCGACCTCGTTACCGATCTGGTAGCAAACCGAAGATGCGGTGCCCCAGACGCCGGAGAAGGGGATGCCGCGCATATCAAACTCACGACGACCGTAGCCGAGTTCCTCGAGGACGTCATTGATCAGGTCGGCGGCCCGCTGCTCTTCTTTCTGGTTCATCACTCCACCTTGCGTGAATCATCACATCCAGAGATTCACTCGGACCGGCCGCTAGCCGATCTCTGCGTTTATCGACTCCCGAGATTCAGAATCCGATTCTTGCCATCCTCGCTGATCGGCCCAGAAGCGGTTGGCACGATACAAGCTCTCAAACGTGCCGGCGTCGGTCCAATAGCCTTGAAGCTCCTGCCATTGAAGCTTGTTGTCGGCAAGATAGAAGTTGTTCACGTCGGTGATTTCGAGCTCGCCACGAGTCGATGGCTCCAGACGATCGATGTAATCAAAGACGTGGCCGTCATATATGTACAGACCGGTTACTGCGTAGTTGCTCTCCGGGTTGGACGGCTTCTCCTCAATCCGCACTATTCTCGTCGTATCCTGCTCGTCGAACACAGGGCAACCAAACCGCTCGGGATCGGGAACAGTTGCGAGAAACAGGACCGCGCCATCGGAGAAGTCTTCAACAATCGGGCGGATGTCAGCATCAGTCGTGTTATCACCGAGGATGACACAGATGTCGTCTCCATCCGCAAACTCGGTGCACAATCCCAGCGCCTCGGCAATGCCGCCTTCATGCTCCTGATAGGTGTATTCCAGATGTCGAATGCCGAGGTGTTTGCCGTTACGGAGCACCCGCAGGAAATCTCCGGCATGGGGGCCGCCAGTCACAATCATAATGTGGTCGATACCCGCGTTGACTAACGTCGCGATCGGATAGTAGATCATCGGCCGATCGTAGATCGGCAGTAAGTGCTTATTCGTCGCATAAGTCAGCGGATACAGGCGGCTGCCAAGCCCACCGGCGAGAATGATCCCCTTCACACGCCCCTCACAACCTCGTCTTGGTTCCGGTCGGCCAGCCCGAACAGGAATAATCAGCGACGCATCCCGGGCATCGCTGAACCCGCGCACCGCGCCGGAGCAACGAAAAGTATATCATCGGAATTTTGCCGTTTTAGCGCTCGCCTAATCTAGCCGGCCAAGCATCAACGGCGATTGCGCCCGGTGACCGTCTTCACCAAAGCACGAATTCCGGCAACTCGTGAGTAGAAGGAAATGATCGGACTGGCGACCTCTTCACTTACGAACTCAGCCGTGCCGCGAACCCGGGTAACGGTCCCCGTCAGTTGCTCGAGAAGCGGAATAACGTTGTCCTTGAGCAGGAGGGAAACCCAGACGCCGACGCCAACTAACACGCCCATGAGGAGCACGACGAGGACCATCGAGAGGGTGAGAAAGATCACCGAGATGTTCATAAGGCGCTCGAGCGCGGATTGATCGGAGCCACCGAGAAAGTACAGGCCGACGCCCGAGCCAATGAACACGACGAGGAGCGTGATTACTGAAACCCAAACCCACCCTTTTCGCACGATAAACCCTCCCCTTCGTGTGTCACAAGTACCGCCGTGTCGATCCGGCAGTCGGCGCGAAGTCGGCGCCGGTTAGAACGATGAATTGCTCGTCATTGTCGCGAAACGCGCCTTCGGCGTGTTCGCGGCTCAGGTGATGACGTGAAAAACCAGCAAACAAACAGTCCGGCCATCGCGCCAGCTGTTGCAGGTGCCATCGGGATATTACCCAGACGCAAGAATTCCACCCCGGCAAGAACCGCGAGGATCTCGCCAACGTGGAATCCAATCACAGCCGCCAGCCAAAAACAGGGCAGCTGCCACAGCTTTCTGCCGAACATGCTGTGAAACAGCAGTCCGCAGATACTGGAAAGCAATAACGACAGAACAAGCGACGGAGGCAAGATTCCCCTTCCCGATAAACTGTGCCTGTACGGCCACCATCGCGACGTGTCTGCATCTTAGCAGGTTCGTGATATGGGCGCTCGTATTTTGCCGTTCGCAGTCTCATCCTCAGCACAGAGACCGGACGCCGCGATCGTGACGCTGCAAGTTACGACTGGGTGCGACAATCTGAGATAGACTGAACTGCGAATGGCTTTACCAGCTACCGTCACCTGCGAGGTTCTGAATACATGCAATCAGTCACCAGCGCGCTCCACAATGCCGGTGCGGACGCGTTACAGAACGTGGGCATCGTCGCGAAAGAAATTCCGACGTTCCTTGTCGCGGTTCTGATCATTCTTATTGCCACCTGGGTCGCACAGGCTCTCGGGCGTCTGCTGACCCGGGCCGACAAAATTTCGCCGCATCTCGACCCAAGTCTGAAGCTTCTTATTCGGCAATTGATCGTGGCCGGGATCATCACGTTCGGCGTAGCGGTGGCCTTCGGGGTCCTCGGCGTCAGCTTCTCGACCATCATCGCGTCCTTCGGCGTCGCAGGACTGATCGTTGGGTTTGCACTCAAAGATATCTTAGAGAATTTCGTTGCCGGTGTCATAATTCTCTGGCGCCGCCCATTCGAGATCGCCGATCAAATACAGGTTGGGGCGAACGCTGGGACCGTCACGGCGGTAACATTCCGTAGCACGTCGCTGCGGACCGCCGATGGCATCGCGGTGCTGATCCCAAATGCTCAGATTTTCAACCAGGCAATTCAGAATTTTACGGAGACCGGCTCCCGCAGGACGACCATCATCGTTCAGATCTCACATGACACCAACCTCGCGCTGGCGTCATCTTTGCTGAAACAGGCCGTGCAGGCTGTGAATGGTGTGCTCGCCTCACCAAGTCCCGAGGTGCTGTTGCTCGGATCTACCGCCGCTGACCATCAGCTTCACGTTCGTTACTGGACCGCGCCGGAGATCCAAATCACCGGCAGAATCGAGTCGGAGGCCCGCGCCGCGATCACCAGTGTGCTCGCCAGTGCCGATCTAAGCGGTGAATCGACCAAACAGACTGATCCGCCCACTGGAACGTGACGATGGTTTCGCGCGTCTCACTAGTAGGAAGCGTTCCGCGATTCTGGAGCGCCGCTCGCTCACCGGCGCGCAACCGTAAGAGGACAGACCAATGCCGAGAGGTAGCATCAAGGTACGATTTAGCCCAGAGGCGCGGCTGCGACCGCGCGTTATGTTCACCTGGCTTGCAGTGCTCGCCATGACGATGTCAATCTCGTGCGTCAGCGGTACGAGTGACAGCTCGACCAGCACCAGCACGGGAACACCAACGAGGGGATCTATGGCAACCGCACCGCTAAAGATACAGTCCGTCGACGTGCTCGTCGCCGAAAGCGCACCTCCACAGATATCGGTGAAGATCACCGGCATTATCCCTGATTCGTGCACGAAGGCGCGCGATCCCGAGACCCACCGTGACGGCTCAACCTTCACGATCACGATTATCGGTGAGCGCCCGACCGGAATGGCCTGCGCTCAGATGGTAAGTCTCTACGAGCAGACGATCCAACTTGGCACGCTCGATCCCGGCAGCTATACCGTCACCGTCAATGGAGTCCGTAAAGACTTCCAGATTAACTAGCGAATGTGCCAAACCAGGAGTAGGGCGGTCGGATGCTGCGATAGGCTAAAGAATTCGACACTGATCAGACGAGACCCTGGTTTGGTACGATACCCGGCAATGTTGAACACGAACGCCCCAAGCCACGTCACGCCTGAATTCGACTTGCGGGTGATCCGCTTGCACTGGGAGAACGATTCCGCGTGAGACGGTGGCCACCAACTGCACTCGCCGCACTGGTCCACCGCGACTTCACCCTCATCTGGTCCGGCCAGTTCATCTCCAGAGTCGGCACACAGATCCAGACGGTGGCGCTAGGCTGGCTCGTCTACGATCTGACAGGTTCGGCCGCCCTTCTCGGGGGTATCGCACTCGCTCGAGCTATCCCGACAATCCTCCTCTCTCTCTTCGGTGGAACCCTGGCGGACCAGGTCGATCGCCGCTGGCTGCTACTCATCTCGCAAACGACTCTGGCCCTGTTCAGCGCGCTCCTCGCGATCGCGATCCAGGCTGGCATGACGAATATCACGTTGTTGTACGCCTTTGCGGCACTCACTGCCGCCGCGTCGGCAGTGAGTGTGCCGACGACACAGGCATTCATCCCTGCACTGGTCGATCGAGAGCGGCTGGCGAACGCGCTAACCATCAACGTGCTCGCCTCCAACGTGGCGGCAGTTGTCGGACCAGCGGTGGGCGGGTTGGTGATTGGCAGCCTGGGCGTGGCCGCAGCGTACTGGATTGATGCGGCATCCTTCTTCGTGGTGGTCGCGGCGCTCATCGCCATGCGTTCCCGGGTTGCTCCTGCTCCCCTGCCACGACGAGGACTCGGCGCGCTGCTGGACGGTCTCACCTTCGTCCGCGAGCGGCCGGTTCTCTGGCAGCTGATGGTGATTGACTTTCTGGCCGTTCTCTTCGCTTCACGATTTGGGTTGCTACCGGTATTTGCCGAGACGGTCCTCAAGATCGGCGCACAGGGACTCGGACTGCTCTATGCCGCCGTGAGCTTCGGAGCGGTAATCGGTTCGGCCCTCTTCGCCTTCCTACCACAACCGAAACGGCCGGGACGCCTGGTCGCTCTCACTATCCTGGCATATGGGGGTGTGCTGGCCGTATTTGGGTTGGCCCACTCTTTCGTAGTCGCCCTCCTTCTTCTTGCCGCGTCGGGCGGGCTCGACGCCGTTAGCTCGGCACTCCGTCAGACCGCGCGTCAACTTGCTACTCCTGACAGACTGCGAGGACGGGTTGGTGCGCTTGCTTCGACTTTCGCCATCGGCGGTCCACGTTTAGGTGATTTCCAGGCGGGCATGGTGGCAAGCGTCTTTGGCGCAGGGAATGCCATGTTTATCGGAGGAGCGGGCTGTCTATTAATGGCACTTTCTTCTCGATGGTGGGCACGGCCGCTCTGGCGTTATCGTGGTGAAGAACTCGATCCCGATATCCAGACAACTCAATCCCTGACGGTGACGTCACGTTCGTAAGGAGCACGCGCGGCTGATGGAACAACAAAGGTACGTTGACATGCGAGATCCAGTCGCTCAGAAATGAAACCCGAATTAGACCCTCTATCGAGGCACACGCTAACGGATCCGCCGACAATGACCTCCACCCGATTCTTCCGACCGGCGAGCGCATTGCTGATTCCTCTCGGTGAAGCGGTTCTCTTCCTGGTTGTCGCGGCAGCGGTGCTGTGGCCCGCGCCAATTCATTCCAACGAGCTGCCCGCCGCCTTTGCCGGCAGCGACCTGATGATCAGCCACTGGCCGAGCGCATTGTTGATCAGACGTACGGTATCGCTGGAGCACCGGCTACCACTTTGGAACCCGTTCTTTGCCGGAGGCCGCCCACTGTCAGCCGATCCGCTGGCAGCGATGTTCTACCCACCGACTCAGCTCGTAAATCTCTTCCCGATTCGTGATTACTACCTCCTTCTCCTAATGGGACACCTCATGCTGGCAGGTTTCGGCACGTTCCTGCTGTCCCGCCGAGCGTTGACGCTGAACCGCTGGCCTTCACTGGTCGCGGCTGTCAGCTTCATGGCAACACCGAGGTTGATCGGTCATCTTGGCGCCGGTCACGTGACGCTTGTGCAGACAGTCTCCTGGTACCCGTGGCTCGCACTCGGCGTCTGGGCCACGGTTCAGCGACCGCATCGTTGGGCCGCTCCCTTCGCGCTGGTTCTGGGACTATCGCTGCTCGCTGGACATCCACAGATGGCCTACTACGGCTTATTGATGGTTGCTGTGATTGCACTCTGGTCTCTCTGGACACGTCTTCGCGAGTCTAATCTGAGAGATCTTCGGAGGCCAACGGTTGGGTTAGCCACCGCTGGGGCGCTCGGGTTGCTGCTGGCCGCGGTTCATTTATTGCCGCTTGCACAGTTCACCACTCTCTCGACGCGCCAGGATTCGATTGCCGTTACCGATACCTACCCGCTGCTCGAGTTTTTGCGTGCGCTGCTCGGGCATCCGCCCGTGTCGAACGTTCCCTGGGAGAATGTCATCCAGCCTGGTGGATTGGTGCTCCTACTCGCGATTCTCGGTGCCGTGGCCGCCGGCCGGCGCGCCCTCCCACTTATCGGCGGCATAGTCCTGGTCGCTGCGCTGGCGATGGGGAACTCGTCACCGGTATTCTGGCTGGCTGCCCACGTTCTGCCCGATTTCAACCGCTTCCACGGTCTCTCGCGCATCTGGTTCGTGGCGCTTCTCGGCGTCGCGCTCCTTGCTGGCCTCGGAACGGAGACACTGCTGGGCCTAATGCGGGGATTCAACGCGCGGTTGCTTCGTGAGAGACAGTTGATTATGGGGGTGGTCACGTTGCTGCTTGTGACCATTTCTCTCGTCAAGATTGATCAGGGGCGCGCGCAAGTTGGCCCCATTGCGCCAGCAACGACACCCTCAGCGGTCGAACAACGAGTCGCACAGCTGGCCGGTTCCAGCCGCGTTTATGGGGTTCAACGCAACCTTTCGCAGCTTGGCGCGGTTGATCTCAATCTACGCCTTGCCGACGGATGGGATCCACTTCTGATCGAGTCGTATGTCCGTTTCATGCAGCTTGCCGGCGGCTATACATATCACGGCTATCAGCTGACAATTCCGCCGGTAGAGGGGCACCCGAATGCCGAATTGCTCGGGCTGATGCACGTCGGCATCATTGTGTCGAACGTTCCGATAAACGATTCGAGGCTGGTACCGATTGAGGAGATGGACAAGCTCTATATTTACCGCAACACGCTCGACGCCGGCCCAGCCTACCTGGTGCAGCCCGACCAAAATGGGCACCCGCCCACACTCGCGAAGCTGCAGAGAGTGTCCAGCGCAGTTACACCGACAGAACTGAGTCGAGAAGAGGATAGATTCAGCGTTACGGCATCGAGTCCGTCCTATTTGGTGATTGCCGACCCAGTTTACCCGGGTTGGAAAGCAACCGTCGACGGACATCCCGTTCCGATCACCAACGTTGACGGCGACCTGCCAGCGATCAAGATTGACCCCGGCACACATTCCGTCGTCTATCGGTACACACCAGAGTTGGTCTATGTCGGAGGCGCGGTCTCAGCATTCAGTCTGCTTCTGATCCTGGCCGGAATTGTCTTGGGCTGGACATGCTGGCACGATGCTGACAGAAACGAGGACCAAAAAGACGTCGTCACAGGCCGGCTGGAAGACGATGGACCTCAAAAGCGACGACTGGGAGCCCTATCTGTTGATGGAGAGCATCTCTGATACAACGCCGGGACAACCGTGCGGAATCTACCTTCCGCCAATCTGCCGGATGGGTTGGGGTTTGGCCGGAGGTTTGACCTCAATGGGGGTTGCCTCACGCGCAACAAACTCAAACGGAGTCGGGACGTCAGCCAGACGAGAGGGGTCAACCGGCAATCGTCGTAGCTCACTTTCGTTAATGACTTCAAAACTCTCGTGAAATTCGCGCAGCCGGAATATCTGCTCTACGGATGGCTCATCTTCAAAGATCGCATAGGCGACGGTAAGCCGGCCCCGGATGAAGTGCACAACCTGTCCCTCGGCGAGCTGGGTTTTGTGAACCTGAGAACCGAACATCTCCTCAGACAAGCTCTCGAAGGCCGACACCATGCCGGTAATCAGCGATTCATCAAGCGGGAAATCGCCATACGTGCGCAAGGGTAAGCCGCCTGTATCGACAATCGCCACTGTCAAGACGCGTGTCGCCGGCACGTAATCGATGGTCGGCGGTCGTGGGCGCTGTTCTTTGAAATCGACGGAGTCGACACGGCGCATCTCGAGGTGATTCATCTCCACGCGCAAGACGTTAAGGTAATCAATCAAATCTGTATAGATGGCATTGAAGCGAGAGAGACTTATCTCGCCTAAGGAGAGCATACGATTGAGATTAGCGATGCGGCTGAGGACAGCTTCCTGATCGACCCGCACCTGCTCAAGTCGCTCAGTGCGTCGCCGTTCGGAGACAGCAACCTGTGACGCCTGCCAGATGCGGTCAAGACGTTGCTCGGTCATCTCCTTGAAGCGTGATCGATCCTCGGTTCGGTGTTTCACGTTGAGCAACTGATCGTCGGAATATTCCTCTTGCGGATACGCCATCACGCCCGACCAATCGGCGTTGAAACAGGCTTCCAGATCGATCGTACGACCGGTGGCGGCGAGATAGGCACCGACCAGGCTCAATATCCAGGTACAGCCAATCGGAAGCGACAACGCCAGCGCGAAGCGAATATCGATGCTGGTTGGCCACGGAATGCCGCCAACCAGAAGCAGGCTCATATCCATGACAATCCGCGTCAGGCGATGGGAGACCTGTTCGTTTGTGCTCAAACTCCAGACAACGATAGTGAGTGTCGCCCAAACGAATCGGATCAGCTGAAGTCCAGCTGCCACGGTCACGTGTCGCGCGACGTACTTGCTTCGCGGTCGAAACGGGATCAGAAAAAGCGAAATGCCGCCCAGATACGAGAGGGTTGCAATACGACGATTCACGATGATTGACCGAGTATGATACGACATTTCGCCGCTGAGCCTCACTGATCGTTCACTCAGGTGCTCGAACGCGCGGCATTGCACGTTCCCCTGGTTCACTTGCTCGCTGACAATGTCTCAGCGAGCGCCGAACTGACGCCCTACGCTTAGAGTATAGAAGTGAGCTGGGCGAATCGGATGGTCCATTGGTGGGTGACTGGATGGGAAGATTCTCTCACTCCGCAGTACGAAGGTCCTATCAGTAGGTTCGTGGACACGGGCGGTGGGACTAGCTTGTTGAAGTGAGCATGAAACGCTTTCCGGCTAGAAATATCGTGATTTATGTTATGATCTGACATGGAGGTACCATGGCCGTGAACAGTAAAGCGCGTGCGCCGCGTGGGGCTACTCGCCGCAAACTTCTTTACACTTTGAAGAAAAGCGATGGGCTAACCGCCGATCAACTGGCCAGCCTGCTTGGCATCACGTCGATGGCGGTACGCAAGCATTTGGCGGCGCTCGAGAACGATGAGTTCATCGAATCGACCGTGGTACGGCGTGCAATCGGCCGGCCGGCGAATGTCTACCGAGTCGCACCGATGGCCGAGGATTTCTTTCCCAAACACTATGATCTGGTCGTCACCGAACTACTGACCGATCTCGTTCAGATCGATGGCGAGCCAAAGGTCAACCTGCTGCTCGAACGTCGGGCTCAACGCACGCGCGAGTTTCTCCACGAGCGAATGAGCGGCGCCAAAAACCTCCGTGAACGAGTCGCCGCACTCGCCGAGGGTATGGACGAGCTTGGCTACTACGCCGTGTGGGAACAATGTGACGAGTCGACCTACTTGATCAAGCAGTACAACTGCGCAATCAACCGGGTGGCTACCTGTTTCCCGGTGGCATGCGACTATGAAGCAGACATGTTTCGGCAGCTCCTCGATGCCGACGTCGAGCGAGCCAGCCATGTGCTTGGTGGCGATCATGTTTGCGGCTACGTCGTCCGCCAGCGAACCTCAAGTGACACAGCTGTAGCAACGAACTCATCTGACATTTCCTAGTACGAGCAGACTCCGTTAGGGTGGGAAGACGACATCCGCTGTGTTGTCAGCCTCGATGTATGCCTGCTTGCGTCAATAAGATAGACATTTGTGCCCGAATAACATAGATAAATGTCATCACGCTGTGGGCACCGTATCTTCGAGATCATCGACATTCCGCCGCGGGTCCCGGAACCGATCGTGCCTCAAAAGCTGCCGCTGATACCGGACACTGGGATCGAGTTCGAACAGGTCGGCTTTCGTTACCCGGCTGGGCCAGGTGATGAGAGTCTCGGAGCCGAAGTGCTGCGCGACATTTCGTTTACGGCCGCACCTGGCCACCTCGGGCACTGGTTGGACCGAGCGGTGCCGGCAAGACCACGATTCTGTCACTGGCAGCCCGCTTTTACGACCCGACAACCGGCCAGATCAAGCTCGATGGGGCGCCAATGACTCAGATCGCTCGCGGTGATCTACGAGATCGCCTTGCGGTCGTGACGCAGGACGTCTTCCTATTTCACGCAACCTTACGGGAGAACATTTGCTACGGCGCGCCGGACGCCTCCACCGTAGATCTTGAGGCAGTGGTCGATGCGGCGCAGCTGCTCGACCTTGTCGGACGACTTCCGGAAGGGCTCGACACGGTCGTCGGAGAACGTGGTTATCGTTTGTCCGGTGGTGAGAAGTAACGCGTGGCAATTGCCCGTGCGCTTCTATGCCAGGCTCCGTACCTCTTACTGGATGAGGCGACCAGCTCGCTCGAGTCGCAAGCCGAACGACGGATTCAGCTGGCGCTGGAACGGCTCATCCAGGGCCGAACAGTCATCGCGATCGCCCACCGTCTCTCCACGATTCAACGAGCCGATCAGATTCTGGTCGTTGATAGCGGTCAGATCGTAGAGCGCGGTACGCACGAGGAGCTTCTGCACCAGTCCGATCTTTACCAGGAGCTCTACTACGCTCAGTTCGCTCCGGAAGCGGAGCAGATCGATTCAAGCATTAACGTGGCCTACTGACGCGCGACACCAGGAGGTAACCGAGCGTCGAATTGATCATGCCGAATAGTGCCAGCGTCAAACAACCACATGGAAAGCCAAATCTCCGGCGCCACATAAAGCCATATCGTCCCAGTCTGTACCCGCGCCGCAAACGTCCGCGGCCGACTGGAAACCGGCGCGGCCCAAATGGCCCTCGTCCCCACCCACGTGCAAGAAGCTGGCTCTCCATCCGGAGCATCCTTTCCTTTGGGTTCGATTCGCTGGGTTAGCCCGAACTGGGCTTGAATTTGCCTGCGATATCGATGATCGCACCGTACTCAGCGTAACTGATCAATGTAAACGGAATTTCACATCGATCAGCCAGATTCTGAATTCGTGAAACTCTTCCGGCGACGCCAGAGCTTGTGCAATTCCATCACGACGAGGATGCTGCTGGCGACCGCGATGATCTTCAACCACATCGACAGATCGAGCGGCTCCACGCGCAGCAGGTACTGGGTCGGCGGCAGGTAGAGGGCCGCGATGTGAACGGCAAGGCCGCCGAGCGTGGCGATCAGCAGAAATGGATTTGAAAAGAGTTTCATACGAAAGATCGAGCTATGCTCCGATCGTGCGTTCGCTACCTGAAGCGCCTCGAAGAGAACCATTGTCGTCAGCGCCACCGTCTGAGCCTGGACCAGCGACCCACCAATGTTCAATTCGCGTCGGAAGAGCGTTAAGGTCCCTATGGCCATTACCACGCCCGCCAGAACGGTGCGTTCCCAGAGAAGCCCCGAGAGAATCCCTTCACGCCTACTACGCGGCGGGCGTTTCAACACACCCGGCTCCCCCGGCTCGAAGGCTAGCGCGACATCCTGCAGCCCTTCGGTCACGAGATTAAGCCAGAGGATCTGGGCTGGAAGGAAGGGCAACGGCCAACCAAGCGCGAGCGATGCCAGTACCGCGATTATCTCTCCCGCGTTGGTCGCGATCAGAAAGAAGGTGACCTTGCGCAGATTGTCAAAGGCAATGCGACCCTCCTCCACTGCACCGTAGATACTGATGAAATTATCGTCTGCCAGCACCATGTCGGCGGACTCGCGCGCGACATCGGTTCCGCTCTTTCCCATGGCGATACCAATATCGGCTGCGTTGAGCGCGGGGGCATCGTTAACACCATCACCGGTCACTGCGATGACGTCACCATGCGATTGCAGTGCACGGACAATGCGAAGCTTGTGGGACGGTTCGACGCGGGCAAAGACGACGACGTCACGCACCTGATCGCGCAGCGCATCGTCATCCATGGCTTCGAGATCGATACCCGTGAGAACGGGAGCATCCCCATCCGCGATACCAAGATCGCGCGCAATGACACTGGCGGTCCTGGCGTGATCCCCGGTGATCATCACCACCCGAATGCCTGCCGACTGACAACCGACGATCGCTTCGCGCACTCCCTGGCGGGGCGGATCCATCATCCCTTGCATTCCCAAGAAGACCAAACCCTCTGGCTCTTCCAGCCAGTCGACCGAAGAGGAGTGAACAGGAAGCTCGCGGTAGGCCATGGCGAGCAAACGCAATCCCTGACCGGCTAGCTCGTTCTGAGCGAGATCGATCGACTCCGCATCGATCGGAACCGGGCCACGCGACGACGACATGCTGTCGCACATGCTGGCAACACGTTCGGGCGCACCTTTGACGAACAAGAAACGTTTAGCATCGCGCCGGCACATCACGGCGGAGTAGCGCCGCTCGGGCTCAAAGGGTAGTTCGACGTCGATCTTGTACTGTTCGCGCAGTTGTTCGGGCTCAATTCCCATTCGCGCCGACGCCACTAGCAACGCGGCTTCGGTCGGGTCACCCTCTGTTTCATAACCATTGCCATCTTCAGTGAGATAGATCTGCGCCTCATTGGCGAGCACACCAGCCAGAAGACATGGTTGGAGTACCTCAGCGCTCGATAGCGCAGGGGCGATCGTCGACGCAAGATCGTAGCTGCGGTCGGACGTCCAGATCTGCTGCACCGTCATACGGTTCTCGGTCAGCGTTCCCGTCTTGTCCGATCCAATGACGGAGGTGCTCCCGAGCGTCTCGACCGCCGGGAGGCGCCGGATGATTGCGTTACGCCGGGCCATTCGGCGAACACCGGCCGCCAACGTAATCGTGTAGGCGATCGGCAGCCCCTCTGGAACAGCAGCCACCATCAGCGCTACCGCGACCAGGAACATCTCGGACAGCTTCTCGCCCTGCAGAATTCCGATCAAAAAGGCGAGGCTTGCCGCGACACCTGTCGCGATGCCAACGACCCGGGCAAAACGGTTCATGCGATGCTGCAATGGAGTTTCGCTGGTGCCCGCCTCGCGAACTTGAGATGCAATTGCGCCGATCTCGGTGGCGCCGCCGGTGGCAACGACCCATCCTCGACCTCGACCACTTACCACGATGGTCCCGGCATAAGCCATGTTGATGCGATCAGCGAGCCCGAGGAATTCATCGAGCGCCTCGTTTCGCTTGTGGGAGGGAAGCGATTCACCGGTCAACAACGACTCATTGATCGTCAACGCGGTAGTCAGCGCCAGCCGAAGATCCGCCGGAACCCGCGAACCCGATTCGAGCAGGACATAGTCGCCAGGCACCAGCAGACGGCTCTCGATCTCCCATTCACGGCCGTCGCGAATCACCCGGGCGCGCGGAGCCGCGAGTTGCATCAGCGAGCGAACCGAGATCTCTGCCTGGCGCTCCTGGATGAAGCCGATAATCGCGTTAGCGGCGAGTACCAACACAATGACAGCCGTATCGACGTGCTCCCTGAGCACGATCGTGATGATGGCCGCTACCAGAAGAATGTATATAAGTGGACTCTGGAACTGATGTAAAAATATGGCCAGATCGCTGGGCGGTGGCGATTCCTGCAACTCATTGAAGCCGAACTGAGTGAGCCGTCTTTCCGCCTCGTCGACCGAAAGACCACGCGCGCTGGCCTCGAGCATCTCCTCCGTCTCACGTGGGGAGAGATGATGCCAGATCTTCCGGTGTTGGTCCTGCATAGCCGTACCTGTCATAAGCTGGACCGAAAGGCGAGAAACAGCGCGAACAGATAGACAAGAATGCGAAAAACGGCGTCTGGCTCGAGATACCAGATACGACGCTCAGAGCGATTGAGAACCTCGAGTATTGTCAACGCCGTCAGGAAGATGGCGAAGATTGCGCCAATCAGAACGGTCTGATCGGCCTGCCCGAGTATGGGACCGGGGCGATAGAGCAGATCGAGTGGGATCAGGATCACCATGTTGAAGACGTTGCTGCCCAGCAGATTGCCAACGGCGAGATCGTACGAGCCGGAGCGCACGCTTGCCACCGTGACCGCGACTTCCGGCAGGCTGGTGGTCAACGCAAGAATTGCAATCCCAAAGAATCCGGAGGCGAGGCCAAACTGTTGGGCCAGGTCTGCCGCCGAGCTTGCCAGGAATCGGGCCGCCAGGAGAATGACGATCGTTGCCAGCGCGAATCCTGCAGCAGCACCTCGCAAACCCGGAGCCGTCTCTTCCGCCCGTTTCGCTTCCACCAGCGTCGTGAAGGGTGGCCCCTGGCGGTTTACATAGATCAGACGCATCCCAGCGATGTAGCTAAATCCGATAAATAATGGAGCCCACCCGATACTCATAAAGGACAGGCCCGGCTCGGTAAGAGCGCCGGCCACCGCGATCACCGTCAGAATGATCGCCAATGTGCCGACGATCGCCTGATTGATCGCCACCCGCGTAAGCACACGGATTCGGGTGAGAGTGATGTCCGCTACAGCCAGCAGCAGCATATTGATCATGCTCGAACCGAACAAATCACCGACGGCAAGGCCGGCTTGCCCTTGAAGCACCGCGAACGAGTCCGTTGTCAATTCCGGCAACGAAGTAGCTCCGGCAATAAGAACGGCGCCAACCCAAGTCCGGCCCACTCCGGTTCGATCCGCAATGACATCGCCGGCCTGAGCCAGGCGAGTCCCAGCAAGGACCACAGCTGCGCCGCTTAATATGAAGACCAACAAGGCAGGCACGACTCAAAACCTTCGCATCTAATTGGCCGGGTCGTCTGAAACATCCGCTATCCCGCGATCGAATAGGCTCTCCATCGCAGCAGGATACCGACGCGTCAATGAGATTCAGATGTAACGGCGTACGGTCGAACGATCATGAGCGGCAAGACACCCTCGTGCAACGTGCGCTCGGTGACCGATCCGAACAGGATCCGACGAACGGCATGCCGACCTTCGGTGCTGAGCACCACCAGATCAGCACGATCCTCGATCGCGGCTTCGGCAATCTGCTCAGCAACGAAGCCATGCCGGACAAGCCAGCTCACTTCGTAACCGCGCTTAGATAGTCGCTGACTCATATTACGTAGGTAACTGGCCGCCCACTGATTGGCGGCATCCAGGTAGCTCGGCACCACCACACCGTAGTAGTCGGTCAGCGGCTCAACCACGTGAAGCAGCCGAAGACGCAGCGGCAGTCCCTCCAGAGTGTCAAGCGCCCGATCGAGTGCGGATTCGGCGGCGGGAGAGCCGTCCAGGGGGATTAACAAATTGTGTACCGCATAGGCATTCGGAAGACGCTCACGCACCAGCACGACCGGACAGTCCACGTCGTGAATGACGCGAAACGAGACGCTGCCGACGAGCATCCGCTCCATACCGACCCGCCCATGGCTTGCCATGACCACCAGAGGGTTGTCGGTGCTTTGAATCTCCTGTTCGAGCTCAGCCACCGGTGTACCCGGACGAATCACTACTTGTGCGTTGCAGCCATGGAATGTGGCGGCTACACCTTCCAGATAGTCCCGGAGTTCAGCCAGCCAGATTTCGTCGGTCTTCGGGATGTGGTTGAGTGCGGCATCGAGCGCTTCAACGCTGAATGACCGGTCGACGACGGAGACGAAGACCACTGTGCCACCGGCTTCGTTGACCAGCGCCCGTGCGACCGGTAGCGCTCGTTCAGAGACGAGATCCGGATCGTCACGCGGCCCAATCAAGGGCACGATGATGGCTCGATAGGTCATCTCTTCCCCCAATCTGGCGGCGATCGGATTCAATCCGGCCTCACCCGCAAGGGTACCGAAGAAACGTCGCAGGACCGTCACACTTATGATTGCCAGTGCAACAACACTCTAACATCCGCCTGTTCCGCAACAGCAAATCAACGTATGTCTCAACTCGCCTTAGCCTTTCGTGCCTGCTTGGCCGTTAGGGCGATAGCAAGAGGGATCAAATGAACGTCCACGTCACATCCACACCAGGTACCGGAACAGATGCGGTCGACAATAACTGCTGTTCGAGCCACATCCACCACTGTCAAACCAGGGAGTCCAGTTGAACCTGACGATGACACATGAAGCTCTCAAGAGGTTGCACCGGCACAACTGCCAGTCTCATCCGGAAGAACCGTGCCCACGACCCGAAGCCAGGAACGGCAAGTAACTCCACCGCGAAGCGGGAACACAACCCTTCCCCACGGGATCGTCGGTGCCGGTCGACGATCTCTATCGCTCTGTTCATTCGTTGCCACAAGAACGTGACACGTTGACACCCAAAGGGTATTACGTATAGTACGGTTACGCTTTGCGGCAATCCCGCTCGGGGCTCCGTCGCCGCAGGTAACACCACGCAACGACATCGACAGCCGAGCAAACATGGTTTTGGGGTATTTTGTGACCGATTCAGTTATGCAATCTGACAACGAGCAACATTTGCTGGACGCGAACGCGATCGACAGCGCTGTAGATGAGCTAGCGAACCAGATCGCAATCCGCTTCGGTGAGGCGTCGGAGCTCTGTCTCATCGGCATTCGGCGCAGAGGTGATGTACTCGCGGGCAGGCTGCGTGATCGTTTGCGAGAGAAACTGGGGGTTCAGATCCCGGTCGGTAGCCTCGACATCACGCTCTACCGGGACGATTTCGACAGCCTGAGCCGCGACCCGATTATCAGCGAGACCGACATTCCTTTCCAGCTCGATGGCTGTACCGTGATCTTGGTGGATGACGTCCTCTTCACCGGACGGACTGTCCGTGCCGCTCTCGACGAGATCCTCGATCTGGGCCGACCGGCCCGCGTCGTGCTGGCAGTGCTCATCGATCGTGGTGGTCGCGAGCTACCCGTCGCTGCTGACCTGGTTGGCCGGCTGATCGAGACGGGGCCGGATGACGAGGTGCGGGTTCTGTTAGACGAGACCGATGGTGCCGAAGTGGTGATCCTTCGTCGCGCGGGATCCTGACCATATGCCCAACCGCACTGACCTCCCCAGTTTCAGCGTTGATCGTAAACGGATCGAATCAAATCTGCGCGCGTTCGCCCGCATTGGCTACAGCCAGGACGGCGGAATGAACCGGCTGGCCTTTTCGCGCAACGACCTGCGTGCACGCCAGTTGCTCCTCCACGTACTGCAGAATCTTGGCGCGTCTGCCCGCGTCGATGGCTTCGGCAACGTTTTCGCCCGGCTCCAAGGGACCGAACCTGATCTCCCGCCCCTCCTGATCGGCTCGCACCTCGATGCCGTGCCACACGGGGGACGCTTTGACGGCTCAGTCGGAATCACTGCCGCACTGGAAGTACTATCAGTCTTACGGGAACAGGGATTCGTCACGCGATATCCGGTCGAGCTCGTCTCCTTCGCCTGCGAGGAATCAAGCCGGTTTGGCCGGGGCACACTTGGGAGCGGGATCGTTTCCGGGTTGTTCGACCCGGAAGACGTGCTGGCGTTGACTGATGCTCGCGGTTCGCGGCTGGATCGAGTCTTGAAGCGTGCTGGCCTAGAACCAGCGCGGGTTCCACAGGCTCGCCGGTCGCCAGGTGACTTCCTCGCCTATTTGGAGATGCACATCGAGCAAGGACGCGTGCTGGAAGAAGCCAGAGCGCAGGTTGGGGTGGTCGAGGGGATCGCTGCTCCGACCCGCTTCCGGGTGCACATTAGCGGCCAGGCGGATCACTCCGGAGCAACGCCAATGGGGTTACGCCGTGATGCATTGACCGGAGCGGCTGAGATCATCCTGGCAGTCGAGCGGCATGCCAGAACAGCCAGCAACGTGGTCGGGACGGTCGGCGTGGCAACGGTCGAGCCAGGGGCGATGAACGTCGTGCCGGGTAAAGTGACGCTGGCGGTCGATATCCGATCAATCGACGGCCACGCCAAAGCGGCGGTCGTGGAACGAATCCGGGCAGACATAGGGGCAATGGCGAAGGAACGCGACCTAAAGGCCGAGATCGAGCTGCTAACCGACGAAGAGCCCGTGACACTCGACTCGCGCGTCATCGAGATTCTTAACCGGCACAGCAAACTGCGTGAAATCCCCTCGGTGCGAATTATGTCGGGTGCCGGCCATGACGCCATGCACATCGCCCGGCTCTGCCCGGCCGGCATGATCCTGGTGCCGAGCCGCAACGGCATCAGCCACCATCGGGACGAATGGACCGAGCTTGAAGACGTCGTCGCCGGAGCCCAGGTTTTCGTCGACGCCGCCGTCGAGCTCGCCACATGCGGCGTGCCGGCAAGCTGAATAGGTGACAACGGCGACTTGGCTAGCTGTCGCTCGGAGTAGACGACCACAGTAGATATGTCATCCCGAGGCTACAGCCGAAGGATCTCTCCGTGCTTCATCGAATCGAAACGAAGAGATTCTTCGCTATCGCTCAGAATGACACCATCACGTTGGTCACTTGCTGAGCACCCTCCCACAATCAATTTCACTGACCGTCACATTTCACGCCGCTCCTCCGTTGTATAAGGAGAAGGGCACTGGAGTCGAGGGGCGGTTCATGCGGCGCGAAGTAACCGAGCAAGCCAATACGGGGGTGAACGCCTCACAGGAAGAGGCCGCTTTAGTGGAGGCGGCGAAGAATGATGGCGACGCATTCGCCGCCCTCTACCGCCGCTATCGCCAGCCGATCTATCGCTACTGTCGCGCCAGAACCAGATCCGATGAGGATGCGACCGATCTCGCCCAGCAAGTCTTCCTCAAAGCCTTTGAGGCTATCCCACGCTATCAGGAACGAGGACTACCCTTCAGCGCCTGGCTGTTTCGACTGGCTCATAACGCTGTCATCGACGCCGCACGACGCCCTGACCGCACCATGCCGCTGGAGAATGTAGGCCCAACGAACGAACTACGCCTCCCGAATGAGCCCGAGATGAGCGCCCTGCAAGCCGACTCACTCGCCCGCTTTCAACAGCTCATCTCACCCCTCGATGAGGAGCGTCGCGATCTGCTCACGCTCCGCTTCGTGCTGGAGCTACCGACGGCGGAGATCGCGACCATCCTCGGCAAACGGGACGCCGCGGTCCGCGCTCAGCTCAAGCGCGCCCTCGACACCTTGAAGGAGCAGCAGCATGGCCGATAGAGAGCATCTTACCCACCGCTACGCCGATCTCCTCGAGCCAGAGTTCGACGGCGCGCTGCTGCAGATGGTGGAGGCGCTCGACGAAGCCGCCGCACCCTACCGCCAGCTTCAGGTACCACATCTCCTCGACGCCTCGGTCCACCGCCTCGCTGCCAGCCGCCGAGTTCCGCGGGTGAATGGCGAACCAATCCAAGCCAACGAGTTGGGGCCAGCAACGAGATTCGAAGCACCCTCGCGCCTGCCGGCTCGCCTACGGACTGGTTGGTTCAGGCAAGGCCTCGGCATGGTCGCCGCCGCGCTGGTGCTCGTCCTCTTGGCGGGAGTACTCGCTGTTACGTTCCACAACCAGGGACAGAACGGGCAAGGAGGATTGGGCGGCGGTGCGACGGCGACAACATCGCCAGGGTTGCCTATGACTGTCACCACCAACGGTATCGCCGTGACGCTGGAATCGGTGGAGGTCGGCCCGAACACGATTTTCGACTTCAGCGTGATATTGCCGCCGGATCTCGCGAAGGAAGCCGATCTCAGCATACCTTCCGCGAGGCCGTTCAGTTTTCTGAAGGTCGACGGCTTGACGACCGGGCCGAACGATCCCATTGTCGAATTAGGGACTCACGCAATTGGCAGTCCAATCGCAACATTCGCGGCGCATTACAGCAACGTGCCGTCACCGAACCAGACGATCACTGTGACTATACTGCGCCTGCCGTTTACCACGACGCCGTCAAATCCGAGTACGGTTGAAGGCCCCTGGAAGTTCGTGATCACCCCGGCAATGATCGCTGATCATTCGCTGCCGACGCCGAATGAAACGGGTCACTACACTGGCATCACCTTCGAGCAGGCACAGCAACTCGCTCCCTTTACGCTGGCGCAACCGCAGTGGGTGCCGTCATATCTGGTCAAGCAGTGGATCGAGGCGCGGGCGCTCCCGCAGCTTGAATTTCCCAATGGAACACCGACACTCTCGTCGCCCTCAAATCCGAAGCTCGAGCTCGTGACGCTGATGTACACACTGCAAGACTCCACGCAGAATGGTCTGGTTGCGATTCAAGAGACGGGGCATTCGGTCCAAGCTGGTATCCCCAACGACGCAACGCAAACAACGGTGACCATGGCGGGTCTGGCCATCACCAAGTCCACCTTCACGATGGCCGTTCCCATGGCGGAGTACCAGTGGCAGATGGACGGCACCTATTTCGACGTCAGCGTGCACTTCGCTGGACCTATCACCGAGCAGGACGTCGAGCACATGATCGCGTCGATGATCGATGCCTCGGCTACGCTGCTGGAACCGGTGCAGGTGGTGACGCCAAATGTGCAGCCGGCCACGCCGGCCGCCACACCGTCAGCGGTTCCCCTCAGCCAGGCGGACGGCGTCTGGAACAGCGTTTTGCAGCGGGTTGGTACCACGATCGACCCGATTCTGAAACCAGGTCAGCTTCCGGACGGCATCGAGACAATCGTAGCGACCAACGAAGTCCCTGGCGCCTTCGAGGTCGAGTACGACGGTCCACAGAAACAGCTCAGAATCGGCGTCTTCTCTTACAATCCGTCCCTCTGTGGCGATGGCTGCACCCAAAGCCAGATTACCGTTCGAGGCCAGCAAGCGACATTGCAGGTCAACGACGCGCACGCGGGGCACATCACGCTCTGGTGGGACGAACCGGGTAGCTGGGTCATGCCGAATCATCCACAGGGTGTCGCCTACATGATCTCCTCTGACGGTCTGACGGAGGACGAAGTGCTGAACGTGGCCCAATCGCTGGCGGTGGCGTCTCCATGAGGTACAACGCACTTACTGACGAGGATGGAGTCTTCTTCACGTGAATGAGGCGATTCTTCTACTCGCGCCTTCTCTGTCTGTGTCTTGTCGCCGTGTCTGGAGTCGCTTGCTGTACCGTGAGGGTTCTCCAAGCAAAGCTCCGATCGGAGCCAGATGCTGCTGGTGCAGTGTTTCGAGCGGCGGCGCTTTGAGTAGCACCCGGACAGTCCCGACCCACACAAGGTGCTGCCGCGACTACTGGGGGCCGAATGGCTTGTCGAGCATAGTCGGTGAGTATTCGCTCTGGGAGATCCCGCTGGGTCTGGCACGAATCGTCAAGCGGAAAGTAGGGGGAGGAGATTGTCTCCTCCTGGTCAAGACTCGTCGAATGTACACAGGAGCACACAAGGTGCTCCCCTATTTTCCGTTCCCGCGTTGACGGACTATCGAGAACCTGATTCGACCTTGGTAGTCAAAGAGCTTTGCAGTCCGTTTTGGGCCACGGTAGTCGGTATACGAGCAGGAGGCCATCATGTCGCTCTTTCCTCTCTCTGCTCTCTACTTCGGTTGAACCGCGAAGAATGTTACAGTGGAATCGATCGTAGCCGTCGTGTCGACTGCTCGACGCGCAGTCGGCCGTCGCCGGCACTTGAGGTGCGTGACGACCGATACGTTGAAACAGACGACACGAACTAAACAGGGAGGAAACCCATGGACCAGCTGATTCAACAGCTTCAGGAGCGAGCCGGGCTTTCATCGGACCAAGCACAACAGGCCGTGAACGTCTTCACCGAGTTCCTGAGTAAGAACATGAGTGATGAGCAGTTGCAGTCGTTCGCGCAGAAGGTTCCCGGTATCGGGCAGTTTGCCGACAAGATCCCTGGAGGAGCGGCCGAGAAGCTAGGTGGCATGCTCGGCGGATTCGGCAAGAAACCACAGTAGGGCTGCTGCAACTCGCCGCCAGAATGAGGTGGCGGGCATTCGACGTAGTCAAAACGGCGGACCAAAGCGTGTCCGCCGTTTTTGACTCTAAATCAAATCTCCGGGCTCGGAGTCAGCACTCGTTGCGGACGGATGACGCGCCAGCGGGCCACGACGTAGGAACCAAGTACGAGGACCGCTGCCAGCAGTTGAGCGGACAACCCTTCCAGGTTCGGGAAGGTAGCAAACCAAACACCGATCCAGCCGGGGATCGATATGCCGACGCTGGTCGTCGAGATCCAGCCCGCCTGTTGTAACTCCTGCACACTCTCGCCAACCATAACAACCAGCACACCAGCCAGTAGCACTCCGGTAAGAATCAGCATCTTTTTATATGGAAGATGGCGCTGTGCCGCGAAGGTCAGCACCGCGACGATACCGGAGAGCCCAAGTCCGATCAAAACTCCGCCAAGCACTGTCCCCGTGTCCGAGCGCAGCCGCAGGCTCTGAAGGAACAGGACAATCTCGAAGCCTTCGCGATAGACCGCACTGAAGCCGAGCAGGCCAAGGCCCAGCAACGTCGCGCGCGTCCGACCACCTGACGATTCCATGATTGCCCGGCGGCGCCGGTTGTGATGGGCGATCCAACCGGTCCAGTAGATCCGGTGGAAGAACCAGTTCATGATAATCAGGAGTACGAAGATCGCCAGTAGACCCGTTGCCGCCTGAATGTCGAGCGCGGGCGCGTTGATGGCCGAGATGATCGCGACGACGATAAACCAGGTCGCGATCGAGGCCACAAACGCAACACCCGAACCAGCCGCGATCGGTCTCCACTGCTCGCCGGGCTGACGCACCAGACTGGCGGTGATGGCCGCCAAGACGAGGATCGCCTCAAGACCTTCACGAAAGACGAGAATACCGCTCTCCAGCACCACCGACGCCGGGCTCAATCCATCTGCCGTGGGATCAGGCGCGCCTTGAAGTGCAAAGGCTTGCCAGACGATAGTCCCAACAACAACCGCAGCCGACAGGCCGATCAATAGCGTCAGAAACCAGCGGCGTCGATTGGCGTCGGCTGGTTGGCTCATGTACCCTCCCCGCGTGAGTGTCTCGTTTCGTTGCAACGGCATCCTGTCTAATCCCGAGTGAATCACTCGGGATTAACATATCCATCCAGTTCCCCATTTGTCAAGGTCGATTCAGCGCCAGAGCGCGCAGCCGCACACGGTCGCCTCTGTAGCGCGGCGCTCCGCCCGGTATCCTTCCACCGGTGTTCTTCACTTCAGATCGATAACAGGTCTTCTGGCGCGCAATCGACTAGTGTAGACTGATTTTTCGCACCAGTCAGTGGCTTTGTGAGATCAAGCAAGGGATGAGGAAGATGGCAGAGCGAACCAGGATCGACGCCCGCATGATCGTAGCGTATCAGGGTGGCGGGCACCGTTTACTCGAGAACGGTTGTGTCGTCGTCGAAGGGAACGAGATCATCCACGTCGGCCGCGCCTTCGACGGCACTGTCGATCATGTCGTTGACGCGGGTAATCGGGTCGTGACACCCGGCTTCATCAATACTCACTCTCATCTGGCTGGATCGCCACTTGACAAGTCTTTCATCGAGGATCGAGGCCGCCGGCAGTTTTCGATGTCGGGCCTCTCCGAGATGCTCCCGGCTCGCTCTCAGGCCATCGACCCGGAGGGAACCGAGGCCTGTGTCGATTATTCGATGGCCGAACTGCTGCGAACCGGCACGACCACAGTGATGGAGATCGGTGGCATCGGTGACTACGTCGCGACCGCGGCAGAAAAGGCCGGCCTGCGCGCCTACATCGCCAACGGCTACCGCTCTGGACGCTGGCTCACCAATGACGGCAAGAAGATGGAATATGAATGGAACGAGGAAGCGGGCGTCGAAGGCTTCCATCGAGCTGTCGAGTTCATTGAACGCATCGACGGAAAGGCGAATGGCCGCATCAAGGGATTCCTCTCGCCTTCTCAGATCGACACGTGTACGGAAGAGCTACTGCGCATGAGTCGTGAGGCATCCGATCGCATGGGCGTGCCGTTGGCACTCCACACCAGTCAGTCGGTCTTCGAATTTGATGCCATCGTTCAGCGTCACGGCCTGACTCCGGTCGAGTGGCTGGAGTCGATCGATTTCCTGAGCGAGTGGAACATTCTCGGTCACGTCATCATTATCGCGGGATCAAGCTGGCCGCAGTTCGCCGGGAACGATCTCCCGATCCTGGCCCGCAACGGTGCCTCAGTGGCCCATTGCGTCTGGGTATTTGCCCGACGCGGTATCGCGATGGAGTCATTCCCACGCTATATCGAAGCGGGAGTCAACATGACGCTTGGCACCGACACCTCACCACAGTCGATGATCGCCGGGATGCGCCTCACGTCAGTGATTGGCAAGATCATGGAGCGTAACAGCGAGAAGGCAACGGCAGCCGACGTTTTCAACGCCGCCACCCTCAACGCCGCCAAGATGCTCCATCGGGAAGATCTGGGCCGCATCGCCACAGGCGCCAAGGCCGACCTGCTCTTCTGGGATTCGAATTCCACGTTCATGGTGCCTCTGCGAGATCCGATCAAAAATATCGTCTTCAACGCTGAGGCGGAGGATCTTCGCGAGGTCATGATCGATGGTAGTTGGGTGGTACGGGAGAATCGAGCGCTACACGTCGACGAGCACGCCGCCAACAAGGCGCTGCAGTTCGCTGGCGAGCGGATGTGGTCCGAGATGGGACCCGGCGACTGGGCCGGTCGGAGCGCAGACGAGCTCTCGCCACAGACGTTCCCGAGGTTTCAGGGCTAGGCGCCCTCATCCCCTGACCCCTTCTCCCAATTCTGGGAGAAGGGGAACCACAGTGTGTGCGAGCCAGGTGAGGGCCTGCTCACGGCACAATCGTCTCGCAATTGTGGAACTTGTCTTTGTTGTCGCCACCGCCGATGCAGACGTCGTTTCCGGCATCGCCGAATATCTGGTCACCTCCGCCGCCACCGACGATGCAGTCGTCGCCTGTATCACCGTGAATGTTGTCTTTCCCAGCGCTGCCCAGAATCAGGTCGTTGCCGATAGTCCCATGAATAGCGCCGTTTCCCGTAATGACGATGTAGTTGGTCAGATTGAGCGACGAACACTCGGGCGGTTTGAGCTGATTGGCCGTGATCGGCGCGCTGGCGTAGCCGATGACCGAGGGCTGAACGATGTTCTCAGCTGCAAATGACCAGCCAGTGGAAGCGACGACGAAGACCAGTAATCCCACGACGAGTGTGTAGCCGAAACGAGGCAGTGGCGATCTCATCGAAGTTCTCCGGTCGCGAAACGTTTCCGGCTACCAGCATCGGTCGCGCGCTCGTCCCGCTCCTCAACGCGGAACCGATAAACGACCGCGCTGTCCTGAACATAATAACGATGGATGCCGGCCGCGAACTGGTGCATGATCATGCGCTCGTCTCGCATGGCAATTCGGACAAGATCCTCGAAGGTCGTGACGTCGATTACGCGGGATGTGTTCTCGAAATTCGCGTCGTCGACCGCAATCAGCATCGAGCCGAAACGCGCCTGTATTCGCACCGCCTCGCCGCTACGTGATGACCGCCGGGCGAGCAGACCCAACCCAGCCAGACCGATCAGCGAGAGCAGGAACCCGAGGATCGACACGAAACGCACCTTCGAAACCGGCAGGGAGAACTTCAGCAACGACATCCGGTTGGGTTCGATCTGGGTGAACTTAACTGTCCCGCTCTGAGTCGGCTTGAGCGCGTTGGCGCCCGAACCACTTGCTGAGCTTGACGCGCTGGCCAACTGTAGCTCGTGCGAATCGAGCTGGAACGAAAGAGGTGGTGAGAAGGTGTCCGACAGTTTCTCACCAGCCAGAGTTCCTTGAATATGCACGTCAGGCACGACCGTGACCGTATATTTCGGCCAGACGACGCCGGTCGTCTGCTGGAACTGATCGATCACGTCGCGCACCTGGGAAAGATCGAGCGTCCCAAGCGCGATGAAAGCACCTCCCTTGAAGGACGAGGAGGGCAGCAGCTCGATAGTCCGCTTCCATCCGGTGGAATCACCCACCTGGGCCACCAGGCTCGCCGTACCACTCAGGTTGGCCTGCTGCTCCGAGGTCAGGTGGTATTCGAAGCGGAAGTCGACTTTGTTGGTGACCTCCGGGAATACCGGATCGCCGGTTGAGACGGCGCTGGCATCGTAGAGGGTGTTTGGAGCGGATGCGCTGTAGCTGAACGTTCCCGCCTGCTGATAGCTGGCCGTCGCGCTCACGGTTCGGTCCAGCGGGCGGCTAAAGGCGAGCGCGGCCAACGCGAGAGAGGCCAGTGCGACAGCCACGAAGAGTGTCAGGAGTGTCTGGCCGCTGTCACTTTGGGTATTCATGGAAGATACACGCCTTTCACCTGAAGGTCGTCTCCGACCAGCACGTCCTTTGCCCTCTGACTTCCACGCATATGGCAGAAGGACGATGAGCCCGCACAGGGCGACGAGTCCGGCGATGACCAAACGGTCGCGAAGCGCCGTGAAGGGTTTGCCGATCGCCGGAATGTGAAACCAGAACTTGCCGATCAGCTCCGCCTGAGTTGGGTAATAGGAATCGATGAAATTGTTGTTATCTCCCTTGAAGATGAAGTGATCGCCCTCTTTGCCGATGATGCGGTGGATGATCGGGCCAATAGTCGGATGACGGTAGACCACGATATCGCCAACGTTGTACGTGCTGGACGTCCGCACCAGCGCCAGATCGCCCTTATGAAACTTGGGCTCCATGCTGATGCCGTTGACAATCACGTAGGAGGTTCGCCCGCCAAACTGGACCGGAGCGAACAATACGTACAGGACTGCCAGAAAAGCAAACAGGAGTCCGGCAATGATTGGCGATTCGCGACGCATGTGATGCTTCATCATCATCAAGAGGGTCGAGAAGCCGTGACTTTGCCGTCACGGCTTCTCGAATCACATTGAGAACCTAGTCAGCCGCCGCAACTTCGAGACTGACCGCCCCGGAGACAGTGACGCCCGTGATGTCCTTGCACTGCCAATCGGTATCGCAGGATCCAATCTTGGCGGTGCAGGATGTACCCAGCTGTACCAGTTCGCAGCATTGTCAGTCGAACCTGTCACAGTGCCCGCTGCTGATTCAGTGTGAAGTCAACCTCGAGTGATCGCGGTGGGATCAGTTCTGGTCCATGACGTAGTGAATATTTGAAACGCTTGTAGCCGCTGATCGTCTCCTGAGCCATCACCAGCGCGGCTCGTCAGGAACTGGTGTTACTGGCCGCGAAGCCATAGGCCGCGGTGGCCATGATTGCGATGATCGCGAGGACGACCAACAGGCGAAGATTAAACCTGCGAAAACGTACTGTACCCATGGTAATCACTCCTTCGAATCTATCGAATGTAGGAATTGATAAGTGCTAAACAAATGCAAACAATGGGTGTCATAGACATTAGAGAGGGGTTAGACCATATACACTCGCCCTTTCGAACGAGCCGGTTGCCTCAACGTATACGGACCGTTAAGACAAAATCCGGCGCGATGATTATCATCGGCCGGTTGCACCACTAACTCGACACGGGCGAGGTGCCCAGATTACAGCCCGTGTGTCGACGCTTCCGTATGAGTCTGCTACTAATGAAGTAGCAGCATCTGGTCAAATTGTGTCGTACGTACGCGTTGTCGACAATAACGCTCCAGTACTGTGAACACGATAACCGCAGAACTCCGAATGTCCTCACGGAGTGACATCAGTACCCATGCCGGGTAGGACCAACCGGTATCGCTACAAAGAGGCAGCGAGGTCAGTTTCCTAGTATTAGCGCAGTTCTAGAAGTCCTATTGAAGCGAGGGAGCGATTTGGATGAGGCAGAGAAGAGCCGTTACTTGCCGAGGTTACCAACATAGGTGACGAGGACAATCGAAATGAAGAGGACCACGCACAGAGTTAGTCCGAAACCGATCCCAAGAATCGCGGCGCGGCGGATGTCGGTCTGGGCCCGAAACCAGTCTATGAAGCGTCTCATGCGCCTCGATATTGACTCCATCGCTGCACCGATCCTTTCCTGAAGGTTGAGGAGACTCTCTATCGATCAGCCACCGACTACCCGGTTGACAACACCATGCGTCTCGATTCAGGATGCTGTACTGGATGTTGAGTTGTGTGCCGTCCGTATCCTAACATTCGGAAGATTCAAGGATGGGCCACAGGTCGCGCGAAAAAGGGGGAGAAATGGATCAACCACCGCTCGGCAGCTACGAAGACGAGCAGCGGCGCGCGGCGATGACCCGAAGTTACCTGACGCCCGCGATCATCACCATGGTGCTCTACCTCGTACTCTGGTTACCCGGCCTGATCGCAAACATCATCTACTGGCAATCGGCATCACGCGACCAGCGCCTGAGCGGCCATTCCCCAGAGGGAAAGGGGTGCCTGCTCGCGCTTTTTGTCGTCTTCGGGGCACTGCCGCTCCTTCTCGCCTGCGTTGGTTTCTTACTCTTCGCCGTATTCGGCACGTTCAGTACCGCGACCTCGGTCAGATAGCGAGCATCATTCGACGTGATTGAGAGAACTTGTAAAACCATGTTGTAGGGAAACTCACCAAATGAAGGCTCTGTCACGTACTATTGATGTAGCAATCGTCAGTTCACATGGGAGCAATGCGTGCGTGAGAGCGACGTAACAGAGCTAAGCAAGCGGATCATTGACAGCGTTGATCGGGTCATCGTTGGCAAACGGGCGGTGACCGAGTTGGTACTGGTCGCATTGCTCTGCGAAGGCCATGTTCTGGTGGAGGATGTGCCGGGTGTCGGTAAGACGACGATGGCTCGGGCGGTAGCCCGCTCGATCGGCGGTAAGTTTCGACGCCTGCAGTTCACACCCGATCTCCTGCCATCGGACGTCAGCGGTATCGTCTTCTTCAATCAAAAGACCGGCGAGTTCGAACTCCGGCCCGGGCCAATCTTCGCCAACGTGCTCTTGGCCGACGAAATCAACCGCGCCACGCCCAGAACGCAGTCGGCACTCCTTGAGGCAATGGAAGAGCGGACCGTGACGATCGAGGGAGATACACTCCCGCTTCCACGCCCATTCCTGGTGCTCGCAACTGAGAACCCGGTTGAGCTCGAAGGGACCTTCCCGTTGCCCGAGGCGCAGCTCGATCGCTTTTTCCTGCGATTGGAGATTGGCTATCCCGAGGCCGATGACGAGATGGAGCTACTGGCACGATTTCAGATGGCTAACCCGCTCGATACGCTGGAAGTAGTCACGCAGCCGGACGAGCTGATGGCTGCCATACAGAGCTGCCGCAAGATCCATGTGGACGATGATCTTCGTCACTACATTATCGAAATCGCCCGAGCAACACGCACGCACGACACGGTGCGACTGGGTGTCAGTCCACGCGGCACTTTTGCCCTGTTTCGTGCATCTCAAGCTCTGGCCGCTATTCGCGGTCGCGCGTTTGTCATCCCAGACGATGTGAAGGCGCTCGGGCGATCTGTCCTGGCACATCGCATCATGCTGAGTCCAGAGGCGCGGCTTCGTGGACGGCATGCCGGCCAGATCATTGATGAGATCATCGCCGGGCTGAGCGTCCCGGTCGAGCAGATCTGACGAACGCCATTCACCAGCCGGCGAATCGGATAGACGACGATGGAACAGCATCGAGTTCGCAGTTACTTCTTCAACGCCATCTGGTTCTACAGCTCAGCACTGTTGCTGTTGCTCGGCATGGCCCTGCGACAGCCTGCGCTCTCAATTCTGGCGTTTCTTACGCTCTTGACAGCTGGCACCAGCAAGCTCTGGAGCCGTCATGCGCTCGAGAGTGTGACCTATTACCGCCATCTCTCAAACACCCGCATCTTTCGCGGCGAATCGGTCCAGCTGACGTCCGAGCTGGTCAATCGCAAGTGGTTGCCCCTCCCGTGGATTGAAGTCGAAGACCAAATTTCGGACCGCATTCGACTGCGCAACCAGGAGACGCTGCCCAGCAGTCGTCCCGGCACAACCGTGCTGCGTCTGACGACATCGGTCCGCTGGTTCGAGCGGGTTAGCTGGTCGTTCCAGCTCGACTGTCCTCATCGGGGCTCGTTCTCAATCGGTCCCCTTTCGTTACGTTCGGGCGATCTGTTCGGCTTCTTCTCCGAGCAACAGCGCTATGACGAGATCGACCGAATTCTCGTCTATCCGCATATCCTGCCGCTCGAAGATCTGGGACTCCCGCCACGCCATCCGCTTGGTGATTCACGAGCGCTGCAACAGCTGATCGCCGACCCGACCCGAAACGTCGGCGTGCGCGACTATCGTCCGGAAGATTCGTTTCGCTTCATCAACTGGAAAGCCACCGCCAAGCTACAAGAGATGCAGGTGAAGGTCTTCGAGCCGACAGTTTCACTTCAGCTCGGTATCTTCCTCAATCTCGATACGTTCGAGCGTCCCTGGGAGGGGATTGACTACACACGAGCCGAGAGCGCGATAACCGCTGCGGCGTCCTTGGCGAGTCATAGCATTGAGGCACGTTACCTGGTCGGTATGTACGCGAATGGCGTAATGTCGGGATCCGACCAAAGCGTGCGCATTCGGCCAAGTCTGGGTCCAAACCAGCTTACCGCCGTTCTTGAAGGTCTAGCGAAGCTGACACCGCTCGCAGCCACCAGCTTCCAACGCCTACTCCAGGAGGAGGCGAGTCGCTTCCCGTGGGGAAGCACCATTGTCATCGTAACAGCCTTGATGACCGAGGCCTTGGCCCATGCAATCAGAGAACTCCTGAACGAGCGTCATCGCGTGATCTTGCTCCGCATCGGTGAGTTCGATGTTCCGCCAATGCCTAATCTCGTCGTGCATACGCTTCCTGATGATCTGGTTGGCAAGGAGTTCGAAGGAAATCGCTACGCCCACATGGTCAACGTGGAGGCCTGACACCGTGCAAAATGGCCGGATTCTCGAACTACGGAAAACCATTCTCGACGTCGTCATGCAGCTCGATTGGCGTGGCGAGCTGTTGACCTTCTCGCTTATCGTCGCCGAGAGCGCGATCGCTTACCTCTTCCTTGGCATTCTCATTCCGGAGCTTCGAGCTCCCTACGTTCCCTTTCCGGCCTGGTTGATTTTCGCGCTCTTTATCGCGGGCTATTACATTCCTCACGTACTCGAGGTCGGTCGTGTTTGGGGCACGGCATTCGAGATTACGTTGATCGTGGCATTGATCATCTCGTTTGCGATCACCTTGAAGGTCGCTTCCTTCCCTGGCGAGCCACTCTTCTCGACCTCCTGGCTGCAAGGGACAGTTCACGGATTCATCTTGCGCCCGACAACCTCAATTCGACCGGTTTGGGCGATCGTGGCCGTAGTCTCCTACACCTGGTGGCGTGGGAGGCTCAGAGGCGAACCAATGATGGATTCCGCCTACCAGATGCTCCGTTGGGGTTCGCTGGCAATTGGCATCGGACTTGTCACGGTGTTGATGGCGGCTCCGGAAGGTGCGCTGATTCGAGATCGGATGAGCGGCGCAGTCATCGTCTTCTTTGCGGCGGCATTGAGTGGGATCGCGGTCGCCCGGTTACGACTCGAGGGGATTCGAAGCGGCAGCCCTCTCGGTCTGCGCTGGCTTGCAACCTTTGCTGCTCCGATTGCGAGCATCTTGTTGATCGCGATCATCGCTGCGGCGATCTTCTCCCGCCGCTTCCTCGATACGATGATCCTCGTCCTCACTCCCCTCTTGTGGGCTATTGGGCTGGTCATCCGGCTGCTGGTCATTCTGGTAGCCCTCCTGGCGTTCGTCATCATCGCGCCGCTTCTTTGGTTCTTGCAGCGAGAAGGGTTCGGCAACCTCACCGGGGGGCTTCGCATCCCGACGATCTTCCGTTCATTCACTGGCTTTCAGGAGTTCACGCTGGCGAAGCTCGACGTCGCCGATCCCCTGCGCTATCTGATCGTCGGGCTGATTCTCTTCGGACTTGTCACGACACTGACCCGCTTCGCCTATCGGCGGCGGCGGCGCTGGCGAGATACGGCCACCGAAACGCATGAGTCGGTCATGTCACTCGGAGAGGCGGTCAGTTTATTCTCGCTCAATCTCGGTCGATTTTTTCGCCCGCGACATCGCGACGATTCATTGGCCAAACTACGCGGTGATCCACGCTGGACCCACACGGTCTTCATCCGCGAGACTTACCGGCGCATGCAGCGCTGGGGCGCGAAGGCAGGAGTCGAGCAGAGCCCAAACGCCACGGCGATCGAGTATGCCCCAAACCTCGCGGACCACTTTCCGGACTCCGGACCCGCAATACGCACGATCATCACTGCCTACACGCTTGCCCGTTATAGCGGTGAGCCCGCGTCTGCCGAGGACGCCGCAGGCGTGCGCCAGGCCTGGGACTCACTGCGACGACTCAAAGCCTCCTAAGTTACGCAGGCCGTATACTTGAGATCGAAATTATCGACGACAACGTCACCCATGACCTCGGGAGAACACCTCACTTGATCGTGCCAGCATCACCCAATGCCCCGTTTGGCATTTATCTACACATCCCTTTCTGCGCCAGGATCTGCCCCTATTGTGATTTCAATCGCTACGTTCACCAAGAACATCTTGTTCCAACCTACGTTGACGCCCTGATCGGTGAGATGGAACTGACTCGCGCGGAGATTGGACCAGTACGTGCCGAAACGATCTACTTCGGCGGTGGTACGCCCTCACTCCTCGAGCCGGCGCAAGTCAAACGCATCATCGACGCACTCCACGACCAATTCGACGTGGAGCCAGACTCTGAGGTGACGCTCGAGGCGAATCCCGAGCGACTGGATGAAGCCAAGCTGGCCGGATTTCGAGCGGCCGGGATCAACAGGATCAGCCTGGGAGTACAGACGCTGCAACCGCAGGGGTTGCGTGTGCTCGGCCGGGCGCACAAACCGGATGTCCCCGAGCGGGCATTGCGACAAGCTCGGGAGGCCGGATTCGACAACGTCAGTCTCGATTTCATCTTCGGATGGCCAGGTCAGACTCTGGACGAATGGCGCGACGATCTGGAAACAATGCTCACCTGGGATCCGGAGCACCTCTCGCTCTACTCTCTGATCGTCGAGCCGGGCACGCCATATCATGAGGCGGTACGCACGGGAAAGCTCGTCCCCGTCGATGACGACGCCACGGCCGATATGTACGAGCTGGCGATCGAGATTCTGGCAGATGCCGGCTGGCAGCATTACGAGGTTTCGAACTGGGCGCGTGAAGCGGGACTCGAATCACGCCATAACGCGATCTACTGGCGCAATGGGCACTATCTCGGTCTCGGAGCCGGAGCGCATGGGCATATCCGAAATGTGCGCGCGAGCAAGCTGCGACTGCCAGCCGAGTACATCTCTTCGATACGAGAGGGACGCCTACCCATCGATTTCAGCGAGTTGATTGATGCCCCGACATCGATGGCCGAGACCATGATGCTCGGCCTGCGCCTGTTGCAAGAAGGTGTCTCGGAAACCGCGTTCGAAGCACGCCACGCGGTTCAGCTGCGTGATGTCTATAAACAGGAGATCGCATCGCTCGAAGCGCTCGACCTTCTGTATTGGGCGGGGGATCGGCTCAAGCTGACCCGTCGCGGTCTGCTCATGGCCAACGACGTCGCGGAACGATTCCTACCGGAGACGGTACCAGCTAAGGCCTAGATTCGCCCGAGAATCTCAGTAATCACGAAGTGCCGCTCGCCAGTAGAGGCGGGACCAGTGCCCGCCTCGTTCTCTTTGCCTACGCCGACTGTACCCGACGGAACGCCCTCCACGACCAGGGCTTCCGATTCCGCTGCTGACTCAACCACGAAGGCGGGCACAGGTCCCGCCTCGACCGCACAGGTAAATTCAAGACACAACCACGAAGGCGGGCACAGGTCCCGCCTCGACCGCACGGGTAAATTCAGGACACAACCACGAAGGCGGGCACAGGTCCCGCCTCTACCACACAAACAAATTCCAGCTGACACAACCACGAAGGCGGGCACAGGTCCCGCCACTACTCTTGTTGGCAATTGCCATGCTGGGTGCGCAGGAGGCGGGCACTGGTCCCGCCTCTACTAGCGGGTAAAATGCGAGGCCGACGATGACGTCGGTTCGATGCGGATTCTCCCCGCCTACTGCACGACGGCTCGCGTGATGTAATAGGAGGCCGTGAACGTTCGAAACGCTTCGAGCACGTCCGGCGCGACGAAGCGCACCGAACGATCTCCCGTCCGTTCCACCGTCGGCATCAGTGAGGAAGCGTCTGCCTCGATACTGTGATTGAAGTCGATCTCGACTGTGATCGGCGTGCTCAACACCAACGGCTGTCGGCCGCCAAGTTGCTCGATCGCCTGCTTTGCCCCTGCTTTGATGCGCTCGCGGGCTACTTCCGGATGCAGGCTTTCGCCCGAAAGCCGCGTGATGCCCCGCTTAACCGAGACGCCCACATGCGGCGGCAAGATCGCCGCAGTGTCTCGTACCACCGCGTCGTCGCCGGTGACCAGCGCGATTGGCACTCCATAGTAGCCTGCCACCGAGGCGTTGATGCCGGCTTCGTTGTACACCGTTCCGTTGTAGCGCAGCTCATACGGGTGATACGCATGATTGAGAACGCCGTCGCGTATGCCAGCTGAAGCATGGTAGCCGACGAAGAAGACCGCATCGAACGATGAGTCAAGTCCCTCAACCATGAACATTGGCTTTAGCCGGCCCTGGATAACCGACGCTTTCGGATGCAGCAACTCCGGAAGCAGGTTGCGCATCTGCGCGTGACTATCGTTAACAACGATCTCGGTAGCGCCTGCCTCGAGCGCGCCCTCGATGGCCGCGTTCGTCTCCAACGTCATCAACCGGCGGCCGAGCTCGAAATCCGCGCCACCGGCTACGTTCCCCTGATTGCGATCGACCACACCGGCGCAACCTTCAATGTCGACCGAGATGTAGATCTTCATGTAGTTTTCCTTCACTATCCGGACCAGCCACCATACGATCGGTTCGGCACCCGGAAGAGGTCCAATTCAGCCTCGCTTACTCGCCCCAGGTTTCACGCAGCACGCGCACCCAGTTGCCGTGAGCGATCTTCTTCAACGCGGCATCGTCATAGCCACGGTCCTTGAATCCCTGCATCAGGTTCGGCAAGCCAGCCGCATCCTTCAACGCATTCGGCATCATCGCGCCGTCGAAGTCCGATCCGAGGCCGACGCAGTCGATACCGACCTTGTCGACCAGATGATCCATGTGATCGACCATCACCGAGATGGGTGTGTCCGGATTCATCTGTCCGTCCGGCCGGAGGAAACCGCAATGGTAATTCAGGCCGACCATACCTTTACTTTCACGGATCGCGGCGAGCTGTTTATCGGTCAGATTGCGCGGCGCGTTCGAGACTGACCACGCGTTGGAGTGGGTCGCCACCAGTGGTGCATCGGAGATATTTGAAACGTCCCAAAAGGTCTTCTCGTTCGCATGTGACAGATCGACCAGCACGCGCCGTCGATTCAGCTGGCGAATGAGCTCCTTACCGGCATCGGTTAGCCCGTCTCCGATATCTGGGGTTGCCGGGAAAATGTTCGGCACTCCGGCTGCATAGATATTTTGCCGGAAGTGGGTGATGCCGACGGAGCGCAGACCGGCCGCATAGAAGACCTCCAGTGCCTGTCCATCCGGATCCAGTGGGTCGGCGCCTTCAAAATGCAGCTCGATGGCAAAGATACCGTTGTCGAGACAATGCTGCAGTTCGGCAGCGGTTCGCACGATCTTGCACTGACCATTGGAGTCACGCTCAAGCTCAAACAGCTTGCCGAGTCGTATCAGAGCATCGGACTGAGCCTCTTCCAACGGAATCGGCGGTGGCCAGCCTCCATCGGGAGCGTAGCTGGTGCCAACATTCTCGATCGCCCGCGCACCGGACGCGCTCTGCGCCGGGTCGGTCGTCGCGCGTTTCTTGGCCCGGGCCAGCACGGCAAAGAAGCCACCACCGAGATTTCCCTCGCGCGCCCGAGGTAGATCGATGTGTCCCTTGTCGGCTCGCTCGAAAAACGAGCGGCCACCGGGGCCGTCGAATCCTTCGCCAGCCAGGCTAATGATTGTGTCGTTATGTCCATCAAATATTGGTGGGAATGTATCTGACGTCTCACCGCTACTCATCGTTACTCCTTACCGCAGTTGGAAGTCGTCGTCTTAATCGCGTTCCGGCTTATGCCCTTGTAGCGGCTGATCGGCCCGGTGTCAATCAGCCGGTGAACGGGAGCCGCCCTGCAATGGCAAACGCGCCGAGCATGGTTGAACCTCCGCACTGGTGCCCATGGTCCCCCTCATGGACTCCTGCTCTTTTCGAGCGCGCGGAGGTTCGTTTGGCGATGGCGTCTGCTAGAGACGTTGTCGCTTTTAGTCGTCGCCTGCCGCGGCTGCCGACGTTGGCGGCACATGGCCTCGCGACGTGTTGTTCGAGGTCACCATTGTCTTCTCGGCGTTCTGCGATACGCGAATGACGAGCCAACCGGCTGTCGCAATGACGCCCGCGAAGGAGATCCACATCAGCCACAGGGCCGTGGTCGGGTGCGCACTGCTGGTGAACGCGTCGGCGAACCCGGCCAGCTTTGCCTGGTCAGCCGCCTCGATCGCGAATATTTGTGGGATGTAATAGAGCACCGATCCGATGACGAGAAATGCTGTGGCGACGCGATACGCATTTACGTCGTCATCCACGCGATGCGAGAGCTTCACCGCCAGTGCCAACAGTAGGAACAGGGCGGCAACCGAGCCGGTGATCGGAAGATCTGAGTTTTGCACAACGTTCGGCATGAAGAAGACAAAGCCCATTGCGAAGGTAATCATTAGCACGGCATCGCGCATAAGCAGATAAGACATCCACCAAACGTCGGCGCCCAGGCGTAGCCCGCACCGGCGCAACGTACGCAACACGTAAGGCCGTCCGAGGTGCAGCATGAGGGTCATCGTCCACATAGCGGGCAGGAAGGCGACTATCGTAGCTACCAACCATTGCGCTCCGCCTTGTACCAGGGCGTTATTTATTGCTGTTGCGACATCATCTGGACTCATGAAACCAATCCTCTCGTGATTGGGCGATACGATTTCGAGCACTCATCGCTGACTATTCGACTTCGGCACGGCCACCGGTTTTGAGCGTGTAGCCTGCGGCGATGGCGCCCAGTACCCCCAGAATCCCAATGGAGATATAGGTCAGCGGCACGGCCAACCCCGCATTGCTGTTCGTGACCAGGAAATCACTGACCGACTTGAGTGAGCCGGTAGCCACTTCGTTGGCCTGAACCCCGACGACGTACGGGATGAAGTAGAGGAGCGATCCGAGCCCCAGCAGCGCTGTTACCATACGGAAATCGCGAATATTGTGATCCGGATCACCTGTCAGCTTGACCAATAGCACACCAAACAAGCAAGCGGCAGCCAATCCACCAGTCAGCGGCATTGGGTTTCCGGTAATGACATCTGGGAAGAAGAACATGAAGCTCATCACGACGCCTGTGACGATGAGAATGTCACGCACGCCGACGTAGATTAGCCAGAGCAGATCGGCTCCCAAACGGAGCGTGAAACGCCCGATCATATCCAGGATGTAGGGCCGACCCAGATGAAGGCCCAGAATCACGAGCCATATGGCTGGAAGGACAGCGGCGAGCGTGCCCTCCATGAATTGCTCGCCCCCGTCGTTGATTCCACCGATGATCGCATTTGTTAGATCTTGTACTGTCACACTAGCACCTCCTTGGCACCACGAGCGAATTGAAGCGAACTAGGAAGACTGCTGCACTACGGCTTTCTCCGGACGACGCGTCACGATGGTCGGACAGAGATAGGCCAGGTCGCAGCGCAGGCATCGACTACCCTCGAGTCGCGCCTGTTCTTCGGTAAAGCCAGCCGCCGCTTCCGCGGACCGACCTTGTCGTGCACCGTTATGGAGTGGCATCTCGGCTCTCGAAATTGGTCGGAGATCGAGCATGACTCGACCATCCGGCGGCAGAGTCGACGCCGTCTCGAATTCGCCTTCGGGCATCTCAGCCGCCTCGGTCGGCGACAAGTGCTGCAAGAAGGCATGAATCTGCTGAGCCGCTCTTCGTCCGTGCGCGGCCGCGAGAATGATCGACGCCGGGCCATACGTCACATCACCAGCCGCGAAGACGCCCGGAGCGCCGGTGGCCAGCGTCGTCGGATCGATCAGCAACCCACCCCACGGAGCGACACCCACGCTCGTTCCGGAAGGCAAGAAGGACGGATCCGGCGCTTCGCCGACCGCGACGAGAACCACATCCGCCGGGATATCAAACGCGCTATTCGGGACCGGTACGGGCTGTCGGCGGCCATCAGCATCCGGCTCACCGAGAGCCATCCGGTTGCAGCGGACTCCAGTGACCTTCCCGGCAGCGCCGAGCACCTCGACCGGGGCGGCCAGTTCTTGCAACTGGATCCCTTCTTCGAGTGCCGCGCGCACCTCTTCTTCCTGTGCCGGCATTTCATGTCGCGTCCGGCGATAGAGGATGGTGACACTTCGCGCGCCGACTCGAATCGCTGACCGCGCCGCGTCCATCGCCGTGCTACCACCGCCGACGACGATGACGTTGCCGAAGAGCGTCGTGTCGGGTTCCAGATTGAAGTTCTTCAAGAAGGTCGTCGCGGGGATGACTCCTTGCCATTCCGATTCACCGGGAATATCGAGCCGCTGGCTCCGTTGAGCACCGACAGCCAGCAGAACCGAAGAGAACTGCTCCCTCAACTCTGGCAGCGAGATGTCTCGACCGAGCGCAGTGTTGAGACGCATCTCAACGCCCAGAGAAATAATGGCGTCCACATCGCTCGCGAGCTGCTCGCGCGGGAGCCGGTAGTCCGGAATACCGATCGCCATCATCCCACCAGCGACTGGTAGCGCATCGAAGACGGTAACGGGATACCCTCGCCGCGCAAGATAGTAGGCGGCACTGAGACCGGTCGGTCCGGCGCCAACAATCGCCACACGCTCCTCGTGTCGTTGCGTCGAAGGCGGCAGCCGGCGCGAGCGCAGTGTGCCGTGATCCATCGCGAAGCGCTTCAGATCACGAATCGCGATCGGGGAATCGAACTCAGCACGGCGACAGGCAACTTCGCACGGCGCGGTGCAGACTCGGCCACAGATCGATGGAAACGGATTCGATTCCGAGGCTACTCGTTGTGCCTCGTCATATCGACCTTGGGCAACCAGACTGACGTAGAGTCCGGCATTCGTGCCGACCGGGCAGGCAGCTTGGCATGGAGCCCGAAGATCCTCGGTCCGTTCACCAAGCCAGGTGCGCCAGCTCTGCCAGGTTTCCGTGCGCTCTGCGACATGCCAGGCATGTCCCTCGCCCCAGGGAGTCTCTCCCGGCTCCTCCGGGGTGGCTCGCGTGTACTCATCGAGTGGATGCCAGCCACCTTCGGGCGGCAAGTGCTCGAGTTGGCCACGTGCGGAGTAAACGACCTGCGTGACGGCACCCTCGATGGTGATCGCGTTGGTCGGGCACTCCTGCGCGCAAACCTGACATCCGACGCATGAATCCACCTGGATCGGAGCCAACATCATCCACGATTCGGCCGCGGCCAAACCGGGAATCGGAGTCAGGCGCTGGTGATTTGTACCGAGTTCACCCGAGCCTGAAGGACGGCTCATGTCCAGACAGCGCACGGGGCAGAGATCCATGCAGATGCCACAGTTGATACAGGCACCTGGATCTACGTTAAACTTATAGGCCATACCGACCTCCTCTCAGCGGAGGAGCCAGCCCAACCCCGGAATCCCCTAACGTCGAGGACTCGCACAAGCGACCATCGCCGTCCACTACCCAGTAACGAGTGACTCCTCGCGAGAGTCCAACATCTCGTCAGGCGCCGGGACGGGCGGTGCCACGCTTGGCATCAGGCAACTTCACCACCGCCATCCGAAAACGGATCTTGTTGACAGTCTAGTGACTGATATCCCGTGCTACATCCGTACTAACACCGCAACAAACCGCGTGTTTTCACGCGGTCACGTTACAAATTCGTGTCAAATGCGAACAGGGCGTTACAAAATCGTGTCAAAGAGGAGGCAGGGGCTGCTCAGCCCCTGTCATTGGCGGTTTTGCCGAGTCACGGTCTCTCGGTTTACCTGAGGCTGAATGGCGGATACTGGTCGGTGAGCAGCAGCACCGCATATGCCTGAACGCGAAGGCTCCAGCGGCCTACCCCCACCACAAAATCGAAGAGTGATCGCGGATAGCGCCCAGTGAACAGGATCGCGAACCAGGCAATCACAACCGCCACGAGTGCGGCGATGGCCAGGAAGAAAAGGACGATATAGTGCGGGATCGCCAGCAGCCACTTCACCAAGGGCAGCCAGCGGTTGAGGTCCCGCTCGACATCCGGATAGTCGAGGTCGAGATGCACGGCCTGCCCCTCGACGGTCGACGGATACTGATCGGTGAGCAGGGCACAGTAGGCTACCCCTCGCGCGCTAAAGCGGGTCAGTTCTCTGATGAAGTCAAACCACCAGCGAGGGTACCGCATACGGAAGATGATCATCAGCGCTGTCGCGCCAGAGAGACCGTTGCCGGTTCCGCTCCCGGATCCGGAGACCAGGCTGAGAATGATGGCAATCGGGATGGCCCAAATCAGCCGGAACGCGGTGCTGAGGCGGTTAAGCCGTTCGGGATAGTCGACGTTCAGACGCGCAGCATAAGAATCTTGGGGTGTCGCCACGGTTTACCTCCGATTGCTCGAGTACGACGATTCCGTTCCCACGGCATTCCTCCGCATCGATAGCGGATGCAGACTCCCCTTTCTTCTCACGATCACTCTAGCGCCGGTGCGATCATTCCTTCTATCAGCGCTAAAGAATCGTGTCAAGGTATTCGATAGCCTCTCGCCCGGTAGTCGATCGTCCTGAAGAGCACCTCGTCATTGCCGGTGCACCGCTTGCCACCAGAGTGATGGAACAGGGCTACCAGCCGATCGGCAGCCTAACCCACAAGCATGCAGCGGCCATCTCAAAACCAAGACCGAGACGCAAGCAGCAAAACGGACATTTCGAGACGCGATCGTGAGACTGGAGTTATGCGGTAGTCGGTATGTTTCGGCAACGGCTCGACCAAAGCATGAAAACCGGAGCAGCGTGTTGAAAAACGGTAACTGCATGACATTACAATAGACCCTTCCATCTACCGGCAGGGTCTTGCCATGATGGAGATCAAACCACGTTCCTTTCAGCCAATCGACCGGGTGATGCTCGAGGACCTCGTGCCTGCCGGCCACTTCTACCGGCACCTGGACCGCACCTTCGACCTCTCGTTCGTCCGCAACCTCGTGCAGACGTACTGTGCGAGCTGTGGCCGGCCCTCGATCGATCCCGGAGTCTTCTTCAAGCTGCAATTGGTGATGATCTTTGAAGGGCTGCATCGCTCGACGCTACGCTACCGGACGAAGCCGACTCACGACGATTCGTTACGCCGTCGACTCCGGGAGTTAGCGGCGGAGCGTCCACGGTTTGGCTATCGGCGACTCCGTGTGTTGCTGCGACGAGAGGGAGACCGCGTGAATCACAAACGCGTTCACCCGCTCTATCGGGCGGAAGGATTAGTGGTACGGCGACGGCCACGGAAACGGGTGGCGGTCGGACGGGGTGCCCCGCCCACAGTGGGAAGCCGTCCAAACGATCGCTGGTGCCTGGACTTCGTCAGTGACACGTTGGCTTCGGGGCGACGCATCCGCGCCCTCGCGGTGTTGGACACCTGCACCCGCGAAGCCTTGAGCAGCGAAGTCGATACCTCCTTACCAGCAACCCGCGTGGTTCGGCCAGGCACACCAGTCTGCGGGTCGGTGAGCTCCGCGACCTGCTGTTGCACGATCTGACGCTCTCCGAGCGACGGGGATCCGACCTGCTGAACAGTGGTAGAGAGAAGGATCGCACGGTGCTTTCCGTCGTCTCACAGTTGCGACTACGGTACGGGCGCGTCGAGTAGGACTTCCAGATCAAGCTGGCGGAGACGGTCCGGTTCGGCGATCAGATCGATGGCGGTGATCTTCTCATCGCTGACGGTGAAGTCGAAGACGACGCGCAGCTTCCCGCGCGGCATCCATGCGGCGGCGGCCGCTCCGTTCACGATGGCGGGTATCGCTCCCCGTGCGCGCCGGCAGAACTCGGCGACCGCGACTGCTCCATGAGTTACTGGTGCCGCGCCCAGCCTGACCGCTGTGTGATCGGCATGGAGGACGACGTCTGGGTCGAGCGTCGCCAGTAGCTGGTCAAACTCTCCGCGGCGCGCGGCAGCAAGGAAGGCGTCGACCAGCCTGGCCTGCCGCAGACGGTTGGTCTCACGATCCGCATCTTGCATCCGGACGCGACGGCGCGCTCGACTTGCGAGCTGACGGGCCGCCGCCTCGTTCCGCCCGACGATCGACGCGATTTCCGCGAACGATATGCCGAAGATATCATGCAGTACGAACGCGACGCGCTCCGGAGGCGAGAGCGTGTCGAGCATGATCGTCAGGGCAAGCCCGATCGAGTCGGCGAGCAGCGTCTCTTGCTCTGGGTCGGTTGCTGGTGCATCGCCCGCAGGCTCGGGCATCTCGAGCGCGAACGACGTCTCCGGGTGCGAGCGACGGGCTTGCAGGATGTTCAGGCACACGCGCGAGAGCACCGTGGTGAGCCAACCTCCGAGGTTCTCGACCGAGTCGACGTCGGCGCGGCTAAGCCTGATCCAGGCATCCTGAACGGCGTCATCAGCGTCAGAAGTCGAGCCGAGCATCCGGTAGGCGATCGCCCTCAGGCGGGGCCGGTGCTCCTCGAAGCGTGTAGCCAGCCAGTCGTCCTCACGCATTCGTCACATTTCTCTCTCACGATCGGTCATAGAGATAGACCGACGAGACGCCGCTGATTTATCCGAGTTTACGAAAGGAGCCGAGATTCGACATCACCATTCACTGGACCGTCCTCCCGCGGGACGACCCGGACGCCTCACTGGCCGTTCTATCACGACCTCCGGGCTTCCTGTTCCTCTTGACGCTCTACCAGAGATAACGGGTCGATGTGACCCACAACTTTAGGAGTGAAAATGACCGGCTCTTCCACCCAGGGAATCAAGACCGTGCTGCACCCCGTGTCCGACCTGGCAGCGGCCAAGGCGGTGTATAGCGCCCTTCTCGGCATCCCGCCGCAGACGGATGGACCCTACTACGTCGGCTTCGACGCCGAAGGCCAGCATATCGGACTCGTGCCAGGCGGTGGACCGCAGGGTATGACCTCGCCGGTGGCCTACTGGCACGTGTCGGACATCGAGGCGAAGCTGGCCGAGGTGACCGCTGCCGGTGCCGCCGTCAAGGAGCCCGCGCATGACGTCGGTGGCGGCCGCCTGGTGGCCACCGTGACCGACACCGATGGCAATGTCCTCGGGCTGATTCAAGACAGCTGAACGCGGCCTGACCTGCACAGACGACATCGCGAAGGAGAACACTATGGCTGAGAGAAAGCCTGGAAAGACGGGCACGCGGCAATCCGCCAAGAGCACCACCAGCGAGGAGTCCAGAGGATTCACGGACGAGGAACGAGCCGCCATGCGGGAGCGCGCTCAGGAACTGAAGACGTCCGCACGTCGCGGCTCGCGCTCGCCCAAGACGGACGGGGAAAGCGACGTGCTTGCGAAGATCGCCGAAATGCCGGAATCGGATCGCGTCATGGCCGAGCGGCTCCATGCGATCATCAAAGCCAGCGCGCCAAACCTCTCACCGAGAACCTGGTACGGGATGCCCGCGTACGCCAAGGACGGCAATGTTGTCTGCTTCTTCCAAAGCGCGCAGAAGTTCAAATCGAGGTACGCGACACTCGGCTTCAGTGACAAGGCGAACCTCGACGAAGGCACCATGTGGCCAACGGCTTTCGCGCTGAAGGAGTTAACCCCCGACGAAGAAGAAAAGATCGCCGCGCTCGTGAAGAAAGCGGTGAACTGACGGTTGAGATCGTTCATAGAGGTTGCCGATCTTCTCCCGGCGGCAGCCTCGGTCGGATCCGCGAAATTCAGCCAACCGGGAGCGGTGCAAGGACGATCTTGGTCCGAAATGGTGAAGTTCCATGTTGGTGTGGCCGCCGGTGGGAGATTGTGGCTGACCGAGCGCTAACGTAATGCGGTCATCCTGAGCGGAGGCGAAGGATCTCTTCGCTTAACACGCAATAGAGCGTCCTTCACTGCGTTTCAGGATGACAAGGCTACGTTGGCCGCCGATAGGGAATGCCAGAATCCTTCTGGTGTTCTACTCGGAGCGGTCGTCGACGCCGGTGTGGCTGCACCACAATTGCCTCCCTGTTGAACCACGCATGCCAATTAGCTTGATCTTGGATCATGGCCTTCGCCAATGTACGGTTCCCTCGCCAGTAAGTGAGGCGTCTCGCCCACGACAACGGCCGATTCAACTCAAAATGTTCCCACACCTGCCGAATGAGGTCATCCCGCAGCCGATGCTCGAATCATCATCGATAAGACACTCAGACGGTTTACAATTGAGTCTCGCCGCAGCATGCTTGCTGTAGCTATACGGGACGCCGGGTTGGCTGGGCGCTTTGTTGATCATCTTTAGGTGATTACAACCCAAAGACAAAGTAGCACCGGCATCATCTTTCGTGTCGTCCGGCATTCCAACTTCGGCACGTAGCGTGTGGCATTAGCTGAGTGATGCAGCCTTGAATCCGGAGCGATCTCCGGGTAGCCACTTTAAGGAAATACCAGGAAAGGAGAAGCCCCGACGTGTCTGATACGAAAGACGTTACAGGAAACCGCAGCGACAGCGAGAACCCGGGTATCCCCTCACCCAGTCCGAAGCAATCCGGGCCCAGAACGCTCAAGGACTGGTGGCCGAATCGGCTGGATCTCTCGGTTCTCCGCCAGCACTCGCCCCTGTCCAATCCTATGGGAGAAGACTACAACTACGCGGAGGCGTTCAAGGATCTCGACGTCGACGCCCTAAAGCAGGATCTCATCGAACTGATGACGACGTCGCAGGACTGGTGGCCAGCCGACTATGGCCACTACGGGCCGCTCTTCATCCGCATGAGTTGGCATGCCGCAGGCACGTACCGCATCGCCGACGGACGGGGCGGCGGTGGCAGCGGAGCCCAGCGGTTCGCTCCCCTCAATAGCTGGCCCGACAACGCGAACCTCGACAAGGCACGCCGTTTACTCTGGCCGATCAAGCAAAAGTACGGCCGCAAGCTCTCCTGGGCCGATCTGCTGATCTACACTGGCAACGTGGCAATGGAATCGATGGGTTTCAAGACGTTCGGTTTCGGTTTCGGTCGACAAGATATCTGGGAGCCCGACGAGAGCTATTGGGGTCCCGAAGACACCTGGCTTGGGGATGAGCGCTACAGCGGGGACCGTGATCTCGAGAACCCACTGGCCGCGGTTCAAATGGGCCTGATTTACGTGAACCCTGAGGGACCTAACGGCGTCCCAGACCCACTAGCAGCAGGAAGAGACATTCGCGAAACGTTCCGCCGCATGGCGATGAATGACGAAGAGACATTAGCCCTCATCGTCGGCGGTCACACCTTCGGCAAGACCCATGGCGCCGTCAGCGCGGAATACGTCGGTCCCGAACCGGAGGCCGCTCCCCTCGAGGAGCAAGGCCTTGGCTGGAAGAACAGCTACGGTACCGGCAAGGGCGACGACACAATGACCAGCGGGCTCGAGGGGGCCTGGACCAACGAGCCGACAAAGTGGGACAACGGGTTCCTGGCTAACCTGTTCGAGTACGACTGGGAACTGACCAAGAGCCCCGCCGGTGCGCATCAGTGGACGCCCAAAGATCCTTCAGCCCAGGACAAGGTACCCGATGCGCATGAACCGTCGAAACGGCACGCGCCGATGATGCTGACGACGGACATCGCGCTGAAGGTCGATCCAATCTACCTGCCGATCGCGCGGCGATTCTACGAGCATCCGGACGAGCTGGAAGACGCCTTCGCCAAGGCGTGGTACAAGCTGTTGCACCGCGACATGGGACCTGTTTCGCGTTACCTCGGCCCATGGATTCCCAAGCCACAGTTGTGGCAGGATCCTGTTCCTCCGGTCGACCATGAACTGATCGGCGACGAGGACATCGCTGCACTCAAGGACAAGATCCTGGCATCGGGATTGTCGATCTCCCGGCTGGTCGCTACCGCGTGGGGAGCGGCGGCCAGCTTCCGTTGCACCGACAAGCGTGGTGGGGCCAATGGGGGGCGGATTCGCCTCCAACCGCAACGGGGCTGGGAGGTCAACGAGCCGACCAAGCTGGCCGAGACGCTGCAGACCCTCGAGCAGATCCAGCAGGACTTCAACCGTGCGCAGTCAGGCGGAAAGAAGGTCTCGCTCGCTGACCTGATCGTCCTGGGCGGGTGCGCGGCTGTCGAGCAGGCGGCGAAGGACGCCGGGCACGATATCACGGTGCCATTCACACCGGGGCGCACCGACGCATCGCAGGAGCAGACCGACGTCGAATCCTTTGAGGTGCTCGAGCCGACTGCTGATGGGTTCCGCAATTACCTGCGGCCTGGACAGGTGATATCGCCGACTACGAAGCTGCTGGACCGGGCCTACATGCTGACGCTGACGGCTACCGAGATGACGGTCCTGCTCGGTGGCATGCGGGCACTGAACGCCAACTTCCAGCAATCGGCACACGGTGTCTTCACCGATCGGCCCGGGCAGCTTACCAACGACTACTTCGTGAACCTCTGTGACATGAGCATGGAGTGGCAGAAGTCTGCCTCGGACGAAAATGTGTACGAGCTTCACGATCGCGCCACTGGCGAACTGAAGTGGACGGGCACCGCCGTCGACCTCGTCTTCGGCTCGAACTCCCAACTTCGGGCCATTTCGGAGGTCTTTGCCTGTGACGACGCGAAGGAGAAGTTCGTGCATGATTTCGTGGCCGCATGGAACAAGGTGATGAACCTCGACCGCTTCGACCTCAGCGCACAGGGATAGGTCGCACAACTGCAAGAAGCCGTAGGCGAAGGCTAGGTTCGATACCGAAACCGTTACCGCAAAACGAGGGTGATCCGTGGAGGATTGCCCTCGCAATTCGTTGGTGCCAGTCTTGTACGAGTTGTCGCAGGAGTGGGACTCGCAGCGGTGCGACTCGACCGATCGGTCCAGCGAGAGCACGGGGTCACGAGCAGAGACGCACGAGGCCCGTCACCATACCGCAGCTGTCTCAAAAGTCGAGACTGCGAGCACGCTCCGACACGCAGTTTTCGAGACGACATTCTGAGACAGAGGTTGCGCGGAAAACCTATGCTCAGAGCACACGCCCACCGGTGTATGAATATCGGAGGTATTTGAGAATCTCCGAAGCACAACCGGCCTCCCGGTGGAGAGGTTGGAGTACGTCGCTCAGAAGTGGATATTGCGGGAATTGATCTCGACCTCGTCGAGATAATGGTCAACGCTCTCATCAGCGTCGAGATAGCCCGTGCCCAGGAACATCGATGTGACCGCCATCAGAAATATGACTAGACCGGCGCCGAGGACGACGAATATCCAGACCATGGATCACCTCTTGATCGTAGCCATATCTCTGATTACAACACCTGGCTCCGAGTTCGCCGCCTTCATGTCCATTAGTCCATCGGCTCAAGGAGCGGAAATCGACGTGGACGTCGGCGACGGAGCCGGTAAGTTCGCGGGCACAAACGCGAAACTCCAGATGCCGCTTATGACCTTCCCGGGATGTCGTGTGGACGGCACATTGTTGAAGCGGACCCGTCGTATCGTCACCGTGACGGGCTGATCGGCGGGGCCGGTCAGAACGAATCCCAGCGTCTCCAGATAGCCGGTGACATCGGGAGTGGGTTGCGGCGTTGGCGACGGCGCTGGGGGTGCGGGTTTGAGCCCAGGGGGCACCAGCAGACCCAGTGGCGGCACTGGAATCTCATTGTCATATCGAAGCCCGGTCGCCACGATGTCGTTCGGTTCAAGGGGGGTGCCCATGAGCTCTCCTCCTCCAATAGACCACATATTAGGCTGGTTCGGATCCACCGACTCGATCTTGAAGGTGAGTACGACCTGATTGCCGCTGCGCGTTCCCGACACGAGCGTGATCCGCAGACCAGACGTCGAAGCCGTCTGCGGTAACGGACCGGGGGTCGGTGTACCGGACGGTGGTTGAGAGGCAACGGCGACACTTGTGGTTGGGGTGGATGTCGTGCTCGAACAGCCACCGACGAATGACCAGACGAACAGGGCACTGATCACCGTGGAGAAGCGGAGGAACAAATTACTCCGATCCTCCATGAGGTTCAACTCGCGACCTCGTCGCATGACACCTCGTTTAGCATCTGTAGCGCTTTTAGACACTTCTGATTATTGAGCTATTCGCTATATCAGTGAATTTCGCTCATCGTCCATAATTTCCTCTTGGGGAGGCGAGAACAACGCGTCGCTCCGCCTCCCCGCGTCTACAGTTCCCTTTCGTCACCGTGGGCATTTGCTACTGTGAGTACCGTAGTATATCCTGCTCACCGGGCGTCATCCACGCGGTCTTGATCCACTAACTTTGACCACGTCACCCATCAAGTTACCCGTTCGGCCATCGAATAGTTCCCAAGACAGTGTCCCAGTCCCGATCGTTGACGAACTCGGTGGCCCGGCAACCTCAAAATGCCCACTCAAGGTCGCCAAACAGATGAGATCGTTGGCTGAGCGACCGGGAATTTGAGTGTGGGTGATCTTGGTTACTCCCGCTGGATGGAGGCATTGAAACGCGGTCACAATTGGAGGCTGATTACCTACACCGTGTAACGATCCATGAGCCGCAATGTACTGCTGCACGTCGGCTACCGTAAAGGCAGGTGAAAGCGGGCCAACACTACCGGCGACCCGGTCCGGCCGAATCGCGGGACTACCCGGCCAATTCGACACCGTCTTTAGAGAAGGGTCAGGACCAGGAGGTGGCGAAGCCAATCGTCCAGGCGGAGGGGGCGCAGAGGACGACGCTGAGACACCATTTCCGATATGAGTGAGACCGAGTACCACAATCGTCACGCCAATTAGGATGACAGGACCTGCGAGATATGCCACTGAACGGCGCATTATACGATCCTCTCTTAGCTTGATCGAGCAAGTCAGCAACCGCAGTAGCTGTAGAAGTCACCACCGGTACTCGAATTGCTGGGCAATACGGACCAGCTTGCATGTTCTGGACTACCTTGCTGTGGCGACACTAGTGCAGGAGTATCACTTGTTTGGTAGTAATAGGATCCACTCTCGATGTACATATTGTCGGTCCAATGAGCACCTTCGGCATAAGCACTTGTGGTACCCACCAACTCACTGCCAATTTGTATCGTACTCGGCTCCATCGGATCGTTAGTCACCTCGTAGGGAAGATACTGGGTAAGGCTCTGGATGCGGACGTGAAATGAGTACCCTGCCGTATCTTGCCCGATCTCAAGGACGGCTGTGTTGAAGTAGTCGCTCGAAGGAGGGGTCTCAATGAGATACGTTGGAACAGTCTCCCCGCCACCAGGCAATTCGTATGCATAGAAGTACCATTCCGTTCCACCGGTGCTCATCAATCCTACTTCGATCCATGCTTCAGCCCAATAGCTCGACGCAGTGGGGTCAATAAGCCACATCTCTTGCGTAATGTGATTTGCACCATCGTTGTCGAACATTGGTACCACGGTCTGGACCGTTCTTGAGCCAGTGGTACCACCGCCCCATGTGGCGTATCCATAACAGTAATTGTTGCAGCTATAGTTTGCGCTTGCGCTCGTTGGTCCTAGTATAGCGAACACCAAGCACAGCCCAAGCATGACTACAAGATATCTAGGCGGCTTGCGACCTTTCAACATCACTCTCTCCTTGTGATACAAAAGGTAAATCACGAGTTCAGAGCAAGACTGATCGATTCATTTCTACGAGTACACTCCACGTCACACTGTTTACCTCCCGTCCTCGAACTGGTAACTTCGAGCTCTACTATGTTCAGTGCCGGTTGTGTCCAAAATGTGACATCGAAGGTAGATGTCACATTTCACGTCCTTCATGCACTAAAAAGATAGGGAGTTCGCACAAACGAGAGGATCGGCCGATCATGGCCGTCGAGGGGACAGCGCAGCCAGTCGCCGACGATCTGCTGGTCAACGCAGTGCGTTCTGGCTCGGTAGCCGCATTTGAAGTGCTGATCGAGCGATACGACGCGCCATTACGCGCCTTCCTCTTCCGCCTCACGGGTGATGCGGAGCTCGCGGCCGATCTGGCCCAGGAGACCTTTCTCGATGCTTTTCGCTGCAGACAGACGCTCCCCATCGATCGGCCGTTTGTCGCCTGGCTCTACCGAACGGCACGCTATAACGCCCTGCCGATACGCCGGCGCCGAACTCTCCACCGGATTGTTTCGCTCGATTGGCTTCGGTCGCACCGAAACGGAGCAATTCCCAGGTCCCGCCGCCTCGACGAGGTGCAGCGGGCGGACGAGCGTGATCTCATCGCCCGAGCGCTGGATCAGCTCAGTCCGAATCTGCGGGAAGCGCTGGTCCTCTCGGCCATAGGAGGATTCTCTAGTCAGGAGGTGGCCACCATCATCGGTATTTCATCAGTCGCAGCGCGCAAACGCATTAGCCGGGCGACGGCCGAGTTCCGCCGGACTTATCAGGACCAATCCGATCGGGAAGCTGCGAATGACGTCATGTGAGCTCGACGGCGGCGATCTGGTCGCCTATCGGGACGGGGAATTGACGGGGGCGCGGCTCGAGTATGTCGCGGCGCACGTGCGTGTCTGTGTGGTCTGCCAGGACCGTCTCAGGACTCTCGACGAAACGCGGGAGTTACTCCGGTCCGCTACCCCGATCGTCGATGATCCTGTCTGCCGTGCACAGACCATGGCGGTGATTGCACAGGAAGCCCGGCGTTCCCAGCGCCCATCCTGGACACCGGTTCTGACGCTCACCACGGTTGCCCTTCTGCTCCTGCTAGCCCTGCTGGCCTGGCCAAGCCTCCCCTCCAATGCCGGGTTTCGCCTCGCGGCTCTCGTGCAACGCGTCGTGCCCCATTCGGCGACCGTCAAGGATCCCAGTACCGTCCTCAACTCCCGACAGCTTCCTGGCAGCGCGGTCGCCTCACCAGTTGGTGACGGTTACCGCACAGCACCCGCGTTCCCGGTCGTTGTCCCGCCGCGATTACCGGGCGATCTCGTACTCACGGCCTTCACGCAAGTGCAGCCAGATCTCGCCGACCTCCGCTATCTCGGCCCACACGAACTCCACCTGCGCCTGCTCGAATCCCCAGCGTCTAACGCCACCGGGACCGTGTCATCGTCCTATCAGCGTGTGGTGATCTCCGGTACCGAGGTCCTCTGGCACGTCAATCCCGAGGCGCCAGCAATCAGCCGCGCCGTCTGGATTCGGCACGGCGTCCAATTTGAGCTCAGTGTGGTGGATTCCTCCGATTCGGGACTCTCGCTGAGCGACGCGCGACAGATCGTCGCGCAGTTGACCGTGGCACAGGATCGTGCCGTTCCCTGAGGAGGACGTGACGTGGTGGCTGGACGAATAAGCCGACGTGGTTTTGCGGGATTGCTGCTCAGTGCCGTCGCGGGTCAGCTCGTTGCGGCCCATGGGGACGCCGCCGAGCAAGTGTCCCCGCTGAATACCTACTTCTGGGAAAAGACCGACGGGCCCTACTGCGGATCCGATGGCTACCTCTACGAAACCTGGTGCTACATGGAATGTGCTGGTGGAACGTGTCAGGCCCTGTGGTGTGAACAGCGACAGTTCGGAACCTGCTGATCCCGTTCTCATGTGGCGATAGTTCTGCAATCTCTTCCCTCTTGTGCCGCCTGGTGCACCCCGACCCCAGGCGGCTCCTCATTTCTAGAATCGGATGGTGGCACATTCATACCTATACGACTCAACCTCTGCGGATGATGGAGTTTGATCGAAGGTGGTTCTTGAATCGATGCTAGCGGGGAGACATAGTTGAGACTCGGGCTCGAATGATTCGCTCGGGCTTTCTCCATGCATGCTTTGCGCATAACGACACCTATGCGACCGCCACGGCCTTACGGATAGTGGGGATTTGATCGCACGGGACAACAGAATCTCAAGGCTGGCGAGTTCTAAGGCATTATCCGAGGGGTTTAAGTAGGAGGGGTAGGGGTAAAAGAGATGGAATTACCCAAACACAACGGGGTCGGCAAACGATAGGTGGCTATTAGGTGCAATTCTGAAAGTCGAGAGTTTGAAGCTGGATATTGGTGTCCTCTTTTTGAAAGGTCGCTTGGAGTGCTCCGTCTTCTTTCAAATCATCGAGATACCGCCCTAGTCCGTGGCTGAGATCTTGAGCAAGGTTGGTCATCACAATCGACAATACCATCCGCTGATCGTTCGGATGTCTCCAGAGCTCGTAATGCCGGATGCCAGACGACGGTCCAAAGAACAATTGCCAAGTGTAGATATCATCCGAGTTGCGATCCTTGTGTAACCGTCCCTGACCAGTATGCATCAGCGCGTGGCGCCAGAGATGAACGGCGACACAGCTTTCGTTGTGCTTCCCCGGCTGGACGTACGTGTCCAAGAATCGAACCATTCTCACTGTTTGCTCACCTTTCTTCTTTGTGCGTCCCATCCAATAGCGCGACCAGAGATCGACGCAGGCGAACATGGTCATCATGTAGCCGAAGTGGACATTCGGAAAATTCCGACTATTCCCGAAGAAACGCGTTTCCGTGAACTGATGCCAGAGGGTATCGATCTCAAAAACGAGTTGATCTATATCATCGATCAGCATATCCTGGGTCTTATTCACATCGAACATGTCGAAGTTCCCTCGTAGCTCTGGTGCCAGTGGCCGAAGCATAAAGGTAGCATGCTCCATCATAGGAGCGAAGCGAGATTAACCTACTCCCCCAGCACCGAGAGTGCGGGAGAGCCACGGGGCAGGTCACTCAGTCTGCACCTTGCCAGCTGAACGACATATATGTGTCGGAGAGGCTGTGGCTAGGTTTGCAAGGTCTGGGTGGAGCCGCTCTTCGGCGAAGCCAAGCAATGGCATGGACTCGAACGCTTCCGCTTACGGCGGCTGGAGCGGGTGAATAGTGAGGCACTGTTGATTGCGGCTGGGCAGAATATCAAACGGCTGCTGGCTAGGGGACGGTTTGGCTTAGATCCGGACGATGACAACCGTGTGGTCCACGTCGTGGACCATTTCACCCGGTTCACCGTTCTCATGGTCGTATGCTGAACCGCGATTGGCATCACGGACACCCACGCCACGACGATGACTCACCCAGTCCCCGACCCTTTTTCAAAAGGCTGGACACTAATCCGCAACTGTTTCGCGAGGTTCTTCGACCGGAGCGTTCGAGACATGTTTCAAGACAGCTGAAGAATGGCCGTGCTTCAGGTACGATGGCGAGCAGCGGCCTGGATCACACGATCATCCACAACGCCGCTCGGACGGCAGCTGACACTGGCACGGCTCTGGTGCCCTCGCTACGTATCGATGAATCCACAGATGGTCGTGAAGAACTCTTCCGGTTCCTCGACCCACGGGAAACGACCGCTGAGCTCAAAGATATAGCCTCGCTGCTGGAATGCCATCGGCCAGCATCTGCGGCTGAACTGGTGAGTAGATGAAGTCGTACCGGCCAACCAGAACGAGCGTCGGCACCTGAATCTCCGGCAGGCGGTTGCGCACCAGGAGTTGACCGTCGCTCGCATTCGCCGCCCGAAACGCCGTGTGGGCCGGGCGCGTCAATGCCACACCATCGATCAGGGGCGCTCCCTTGACTACGCCGTGGAAATAGAGAGACCCAATACTCTGTACCATTACCTCGGTTGGACGTCCCCAAAACTCGTCACATTCTTCCCTCACGACCGGTCATAAAGGTAGAGCGCTGCGACACTGTTGGCCGGGTTGACCCGACCGTTCGCGCGCCCTCGCCACCGAAGAACAACCAACCGTACGTACTCGTCGAAGTTGGTAAGATCGAGCCAACCAACACCAGCGGAGACCACGAAGGCGGCCCCGCCGAACAGATGGAGACACGAGAAGCATGGCCACGAGGACCGACACGCAGTCACCGACACCACACGTTGCCGACAGCCACGATCTAATCCGCGTACACGGCGCACGCGTGAATAACCTCAAGGACATCAGCGTCGTAATCCCGAAGCGTCGGATGACGGTATTCACCGGCGTCTCTGGCTCGGGCAAGAGTTCACTGGTGTTCGGCACAATCGCCGCCGAGTCGCAGCGGCTGATTAATGAAACCTACAGCGCCTTCGTGCAGGGCTTCATGCCGACCCTCGGGCGGCCGGAGGTCGACGTGCTCGAAGGGCTGACGACAGCGATCCTCGTCGACCAGCAGCCGATGGGCACCGACCCCCGCTCCACCGTCGGCACCGCCACTGACGCCAACGCGATGTTACGCATACTCTTCAGCCGTACCGGCCAGCCGCACATTGGCCCACCCGGCGCGTTCTCCTTCAACGTCCCCTCGGTTCATGCGAGCGGCGCAATCACAGTCGAACGCGGTGCCGGCAGGGCCCAGAAAGTGACCTTCAGCCGTACCGGTGGCATGTGCCCGCGCTGTGAAGGACGAGGCACGGTCTCCGATATCGACCTCACTCAGCTCTTCGACGATTCCAAGTCGCTCGCCGAGGGTGCGATCATCGTCCCCGGCTACACGCCCGACAGTTGGAATGGGCGGCTCTTCGCCCTCTCGGGCATCCTCGACCCGGACAAGCCGATCCGCAAATACACCAAGAAAGAGCTTCACGACTTCCTTCACAAGGAGCCGATACGGGTGAAGGTCGAAGGCGTGAACCAGACGTATGAGGGGCTTATCTCGAGAATCCAGACGAGGATCCTGGACAAGGACAAGGAGACGCTGCAGCCACACCTTCGTGCGTTCGTGGATCGGGCGGTGAAATTCACCGCGTGCCCCGAATGCGACGGCACCCGGCTTAGCGCGGCGGCCCGGTCGTCGCGGATCGGCGAGGTCAACATCGCCGATACCTGCGCGATGCAGATCAACGACCTGGCCGAATGGGTTCGCGGTCTCGACGAGCCGTCGGTGGCGCCGCTGCTCGCCACGTTGCAGCAGACCCTGGACTCATTCGTAGAGATCGGACTGGGCTACCTTTCGCTCGACCGGCCATCGGGCACGCTATCGGGCGGCGAGGCGCAACGCGTCAAGATGATCCGCCAGCTCGGGTCGTCGCTGACGGACATTACCTACGTCTTCGACGAGCCGACGATCGGGATGCACCCACACGACGTCCAGCGAATGAATGACCTGCTGTTGCGACTGCGGGACAAGGGCAACACGGTGCTCGTCGTGGAGCACGAGCCTGAAACGATTACGATCGCCGACCACGTCGTCGACCTCGGTCCCGGCGCGGGTACGGCCGGTGGCACCGTCTGCTTCGAGGGCACGGTTGAGGGACTGCGGGCCAGTGGCACCATCACCGGACGACACCTGGACGACCGGGCTTCCCTGAAGCCGTCGGTTCGGACACCGTCAGGAGTGATGGAGGTCCGTGGTGCCAGCACCCACAACCTGCAGGATGTCGATGTCGATATACCGCTCGGCGTGCTAGTGGTAATCACCGGTGTGGCTGGGTCGGGAAAGAGCTCGCTGATCCACGGCTCAGTGTCGGGCCGGGACGGAGTGGTGTCGATCGACCAGGGCGCGATACGCGGCTCCCGACGAAGCTATCCGGCGACGTACACCGGATTACTCGACCCGATTCGCAAAGCGTTCGCGAAGGCCAATGGCGTGAAGCCGGCGCTATTCAGCGCCAACTCTGAAGGTGCCTGCCCCAACTGCAACGGCACCGGCGTCATCTACACCGACCTGGCGATGATGGCCGGCGTCACCACGGTCTGCGAGGAGTGCGAGGGCAAGCGATACCAGGCGGCGGTCCTGGACTACCGGCTCGGCGGGCTCAACATCGCCGAGGTTCTTGCCCTGTCGGTGGCCGAGGCCGAGAAATTCTTCGGGGCCGGCGAGGCGCATACGCCAGCAGCACTCAAGATCCTGACGCACCTATCCGACGTCGGGCTCGGCTATCTCAGCCTGGGCCAGCCGCTCACGACGCTATCCGGCGGCGAGCGGCAGCGGCTCAAGCTGGCCACCCATATGGGCGAGAAGGGCGGCGTTTACGTCCTCGACGAGCCGACCACCGGCCTGCACCTCGCTGACGTGAAGCAGCTGCTTGGCCTACTCGACCGGCTGGTCGATTCCGGCAAGTCGGTCATCGTCATCGAGCACCATCAGGGGGTCATGGCGCACGCCGACTGGATCATCGACCTCGGCCCCGGCGCCGGCCATGAAGGCGGCCGGATCATCTTCGAGGGTACAGCCGCCGATCTCGTCGCCGCCCGTTCCACCCTCACCGGCGAGCACCTCGCGGCCTACGTCAGCAACTGACCGGGGCCTTCGCGTGGACCGTGAGACGAGTGCGGTCATCCGCTACGATCTCATTTTGCGGCGATGAACGATCGTATATCATCCGTGTCGACACAGACGGCGCGATCGCGTTCGACTGCGGCTGCGAGGGCCGCCACCAGCGGCGCGATGAAGAACTTTGCGCGATCTCTGCTGGGTCATGGATTGCATCTACCGTAGTACGGGGATTATCCGAGATTAGGAGGATCGGCTCCGATCGCTCGCGCCAACGGGCGCAAGCTACTTTCCGTTCCCGAGAGCTCGATCAGTGAGCGCTCCTCACCCCAGGAGTGCTTCGGCGGTGCGAGCACGCTGATCCTGACCCCAAGTCCGCGATACAAATCAATCACGGACGCCGAGGCCGTTGAGACGATGCGGTGGTACCCCAGCTCGCGGGCGATGAGCCAGCTTCGAGCGAAAAGTCCCACCAGAATCAGATGGCTCCGGCCGGTCCGGTAGCGCCGCGGGACAACGAGGCGCCCGATCTCGACTGAGCGGCCAGGCGGTGCTGCTTCCGTGCGGAACTCACGCTCGGCCGGCAGCAACTCACCCGGAACCGGCGGCACCATCCGCGCGCTCCCAATGATCTCTCCAGCATCGCGACAGACAATGAACGTGGCACCTTCATCGTGCTCGTCGCGCTCCCGCCCATCCGGGTAATCATTTGGCGTCGCCCAGCCCATCTCGATGGCGCACTCGTACCGCATCCGCAATACCGCATCGATCTCCAGCGGGGTTCGGGCAACCTCGAACGAGAGCGGGCGGAGCGCATCCAGGGCGCGCTCGGCGAGTTCGTCGAGGCAGCGCTGCTGCTCTTTCTCCGGGTCGCGATCCTTTCGCGGTTCTCGCATTGATCGTCCTATCGTTATCGTCGGCGTATCTGGCCCGACCTGCGCCCGCGTCGGGCACGGAGCGCTTTCTACCGGCGACACGTGCTTAGCTAAGAGCGCTGTCGAGTGAAATCTGCTCGAGCAAGCCGTCCACAAGGTTGCGGATGGTGGCTCCTCCGAGCATCTCGACGAGCGCGGGCTCGACTCCGAGATCCCGCCGCAGTGCCATCTGCAGTTCGACCGCCATAAGTGAATCGACGCCCATATCCGTCAGGGGCCGGTTGAGATCGACGCGCTGCTCCTCGGTCGCCAACACCTGCGCCGCGTATCGCGCAAGTTGGCTTTCGAGGAGATCCCGCCGTTCTGCCGGTGCGCAACTGAGCAGCTGTGCGACTAGCCCGTCGCGCTCTCTGTTCTCGCTTTCCAAATCAGCGGAAGGCTGCGGATTCGAGAGCAAACCAGCCGCACGAGTCTGTTCCGCATCATCCGACCAACGGCTCCCGTCAATTCGTGCGACGGCGATCCGGGTCACGTCATGGCGTAGGGCGCGGTCCAGCGCGGCGCAGGCTTCAGCGGCAGTGATGCTCCCAACGCCTTCTCGATTGAGCTGGCTTCGGAGTGCCGGGTGACGGGTCAGGTAGCCGACGTCCTCGATCGCTCCCCAATTGACGGAGAGTCCCGAGAGTCCCGCGGCGCGGCGATGGAGCGCGAGCGCATCGAGAAAGGCGTTGCCCGCGGCGTAGTTCCCCTGCGACGGGATGCCAATCAACGACGAACCCGACGAGAAAAGTGCAAAGACGTCGAGTTCGTCCTCAAGGCTGAGCGTGTGCAGGTTCCAGGCTCCTGCCACCTTTGGCGCAAGGACCGCATGAAAGCGACCCGGGTCGAGCCTGCCGAGAAAGTCGTCGTCGAGCATCATGGCGGAATGGATAATCCCTCTGAGGGGAGGCATTTTCGTTCGGATCACGCGAAGCACGCGGTCGACATCCGCCACATCGGCCACATCTCCGCGCATGACGTCGATCTCGGCATCCGAGTGTAGCAATGCATGGAACGCCGCCGCGTCCTGTTCCTTCGGGGTACCGCTTCGGCTCATCAAAACGATATGCCGCGCGCCGCCACGGACGAGCCAATCTGCGACCGCCAGAGCGAACCCACCGAGTCCGCCGGTGATCAGATAGGTCGCATCCGGACGGACGAGCGAGGGCTTTCTTTGCGCAACAGGATAGCTCGATTCCTGGACAGTCAACACGATCTTACCGATGTGATCGGCCTGCTCCATGAGCCGGAACGCGTGCTCAGCTTCGCCGAGATCGAAGTCCGTGTGAGGCAACGGTTCGAGCGTACCCGCCGCGAGCTCGTCGACGACCGCCTTCAGCGTTGTGCCGTCCCCTGGCCGGTCGCCAGGCATGTCGTCGCCAAGCGTGAAGAAGGACAACCCCTTTTTCAAGTGACTCAACGGCAGCAGCACATCGCTCAAAGTATCGTCGACCGCCATCTCGATGAACCGTCCGGACGGGCGGAGCAGAGTTAGACCCTTGTCACGCGTTTCACCTGTGAGCAAGTTGAGCACGACGTCCACGCCCTCTCCGCCCGTTCGCTCGAGCACTTCGTCGGCAAATCCGGGCGAACGCGAATCCATCACGTGTTCGACTCCGACGGACTCGAGGTAGGCGCGTTGTTCAGGGGATCCGGCAGTGGCAAAGACGACCGCTCCCACTCGCCGACACAGCTGAACCGCCGCCAGACCAACCCCACCGCTCGCGGAGTGGATCAGCACGCGCTCGCCTTCAGCAATTCTGGCAAGCTGATGTAGTGCATGATGGGCAGTCACGAAGGCAGCCGGCACCGTTGCGGCCTCCGCGAAGCTTAGCTGGGCTGGCATTGGAACGACGACTTCCATCCGGGCCGTGACGTCGGACCCGAGCGTGCCGGTTGCCAGAGCCATCACCTTATCACCCGGCTGAAAGGTATTAGCGCCCGCGCACGCCGTCACGATTCCAGCGCACTCTATCCCGAGCGAATACGCGTACTGATTAGATTCCCCCGGTTCGAGGGCTCTGAGCAGATCGTGGTCGATCAGACCGGCGGCTCGTACCTGGATGGAGACCTCGCCCTTCCTGAGCTGCGGGCGCTCAATCTCGCGCAAAACGAGCGAGTCGAGGGCACCCGGCGAGTCGATCTCGAGTCTGAACGACGAACTCGCGGGGGATGCTTTCTGAGTGACCACAGGCGCCGGCGTATGGCTAAGCGATAAGCTACGCAACCTCCTGCCGTAGCGTTCCGGACCACGCAGCACCAGTTCCTGTTCGTAGTCGTCCGACTCCGCTGTAATTTCGGCCAGGAGCGTATCCAGCTCATCGGAGCCAGAGTCAGGGCCGAGATCGACCAGATGGCAGCGTCGAGCGCGCTGTTCGTTCCGTAGAACGCGCCCGAGCCCCCAGAGCGGAGCCTGCATCGGGCTAGTGCTGCCCGCATCTGCTCCAGCCGACTGTGCGCCGCGCGTCGCGAGCCAGACCTCGCCGATGCCGTGACCACCCTGTGTTGCCTGCATAAGACTGACCACGCTCCCGCAACTCAGGCGCTGGAAGTCCATGAGCGCCGATGTCGCCACTTCCTCCATCGGCGGAGCGTCCAGGCTCCAGAAGTGGAGAAGGTCGACTGGAGAACCATCATGTTCATTCAGCTCACATATCAATCGGCGCCAGTGCTCCGCGCTGGTCGGATCCAGATCGATCCGATCACGTCCGCGCAGCCGGTACCGCTGGCTCGGACGAATGAGCGTGCAGCGGTCACCTCGTCTGCGGAGAGTGGTCGCGACCTTGCGTCCGAACCCGCTTTTGTCGGCACAGATGAGCCAGCGCCGCTTCGGCAGCGTCGATGTTGGTGGCCCACTAACCTCAGTGAAAGCCTGGGCGACGAAAATAGCTTGGGTTGATTCGCCGTCCTGCCCGACAGCCAGGGTTACTCCGTCGTCGAAGCCCGCCTCCTCGAGCACCCGCCGCCACGCCACGGTGCTGAGGAGTGGGTGATCGGGACGGATTTGCCGGTCCGCAAATCGCCACCAACCATCGAACTGACCAAATACGAGGTCGAGCCACGGTACGCGTCTGGTGATTTCGAGGAGAACCAACAGTCCACCTGGCTTGAGCAGGCTACGCAAATTACGCAGTGTCACATTCACGTCGGCAGTCGCGTGAACGACGTCCGCAGCGACCACCACGTCGAATTTCTGCCCGGACGGCGCGGGCGCTTGCTCGATATCAAGCACGTCAAATCGGAGGATTGACGAGGGATGGAACTGGTCCCGGGCACGCTTTACGAAGAACGGAGACACATCCGTGAAGACGTATTCGGCAACCGCGTCCGGAACCCGGTTGAGAATGGCAGTTGTTGTTGCACCGGTACCTGCGCCAACTTCGAGGATCCTCAGCTTACGCCCCGCTCGCCGCGCTGTAGCCGCGACGACCTCAGCAAGCGCATGGTTGTACAGGAGTCCCCACGGAGTGCGCGCATAGAAATCTTCGAGATCTTGCGATGCCTCGCCAGCCACAAGCCAACCACGCGCATCCTCCTCACCATGTAGGGTCGCGTCCAGCCGCGCGCCACTCTCCCTAACCATTCGGACCGCAGAGCCAACGTCGGCGCGCTCAGCCAGCGCCGCCTCGTCGAACTGTGCTTGCGCATCCGTCGTTCTGGTGATCTCCTCCAGACGGGTGAAGAACTGGCGATGCCTCGGCAGAATCCCGAGTAGATCTGCCTGTCCGTCGCCATCGCGTTCACTCCACCCCAGTTGGGTAAGGGCGGTAAGGATCAAACGTGCGGCCATCGCGTTCAGCGCCGGCTCGATCACAGCTTCGTAATCTCCGAAGTCGACCTCGGCTGCGAACTGGTCGATCAGAGGCCGAACATCTCGCGCGATGTCGGATGGGGCGACATCGGAAATCGTCGACTCCGGCCGTGGCAACCGTTCCCAGATCTCCTGCCACAGGATATCGTCGCTGTCGTGACTACGCTCGTGGAGTGCTTTGAGTCGCACGCGTTCGCATGTCAGCAGGATATTGCCCGCTTCGTCGATCAAATCAACGTGTCCCTCAAATATGTCTCCGTCGACCCCTTCCACCCGCGCATGGCACCAGAATCTCGCTCCGGCTGGGGCGTGAGACACGATCCGCTCAACACCAGTGAGCACGAGCGGACCACGATCTCGAAGAACTAACCCTCTTTCGGAGTCGAGCGCGGCGATGAATGTCTGGAATGCCGAGTCCAGCAACGCCGGATGCGCCCGATATCCGTCGGTGGATAGGGTCACATCCTCCGGAAGCGCAATCCGTCCAAGCGCCTCACCACGTCCCTGCCACAATTCGGCGACACTACGAAACGCACCCCGGTAGCTTTGTCCCTGCCGAGCCACTGAAGCGTAGAAATCGTCCACCGTAAGTCTGGTCGGGCAACGCGATCGGACGGCTCGCAGATCAACGGACGCAGGGATCGGGTTTGGCCGAACCTGCCCCAGCCGCGCGACCGCGTGACGTATCCATGACGCATCGCTCTCCTTGGTCGTGCCGTGGATCTCGACCCGCGCCGTTTGTTCATCGACGACACACTGGATCAACCGGTCATCCCGGTTGTGCAAGAGAAGCAAGCGATCAAACCGCACTCCCTCCAGCACCGGCACGATCCGGTCCGGCCTCTGCAGCGCACCGGCCGCCGCCAGCATCGTTTCAATGTAAGCGGCTCCCGCGAACGTGGGGCGCTGGGCGAGCACGTTGTCATCGAGGAAGGCGAGACGACGGTCACCAAGATCGGTTTCCCAGGTCGGTCTAGCTGCGCGCAGGCGGCGTCCTAGGAGCGGATGTCCGCTATCTGTGCCAGCCGAGTGGTGGGGCAACAGGTTGTGTTCGGGGGCCGGATCGAACCAGTGTCGCTCACGCTGCCATGGGTATGTCGGTAGGCGAACGTGGGTGCCGTCCGTGCCAAGCACAGCCGCCCAGTCAACTGGGAGCCCATGGACGTACAGTGTGGCGACGGTGCGCAACATCGTCCGGCGTTCGTCCTCGTTCCGGCGCAGTGACGAAAGCACGAATGCGGACTCTGCACCACACTCCGCGAAACATTCCAGGATGGACGGAGCAAGGACCGGGTGCGGGCTCAACTCCACGAAGAGACGATATCCGTCGTCCATGAGTCGATCGATGGCGGGGGCGAAGAGGACGGGCTGACGAATGTTCTGCCACCAGTAGTTGGCATCGAATGGCTGCCCGCCGTCCCAGGAACCGGTCGCCGTGGAAACGACCGGTATTGTGGCGGGACGGCTCTCGAGGCCAGCGAGCGTCTGCAACAATTCGGTGCGAAGCCCATCCATCTGCGGGCCGTGATAGGGTATTCGCACCGGAAGCCAGCGCCAGAAATGCCCTTGTCGCTCAAGTGACTCGCCGATCTCAGTCAACGCCGCCATGTCGCCAGAGAGTGTCACGGACGTGGGACTGTTGTTCGCGGCAAGCGACACGCGATCCTCGCGGCCACGGATGAGGTCCGCGGTCTCCTCCGCTGAAAGGCCGACCGCGATCATGCCGCCGCTGCCGCTGGCCGCGTGTTGGAGGCGGCCGCGGTGATAGGCAAGCCAGACCGCATCACGTACCGGAAGCGCTCCGGCAACGCAGGCGGCCGCCATCTCGCCCGAGCTGTGCCCGACGACCGCATCCGGAACAACTCCCCACGAGCGCCAGAGCGATGCCAGCCCGAGTTGGAGCGCAAAATTCGCGACATGGGCACGATCGGCCTCGGCAACGCGAGAAGTGGCCTCGTCTTGAGTGAGTTCCTCGATCAACGACCAGTCTGCAAACTCGCGCAGAATTCCGTCGCACTTCTCGATGGCGTCGCGGAAAATCGGCTCCTCGCGCAGAAGCTGCCGGCCCATCCCCCACCACTGCGGTCCCATGCCGGAAAACACGAATGCAAGCTTCGACTTGAGGCGCTTCACGTGCCGACCCGTAACGGCGCCCCCCGCATCGTCTCCGGCGGCGAAAGCGGAGAGACGTTGCCGCAGTTCTGCGGCCGTGCTCCCGACCACGGCCAAGCGGTGGTCGTTATGGCTGCGCCGCAGCGCGGCTGTGTAACACACGTCGCGGACTGGTGGCGCGTTAACGTCGGCTAGCAACGACGCGTATTCGTGCGCTAGATCACGAAGCGCTTTGGGCGCGCGCGCCGTGAGCGTCAGAACCCGCGCTGTCTCGTCATCGGGAACGACACCGGATTCGGCCCGCGACGGAGACTCCGCGAGGATTGCGTGAGCGTTTGCTCCGCCGAATCCAAACGAGTTGACGCCAGCGAAAGCACGTCCAGGAGGGGCGAGCCACTCCTCAAGCGTGGTCGGAACCCGCAGTTTGAGCGTGCTAAACGGGATGTCCGGGCTCGGTTGGTTGAAGTGAAGGCTCGGCGGAATCTGCCGGTGCTTCAACGCAAGCGCCGTCTTGATCAGCCCGGCCATGCCAGAGGCAGCCTCCATATGGCCCACGTTACTCTTAACCGATCCCACTAGACAGGGCGTGTCGGCAGGGCGGCCATGCGAATACACCGAGCCGATCGCTTCTGCCTCACGCGGGTCACCGACAGCTGTTCCCGTACCGTGCGCCTCGACGTACTGCACATCCACCGGGGCGAGGCCCGCCTCGCGCAGAGCACCCAGTAGCAGCGACTTCTGCGCGTTCACGTTGGGCACGCTGATACCCGGGGTACGACCATCTTGATTGATCGCTGTTGCCCGGATCACCGCGTAAATCGGGTCACGATCTTCCAGTGCCGACTGGAGCGGCTTGAGCACCACAGCCCCCGCACCCTCGCTGCGCACATAGCCATTGGCGTTCGCGTCGAAAGGCTTGCAACGACCATCGGGTGACAGCATCGCGGCCCTGGAAAACCCGATCGTCACCTGCGGCAGGAGCATGACATTGACACCGGCGGTAATCGCCACGCCGCATTCCCCCCGCGAGAGACTCTGGCTTGCCAGATGCAGGGCCGTCAGCGATGACGAGCAGGCGGTGTCGACCGCGATACTCGGACCGTGTAAATCAAGGAAATACGAGATGCGGTTGGCGGCAATACACAGCGCGCTACCTGCAGGAGCATGCGCATCAATCAGATCGACGTTGCGCGGCTGTAACTGGATGCTGGCATAGTCATGGGTTGAGATCCCAACGAATATGCCAGCGTCGGACCCGGCCAGACGATCGGGAGGTTGGCCTGCATCTTCCAAGGCCTCCCAGACGACCTCGAGCAGAAGCCGTTGCTGGGGATCGATTCGGCGCGCTTTGCGCGGTGAAATGCCGAAAAAATCCGCGTCAAATTCTTCGACCTGGTCGAGGAAGCCCCCCCACCTTGTGTTGAGCTTTCCAGCTTTCCTAGGATCTGGATCGTATAGTGCGTCGAGGTCGAAACGATCCGCTGGCATCTCGGTGATCGCGTCGACCCCATCCCGCAACAGTTTCCAGAACTCGTTCGGCGTGCGGACCCCGCCGGGAAAGCGACAGCCAATTCCGACGATCGCGACATCCATCAGGTGCCTTCCTCGACGCCTATGGAGTCAACGTGCCCCATGCACACAGTGGGATCATTCGCACTGGTACGAAACCTGGTAGGTGAGGTCCGATCCTACTTGGTAGACTAACCCAGCACCCGTAACGCCAATCGTATTGGTCCCGGAGTCGCTTACCTGGATGATTGCCACACTAAGTGGAGCACCCGTTTTGGCTATACCGGATACATCGAGGGTGACCTCCCCGGATCCGCAACCTGTCACCGTACCACTGAACGTCATGGTTCCGCGGTAGGCTACGAAACCCGACGGGTAAATCAAGCCTCGGACATGCTCGGTATATGTTCCGCTCAGGTCACCAGAGATGGTGCCAGCCAAATCTCGCTCCTGAATCAGGATAGGACCGATGCTACCGAGATCCTTGACCAATACCGGGGCAATTGTTCCGGTCCCCGAGCCGGTCGTCCATGCTGAAGCTGACACAGGAAACGTGAAAACCATTGAGGCAACGAGAACGCCAACGATGGCAAACAACCGAAATCGAGCCACGGCTACTTTCCTTTCATTCCACTAGGAGCGCGCCAGTCAGGTACTCAATTCCCTCGAGCAAATCGGCCACCCGATTCTGGGACGCACAAAAGAGCGGATGCACTCGGACGGGCCTCTAGAGGCCGCTGACCTCTCCTCGCTTCATGCCGACAACACTAGATAAGGATCTGCCATCAGAAGAACGCAGATGGTTGTCGCTCTTGGTGAGACCAGACGACATGCTTCGCCTTTTGCAGCGGTCATCACCAACTCGCAACGCAGTTGTCAATTCAGTGGATTAATCGTTGAAATTCCACCGATTTGGAGGGTCAGCGGCCTAGTTTCATCGTATCTTTGCTTCTAGAGGTTGTCAATCGAATTTCTTGTAATTCTCTGAAAATGCTGAGTAGCCAAGTCTTCGGTCCAGGAGGTCGCTGGCATCCCGCCAAATTCGCCGATACGCCGGCCAGCGAAATCAAACTCGGCCGCTGCCTTCCCATCTTCGAAAACGAGGTTCGTTAGATCGGCGCGAGCGTCGAACGCTATCTCATACAAATCCTGCAGCATCTGGCCAATCGCCGCGTCCTTCTTGTGACCAGCCGATTGGCCCAAAGTGTTAATACGTGAATCCCGCACTTGACGCCCAAAGACTCATGTTCCTGAGAAACGAGATCATCGCAGGAGACACGAAGGAATCGATCAGCATGCCGACGGTGTCAACCGGCTCTTGCGATGATTCTTCGCTAGGACGCTTCTAGATCCGGCCAAACAGTAGGATCGTCGCAATTAATCCCACTCTCATCTTGCCGCGCAATGATAGGAAGCGACCTATCCTCGCGTGCGCCTGGTCGCGAGATCGGAAAAGCGTGCGTTTGAATCTCGAAATGAGACTTCTTGTCGTTGGATGCAAGAACGAAGGGGCAATCCAGAGGATGATGGAGCAATCTGCTCAGACACCCCGGGAAATGATTATTTGATGCCGTCGGCCGGACCTGGTCTCTTGTCCTTGGTAACAACATATGGCCCCCTGGTTCTCTTTCTGATCGTCTTGATTGAGGAGGCAGGGGTACCGTTACTGCTTCCGAGCGACTTGCTCCTCCTGTTTTCCGGATCGCTCGTTGCGCACGGGCGACTGAATTTAGGGCTCACCCTGGGAAGCGTTGTGCTGGCAACCTTGCTCGGCACCGCGTTGCTCTTCACTCTGGCACGGCGAGGTGGTCGTCCTCTACTACGTCGCTATGGACGGTGGATTCATCTTGATGAAGATAAGCTCACGCGAGCAGAGACTCGGCTGAGGACTCATGCGTTCTGGCGACTCACGGCGTTCCGGCTGGTCCCTGGTCTACGACCCTACAGCACCTTGACGGCTGGAATCCTGGCATTCCCACGCCCACAGGCAACTATGGCATTCGCACTCTCCGGAACGATTTGGGCAGGTGCCTGGATCGGGCTCGGAATGCTGCTGGCACCTCATCTGAGCAGTGCTGTGCCACTAATTCAGCGTGCGGAGCAGGCGTTTGGCTTCGGGATCATCATTCTGGCTGGTGTCGCGGTCGTGGTGCTCTTCGCCCGTTCACGAATCGTCAATGCGCGGCAGGTCATTGAAAGAAGTGACCAGCCGCAATGAGGGCGTCGCCCACTCTACGGGTCGCACGAGATCGTTCATCTCTAGTCCTCGCGGGGTCGCTCTTCGCACTTATCCTCACCAGCCTAGCGCTGATAGACGCTAAATCGCCTGGCCCCATCCTACTGGTGCCATCATTGGCTCAGCTTGGGCGGGCAGCACAGCTTTTTCATGGTCCATTGCCCTACCTGACTGTGCTTCCTGTCCTCTCTCTGGCGGTCTTGGCCTGGAGTAGCGTTGTTGCGCTTTGGCTCGTCTACCTGTGGCTGATCTGGCATCTACGTGCAAGCAGGATCGATCGACGCTGGGTTGCGGGCGGAGCTATCGGACTAGGCCTGCTCGCGGTTCTCATCCCTCCACTCTTCTCGACCGATGTCTTCTCGTACGCGATGTTCGGGCGACTCGCCGGCGTCTATGATCTGAACCCTTACCTCTCCACGGCGAGCAACGCGGCGCCAGCCGATCCGTTGATGCCGTATCTCTATTGGCGCAATATCGCGTCACCGTACGGTCCAGTCTGGTCCCTGGTCTCGTGGGTAGTTACTCATGGAGCCAGCGCGACGCCCTTCGTTCTGGTGATACGGTTTAAGGTCGTCGCGCTCGGTGCCGTGCTAATCGACGGCGCGCTGATTCACCACCTTGTTCGAGTTCGCTGGCCACGACAGGCGAGTTGGGCTTATCTGGCCTTTGCCTGGAATCCGCTTGTACTGATCGATGGCATCGTCGTTGGCCACAATGACATCTTGATTTTGATGCTTGTCCTGATCAGCGCCGAGCTTTTGCTCCGTGCACGACCGGTCTGGGCGATGGTGGCGCTCGCCGCATCATCCCTGATCAAGTACTCGACGATGCCGCTGGTTGCTGTTGCCATGTTACACGAACTCGTTCGCAGGCCCGGGCGCCAGCGAGCAGGGTTTGTTGTACTTGTCGGTGCTGTCGTACTACCGCTCTCCGTTGCCGCGTTTCTGCCCTTCTGGGCAGGACTCGCCGGGCTCACCAGCACGTTTGCCGAACCCAGTCGGGGAATTACCAATCCGCTGTGGCGCATCTTTCTGTGGGGCGTTTCGTTGATTTCAGGTGGACGCCTCACTCTGGCCAATCCCAATGTGGTGGCAGCCATGGCGATGACACTCTTCGCCGCGTGGCAGCTTTACACCATCCGGCGGGAGCGACCGTGTTGGAAGACGGCGACGGTTCACGACAACCTGGCCGCCTGGGCCCAAACGCTGGTCGTGTTTCTTCTGCTCTGGCCACGCCTTCATACCTGGTATGCATTGGTTCCAGCCGGTCTCGCACTGGCCGCTGGTCCGACCAACCGGTGGATTTACGTGCAGGTTCTGGCGCTCACGTTGCTTTCGTACCTCGCCTACGTGTAGTGCTGGATATCCTCTCGCGATAGTGTCGTCATTCTCTGAACGCCACCCGAACTGCGACCATGTCTATTCCTGATTTCTGGCCCAACGCCGTACCCATTCGTGACGGTCAACTCTGCTCCTGGAGTCCGTGATGTCCCTGCAGCCTGACCCCCCAGCGTTCGACCGCGATCCCCACGGTGTAGCGGATGCCCGCGCCAGGGTGGGTCACCTCGGGCTTGGCCTTCGCCTGTGGGCCGACAACCCCTGTCACCCGGCATTTCCGCATTTCGTTTCTCAGATCGTGCCGATGGTAACCTGCCAACGTACCCAGATCCAACCCACTCATGTTCGTCCTCCTTGCATCGCTACGCGTCGGTTCGATGATGGTTTCAGCGTAGGGCAAGGGGGTAGGTCGGCACATCGTAAGGACACACCAATCGCGTCGGCCGGGCGGTGATCACCTACTCCAGAGTGCTACGTATCAGGCTAGAGAGATCCGACCACGCCCTACGTCATTTCTTGGTATCACGTGGTGGGTGCGCGCCTGGCTTCGTCAGACGAGTGACAGATCACGCGCAGCCATGGCGGCCGCGGTTCGCGAGTTGACCTCGAGCTTGGTGTAGATCGACGTGAGATGGCTGCTGACCGTTCGCGGACTGATGCTAAGTTGCTCGGCCACCTCGGCATCGCTCAGTCCCTGGGCCACCAGCCGTAGGACATCGATCTCACGCGCGGTCAGCCCCGCCGGGTAAACCGGGGGTGCAACGCTGATTTGGTTCTCAAGGACCGTCACCCGTGCCAGTGTCGGCCCTGCATCGAGCGATTCGGCGATCGTGCGGACCTCAGCGAGCACGTCTTGCGCCTGATCGATTTTGCCTGTCGTGAGGTGGAGTTGTGCGAACTCCAGCAGCGTGAGCGCTCGTTCAAACGGCGCGGCGCAGGCCTCGGCCAGGGCGAGTGATTGTGCAAGGTGGTTCCCGGCAAGTTCGACGCGTCCGTCCTGGGTCCCGAGCTGACCGAGGAACCGGTGAATGGCGATGAGCGCCAGCGGCTGACGCGGCTCGGAAGCCAGCGTCAGTGCCTGTTCAGCGAATTGTCGGGCAAGTCTGCGGTCTCCATTGGCAGAATGATATTGGGCCCAAAGCAGTCGTCCCTCGGCCTTCCCGGTGAATGCTCCGCTCCAGTCCAGCCAGCGATCGTGTGCCTGCAGCCATTCATGAGCTTCTTCCAGATTCCCGGCGTCGAGCTCCAGTTCGATCGCAACACGCTGCAACTCTTCGCCTCCGCGAAATATGCAGTCGCCCGGTTCGGTTACCGGTCCGTCGGGTAGGACCCGACGAATCTCTCCACGTGCACGCTCAAGATCCCCTTGGGCGTGGGCTCGACTCGCGAAAACCACCTCCCGCACAACTGCCCATGGGCCTGGGGACTCGACCATTCTCACTCGCCACCAGTCATCCATCCAATCCATCTCCGACCACGCCCCATCAAGGTAGGAAGTGAGCAGTCGGCTGACGCCGTCTGGCATTGGCCCCACTCCGAATTTGTCGACGGCTCGAGACCAAGCTCGGTCATGCCGTTCAAGCAAGCTGTGGCGCAGCTCAAGGTGTCGGTGAAGTAGGGAAGCACAAGGTACACGATCCAGTTCATAATGTTAACAGCGAGGCCAGCGTCATCCCCGGTCCGACTAGCAAGGCTCACGTCCATTTCAAAGGCACGGGACGCTTCGATGCTGCGACCCTGCATGGCCCAAACACGGCCCAAAGCGTTGTACATTGCCGTCTCTGCCATATGCGAGCGGGCGCCGCCAGGATTACCTTGCTCCAAACTTGACTCATCCAACGCATATTCCGGCATATCTTCGAGTGCCCCTGACAGGTCACCCACGATCGCTCTTGGTACCGCACGGAACACATGATATTCATCAGGACGAAGCCAATCAGGGGCATTTACCGGTGGTGATTCAAACTCCTTCGCTTCACGCTTATCGAGCAATTCAATGCCCGACGTGATATCCGAAAGACCCACTCGCAATTGCGATAGTTGGATGCCGCCACGAAATCCTCGGAACCAACGAGCATGTGCTACCAAAAGGTCGTCACCAACGGTCAAGCCCAGTCGCTCGGCCTCATCGAAATAGGCTACGGCACGTCGTGCGTCGGTGTAAGCGAGCTGCTCACCGAGTAGCCAAAGCACCCAGCCACGTAGCCGGTCGTCGCCAGATGCCTCGAGCGCTGGCAGCACGGCTTCGAACCGATCAACGGCAGTCTTGGAGGCGCGTACCGAGGCTGCTCGCTCACCCGCTCGGATGAGCCAATCAACCGTGCGCTCGTCCCCCGCCTCATGCAGGTGATAGGCCACGTCGTCCGGATCGGGCCGCTCGGTCGCAAGGAGCGCTTCCGCTGCTCGCCGATGCCAGATCCGCCGCTGGAGCGGCGTGATCCCATCGACCAGCACCTCTCGTACAAGCGCGTGGGTGAAGCGCAGCCGGTCCGGCCGGTTCCCGTCTTCCAGCACATGCGCCATCGACGCCTGCTCAACAACCGCAACCAGCCGTTCAGTCGACAGCTCGCTCACTCGCTGCCATAGGTCAAGCGGCACTTCATGTCCCAGTACCGCCGCCCCTTCCAGCACCTCGCGCACATCGTCCGGCAACACGGCCAACCGGGCTTCAACCACCTCCTGGACCAACGGCGGCAGATGCGAGGTCGGCAATGTGTCCAGCCTCCAGGTTGTACCGTCAGACGTGAGAATGCCCTCATCCTCCAGCGAAGTCAGCAAGGTCTGGACGAAGAAGGGATTTCCTTCGGAATTCTCCGCGAGATGCGTGACGAGTCGTTGTGTATCGGAGGCCGGAAGGCGGTAGCGTTCGTTCACCACCTCGCGCATAGCCCGGTCGCCGAACGGGCGAAGGTGTAGCCGCGTCGCCTGGGCTTCCCGCGTCATCCGCGGCAGAAGTACAGCGAGTGGATGGCGACGGGTCAGCTCGTCCTCACGGTAGGTCGCGATCAGCAGTTGCTGCTGTTCACGCAGGTGTCGAGCCAGGTAGCGGAGCAGGTCGAGGCTGGCATGGTCGGCCCAGTGCAGATCTTCGAGCAGCACAACCAGGGGCTGTTCGGCAGTCACCGAAACAAGAAACGTGCGCACGGCGTCGAAGAGAGCCGCCTGGCTGCCGACATCAGTCAGGGCGGACGCATCGTCCAAGGCTGGTGGCGGTGCCGGGAGATCGTCCACCTCTCGCATCGACTGGACGACCTCAAGCCACGGGCCGTAGGGCGGGGTGGTCGTCAGGTCGTAGCAGCCACCCGTGAAGGCGCGCGCGCCACCCGCACGTGCCTGACGTAGGACTTCCTCGGCCAAACTCGTCTTACCAATGCCCGCCTCGCCGCCAATGAGTACCAGCCCACCGTGACCATGCACGGCATCATTCAGGCTCTGCTGGAGCATGGACTGCTCACGTGCTCGGCCGACTAAACGGGCGGATGGGTGGTGTTGACTATGCCACGTGTTCGACGATAGGGTCATACGGCTTGCCCTTGGCGCTGACAATTGATCACAATTTGCAATGATGTCATCAGTATAGCAGCACCACAGACGTGATTTCCCGTTACCCAGGCACTACCCTTGATCGACCTCGCGCAGGGCACTCGCAGCGGGTCCCGCCAACCGGTGTATGACCATGTCTGGTCCTGATTTCTGGCCCAACGCCAAACATGCGGCAGACACGCAAATGCGCGGTTTCTCACTGGCGTTAGCCAATGAGAAACCGCGCACACGACCTTTACTCAATTTTGGAAATCTTTCGCGAGAGTACTATGAGCCCGAGGCAATGTCCCGCTGGCGGAACACTACGATCGCGACCACGAGCAACACGACACAGTAGACCGCGAGCACGATGAAAGCATGCCACGCGCCTGGTGTCCCAGGATTAACCGAATGTGGTCCGAGACCATTACGCTGCACCAGGGCATTCATATTGGTAGAGATCAACCATTTCTTGATCTCGTCACCGATATTGCCAAGCAACCCCAAGAGGGCGGCCAGGATCTGCTCGAGGAAGGGCCAGCCGATTCCCACGGCGACACCAGCGGCGACTGAGCGCGTCAGGCTGGCGACCGAGAAGGCCAGCACGACCATGACCCATAGGACAAAGAACGACCGTAGAATCATCAAGGCTAGATCGCCCCACCACGCGGTGTTCACGGTGCCGAGCGTCACCGTGTGACCACCGACGACCGTGACCACGAGAGACGCGAGAGCACCGGCCGCGGCCGCGGCCAGCAGAAAGACGATCGTCGTCTGGGTAAGTGCGATGAGTTTGGCCAGTAGAAGCTTCGTACGTGCCGCGCCTGTGCCGACCATCACGCGAATCGTGCCCCAGCCGTACTCAGATCCGACGAATGACGCCGCCAAGACAACTAGCATGATCTGTCCCAGGAATCCGGCGATATCAAAGCTTCGCGTGATCCCGGTCGGCCAGGTGAAGTTGTGCAGACGAGATGCCTTTTCAGCTGCGTCGAGTCTCGCCGCATGGATCGAGACATAAGCGAGGAGTACGATCGCCGCCACCCCGACGACGAGAATGAGGAATGTAATCCAGGTCATCGGGCGCTTGACGATCTTCATCCGTTCCATGGCCACCAACGAGCGCAGGCTTGCCTGTTCACGTCGGATCGAGGTCGTCTGAACCGCCTCCCGCGCTGCACTGGCACGCGCTGCCTGTTCCATGATCCGTGTCTCTTCCTTTAACTTGCCAGAAGTTCGTCGGTGCGTTCCTCGTCAGGGGTTCCAGTCACCGACAGGAATACCTGCTCGAGAGAATTACCGGCGGGGCGAAGCTCAAATACGGCGATATCTGCTTGCACGAGGGCCACATTGATATCTGGTGTACGGCTCGGCGCGGCTGTCACAATGAGATAGTCGCCGTCCCGTTCGACTTTGGTCACGCCGATCACTTTATTGAGTGTTTCCATAGCTCGCTCGGGATCAGCCACCCGAACCTTGATCGCCTGCCCGCGTTTGGAAAGTTCATCTATCGATCCCTCAACCATGATCTCGCCTTTTCTGAGGATCGCCACGCGGTTACAGACCTGCTCGACTTCGCTGAGGAGGTGACTGGAGAGAAAGATCGTCTTCCCATTCGCGGCCAGACGCTGAATCAAATGCCGTACCTCGAGCATTCCGGCCGGGTCGAGGCCATTGGTGGGCTCGTCCAGCATGAGTAGCTCCGGATCGTGGAGCAACGTCGCGCCGATAGCGAGGCGTTGTTTCATACCTAACGAGTAGTTGCCGTATCGCTTCGACCCCGTATCTGACAAGCCGATGATCTCGAGAACGTCGGTGACGCGATGCTCGCTCACCCCGGGCCGCAACTGAGCCAGAACACGCAAATTGTCTCGGCCGGACATATATGGATAGAATGTGGGACTCTCGATAATAGCGCCGACACGCGTGAGAGCATCGGAGCGACGCTGTTCACCAAATCCGAATAAATCAACATGGCCCGCAGTCGGTACGACCAGACCAAGCATCATCGAGATGGTTGTGCTCTTGCCGGAGCCATTTGGTCCGAGAAAACCGAAGACGTCGCGCCGCTGAACCGTAAACGATACATCTTTAACTGCTTGAACCGTGCCGTAATGTTTGCTGAGATGGGTCGCTTTGATTACTGGTTCAGATCCGTCGACTCCGCCTTGTTTGGCGGCGATATCTATAGGTACATGCAGATCCGATGAATTCATATCGAATTCCTTGGTCTAATTGTCACGAAGTCCCTATCTCGAATGATTGAACTACCTCGTCACCGGATGGGGTGAACCATCACTTGCCACACGTTGGCAAAACTCTGGCTAATCGTGGCAGCCCATCCTGAAAATCAGGTTAATTCGAATATTCGTAATCCACTATAGTGACGTTCTCAATGAAAGTGTCGCGGTGTAACGAATCGGGATGATGAGCCCAGGGCCTTCTACCGTCAAAGCAACGCCAGCCCGGGGCATTCATCGGCAGGTCCCTCGCGCCGGTACCGGGCAGGAGTTGCTGTCACGGTCGCACAGCCGAACATGCGCCCGGCGACGCGGCGCGATATTTTGTGCGGATCGAGCTGGCTCTGCCGCCGAACAGCTACCCGGCGCGGCGCAGCTTTCTCAAGCTCTTCAGCTCACGTGGCGGATCCATGCGCCGGCCACGAATGGTGAAGGAAACTTCACCGACGTAAATGTCGCCCCGTGAGTCGACCGCGATACCGTGCGGTGCGATGAACTTGCCGGGCTCCTCCCCTTCGAGTGGATCGCCGACATGTGCCAGCAGCTTCCCTTCGGGACTGAGAATCGTGACGCGATGCCCCATGCCGGGCGGGTCATCTGCGCCGCCCAGGTTGAGCTCACAGATGTAGAAGTTGCCATCAGGGCCGATGTCCATCCCGTCTGGCCGGAAGATGTTGTTCCACATGCCAACCGTGTGGCCCTCGGAGTCAAAAATCTGGACGCGATGATTTTCGCGCTCGGCAACGTAGATCATGTCGTTTGAGTCGACAACCACGTTGTGTGGCAGGTTGAATTGACCAGGGTCGATTCCCGGCTCACCCCACGATTTGATCCACTCTCCATTTGCCGTGTATTTGTGTACCCGAGCGTTTCCGTATCCGTCGGTTATGTAAATATCTCCGGTATTCGGCGAGACGGCCACGTGCGTCGGACGGTTAAACGGTTCACCGCCCCATTTTGTCGAGGCTTGGTTTGGGGTGCCGATCGTCATCAGCAGTTCACCCTCAGGCGAGAACTTGGTGATCGTGTGAGTGCCATCATCGACGCAGAAGATCGAGCCATCGGGGGCGATATGGATACCATGCGTGCGTGCGCTGAAGATCCCCTGGCCCCAGGTTCGCAGGAGATCACCTTCGCGATTGAAAACCAGCACTGGACTCTCAGGATTGCGAGTAATCACGTAGACCTGATCGCTCGCGTCGACCGCAACGCCAGGGCATTCGATCAGCCGGAGCCCTTCCGGCAGGTTTTCCCACTCAGCGAGGGCTTCATACGTGAAGTTGCCGCTTCCGACACTGACGCTCATACTCCACATCCCTTCACATCTCAGGCGACTACCGTGCGCTCACCGAAGGATTTCTCGGATGACCCGTGTTGTGCCCGGAACTCGGGCTCACGAGAGTGGATCGCGCACGGTCACGACATTCCAGCAAGTAAGGCTCAGTCTCAGCCAGTGAAGTAGGCATGTCAACCGCTGGCCTTGAACGTGCGTCTCCACAATCCTGTCCGATGCGAGATTCACCAACCCGGAACCACTAGACAAGAAATCGGGACGAAAGGCCCGACGGTATTGGCACACAATTGTTATGTCCTGTCCCTGCACGCATCGAATTTGTGATTGGTCGCATGTCAAGCTAGCAACGGGTCATTGACAGACATCGCCGCACGACCCTTATGGGGAGTCGATGTACCCCCAGTCAAGACGCCAACGTTCATGCCAAGGAGCAATCTGGAAGGAGTTTCACCATGCGCTGGCGACTTCTACTGCCCCTTATCGTCTTGTTGCTACTGCTGTTTCCCGGCGTAGCACTTGCCCAAGATTCCACGTCGACCGACGATCTCCTACTGCGCGTCAACGGACCAATTACCGTAAACGCGAATGAAGTGGTTGGAACGGTGGTGGTGATCCGCGATGACGCCGTCATCTCTGGCATCGTCAGACATGACCTCATCGTGGTCGATGGAACCGCGATCGTCACCGGAACCGTCGAGGGCAATATCACGATGTTCCGTGGAACGCTCGACCTGCGTGGAACCTCCCGAGTCGCGGGTGACGTAAGCCTGATCAATAGCGATATGACCCGCGCTGCCGGCGCGACGATCGAAGGCACGAAGAACGACACCACGTTTAACTGGTCCGGCTGGGAACTGTTCGCCTTCTCAATCTACCTCTGGATCAGTGGAACGATCGCGCTTATCGTGGCCGGCCTGATCTTCGCGGCGGTCGGTGGCCGACAGCTGACCGAGGCGGGTAAACTGATTACCCAACGACCAGGGGCAACAATCCTGACTGCGCTGATTCTGGGAATTGGCATCCCATTCCTCGCCGTCGTGGCCATAGCAACGGTGCTTGGCCTTCCGTTAGGGCTGGGTTTGCTGATCTTCCTGCTACCGGCGCTCTGGTTCTTCGGCTATCTGGTCGCGGGCACAAAGCTCGGTGCGGTGATCCTACGGCAGCAGGCCAGCAATCACCCATACATGGCTTCGGTGCTTGGAATTTTCCTGCTGCAGGTCATTGGGCTGGTCCCCTTCCTGGGCGGTTTCATCGGCTTTGTAGCTGGGATTCTCGGGACCGGCGCGCTCGTCCTTATGGGCTGGCACGCGTGGCGTAGCCCGGGTAACGGTGAGCCAGTCGTAGTTCGTTACGCCGAGCCGGCTGCGGGGGATTAGCACCTAAGGACGAACCGTTCTTGTTCTTAAGGAGGAACGAATTGACAGAGACGTCGGAAGAACCAGGGCAGAAACGCACCTGGACCGAGCACTTCGAGATTACCGGTGATGAGTTGAAAGCGCGTGCTGAAGAACTCATCAAGGAAGGAAACGTCCGCCGGTTAATCATTCGCAACGAGCATGACCGCGTCCTGTTGGAGGTCCCTCTTACCGCAGGTATCGCCGTTGGCGGTGTTGTGACGCTGCTCAATCCGGTGGCCGCGGCGCTCGGAGCGCTCGGGGCAATGTTCGCTCACCTCAAGCTCGAAATCATTCGTGCTGAGACTGATGAGGAAGCCTAGCGCTCTCATCGACCACGCCGCCGGAATGAGATCGGCGGCGTGGTCACACAAAGGAGTTGGTGCATGACTGAAGAGCAACATATCGAGACGGACGCGAAGTTGAAGGCTGAACTCAATGGGGAGATGCCCTCGGTGGAGGTCGACGTCACGCCAACGACCGGTGTCCTGGACCGCGTGATCGAGGGGACAATCGGCAAAGCGCTCAGACACGTGAACGCGCACACCGTCTTCGGCGATCCGGTGACTCAAGCTGACCGCACGGTTATCCCGGTGGCACGGGTGACCGCCAACTACGGATTCGGCGCTGGAAGCGGGCGATCGAACGACGAAGAGGACAGCCCGACCGGGAGCGGTGGGGGCGGTGGCGGACGCGTCAAGGCAACCGCGATCGGCTACATCGAGATGACTCCCGGCGCGGCCAGATTCGTCCCAATCCTGGATCGTTCGGCGATAATCACCAGCCTGGCCTCGTTCGCCGGGTTCGCGCTTCTGCTGACGTTACCGCGACTCATCCGCCGACGGCTTTGACCCCCTTCGGGGAGCCTATCCTGGCACTATCCGCAGGGTAACCTCGTTCACGACACCAAAAGCGTCGCCGCTGCCGACGTAGAGACGCTTCAGGTCGTACCCAGCTACGTCCTTGATCGCCTTGCTCCCGAAGCGTGCTCCCATGCCATCCGGCAACGTCGCTTCCACCGCCAGCAAACTGCCGCGGATCTCCGACCGGCGCGAGTCATCAGCGAGTGCCGAGCGCACTGATATGTCAAGTCTGCGATCGTCGTCACAGACGCTCGTGCGGAAGCCGCAGCCCGCGAGATGCGCGCGAAGTGTTTCCAGCTTGGTCTCACCCGATGCGCTCACGGTCAGGTTCTCGACATCGACCTCAACGGATGAATTTTCGTCATCTCTTGCCGGAGCTTCGTTCGTCATCATTGCGGATACTGAAGCCGGCGACTGACCAGCGCGTACCGCGGCCATGGCTCGATCAATCGCGACCCCGAAGCGAGGAATCGGTGGTTCATCCGCCGCCGGATCGGGCAGGAGAATGCCGGGGTTCAGCAAGCCATGCGGGTCGAACGACCGCTTCACGGCGCGCATGGCGGAGATCTCACTCGCGCTGAAATGCTGGCGCATTAGCGGGCGCTTCTCGCTACCCACTCCATGTTCTCCCGTCAGGGTTCCACCGAATTCGAGCGCCAATCCGGCCATTTCCCGCTGCATGATCTGCACCCGTTCCACTTCGGCGAGGTCGTCTCCATCGAAAAGAATGATTGGGTGGATGTTTCCGTCTCCCGCGTGACCCGTAGTGAAGACATGCAACTGGTGACGAATGGCGAGTGTGCGGATGGCTCGTTGCATCAACGGTATTCGCTCGCGCGGCACGGTTGTGTCGCCAATGTAGAAGGCGCTGCCGCTGGCGAGCGTGGCCTGACCAATCTGCAATCTCCCTCGCCACAACGTTGCTCTCTCTTGTGGATCGTCAGCCCGCCGGACCTCCCGCGAACGCCGGTGCAACTGCGCTTCAATCGAATCCATCTGCGCTGCGACCTCGGCTTTGCTCCCCTCGATATCGATCAGCAATATGGCTTCGGCATCGCCGGGATAACCGGTCGGTGCCATCGCTTCGGCAACCTGGACGGCCGACCGGTCCATAAACTCAAGTGCCGCCGGAATGATCCCCGTCCTGAGAATGGCTGACACCGCCTCAATCGCCGCTTCGATATCGTCAAAGACCGCCATCAAGGAACTGGTCATGGCAGGAAGGGGCCGCAAAAGCAGACGAGCCTGAGTCACGACGCCGAGCGTTCCCTCCGAACCGATGACGACGCCGAGCAGGTCTGGTCCACGATCCTGGGCGCTCAAACGCAACACATCGCCACCCATGAGCGCGCATTCCACCTCGGCCACGTGATGCACCGTGACGCCATGCTTGAGACAGTGCGGGCCACCTGAGTTTTCGGCGATGTTGCCACCGATCGATGACAGATGGCGCGGACGCCGGATCCGGCGAGAAGCAAAGTCCGTGAGGCTCGAGCCGCGCTTGCAGCGCGCCATTCAATAGCCCCGGCTCAACCACGGCGATGCGCTGCTCCGGGTCAACGTTCAGAACCCGGTTCATCCCGCGCATGTCGAGCAGGATGCACTGTTGAGTCGGAAGAAATCCACCCCCTACATTTGTTCCGGCCCCGCGTGGCACGACCGGGATCCCTCTCTCGTGGGCAAATCGAAGCGTGGCGCTGACGTCGTCGACGCGACCCGCTCGTACGACCACACCGGGCACTCCACGCTGGGTCCAGAAATCACGTCCGGAGTCGACCAATGTGTCACGATCGGTGACGACCGCACCGGACGAGACCACGGCGGTGAGGTCTCGTATCATCGATTCTGAGATTGACATCATTCCCTCAACGGCTTGATTTCGTAGCGCCCGCCAGTTGTTATGCCTCCGGTCGCAACCAAATTCCGTATTTACCCTGACGGTAGCCAATGCTGCGATAAACTGCCCGCGCCAAAGGCAGCCAGCGCTCGGTCTCACTCATCTGGTTCATGACGTACGAGAACGACAGACGCTCTCGCGGATCGACCATGCCCATCGAGCCACCGGCGCCGCTGTGACCGAAGATGCTCTCCGGCAGACCGGTATCTTCGGGAGCTTTCATGAAACCAAGCGAGAAGGGAGCCTCGATGTCGCCGAGCGCATCACTCAAGAGCACCGATTGCGTTCTTGCCATACGGGCGACCGTCGCTGGGCCAACGAGCCGGACGCCGTTCAGCGTTCCACCCAGCGAGAGCGCCGCATACATCCGCGCTGCTGAACGCGCGTTAGTCAGTCCACCGCTGGCGGGAAGCTCCGCCGCATGCGCCTCGCGCGTATTCCACCAGCCGCGTTCTTCGTTAACCCCCGAGCTTACGGCCGCTTCTCTGAGCGCCGCATCGGGAGCTTCGGTCTCCTCGTCGTGTAAGCGGGGAATGAGAGGCGCAGCGCGGTCTTCCTCGCTCTCCGGCAGACCAATCCAGAAGTCGAGTCCGAGCGGTTGCGCCACCTCCTCGCGGAAGAACGTCCCGATCGATTTGCCACTAACCCGGCGGACAACCTCGCCAACCAGCCAGCCGAAGGTAAGCGAATGGTAGGCGTAGTTGCGGCCCGGCTGCCAGAAGGGACGCTCGGCGGCGATGGCCGCAGTCATGTATTCCCAGTCATACGGTTTTCCCGTCGGAATCGTATGGCGAAAGCCAGGCAGACCGGCCTGGTGGTTCAGCAGCATCCGAACCGGGATGTCCTCTTTTCCGTTGGCAGCGAACTCCGGCCAGTAGTGGGCGACTGGCACGTCGAGGTCGAGTTCGTCCCGATCGGCCAGGATATGGGCGCATAGAGCGGTCGCACCTTTCGTCATCGACATGACGACGGTGATCGTGTCCTTCTTCCATGGCGCGCCGGTACCCGGATTGGCGATGCCACCCCAGAGATCGACGACCGGCTCTCCTTCGACCATCACACAGACTGACGCACCAACGTCGCCACGCTCGGTGAAGCTGCGCTCGAACTCCTCGCGTACTTCGGAGAACTTTGGATCGCATTCCCCCTGGATATCCACATTCGTCCCTTTCCTCATTAGCTTCCAAGTCCCGGTACGCGGCCGAGCATACGATCGGCCATGCGTTCGGCGATCATGACGCACGTCAGATGCGTGTTGGCACGCGTTACTTCCGGCATCACCGAGCCATCGATAACGCGCAAGTTCTCGACACCAAGCACACGACAGTTCGGATCGACCACCGAACGTGGGTCGTCAGGCGCCCCCATGCGACAGGTTCCGACCAGGTGCCAGGTATCCTTGACGGTTGAGTAGAGCCAAGAATCGAGATCACGGACGTTCTTAACATCGTCCGGTGTCAAGCTGTTCGAGCGTGTGAGGGTAATCGACTCGCTGATCGAGCGCACGGCCGGGTGACGACCGATCTCGAACAGGCGACGAGCGCCGTCGCGTAGTCGGATCAGATCCCGTTCGTCGGACAGCATATTCTCATCGATCTCAGGCAATGCGAAGGGGTCCGTGCTGGTCAGACGCAGCTCACCACGCGAGAAGTTCTGCCAGGTGATGACCGAAATACGACCCGTATCGAGACCGGCTTGGTCGAAGCCACCGAGGTTGAGCGCAACTATTAGCATGTCGTTGCGACCGGCGCCGGCAAGCCCGGAACTATAGCGAATGCAACAGTTCGCGATACGATCATCCCGATTCGTCGCGCGTGCTTCGTCCCGAAGCTCAAGCGCCAGCGAGACAGACGAGTGATCGCAGAGATTCTTGCCGACAGGTAAATCGTGGAGTAGCTGGATGCCTAGCGCCTGCAGGTCGGCAGATGGTCCGATCCCGGATCGCATCAGGATCGGCGGCGAGAAGACCGAACCAGCGGACAGAATGATCTCGCGACCGAACAGGTCGACCCAACCGTCGGAGGTATGTGCCCGAACACCGATTGCCCGTCTGCCGTCGAAGAGAACGCGGTCGACGTGCGTATTCCCCCGGATGATCAGGTTCTCCCGGTCGCGAGCAGGCTCGAGATAGGCATCGTTCACCGAGACGCGTTTGTTGTCGCGACGATTGACGGCGTAGGGGCCAACGCCACCTTCTTCCGGTGCGTTGTGATCGGGCGACCAGGGATAGCCGAGTTCCAGCGCGGCCTGCAGCACGGCCAGATCGACTTTCCCCCAAGTCGAGACCGGTGCACGCCAGACCGGAATCGGACCGCTCTTGCCATGAAAGGGTGACCCACCGAAATCGAGATCATCCTCGATCCGGTTGAGCACCGGCAGTAGCTCTTCACCCGACCAGCCATGACAGCCCTGCTCGGCCCACAGATCGTAGTCCTCCAACATGCCTCGATAGGCGACCTGCCAGTTGATCGCGGAGCTTCCGCCGAGACCTCGCCCGCGATCGTAGAGGTAGGACCTCTGAGCCGCGGTGCGCCGCGCCATCAGCTGCGGCCACTGGAGATCCGGGAACTGCTTCGGATCGGTGATCCCTAGCGGATTGGCGCTGTGCATCTCATCCGGCGCGTCAGCCGAGCGATAGTCCGGGCCGGTCTCCAACAGCAGAACCGTCGTCCTGGGATCCTCCGAGAGACGGGCCGCCAGGACGGCTCCAGACGAACCAGCACCAACGACAATGTAATCGTAGATGGTCTCAACATTACTGGTTTCTTCAAGCGCATCACCGGGAACCAACAAATCTCCCTCGTTTGTAATGCGTACAACCACTTATACCGCGACGCTCGTGCCCTCTTGATCTCCCGAGCCCGGCTTTACCGCCGCCAAGCATGCCTCAGTCCGGCTGGACGTCGAGCCCAAAGTTCACTGTGGTCGCCACGGCGACCATTTGGTAGAGCGGTCAGCCACCCTTGTAGCGGTCGAGTAGTGCTTCACCCTGTTGCTGACTGACTCCATGCATCACGAAGTTCATGTCGACATGATCGTAAATGACCGCATCCGGCTTCGTCGGTCGAAACGCATGAACCGTGACCGACATGCGCTTGAGCGGAATGTTCATCTCCTGCGCGGCACCCTCGATCAAGGTCACGCCACACGATGCGACGCCCGAGAAGAAGGCCTCACCGGAGGTGATCTCTTCGCCGATCGATGGGCTCTCGATGATGAGGTGGTGGTTACGGACCGAGGTGATCGTGCGTTTGAGCGTTCCGCTACTCGCCGAGCGGACCGAATAGGCGACATCTGATTGGTTCATGGGAACTGCTCCTTTCCGACGTATCGCGTCGTGAGCGGCAGGGTGCTGTTGATTCGTTCGGACGATCCGCGGTCAGAGTACCTTAAAAGGAAGGTACTTTCGCTGTCCGATACCCTTCAGGTGAAGTGAGAGTCAGCCGCGACCGCCCGCCAGGCGACGAGCGGCGGGTGAACGCCGCAGTGCGGCCATCGCCCAGATCCCAGCCGCAGGCCCAATAGCCAACACGGTGAAGGCCCAGCGCCAGCCAATGCGGGCCTCGACGCTCGGGATGAGTCGAATCGTGAGCAAGGTCAGCAAGAATCCGAGGCTGGTCTGTATGGTCAGAGCGGTGCCCACGTACTCCTTGTCAGATAGTTCACTGACGGCAGCCGAGAACTGGGCCGAATCGGCCACCACCGCGAATCCCCAGACCAGGCAGATCCCGACCAACCAGAGCGGATTCCCGCCATAGAGGAGTCCAGCCGTCAGGGCACAAATGCCACTGGTGACGAGCGATGCGATGGTGACGGTGGTGCGACCGATTCGATCGGCAATCAATCCAGCGGCGAGGCTGCCCAGCGCTCCGGCACCAATCACGCTAAAGGCTGCCAGGCTGGCAGCCGACTCACCCCTTCCTGAAAGCCGGAAGCTCGACAGGAGGAAGACCGGCACCCACGCCCACATGGCGTAGAGCTCCCACATGTGGCCAAGGTAGCCCAGGTTAGCCAGCACGACGTCACGCTGCCGAACGATCCGGGCAATGTACTTCCAATTGAAACGTGGTGAAGGTGATCGGTACGGCCCCTCGTCGACGAATAGCCAGCCGATGATAGCGCCCAGCGCGGCAAGCGCAGCCGCGCCATAGAGCACCACACGCCAATCGCCAACCCCTCCGACAGCATTGATGAGGTGTGGCGAAGCCGAGCCAAGCGTCAATGCGCCAACGAGCAGGCCGATCCCCAACCCGCGGGACTTACGCGTCCAGGTCGAGATAATCTTCATGCCGACTGGGTAGACCCCGGCCAGCACGAAGCCGGTCAGAAAGCGCAGCACGAGGGTCGGGCCAAGCCCGGCATCAAGAAGCGGGATCAACGCCGTTACGATAGCGGCGAGCAAGGCCGAGATCGTGAAGAGAAGCCGTGTGGAGACTCGATCCGCCAAATTGAGCAAGACTGAACCGAAGGCTCCCACCACGAACCCGACCTGCACCGACATGGTCAGCCAAGCGCGCGAGGAGTCGTTCAAATGCCAGGCAACCGTTAGTGCCGGCACGACCGCCGACGCTGAGAACCAGACCGCCATGCCGAGCAACTCGGCCAGCGAAAGCAGCAGCGGCACACGCCATTGGGTGCCACTTGAGGCAACTTTGATCCCAGCATCTGTAGCATCAAGACTTGTTCCGTCCGCCGTCATTACCTGCACCGATCGATTTGATTGATTCACGTATCGAGACCTGCCACTACTCTTTCGTCGGCGTCAATGCGCGTCCGATAGACTCGAATTGATCTCCCATACACAACGCCAGTTGCTGTGCGTCTTACGATCTTCGCCAACATGATAATGTGATCAGGCCAATCGACGTCCATTGTATCGATTTAGTTACGCCAAGGCCTACGAGCGCGCCCTCGTATCCAACTCCAAAACATGATGTTCAAGCCACTCTGCTCCGTCTCGAGCCTGGTGACGTTCGGCCTTCTGTTCCAAGCACCGATTCATTACCGGGTTTTCCACCAAGTTCGCCCCCATCTCGCCCCCTGGGCTACAATCGTGGGTCAGGCGTTGGACGCCTTAGTGGCAGCATGTCGGTGCGATGCGTGGAGGTTATGTGGATCGGTCGGCCCAGCAAGTGAACGAGATCAGCAAGCGGGACGCATTGCTTAGCCTCCTTCCGTCGGCGATGCGGAGCGTCACCGAGCGACTCGCCGACGCCTTTGCCGAGCATGGGCACGCGCTTTATCTCGTTGGCGGTAGTGTTCGTGGCTTGCTCCTTGGCCAGCCCGTCACCGACCTCGATTTCGCTACCGATGCCGATCCGGCTGCGACCAAGATCGCTGGAACAGACGCCGGACCCGACAGCATGTATACCGTCGGCGAGAAGTACGGCACCGTCGGGTTCGTCTTCGGACATTCTCTGGTTGAGATCACCACGTATCGCGAGGAGTTCTATCCGACACCGGACCGGCGCCCGACCGTCCACCACAACACCGATATCATTGGGGATCTCTCCCGGCGTGATTTCACGGTCAACGCGATGGCGATCGACGCCCACAGCGGCACCGTGGTCGATCCATTCGAAGGCCATATTGATCTCGAGCGACGGGTGATCCGCGCGGTCGGGAACGGAGCCGATCGATTCCGTGAAGACCCTCTGCGCATTCTCCGCGCACTGCGCTTCATCGCCCAGCTCGACTTCAGTCTCGATCCGCAGACACTCGACGCCATGAGGAAGATGGCTCCGGAGCTGGAGCGGATCAGTCGCGAACGCATCGCCTCGGAGCTGAATCGTATGCTGATCGCGCCGGCGGCGTCACGCGCGCTGGCATTGACACACGAGGCGCAAGTTCTGCCGCATATCCTGCCGGAAATCATGCCGATGGCCGCCGACACCGGCGAGGGACGGCACAAGAATATCTGGACCCACACGTTGCGCGTCATCGATCAGACTCCACCCCGGCTGGCGATCCGCTGGGCGGCGCTGTTGCACGATGCAGCTAAGCCGATGACGCGTTCGATCGACGACACCGGCGAGGTCCATTTCTTCGGTCACGAACGTCTCGGCGCTGGAATCGCGCGCCGGACTCTACGGCGGTTGAAGCAGGAGCGTGCCTTGATCGATCGCGTCTCCCAGCTGGTGGAGCTGCACCTTCGACCCGCCGGTTATGACGAGAGCTGGACCGACAGCGCGGTTCGGCGCCTCGTCTTCGAATCGGGAGATCTGCTCGACGACCTGCTCGATCTGGTCGCGGCTGATGTCACCAGCGCCCGGCAGGACCGGCAACGAGAAGCAGCGTGGCGTATCCAGTCGTTACGCGACCACATCGCCCGGCTGCGCGAGCAGCATGAGCTGGATCAGCTTCAAAGCCCGCTCGACGGCCATGAATTGATGGAGTTGTTCCAGCGTTCACCCGGCCGTTGGATCGGCGACCTCAAGGACTATCTGCGCGACATGGTGCTGGATGGCACCCTCGAGCCAGGCGACAAAACGACCGCCTTCGAAGAGGCTCAGCGCTGGATCGCCGAGCATGACGGCGACGACAACGCCTAGAGCGTCGATCTTGAATGTACCTTAGAAACGTATTCCTGGACCGCGCGCATCAAGAATCCAGTAAAGTGATGTCGTAGACGTCGGGGCATTCCCGTTCATTGCTCCCGAGCGAGAAACTCAGTTCTCGAAGGCAGACAGGCGCGCAGAGGGCTTTCCAATCGTGACGATTGCGAGTTCCAAGGGGATGAATGCTCGTGCAGGCTACGGCACCCGTTGCGTCCAGATCGACTGTGGAAACCGCTCGCGCAGCACATCCCACACCCGGTACATGTCGTCGTTAGAGTGGGTCTTCAGATAGACGGCGATTCCCCACCAGTAGAGCGCTTCTGGCGCGAGCAGACCATTCGGGTCACGTTCATACGTTCCCTGGAGCAACTCGATGGAATGGTCGGTACGCGACCAGTGGAGATCGACGTTCGCCTCGCCGATGTCGAGCAGCGTCAAGAACAGATCCGGCGGCAGGAAATTGACACTCTGATAATGAACGGTGCCTCGCCGGTCAGCGAAGAGGATTGTCGGGGTCCAGATGACATTGAACGGACGGACGACCTCACGCGGATCCTTGAACAGATCGAGTTTGAGTGGGATGAACCGCTGATTCACGGCCTCGATGATCTGAGCGTCGGGATACGTCACGGTATCCAGCTTGTCGCAACCGCGTCAGGGGACTTTGATGACGTCGATCAGCAGCAGCTTGCGCTCATTTAGCGCCCGTTGCCTGGCCTGTTCGTAGTCACGCTCCCACTCAATCACCGTTCACATACTCCGTCCATCCGAAATCCGGTCCCCAAGGCTATTCGTGACCGCGATCGACGCGGATACCGGTGCGCTGCAGTCGCCAGATCTCAAGCTGCTCGGCATGCTCGTTCAGGTGCCCCGCCATGTCGCGCAGCAGTCCCAGCACCTTGCCTATCTCGCCCCAGGGGTATGGGCCGATGGCTGTGAGTTGCTCCGGTTCAAGACTAGCTAAGAACTCACTGGTCTGCTGAAACACCTTGTCGAAATCACCGCGCACCGCCTGCCACGAATCTGTTCCTCGCAAAGCCGCCTGATCAGCGTTGTATCCCTGTCCGTCTTTGATCGGATGTCCGCGTGGTTTACGGTCACCCAATATATGTCTTGCGGCTGCCAGCATCTCTCCCTGCCAGTCGGCGATATGACCGGTGACATCTCGCGACGACCAGGCGCCAACAGACGGCTCGGTTTCGAGCACCATCTCGGGGAAGTCTTCAAGTGCCGCGAGGTATCGCGTGCGCGCCTCCTCGATGGCGGTTCGAACCTCATCCAAATCGCTCATGTCTCCTCCAAGCCGCCGTCACCGTTCTCGATCGTCAACGCAATCGTAGCAGGCTAACGCACTCCGTGAACCTGCCGGCTTGTTGCGGGAACAGGAGAAGTTGACGTTCCGCACCGTCACGGTATTGAGTCGTATTGGAGGGTACCCAAGCTTGAAATTTGACGGCAGATGTCCTATTTCTGGCATAACCTGGCTGGGATGTGCTGACAATACTGGTCCAGACCGGATGAGAGGTGGGCGATGGCAGACCGACCAACTAGATTCGAAGATCGCAACGCCCGGCGAAGCCGGCCGGGACTGGCCAAGGGCTACGGGGTCAATCTGGACGACGAGGGAATGCTGTCGCTGGAATGGGTTCGCGATCAACTGGAGAAGTCTCGCAACTACTGGGTGGCATCCACGCGTCCGGATGGCCGGCCACATGTCAGTCCTGTCTGGGGCATCTGGATTGAAGACATCATCCATTTTGGTACGAGCCGTACTTCGCGCAAAGGGAAGAATTTGGCGGCCAATTCAGCCGTCGTTGTTCACGTCGAGAGTGGTGACGATGTGGTGATCCTCGAAGGAAACGTAGAGGAACTGACCGATCGTGTGATGCTCGAGAAATACGCCGACGCCTATGAGGCCAAGTACGCCTTTCGCCCCGACATTGATGACCCACAGTCGAACGACGTCACCTACGCGCTTCGGCCTGACGTGGTCATGGCCTGGACTGAGCAGGATTTCCTCAAGACGCCGACTCGCTGGAAGTTTGATAGCGATTGATTGCCACGACCCATTCAGTGCTTTTATCAGGCCGAACAGCAATTCATCGAGATGGTTCGCGTTAGGCTGTTAATTTAGTGACGTTGCGTTATTGCGTCGACCGCGTATGATACGCGGATGAGCACCAACGAGCGCGCCAGTAAGAAACCCGCGCCGGTCGAGACATCCGGGATGCCCCCTTCAGCGCTGGGTGTGCGGTCCGTTGGCCGAACTTTCTCGTCACTGCGCAACTACAACTACCGCCTCTACTGGTTCGGCCAGCTCATTTCACTTATCGGCACCTGGATCGCACGCATTGCCCAGGCCTGGCTTGTCCTGAGGCTCACTGACTCCTCCTTCGCGCTGGGCATGGTAAGCGCGCTGCAGTTCCTACCGATCACCGTCTTTTCCCTCTACGGCGGCGTGCTGGCCGATCGTTTCCCGAAACGCAAGGTGATCATCATTACTCAGGCATTGATGGCCATTCAGTCGCTCGTTCTCGCCATCCTCATCACGACAAATCAGGTACAGGTGTGGCACATCTACATTCTGGCGGCGGTCCTCGGGTTGGCATCAGCCTTCGGCAATCCGACTCGCCAGGCTTTCGTGAGTGAGATGGTCGGGCCGGAAAACCTGTCGAACGCCGTCGCGCTCAACTCCAGCCTGTTCAACGCGGCTCGTATTATCGGGCCGGCCATTGGTGGCGCGCTGATCGCGGCCTTCACCATCGACGTGCCGTTTTACGTCAACGCGGTGAGCTACATTGCAGTGATTGCCGGGCTCATGATGATGCGTCCGGCCGAGTTCTATAACGTCCCTACTCCGGTACGTGGCCAGGTGCTCGCCCGAATGCGGGAGGGTATCACCTACGCAGCACGCACACCGGCTGTGCTGTTGCCGCTGATTTTGATGGGGTTTATCGGAACCTTCGGGTACAACTTCACCGTCATCCTGCCGCTGGTGGCCAAATACGTCCTCGGCACGAACGCCCTGGGTTTCGGCACCTTGATGACGGCTCTTGGCGTCGGTTCACTCGTGGCCGCGCTGAGCATGGCCTACCTGAGCCGGCCCACCGAGCGCATGCTGCTTGCTGGTGCCATCGCCTTCACCATCTTGCTCGGCCTTTTGGCAGTCTCGACGTTGCTCCCGCTCACCCTTGGTATTCTGGTCATTCTCGGCTTCGCCAGCATTACCTTCACTGCCACCGCCAATTCGCGATTGCAGCTTTCGGCGCCCGGTGAGCTACGCGGGCGGGTCATGAGCCTCTACATCTTCCTCAACGCTGGCACTGCGCCTCTTGGCAGCCTGCTCATCGGAGCACTGGCCCAGAATTTCGACGTGCGGCTGGCAGTGGGAACGATGACCGCCCTCTGTGCGGTCGGCGTCTTGCTCGGTTGGATCTACCGGGCACGCCACCCAGGCGTCGACTTTATGAACCCCGGCCCACCAACCGGCAAGCCCGCCTGAGTTGTACGGGCGGGCAACTGGCGGGACTCGGCCGGGCCAGCTAATGTCGGGCTCGCCAGTCAGAAGCGGCAAGGACTCGACAGCTTCCAACACGGAATCGCTCACTGTCGCACGTACTAGTTCGAACGAACCGACCACGATATCCACGTCCATCGACCGGATGAACTCGCGGCACCGTTGAGAGACAACCTAGCTGACGAGTCTTTCGATATGCCTACGTCGGACGACGTCGGGTAGTCCATCACTCCTTTATCGCGGGAGGAATCAAGCTCCTCTTCTCTGTTGCTGCAACGGCAAACCACCATTATGGCTACCGAACTGGGTGGAACTACCGCATCTCGGTCAGCACGACAACGCGCTACTTGTGCGTTCTGCACAAATCCCCAGCATCGGATTAGGGTCACAGACCGTTGTTGTGGTCGACGGCAACGGTTAGAGTTTTGAGGCGACAGGGATAGCCCCTTTTTAACTTCACCAAACTGATGAGACTCTGAAGGAGTGTCGAGAGTGATTCTCGAAATCGTTCCCGCCGGCAGGCAGACGACGACCCCGAGCCCCGAAGACGTGCTTCGTCGGGCGAAAGATGAGGGCGTGCAGTTCGTCAACCTGCAATTCACCGACGTCATGGGCCTCGTCAAGATGGTCACGATCCCGATCGAGATCTTCCCGGACGTGATCGAGCACGGTCAGTGGTTCGATGGCTCGTCGATTGCCGGTTTTGCCCGTATCGCTGAGAGCGATATGTTCCTGATGCCGGATCTCACGACCTTTGCTGTGCTCCCCTGGAATCGCGGGCGCAACACCACGGCACGCGTCATTTGCTGGGTCTTCAAACCGAATGGCGATCTCTTTCCCGGTGATCCACGCGCGGTCTTGCTGCGCCAGTTGGAGCGGACCGCAAAGCTGGGCTATGCCTATTACACCGGTCCGGAGCTCGAGTTCTTTTTGTTCCGAACGACCGACGGCAAGATCGACACCCTACCGCACGACCGTGGCAGCTATTTCGACCTCTCGACCGACCTGGCGGCTGAAGTGCGCAAGGACATGATACGCGCCTTGGGCGAGCTCGGGATCAGGGTCGAAGCGGGCCATCATGAGGTAGCCATTGGCCAGCATGAGATCGATTTCGAATACGCCGATGCCATGCTGACTGCCGATCAGGCGGTCACCTTTAAATTCACCCTCAAAGCAATCGCCCAGCAAAACGGACTCCATGCGACCTTCATGCCGAAGCCGGTCGAGGGTATCGCTGGGTCGGGCATGCACACGCACCAGAGCCTGGCCTTTCTTGAATCCGGCGACAACGCCTTCGTCGATACGGACGACCCATACGGTCTATCGAAGATCGCCAAGCACTTCATCGCAGGTCAGCTCAAGCACGCACGCGGCATGGCCGCCGTACTGGCACCGCTGGTTAATTCATATCGACGTCTCGTCCCCGGGTTCGAAGCACCAGTTTACGTGAGCTGGGCGCGGCAGAATCGCTCGGCGCTCATTCGCGTACCCTCCATTCGAGCCGGACGCACCGGCGCGACGCGCATCGAACTTCGCTGCCCGGACCCATCCTCGAATCCATATCTCGTCTACGCGGTGATGCTCGCGGCCGGCATCGACGGCGTCCAGAACGAACTACCCTTGCCGGAGCCGGTCGAGGAGAATCTGTACCACTTTACCGAGGAAGATCTGCGCCGCCGCAACGTAGCCACTCTACCGGCAACGCTCGGCGAAGCGATCTCGGAGCTCGAGAAGGACGACGTCGTGCGTGACGCGCTCGGTGAGCATGTTTTCGAGCGGCTGCTCGAGGCACGCAAGCAAGAATGGGACGCCTTTCGCAAGCACGTCAGTACCTGGGAGATCGAGCGTTATCTCGAGATCTACTAGCCTTCTGATTTTTCCGGATCCCACACAGGCGGGGAGCACAGACGCTCCCCGTTTGTGTTTATGATCAATCGCGATCGTTTCGTCCAACGCGCCAGTTCGCAGAATAGAAACCGGCGTCGACTTGTTCCAGATATTCGGAACGACGTATTGAAACAGAAGGGCTTGGCTACATGGTCGACACGAACACGAGTGCCGGAAAGCTTGCCGAAGAGCGGCTGCGCGAGGAGGAGATCATCTGGCTCACGACCGTCACTCCGAAAGGTCAGCCGCAATCAGTACCGGTCTGGTTTCTCTGGGATGGCGAGACCGTGTTGATCTACTCTCAGCCAGACAAATCGAAAGTTCGGAACATCGAGCAGAATCCGCGGGTTGCGCTCAATTTCAATTCGAATCCACAAGGCGGGCACGTCGCTCGCCTGCAGGGTCGCGCCGAGATCGATCGGAACACTGGCGTGGCAACCGATGTTCCGGCGATGATCGAAAAGTATCGGGAAAGTATCAAGCGCATTGGTACCACGCCGGATGGGTTCGCACAAGAATACTCAGTAGCGATCCGTGTCACGCCAACACGGGTTACAGCGTTTTAGACTACTTCCGTCAGATGAAATGCACCGCCGCCCTCGCGTGACCGTCACGTCCGGGCGGCGTGAGACCTCGGGGAAAGGCCTCACCTTAATATTGCCCCAGCAGTCATTCCGAATTCGTTACGCCGCGTCATTAACGATCACAGAATCATTACAGGCCATCGGTTCCGCCGTACCTGCGTCTGGATCCACGGTGTCAATGCCGGCGTGTTTCCCGTCTCGATAGAACGAAAAAATGATGCATACGTGTAACTTCGAGTCTGACAAAATACGCGCGACTGATATGTGCTTCGCCCTATCCTGTGAATGGTGGCCGGGAACCAGGCTTTAGCGGCTGCGCTCAGCCAGGCTGAGTCACCACCCGGCACTTGCGCCAATTCTCAAGGGGGTCTCGCATGCGTCGAGCCTATGTCGCGTTTGTTGTGGTACTTGCCCTCGTCCTGGTCGGGACTGGATGCGGATCAAATGGCAATAAGACGAAGATGATCGGGGCGAACGATGCCGGCAAGACGGTCACCCTGAAGGTCGGTGAAACTCTCGAGGTGGCACTCGAGGGGAATCCAACCACCGGTTACCAGTGGGAAGCGGAATCCCTCGACACGTCGGTACTCAAGCAGGTCGGCGAAGCGGCTTTCACACCGGCCAGCACCGCGATCGGTTCCGGTGGTCGGACTACGTTGCGCTTCGAGGCTGCCGCGTCAGGCCAGACGACGCTGAAGCTCATCTACCACCGATCATGGGAGACCGGTGTCGCGCCACTCAAGACCTTCGAGGTGCCGGTGCAAGTCAACTGAGGGCCGTGAACTGACATCAAGCTCTTACGGCGAAAGACGCTCGATGACCCAGGAGCCGTCAGGTTGCAGGGTGTAGCGTAACCGGTCGTGAAGACGGCTTGGACGGCCCTGCCAGAACTCCATCGACCGCGGCGTTACACGGAACCCGCCCCAATAGGGCGGCAGTGGAACTTCTTGATCGCCATACTCCTCTTCCAGCTCCTTCAGCCGCTGCTCGAGCCACTCGCGGCTCGGGATGACTTCGCTCTGATGTGACACGGCAGCCCCTATCTGGCTGCCGGTTGGGCGACTGTGAAAGTAGGCTTCAGACTCTTCGGCCGACGTTCGTTTCACGTCACCGTTGATGCGAATCTGCCGGCCCAATTTAGACCAGTGGAACAGGAGTGAAGCGTGCGGGTTCTCGGCGAGCTCGTGACCCTTCTGACTTCCGTAGTTCGAGTAGAAGACGAAGCCACGCTCGTCGAACCCTTTGAGCAGGACCGTTCGCGCCGAGGGAATGCCATCTGACGTGGCGGTGGCCAGGGTCATTGCGTTAACCTCGACGCCCCCCTCTTCCATCGCCTCTTCCATCCACTGCGCAAACTGCTCGAACGGGTTCTCATCCACGTCCGATTCATCCAGGGATCGGTCCGGATGCTCACGTCGAAGGCTCGCCAGCGGAAGCTTAGACTTCAAAGGACTGCTCATACGTTGCTACACCATCTCCAAATTCGGGGACCATACCATCACGATCAGGTGATCTGCGATCGCTAATAACCCTGCCATCCTACAGCAGTTTCGGCGGTGCGGGTATCACTCTCCAGAGTCCAGCTTTTGACGGCGAACCAGTATGATAGGCTGGTCGTGCCGCTTAGCCGGTCCGGATGACCGGTGCGATCACAATTAGCACCAGGATTGATGAGACGATAGCCGAGACGGAGGCGATCATGCCCGAATCTCCCGCCGACCTGCGATTTACCAGCGAAGCTCATGCACGTCAGCTTGACGAGCGCGATCCGCTGGCTCGCTTTCGCGAGCGCTTCTACGTCCAGCCGGGAAGCATCTATATGGATGGGAACTCGCTGGGCCTCCTTTCGAAAGATGCCGAGGAGGCGGTGCTCAAGACGCTGGGCGATTGGAAGAATCTCGGCATCGACGGCTGGCTTCGGGCCGATCCGCCCTGGTTCTACATGGGTGAGCAGCTTGGGGAGCTGAGTGCCTCACTGGTCGGCGCCGAGCCAGATGAAGTCATCGTCACAGGCACGACAACCGTCAACCTGCACAACCTGGTGGCGACCTTCTACAAGCCTGAAGGAGCGCGACGTAAGATCGTGGCGACATCGCTCGATTTCCCTTCGGACGTCTATGCCCTTAGCAGTCACATCACGTTGCATGGTGGAGAGCCGGAACGCGATCTGGTGCTGGTAGCGAGTCGCGACGAGCGGACGATTGACGAAGATGATGTGATTGCCGCCATGACCGACGATGTCGCTCTGGTGCTGATGCCGTCGGTCTTCTATCGCTCGGGACAGCTGTTTGACATCGCCAAGCTAACCGCCGCCGCTAATCAGCGTGGTATCCCGATCGGCTTTGACTGCGCTCATTCAGCCGGCGTGATCCCGCACCGCTTCGATGAATGGGGCGTCGATTTCGCCTTCTGGTGCAACTACAAGTACCTCAACTCAGGTCCCGGTAGTGTCGGCAGCCTCTACGTTAACCGCAAGCACTTCGAGAAGCTGCCCGGCCTGACCGGCTGGTGGGGTTACCAGAAGGAGCATCAGTTCGACATGCTCCACACCTGGGAGAGCGCCGCCGGTGCGGGTGCCTGGCAGATCAGCACGATCCCCGTTCTGTCGTCGGCGCCATTGGTTGGCTCATTGCGCATCATCGGCGAAGCTGGCATCGACCGCGTTCGGGAGAAGTCACTGGCGCAGACCGACTACTTGATCGAGCTGATTGAGCGCTCGGGGCTAACCGGACCGGCCTACGGCTATCACATCGGCACGCCACGCGAGCCGGAACGGCGTGGCGGTCACGTTGCCGTCGAGCATGAACACGGGCCGCAGATCGCGCGTGCATTGAAGGCACGCAACGTGATCCCCGATTTCCGACCGCCAAACATCGTACGCCTGGCTCCGATCGCTCTCTACACCTCCTACCACGAGCTGTGGCAGGTAGTGCAGCTGCTGCGCGAGATTATCAGCTCCGGCGAGTACCAGCAGCTCGATGCCGGTCGCGAGATCGTCGCCTGAGGCGCGCTGAAGATGACGATGATGTCAGAGACGGGAAAGAGCCCGGTGTGATCAACAGCCGGGCGTCCACTTCCGGCGGGGAACGCTCGCCGACACGCGCGCTATCAACGAAGTCGCCGAACGGTCCCTCGACGATCTGGTGCAGCGGAGCGGCTGGAAAGATGGTGCATCACCCATCGATGAAGCCGGATTGGAGCGGGAGCTTCAGACGCAACTCACCCTTTACGAGCATCTGGCACGCACCGCCGATCAGTTTTGGGTGGCAGAGCGGGATGGGGAAATGGTCGGCGTAGCACGTTCAATCCTGCGCGGCGGTCTGCGCGAGCTGACCGAGCTCTTCGTGCTACCGGAGGCGCAGTCGGCCGGTATCGGTACCGAACTGCTCAAGCGCGCCTTCCCGGCCGGCGGCGCCACGACACGCTGCGTTCTCGCGACACCCGATCTGCCCGCACTGGCTCAGTACATGAAGGCGGGCGTCTTTATCCGCTTCCCGAACTACTCCTTCGTTCGCTCCCCCGAACCGACGTCGGTTCCGACCGATCTGACGTTCGAGCGAGTCGTGGTGAGTGAGGACGTGCTGGAAGAGATCGCACGGATCGACGAAAACGTGCTCGGACACCGACGCGATGTCGATCATCGCTGGCTCCTGGCTGATCGGCCAGGCCTGCTCTACCGGCGCGATGGTCAGGTAGTGGGCTATGGCTACGTTGGGAAGGGGACCGGGCCGTTTGCGCTGCTCGATCCCGCCGACTTTCCGGCCGTGCTGGCACACGCCGAATCGATCGCGGCTGGTGAGGGTCAATCGAGCTTGACCGTCGTCGTCCCGATGATCAACAGTTCCGCCGTCAGCTATCTACTCGGGCGTGGCTTCCGCCTTGATCCATTCTTCTCCTACGTGATGAGTGATCGGCCCTTCGGACGGTTCGAACAGTACATCGAGACCACGCCGACCTTCTTTCTTTAGTTCAGAAGCCACAAAACGTATCATCGGTCAGGCACTGAGCCTGCGTCGGTTGGCCATTCGAATCAGGCAAGAGGACGTTACCGTGACGACGATTAACCGCTGTGAGTGGGTCGGCAGCGATCCGTTGATGATCGCCTACCACGACGAGGAGTGGGGCGTTCCCTGCTTCGACGACGATGAACTCTTCGAGCGACTGATGCTGGAGGGCTTCCAGGCCGGACTCTCCTGGTCGACCATTCTCAAGAAGCGGGAGAACTTTCGACGAGCATTTGACGGTTGGGATGCGAAGCTCATTGCTGAATACGGTGACAAAAAGATCGCTGAGTTGCTGTCCGATCCCGGCATCGTGCGGAACCGGCTCAAAGTCGCTGGAGCGGTGAAGAACGCGCGGGCATTCCTCGAGGTACAACAGGAGAAGGGCGGATTTTCCGCCTACGTCTGGTCGTTCGTTGGGGGAGCGCCTCTCGTGCGGGAGCATCCACCAACAGGGCTGGGAGACATCCCGTCGAGCACGAAAGAATCGGACATACTTTCCAAGGACCTGAAGAAGCGCGGCTTCACCTTTGTCGGCACGACTATCTGCTACGCCTTCATGCAGAGCGTCGGCATGGTCAACGACCACTCCGTCAATTGCTTCTACCGGGTGAGGTGAGAAGTCCAACTGTGAAGGCCAGGGCCTCCCGCGTCCGTCGCTGCGGGACCTGTGCCCGCCAGTTCCTGTCTAGGTACGGTCGTTCGCCCGTGTTCCGTACGCAGGCGGGCACCTGTGGCCGCCAGCATCCCGTCGAGGTTCGTTCGCCCATGTTCCATCGCGGCGGGACCTGTGCCCGGCAGTGTTACCGACCGCATAATGAAATCAATTTGCCCTCAACGTTGAGGGCTTTACGAGGTCGATATGTGTAGGGCCAAGAGACCGAGGCGGGCACAGGTCCCGCCGCTACGGAAGACATTCGGCAGGAGCAGATTTGTACCCTACGAGAACACAACAGATAATGGGCGTCTGGATACCGATGAACGTCTCTGGCCCATCGCATGGGCTATCTGCTGAATGAGCGATGTTCAACAAGCAGCCCCACGATCGTGAACCTCATAACCGAAAACGAATTCGGCTGCCAGCCGATATCTATTCCCAGCCGGGGCTACGTGCTATGGTCACAATCACCGCGCTGGAACGCACGAGGATATTTGACGACGCACAGTTCACGACAGACTGTATCGATCAATTACGCGATCAAGCCGCCGAGCAGTCAATAGCGGTCCTTGCCTATTGCTTCATGCCCGATCATCTCCATTTGCTGCTCGCTGTCGAAGGTAATACAGGAATCATCGATTTCATCGGAAAATTCAAGAGCGCGACAACGCGGTTGTCATGGAAGCGAGCGAACAACAGTCGACTCTGGCAACGGTCCTTCCACGATCATCTTCTACGAGATCAGGAGGACGAATCAGAATACCTGAGATACATTCTCACCAATCCTGTGCGAGCGGGACTCGTTGATGAATGGATTCGGTACCCGTTTGGTGGTTCCTTCGTTTACGATCTATCAGACGGCTCGTTGTAGCCCGTCGAACGCTCCGGCAGGCTGCACTCCACTTCAACAAGTAGAGGCGGGGCCTGTACCCGCCTCCGTCGGACGGCTACCAACACCTCCATCGGCTCAGATTTCTCCCTGACGATCCACGCATTTCCCCGACGAGCAAGCTGAGGCGGGCAGAAACGCCCACCACTACATTGGTTGACCGGCATGCTGTGGTTTGTACCCTCCGACCAGGAAAAGTAGAGGCGGGGCCTGTACCCGCCTCCGTCGGACGGCTACCAACACCTCCATCGGCTCACAATTCCCCTTGACGATCCGCGCATTTCCCCGCCGAGCAAGGGTAGATTCAAGACACAACCACGGTGACGGGCGCAGATCCCGCCTCGACCGCAGGGGTAGATTCAAGATACAACGACGGTGACGGGCACACGTCCCGTCCCTACCGCTGGGGTAGATTCAGAACACAACCACGGTGGCGGGCACAGGTCCCGCCTCGACCGCTGGGGTAGATTCAGGACACAACCACGGTGGCGGGCACAGGTCCCGCCTCTACTCTCTTCTGCGAACTACCAGGGCATGGTGTTGTCGAGCGAGGCAAGCTCTCCCTCAAGCACATCGCTTGAGGTCAGCAGCTTGTCGAAGGCTCGAATCATGAAAATCGTCGAGATGTCGCGGATCAGAAAGCCTGGGCAGGGGCTGCCGTCCGGAACATTCATCGTTTCCCAGAGGGCTCCTCGGATATTCGGATCGTCATTCTCCTGAGCGAATTGCGTCGGTAGGAGAAAACGCACAGCCCGG
>CAVUBN010000011.1:0-111602 GCA_963739715.1 uncultured Chloroflexia bacterium | reverse complement strand
GTGTTGGCGGTGACGCGCAGATTCGAGCTATGCGACAGGTCGCGGGCCGCATGCGCCTCGATTTGGCCCAATTCCGCGAGTTGGCGGCGTTTGCCCAGTTCTCGTCTGATCTCGATCCAGCTACGAAACGCCAGATCGATCGTGGTCAGCGATTGACTGAGGTCTTGAAGCAACCACAGTACAAGCCGATGCCGGTCGAAGAGTAGTCGTGATGATCTGGGCCGCAACCAATGGTCCTCTCGATGACGTGCCGGTAGAGCAGGTTCGTGAGTTCGAAACCCAGTATCTTGATTACATGCGCACGTCGAAAGCCGATCTACTAGCGAAGATTGTCGACGAGAAGCGCTTGAGTGACGAGCTTATCGAGGAAATTCGCACTTCAGCCAGCGAATTCAAAAGCAGCATCTGGTCTGCAGCGGCCGCGCGCTAGGCGATCAACGGCAAGAGGGGAGTAGAGCGTGGCGACACCTCGTGAGATCAAGCGTAGAACTCGCAGTGTGCGAAACACCGCTCAGATTACGCGCGCAATGGAAATGGTGGCCGCGTCGAAAATGCGCCGTGCGCAGCAGCAGGTAATGGCCACCCGCCCTTACGCAGATCGTATTCGCGCCATGATCGGTGACCTCGCGTCTGTGGGTGTCGAAGAGCAATCGCAGTTTCCTTTGCTCATTCAGCGACCGATCCGCCGATCTGAAATCATCCTGATAACGTCTGATAAGGGTCTGGCCGGTGCGTTCAATGCAAACGTCATTCGCGGCGCCTTGCGTTTCATGGCCAACGAACGACCCGAAGGGGTCGATAACGTCGACATGATTGCTGTTGGACGAAAAGGTAGCGACTTTTACACGCGTTTCGGAAAGCGTTTAACTGCCGATTTCCCACAATCGGGCGAACAGCCGTCGCTCGAATCGGTTCGGGAGATTGTGCGAGTCGCGATATCCGATTTCGAGTCCGAGAAGGTAGACGCAGTCTTTGTGGCCTACACTCGATTCATCAATACGCTCCGGCAAACGGCCGAGATACGACAAATCTTGCCAATTGAAGCGCAGGAAGGCTCCGGAGATATTACCGACTACATCTTCGAGCCGAGTCCGGCTGCCGTGTTGCAGGCATTGCTTCCCCGATTTGTAGAGGTTCAGATTTATCAAGCGTTGCTGGAATCCATTGCGAGCGAACATAGTGCGCGGATGGTTGCGATGAGAAGTGCAACTGATAATGCTCGAGATTTGGTGAGAGAGCTGACGCTGACCTATAACAAGGTGCGCCAGTCACAGATTACGCGAGAAGTTTCGGAGATTGCAGCTGGAGCCGCGGCACTTTCCTGATGCCGGGTGGAGCTAGCAGTCTCGATTACTGGGTGAGATCGAGAGGAAACGATTCAATATGGCAGCTGGCACAATCGTTCAAATCCAAGGCGTGGTTGTCGATGTCGAGTTCCCACCCGATGGGTTACCGCAGATCTACAACGCGCTCGCCGTTGAGCGCGAGGGCACCGATCAGCCGCTGATCTTAGAGGTTCAGCAGCACCTCGGTAACGATTGGGTGCGTGCAGTCGCAATGTCGACGACCGACGGATTGCGCCGTGGCACCAAGGCCGTGGATACTGGCGAGTCGATCCAAGTGCCAGTCGGGCCGGCAACACTCGGCCGCATTTTCAACGTTCTGGGCCAGCCGGTTGACAATGCCGGCCCGGTCAGCACCGATGTCGAGTATCCGATTCACCGCTTGGCTCCGTCTTTTGAAGAGCAGTCGACCGAAGTCGAGGTGTTTGAGACCGGCGTCAAAGTCATCGACCTAATTGCGCCGTTTACCCAGGGTGGTAAGACCGGCGTTTTTGGCGGCGCGGGTGTCGGCAAGACCGTTATCATCATGGAACTCATTCGTAACATTGCCGCTGAGCACGGTGGTTATTCGGTCTTCACGGGAGTCGGCGAGCGCACGCGCGAAGGAACATCGCTTTGGGGCGAGATGCACGATTCCGGTGTCGTCGACAAGACGGTACTCGTCTTCGGGCAGATGAACGAGCCGCCAGGAGCGCGCCTGCGTGTAGGCCTGACGGGCCTTACGATGGCCGAATACTTCCGTGACGAGGGACGAGATGTCCTCCTGTTTATCGACAATATCTTCCGGTTTGTGCAGGCCGGGTCCGAGGTATCCGCGCTTCTCGGTCGTATGCCGAGCGCCGTGGGTTACCAGCCGACTCTTGGTTCTGAGATGGGCCAGTTGCAGGAGCGGATTACCTCGACCAAGCGTGGTTCTATTACGTCGGTGCAAGCCGTCTACGTTCCCGCTGACGACTATACTGACCCAGCTCCGGCTACGACATTCGCTCACCTTGACGCGACAATTTCACTCGAACGATCGATCGCCGACCAAGGTCTGTACCCGGCTGTGGACCCGCTGGCGTCAACATCTCGGATTCTCGACCCGCAAATCGTCGGTGACGATCACTACGATGTCGCGCGTGAAGTGCAGAGAGTTCTTCAGCGCTATCGTGACCTGCAGGACATCATCGCGATTCTCGGAATGGAAGAACTGAGCGAGGATGACAGACTCACAGTGACGCGCGCTCGAAAGATCCAGCGGTTCATGACTCAGCCGATGTTCGTGGCTGAGGCGTTCACCGGTCGACCCGGCCGTTACGTTGAGCGCTCCGAAACGGTGCGCGGCTTCAAGGAGATTCTCGAAGGCAAGCACGACGCACTCCCGGAGCAAGCGTTCTATATGGTCGGTGGTATTGACGAAGCAGTCGAGACCGCGCAGCAAATGGAGACTGAGAACTAATTGCCGGTCATCACGGCTGATTAGTTCGTGACGCGCGGAGCGTTCTTACTGCGGCAGAGGGAGAAGCATGGCTAAACTACGGGTCGAGGTTGTGACCGGTGAGCGCGTCGTCTTTCAGGAAGACGATGTTGACATGGTCGTGGCGCCCGGCGCGGATGGCACGCTCGGCATCTTGCCACGTCACGCCCCGATCGTATCGCTTCTGGCATTTGGTGAGATGCGGATCAAAAAGGGTGGCATGGAGGAGTCCTTGGTCGTGTTCGGCGGGTTTCTTGAAGTCGCCCATGATCAGGTGCGGATTCTGGCCGACAGCGCGGAGCGAGCCGAAGAAATCGATATCGTCCGCGCTCAAGAGGCGCGAGATCGGGCAGAGGCACGCTTGGCTGAGCGAACCGCCAACATCGACTTCACACGTGCCGAGATTGCCCTGCGACGATCAATGATTCGACTTCGGATTGGACAGCGCATTCGCGGACGTCAGCCGTCTGGACCGCGGTCAGGCTCCGAATAGCCAAATTCCCGTTCTCAGGCGAGTCCCGGCGGACCAGTAATCTGTGACAGAAAGGCGGAGGATGGCATTCACCATTCTCCGTTTTCGTTTATGCTTTGAGCAAGGCTGGACGAGTGGGGACGTGTCCAACCTCTCATCGACTTCGACATCGAGATCAGTACTCATGACGTCTGCAATCGATCGGACCAAACTGGGGAGAACGGCATGCAGCTAGCCACCGAGGCCAAGACGATCGTGACACGCGGAAGCACCAGGCTCTCGGGGCGCGTCGGCATTGACGGCGCCAAGAACGCGACATTGCCGGCGATGGCTGCCGCATTGCTCACCGAAGAAGAGTGCCTACTGGAAAACGTTCCGGTCTTGGAAGATGTGCTGGTCATGGTCCAACTGTTGCGCTGGCTTGGCGCCGAAGTCGATTTCGACCAGGCTGCTCATCGCCTCAAAATCTGTGCTCGCAACGTGGACCAGTTTGACGCGCCGGCACACCTTGTTGAAAAGATGCGTGCATCTTTTCTGGTGAGTGGCCCGCTGTTGTCTCGATTCGGCCGAGCTGGATCAACTGCGCCGGGTGGTTGCAAACTCGGCACTCGTCCCGTGGACGTGGACCTTCGCGGATTTCGTCGCATGGGTGCTGTGATCGATATGGAGGGATCCGGCTACCGAATGTCAGCCAGCCGGCTTCGCGGCGCTGAACTCTACATGGACTATCCCAGCCACACCGGTACCGAGAACCTGCTGATGGCGGCCACACTAGCGCGTGGCACGACGACCATCGTCAATGCCGCGACCGAGCCGGAGATTGCGTTTGTCGGCTCATTGCTGGAGGACATGGGGGCGCGAGTTCGCGGAGTTGGAACGCCGCACATCCGGGTGGACGGCGTCGATCGGTTGCGTGGATATCGGGCAGCGATTCTTCCAGATCGCATCGAGGCTGGGACCATCGCGATCGCCGCCGCGATCACGGATGGAGAGGTGATCCTCGATCACGTTTCGGAAAAGGACATGGTTCCGCTGACCTCAAAGCTGCGCGAGTCGGGTGCCGAGGTTTGGTGGAACGCCGATTCAATGCTGGTGAGAGGGCGCGGCAATCTTTCGTCCACTGAGATTCAGGCGTTGCCCTTCCCCGGGTTCCCGACTGATTTGCAGGCGGCTTTTGCGGTGCTAATGACACAGGCTGAGGGAGATAGCCGGGTATTCGAACGCGTATTCAACGATCGGCTGCGCTATTCAGCTCAGCTTTCGAACATGGGCGCCGACATTCGCGTCATTGATAAACAGCAAGCTATCATTTCCGGACCAACTCGTCTCAAGGGTGCCGACGTGCGTGCACTCGATATTCGTAGTGGTGCCTGCCTTGTCCTTGCGGGACTGGTCGCCGAGGGAGAGACGCGCATCAACGAAATCCAGCATCTCCGGCGCGGTTATGAAGACATTGTTGGCAAACTGACGTCACTGGGAGCCGAGATTTCTTACCTCGACGAGGGCTGATCCACCCGGGTGCAGACGGGTCCTCTGCCACGGACCCGGAGTTTTCCTTTGAAAAATCGATCCACTGAACCATAATATCGGGTGGCGGTTGTAGCGGGTCCGCCATCGTATTGACTCGGCTGCAACGAGGATGAGTTGTGCAGGTAACCAGGTTTTCGTTGATTCGAGGACGCATCATTCCGGCGATCGCCGTGTCGTTAGTCGTTTTACTTCTTGGATTACTGGCCTGGACATTGCTCGGTCCAAAGTCTGCTGACACCGCGCAGAGCGGACGAATCAACGCGCCGGGGGTATTCATCCAGTTCACCAATCGACAGGCGCCGGATTTTACGATCACTGATTTCAATACCGGCAAGAAGGTCTCACTCTCTGACTTCAAGGGTAAGACGGTCATCATCAACTTCTGGGCGTCGTGGTGCCCACCCTGTCAGACAGAGGCTCCTCTGATTAACGGATACACCAAACAGGTGAATTCAAAGGACGTGGTCGTACTCGGAGTCGCGGTGTGGGATGTCTCATCCGATTCAAAGACATTCATTCAGCAATACGGTCTAAATTACGTGAACGGCGCGGATACGAAAGGCACGATAGCGATTGACTATGGTGTGGCAGGAGTGCCTGAGACATTTATCGTGAGCCCGACCGGCAAGCTGATGGGCAAATTCCCGGGAGCAGTGACAACGACGACACAGCTAACGAACGCGATGAAAGAGTCGACTGGTGGCTGACGCGGCGAGTTTGAGTCTGTTGGCAGCTTTCGGTGCCGGCGTCGTTTCCTTCGTGTCGCCTTGTGTCGCGCCGGTCGTCCCGGGCTATTTGTCTCTGATCTCTGGTGTCAGCATTGACGGAAGCAAACAGAACTCGGAGGCTGTCAGGCGGCTGTTGGTCGCCAGTATTATTTTCGTCTCCGGCTTTACGCTCGTTTTCGTTGCGCTCGGCGTCTCGGCGGGAAGCATCGGTGGTCTGCTTCAGCAACATCGTTTGTTGATGAACCGGCTCTCAGGAGCGTTCATGATATTGGCGGGCCTGTTTCTGGTCGGGCTGTTCCAACTTCCATGGCTTTATCGTGAGCGCCGATTTCACCCAACCTTCAATCGATCGCTGACACGCTCAGAGACACTCTTGCTTGGCATGGCGTTCGGGTTCGGCTGGACACCCTGTATTGGACCGCTTCTCGTCTCGATTCTCGTCTACGCGAGCGCATCCGACACGGCGGCTCGCGGGACATTGCTGCTGCTCTTCTACTCGCTTGGATTAGGTTTGCCGTTTATCCTTGTAGGGGTTGGAATCGGGCGCATGCTAAGTGCCCTTCGCTGGATCACCCGGCACTATCAGGTTATCTCCTCCCTGAGCGGCGCGACCTTGATCGTAACCGGGCTCCTTTTTCTGACGAATCGCTTTTTCTATTTGAATGTGATGAGCCAGAGAATGTACGATCAAATCGTGCAGCCACTCCTATCCTTAAAGCTTTGAAGGGGTTTTCCTGACCATAATGGTTGATAATGTTTTGATACAGTACGAAGAGTGCGTGAGTTGACGAAGGTGGAGCGGTCATCCTGTGGATATACCTGCCATAACGCGGATGCTGCTGCGCCTGGCGCACGCAGTAGCTGCGGCTCTGTGGTTGGGAGGAGGCGCCTACTACGTGCTCGCGCTTCGTCCAGCCCTGCGCAGCGCTGATCCAGCGGCACGTGAGGTTGGACGCGTCGCACAGGCAGAATTTGGAGAATGGGCATCTGTCGCTACAGTCATCTTGATCGTTACCGGGGTTGTGATGACCTTCGATCGTTTGACGAACGGCCAGGGCACGACCGTCTATGTCATTCTTCTTGGCGTCAAGATCGTGGCCGCCGTGGTTGCGTTCTGGCTGACCGGGACATTCGTTCGAAACACGCGATCTCGACCGCGAAGAACCAGGTCAGTGCTCAACCGTTCCTGGGTTATTCTGACGTTGGGCACTGTTGCGTTCGTCGTTGGCATCGCGCTGTCGGTCGTTTATCCGACGGGCATCACACGGTGACCATATCATTGACTACACCGGGCACGAGGCAACAGATCGTTGGTCAGCAATTGAGCGTTCACTGCTCGCTTAGCGTTTCAATGGAAGAGAAGGAGGTGGGAGCTTGACGGAAACAGCCGCGGTCAATTCCAAACGAGCACGCCTGCTAAATCCGAAGCTGATAGTGGTTGCCCTCGTCATCTTTGCTGCCATCGGCTACCTGATCTACAACGCGGTTCAGAGCTCGGCGGCATCTTATTTTGTCACCGTCGGAGAATTGCAGCAGCAGGCAGCAGCAATGGACGGACAGCACGTTCAAGTGGGTGGTGACGTCAAATCGGGCACGATCCAGAAGGGGGCGCCCGGCGACCCAATCTCGTTTGTGCTTACAGACGGCTCGCACACCGTTCCGGTTGTCTACCACGGAGTCCTGCCCGATATCTTCTCGGATCAGGTTCAGGTTGTCGTTGAAGGCACGTACCACGCGAACGGCACCTTTCAAGCGGACACACTTCTGACAAAGTGCCCTTCCCGGTTTACGGCGGCAACGAAGACGAGCGGTTAGAAGGGATTCATCTTGGCGCAGCTCGGTTCCGGAGCGCTTATCGTCGCGTTTGCGCTCGCTCTGTACGGTATCGCGGTATCGATCCTCGGAGCACGGAGGCATGCGACTGAATTGATCGACAGCGGATTGCGGGCTGTCTGGGGTGTCACGGCTCTCATTCTGGTCGCGGTTGTCGCACTCGCTTCCGCATTCCTCACTCATGATTTCCAGATTGCCTACGTTGCCGGACGGTCGAGTCGCGAGATGCCTACATACTACGTGCTGTCGGCGTTCTACGGAGGGCAACAGGGCAGCCTGCTCTACTGGGCAATGATCGCCGGCGTCCTTTCATCTCTCGCTATCTTCTTGCACCGCAAACGAGACCGAGAACTCATTCCATATGTTGCAGCGACGGTTCTCTCAACGGAACTCTTCTTCCTTTTCATGCTCAACTTCATTTCGAGCCCGTTTACGCTGCTTCCGGTCGCTCCGCTGAATGGGGCGGGTCTGAACCCGTTGCTTCGCGATCCCGGCATGATGATGCACCCACCGTTCTTGCTGGGTGGCTTTGCGAGCTTCACGGTGCCGTTTGGGTTTGCAATGGCCGCAATGATCACCGGGCGACTGGGCGATGGCTGGATCCGTTCGATCCGTCGCTGGGCGTTGGTGGCTTGGGGAATCCTGGGGTGCGGTCTCCTGTTGGGAGCTTGGTGGGCATACCATGTGTTGGGCTGGGGTGGCTACTGGGGTTGGGACCCAGTAGAGAATGTCGCCCTGCTACCCTGGTTGCTTGCCACGGCCTTCATTCACTCGATTATCGTTCAGGAACGACGAGGCATGCTCAAGGTTTGGAACATGTCTCTGATCGTCGGCGCATACATTTTAGCGGTCTTTGCCACCTTCACCGTGCGCAGCGGTCTGATTGCTTCGGTGCACACCTTTGCGACGTCGTCGATCGGCACCTGGTTCCTGTCATATTTGGCCATTGTGGTCACCGTTTCGATCGGATTCCTCGCCTATCGAGTAAAAGGATTGCGGGCGGAGCGATCGATCGAGTCGGTCATGTCGCGCGAATCGGGCTTTCTGCTCAACAATCTACTCTTCACCGCGATGGCCTTCGCAACGCTCTGGGGTACCATCTTTCCGCTCTTCAGCGAACTCTTCCGCAACACTAAGCTCACCGTTGGACCGCCATTTTACAATCAGGTGAACGGTCCGATTATGCTGGCGTTGCTGGTGTTGATGGGGGTAGGACCGCTTCTGGCCTGGAGACGAACTTCCTGGCGCCCGCTGCTGCGGAGTCTGCGTGTTCCACTTGCGGCGGGGTTTATCGCGATCATCGTCTTTGCCGTTCTGGTTCACAACCCGCTTGCGGTTGCTGGATTCTCTGCCGTAGTCTTTACCGTCACAACGATTTTGACGGAGTATGTGCGCGGTGCCCGCGTCCGCCATCGTTCGATTGGCGAAGGGTACCTGACGGCAATTCCGAGCCTCTTGCGCAAGAATAACCGTCGGTATGGCGGGTACGTGGTCCATCTGGCGATGGCTGTGCTGGCGGTTGGCATCATCGGAACGCACTTCTTCCAGACCGAGCGCCAATTCACGATGAAGCCAGGAGACACGTCAACCATCGGCCCATACACGTTGACATATAATGGTTTGGTCGACACAACGACGTCGGAGGGCGACGTCGTCGCCGCAAAGATTGATGTGGCGCAGAACGGCGTCCACCAGGCATCGATTCAGAGCAAGCGGTTCTTCTACACCGGCTACGAGAATCAGCCGACGGCACGCATGGGCATTAAGACGATTGGTATCAACGATGTCTATATCGTGCTCGATCGCTGGGAGTCGGACCAGACGGCCAGTCTGCGCGTGTACATCAATCCGCTGGCCAACTGGATCTGGTGGGGGGGCATGGTCTACGTACTTGGTATTCTGACGTTGCTCTGGCCATCAGCACGGCCGGCCGAACGTCGCGTTACTAGACCCGTTCGGGAGGCTGCCCTGGGTGAAGCGTAGTCTACTGGCGATCATCACTGCCTTCATTCTGCTGTTGCTCGTGCCGACTATCGCTGCCGCGTCGGGGGATGAGCCGCTATCGCCCGAAGCTTTGGGAATCGCGAACTCGCTCAACTGCCCGGTGTGCCAAGGTGAGAGCGTACGCGACTCGAATGCACAACTGGCTCACGACATTCGACAGCTTATCCAGCAGAAACTCGATCAGGGTGAGAGCCACCAGCAGATCATGGATTACTTCGTCAGTCGCTATGGCATAACCATCTTGCGTCAACCGCCGAAGCACGGATTCTCCCTCGCGCTCTGGTGGATTCCGGTTGGGGCGATTCTGATCGGTGCCTTGATTCTCCTGGGCTTTGTCACGCAGCGTAGTCGATTGGTACCCGGCGGACCAGACGGGGCGGTCTCGCTGGAGGCCGTGGATGACGCGGATCTGGCCCTGTTTGAAGAACGTGTTCGGACTGACGTCGCCGCATTCGAGGAAGACCTGCTCGGAAAGCTCGTTCCTCCGGGCGCCGGTGTCGATGCTCAGCAGCCAGGCACCGAGGACCTTCCTTCTCGCGGACTCGCTGGATCGGATCAAGGCATTTCATGATTGGCTATCTCATCTTGGCAGTAGCCGCGATTCTCGTATTCGCGTTTGTGCTACAGCCACTTTTCAGCTCGCAAAGGAACACGGTTACAACCCTCCCGGCTCGCGTTGCTGATCTGCAGGCACGCAGACAATACCTCATGCAGGCGATTCGCGACGTTGACTTCGACTATGCCTCAGGCAAGACGGCCGATGACGAGTATCAGGAAACGCGGACAGAATATATTCGCGAAGCCGCTGTCGTTCTGCGCGATCTGGAGAAGGAGACCGGCGGAATCGACGAGGAAATCGAAGTCGAAATTCTTCAACTCCGGGCCATGGCTCGCAAATCACAATCCACGGCGGAAAAGGAACCCGCCGCCTCGTGAAGTCGCTGCCCGACCAGCAGCAATCACAGGCATCGATTTCGGACGCTGCCGCGGCCCCTCGCTCCGCCAGAGTCGTCGTATCGCAGTTGTCAAAGCGATTTGACCGCAGATCAGTCCTCCGTTCCCTCAATTTCAAATTACTGTCCGGTGAACGGGTCGCACTGTTGGGTAGTAACGGTGCCGGAAAAACAACACTCCTGCGAGTGCTATCGACTCTTAGCCGTCCAACTTCGGGCACTGTGCGTGTCAATGGACTATCTATCGCCGAAGCGGCGCAAGAGGTTCGGAGACACGTTGGCGTCGTTGCCCACCAACCCTATCTTTACGACGACCTCACCGCGTTGGAGAACCTCCGATTTTTCGGTCGTATGTACGATGTCGGTGATGAACTTGCACGCTCCGAAGAGGTGCTCGATCTGGTGGGGTTGTTTCCCCGGCGACGTGATCGGGTACGGACGTTCTCCCGCGGTATGCAGCAACGCCTTGCCATTGGCCGTGCAATTCTCCACCAGCCGTCCCTTCTATTGCTCGATGAGCCAGATACTGGTCTCGATCGTGAGGGTATGCGCGTGCTGGAACGAATACTCGAATATCATGCCGTGGGCGGCGGAACGGTGCTCATGACTACCCACGATCTACGCTTTGGTCTTTACTCAGGCGATCGTGTATTCCTGCTCGAAAATGGTCGCCTGACCCTGGATGCCCCGGCGCGTGATCTGGTTGAGGAAGATCTCGACGCAAGGTTGTCGCGAAGATGAGAGACATGGCGAGCAAGATCTCGGTAGTCTTGTGGAAAGATCTGTTGACCGAGGTCCGCACCAAAGATCTGTTTGGCGGAATGTTCGTCTTCGCGGTCTTGACGATCGTAACATTCAACTTCGCCTTCGATCTTACCGGCGTAAACAGGGCTCCGAGTGGAGCAGGGGCACTGTGGGTTGCCTTTAATTTTGCTGGGATGCTCGGACTGGGCCGTTCGATCGCACTTGAGCGCGATCGCGGCTCGCTCGACGGTTTACTGCTCTGCCCTGTCGACCGTGGCACGATTTATCTGGGCAAGTTCATCGGCAATTTTCTGTTCATCACCCTGGTCGAGATCATCTCGGTGCCGATCTTCGCCGCGTTGTTCAATCTGAATGTGTTTCGACCATACCTTTTTCTTGTTCTCATATTGGGCACAGTCGGTTTTGCCGCCATTGGGACGCTTTTGGCCGTGATGGCCGCGAGCACCCGCTCTCGCGAGGTGATGCTGCCGGTGCTCATGTTCCCGATCCTGTTGCCTGTCGTTATTGCGACTGTGAGAGCCACGACCTTGATTTTGACAGGGCAGACAAGAGACCTCGTTCCGTGGCTTAATCTTCTCGGAGCATATGATCTGTTGTTTCTGGCGATTGCATACGCAGTTTTCGATCGTGTCGTGGAGGAGTAGGATGGCAATGAACCAGCGCGGCAGCGCGCGGCGGGTCGACGCCGGGATGATTCTTGGGCTGCTTGCCGGTATCTCTCTGGCAATTGGACTCTACCTTGGATTGATTTACGCGCCAACAGACGCCATCCAGGGAAACGCCCAGCGGATCTTCTACATTCATGTTCCAATGGCCTGGGTCGCGTTCCTGGCCTTCTTTGTCGTCTTTGTGGCAGGTATCCTCTATCTCTGGAAGCGAAGTCTCGTTTGGGACCAGATTGCGCGCGCTTCGGCCGAGATCGGACTCGTCTTTACGACGTTGGTGCTCATAACCGGATCGTTCTGGGGTCGACCAATCTGGGGTACCTGGTGGACCTGGGACGCCCGGTTGACGACTACACTCCTGCTCTGGTTCATCTATCTCAGCTACTTCATGCTACGTGCCTATGCAGGCGAGCGCGAACGCGCCGCTCGTTATTCGGCCGTCATCGGGATCATTGGATTCATTGACGTTCCCATCATCTACATGTCGGTCGACTGGTGGCGCACGCTGCACCCGCAGGCCGTCATAAACACGAGTGGCGCGGCAATGCCCGGCCAGATGGTGGTGGCTCTGATGGTGTGTCTCTTGGGTTTCACCCTGCTCTACGGCTATTTGATGTACCAGAAGATGGGGATCGAACAATCCAAAGACAAACTGCTCGATTATCAATTTGCCTTGGCGGAGCGTGAAGCAGAAGGAGCGATGGGCGCATGAATAATTTGACCTACTTGTTCGTAGCGTTTCTCATAACCTGGATCGTGATCGCGGCCTATCTCTGGATGCTCGGGCGTCAGGTGCAGAACCTCAAGGATGAGGTCGATTCCCTCACTGAAGGATTCGATCTCAACGCTGAGTCGCCCAAGATCGCGAGTCGCGCGGATCTGGATAATCAGCCCGCCAGCAGCCGACAGGGGTAGAGGCCCGTCTGAACCGTTTGGACACGTTGCCCGCATCGATCGCTGGTAGCTGGCGAGACGCCCCGTCAAATTCGGTAGCTGACCAGACCAGAGAACGCGGCGTCGATCAGTTCTCTCGGCGCAGCGACGGGATGACGTCCGCGGCTACCTGCTCAAGAACATCGAACTGTTCCTCGCGCGGCTGATCGATGATGAACTCGTTGATACCCGCTTCGCGATAGCGTCCGATACAGTCGCGAAATGCTTCCACCGACTGCCAGGGATCGTCGGGCATGATCGCTGCCCATCCGTACATGCCACGCACGATCTCCTCCGGGTTGCGCCCGATTCGCTCGCAGTGCTCGTCGAGAATCTGATTGCGTTTCGCCATCTCCTCCGGTGAACCAGAGGAATTCCAGGCGTCTCCGTACCGAGCCACGATCTCGAGCATCCGGGGCCCCTTCGCTCCGAGCGTAAGAGGAGGCCTCGGTGTCTGGATTGGCGCGGGCCGAAACGCTGCTTCATGCAGCTGGTAGTACGTTCCGTCGTAGGTCGTGTACTCGTTGCGCATTAGCTGGTCAACAATCTCGACCGCTTCCCTGAAGCGACCAACGAGCTCGGCGGCGGGCGGAAAGTCGATGCCGAGCATTTCATGCTCAGGTACGTACCAGCCAGCGCCCAATCCAAGCTCTAAACGACCGTTGGATATATGGTCGATGGTGACCGCCTCTTTCGCCAGTAGTGCCGGATGGCGAAACGTGTTGCAGCTGACGAGAACGCCGATGCGGATACGCTCGGTGCGAGCGGCCAGTGCTGCTAGAAGCGTCCAGGCTTCAAAATACGGCCCGCTGGGCTTGCTTGGCTGCACCCAATGGTCACAGTCCCAAACGCTGTCGAATCCCATCTCCTCGAACAGTTTCCACCGCTCCAGGACGACGTCCCACGGTTGATTCTGGTCGGTGCAGATTCCAAAGCGTAGCGCCTGTGCCATTTCGACCCTCCATTTGGTTCTTCATCGGTCGGAGCTCAGCTGACAATTCGGAATGAACTGATAGCGATCATGCCAGACGACTGCCGGACGAGCAATCCCGGCAATCACGTGTCGTGGGGGAGATGTGACGTGCTAGAGCCAGTCGATGCGTTTGAACCAGGCGTAGAGGGTGCCGCCAAGGACGAACATCCCGGCTAGCGCAGCGTAATAGCCAAACGATAGCTTGAGCTCGGGCATATGGACGAAGTTCATACCGTAGATACCGGAGATAAGGGCGAGCGACATCAGAATGATGCTCCATGATGTTAGCGTTCGCATCACCTGATTCAAGTTGTTCGAGGTGACTGATAGATAGGCATCGAGCGCGCTTGAAAGCAGGTCACGATAGGTATCGATTGCGTCGGTTACTCGCAGGACGTGGTCGTAGACGTCCTGGAAGTAGATCGACGTCTCCTCGCCAAGGAGTTCAACGTCTCGACGAGCAAGGACGCTCATGAGATCCCGTTCGGGGGCCAGAATCCGGCGTAGCGCCAACAAGTTCTTGCGTAGCTGAAAGATGAGCTCGAGCGCTTCGTGACCGTCCGAATCAAAAATCGCCTGTTCCAGTTCATCAGTTCGCTCGGCAACGGCGTCAAGGACCGGAAAATAGTTGTCGACAATGGCATCGAGAATCGAATAGAGCAGGATCGCGGGGCCGGCCCGGTTTCCGCGTGGCACATTTTCGCGCCATCGCCTCTCGGTTCCCTCGATCTCACTGCACAGTCCGTGATGCACGGTCACCAGATAGTTTGAACCGATGAAAAACGCGACCTCCTGCGTGTCGAACTCGACTGCTTCCGGCGGCTCTCGGACTGCATAGAAGACGAGGAAGAAGAAGTCTTCGTAGATGTCGATCTTCGGCCTTTGATGTCGCTTCTGGGCATCTTCCATCGCGAGAGGGTGGAAACCGAACTCTTCGGATATGCGCTTGAATTCTTCTGCCGAAGGATCGGCGAGATCGAGCCAGATCAGTGAATGCGGGTCACCAACAAGGCCGTCGAGCTTGTCGATCGTGACAGGCTTGGCTCCGGCGCTATTGGTATTGAGCACTTGAATATGAATCATTGCCCTCCACCATCCACGGTCGTAGCGCTATCACGGATAGGCAACCGACGAGCTTCCGGACTAATTTGAACCCGCCTTCGGACGCTACCGGCGCTGCTTCCGGTCTAGCCACGAGGCGACGATCTGTGCATCATGGTCGAAGGCCAGTTCAGGCAGTGCCGTTGGCGAAAATGTTGCGACCTCGAGACTTTCTTCGCTCACCGCTATCGTGCCTCCGACGGCATTGGCCGTGTAGACCGCCAGAGCTACCGGGTTGCCTGGGTGCGAGTAGAGACCGTGCAGACCAGTGATCTGGATCTCGAGCCCTGTCTCCTCAAATGCTTCGCGCACCGCGGCATCTTCGACTCGCTCGCCTCGTTCCACGTACCCGGATGGGAACGTCCATTTTCCCCTGCCTGGATCGATCTTGCGTCGCTGAAGTACCAATTCACCATCATCGTTTACGAGCACGGCCACCGCGAGCTTCGGATCCTGGTAGAACGTGGCGCGACACGATGGGCAGTGAGGTCGGTTTTGGCCACCGATGAGGCGAGTTTCAACTGTCTCGCCGCAGTGCGGGCAGAACCGAATCGGACGGCTAAAGTTGTACGTCATTTCTCATGTTTCTGGAGTTCATCGAACTGGTGCTTGAGCGCTTCATAGTCCGCGAGTGTATCGACGTCGCCAGGTCGGTGTTTGTCTGAAACATCGATGAGAGCGATTTGATCGCGATGATGTTCCAGCAAGGGACGAGCGCCCATGTCGCCAGTAATTTCACTGAGTTCTTCGAAGAGCTCACGACCGATCAGCACGGGATTTCCCCGACCTTCAGCGTAGCGTGGTTGAGCGATCAGCGCGCGTTCGGTCTTTCGGGCTTCTACCAGTGCTTCGATAACGTCCGGGTCGACGAGTGGTTGGTCACCGAGAACGAAGACCACGGCATCGATGTCGTTGGACAACGATCGCAGCGCCGCACGTACTGATGAGCTTTGCCCGCTCGCAAATTCAGGGTTTTCAACAACGGTCGTTTGCGAAAGATCGATACGCTGTTCGATGAGATCTTGTTCATGACCCAGCACAACCAGAACTGGATCGAGCGATGTTTGCTGAACTGCTGCCAGGGTGTGTGCCAGAACCGGTCGACCACCAAGTTCTAGAAGCTGCTTGGGGGTACCCAGGCGGCTGGATGTTCCGGCCGCAAGGATGGCGGCGGCGATTCGACTCACTTGGAGTGTGAGATCGCGTCGGCTTTGGCAGACAGGAGTCCAGAGTCCGCCCGGCGCGGATCGCGCCCTCGCCGAACGGCGATCATTTCGGCCAGAATGCTGACCGCAACCTCACCAGGATCACGAGCGCCAATGTTGATCCCGACCGGCCCGTGAATTCGCGCGACCTGTTCTTCGGTGAATCCTGAAGCGCGCAGACGTCCGTTCCGTTCCTCGCTGGTCTTGCGACTTCCCATCGCGCCAATGTATCCGGCACGGCTGTTGAGTGCGACCTGCATCGCAGGATCTTCGAACTTTGGGTCGTGAGCCAACATGACAATCGCGGTCTCAGGGCCCAGCGGCAGTGTTGAGAGCGCTTCGTCCGGCCAGGCTTCAATCAGCTCGTCGGCATGCGGAAAGCGCTCGCGTGACGCGAATAATCCGCGGGCGTCAATGACGGTTGTGTGATAGCCGAGTTCTTTCGCGAACGATACAAGTGGAATAGCAATATGTACTGCCCCAACGACAACCAGACGCCGTGGCGGTAAGTAGCTTTCGATGTAGACGTCGAATTCCCGGCCGTCAGCCAGAGAGTAGGAGCGCGTTTCGGTTCGCTCGAGCGGGAGCATTTCACTTGCGTCACTGAATACGAGACGCTGGAGTTCTTCGTTGCCGAAAGATCCTTCGGTCGCACCTGAATCACGGACGAGCAGCTTGGCACCGAGTGGCTCGCCACGAACGATAGTGGCGAGGGCGACTGGCTCTTCTTGGTCGATCAAGCTGCGAAGCTGTTCAAACATCTCAACTCACTCGTTACTCGTACGGTTCGATGAACACGTCGATCATTCCGCCGCAGCTCAGCCCGACATCCCAAGCCATCTCATCACTGATGCCGTAGTGGACAAGTTGTGGCTTGCGGGTTTTCAGGACGTCCATGGCAGTCTCGTACACGGCACCTTCAACACAGCCGCCACTCACGGAACCGGCCATTCGCCCCGACGTGGTCACGGCGAGTTTGGCTCCCACCGGTCGTGGAGAAGAGCCTGAGGCACGAATAACCGTCGCAATTGCCACAGCTTCACCCTCGGCTCGCCACTCGCTGATTTCCGGCAGAACGTCGCGCATGTTGAAGGTTCCTTTCAGTGTGATACCGTGGCGGGCACTGATGGTCGTGGCAGCAACGGATTCTGGCGTCGTACCGGCCGAAGCTCATCGATCGTGCTCAGGTGCTTGGCCAATGCTTCGAGACTGGCGAGATTGTGCACGGTCATGAAGTCATCGATAAAGGGCATGGCAGCCTGCATCCCACGGGTCAACGGTTCATAGCGAGGCGAGCCAAGTAACGGGTTGAGCCAGATTAGCCGATAGCTACCACGCTGCAACCGGGACATTTCGGCACGCAGCAGTTCAGGGTCGCCACGGTCCCATCCATCGCTAATGATGATGACGACTGCGCCATTCCGCAGAACTCGTCGAGCCCAGGTCATGTTGAACGATTGAAGGGACTGACCGATGCGTGTTCCACCTGACCAGTCCTGTACCTCACGTGCCACGCGCTGCATGGCATCGTCGATCGAGCGCCGTCGCAGCAGGCGGGAGATGCGCGTCAACCGCGTGCCGAAGACGAATGCCTCGACTCGGGCCATGTTGTTCTCGATCGCGTAGATGAACTGCAGCAAGATTCGTGAATAGCGGTCCATCGAACCACTGACATCACAGATCACGACAAGCTGTCGTGGCTTCGTCTTGGTCTTACGGCGTGAAAGTCGCAGCGGAACACCGGCGGTCTGCAACGAGCGGCGCATCGTACGTCGGGCGTCGATGTACCGGCCCTTTGTAGAACTGACGCGACGTCGAGATCGACGCTGTCCGATCTTCCAATGAAGCTGTTCCATGAGGTGTCGAGCTTGAGCGAGTTCCTCATCAGAGAGATCCGCGAAGTCTCGTTCACGCAGGACTTCAGCCGCGCTGTAACTCAGAACATCGTCTGAGTCACCGTCAGTATCTTCTCCACTCTCGGCCGACTCGTCAGGTTCGACCATCTCGAGCCGCTGGCGTTTACCACCCTCTTGCTCGCCCGATTCGTCCGGCGTGCCTTCCTGCTCGTCGCCTTCGCCCTCGGCGACCTCATATGATTCATCGCCTGGTTGGCCGCCCTCAAAGAACTGATCGGTGAAGTCCGGTTTGGACCGCCAGTAGTTGTCGAAGACCCGATCGAACGTCGGAAGATCATCCTTGTGTGTGATCAGACAGGCGCGAGCGGCCTCTCGAAATTCAGGCCGACTGCTGATTTCAATCAGCTCCGCTGAGCGAACGAAATCCATCACCTGACCCATGGTCGTGTGGACCCCGGCTCGCCGGAGCGCCCTGCCGAACGATATCGAGCGCTGAACAAAGGTGTCGGTCGTCGTTGACATATTCCGCCGTTACTCCCCGTCGGCCGCCGCGGCAACCAGCCCTTCGAGCTTATTCTTGCGAATCGCCTGCAGGTCCTCCTGGTGTTTCAAGATGGCACCGAGCGTAGCGGATGCGATCTCAGTTGAGAGTTCACGCTGATTCAGTGCCAGCAGAGCTGCCGCCCAGTCGAGCGTCTCGGCGACCCCTGGGAGCTTGTATAGATCCTCACGGCGCAGCTCATGAATGAACGTTGCGATCTGATGAGCAAGACGCTCGGATATATCCGGGACCTTGCCAGTCATGATGCGGAACTCTTTGTCTACGGTCGGGTAGTCAATCCAGTGATAGAGACAACGACGCTTGAGCGCGTCATGCAGTTCACGGGTACGGTTCGACGTGATAATCACGATCGGCGGATACTCCGCCTTGATTGTTCCAATCTCCGGAATCGTAATCTGAAAATCGGAGAGGAGTTCGAGCAGAAACGCTTCAAACTCTTCGTCGGCGCGGTCGATCTCGTCGATGAGAAGGACCGGAGCTTTGCCGATGTGTCGGACAGCCTGAAGCAGTGGACGCTCGATCAGGTATTCGGAGCTGAAGATCTCCTCGACGGCTCGTTCTCGATCGACATGTTCGTCTTCGAGCACACGAATGGCGAGCATCTGGCGGGGGTAGTTCCACTCGTAAACTGCGTGGCTGACGTCCAGTCCCTCGTAGCACTGCAGTCGAATAAGATCAGTGTCGAGGATCGTGGCAAGCGCCTTGGCGACCTCGGTCTTACCTACGCCGGCTTCGCCCTCGAGCAGCAACGGCTTAGGCAAGCGAAGTGCGAGATAAATGGCAGTTGCAAGACTCTTCTCCGACACATAGCGCTGCGTCCCGAGCGCTTCCTGGACGGCTTCGACAGAATTCAGTTCCAACTGGTGCTCCCCCTCAATCGTGGATTGGCGATTCCAATTCATTGTTCTAATCTTTCCGATTCTTCGCTAAATCATAACAAATAACGTCCAGACGCAGGCTTTCCGAGTCACTTTTCGAGATCCGGATTCGCAGCGATATTTGGATGAGCGTGAGTTGAACGACCAGAACCATCGATCGTTGGCTCTTCCATGTCGAAATGCCGCGATGTGTGCTCGTCCAGGGTAAGTGAGTTCTCGACTCAGCACGGGACAGTCTTCGTACCCGCAGGCGTGGCCGCCACCTCAGCATTTGCCAAAGGATGTCGTGAGAGGTTCGAACGATGACAGGTTCTCGTCAGAGGTTCCACTTCCATCGAGCACGGAGAAGGGCGACCTTTAGGATCGCCCTTCTCGTTGACTATCCAGAATGGTGATGTGCCGAAGAACTAGCCGCGAGCTCGCGCCACAGCAGTGTTCAGAGCGCGCTCGGTGAAGACACGGGTCAAGTGCGCCCGGTATTCTTCTCCAGCGTGGATATCTCCCAGGAAGGTCATGCCGTCGGACGCCTTCTGTGCAGCGGTCTTGACGGCGTCGGCGCTCGGATCCTGCCCGGACAACGCATCTTCGGTACCGTTCGCGCGCGCCGCGATCGGACCGGCTCCCGTGACTGCCACACGAGCAGTTGCGACCTTGCCGTCGCTTCCGAGAGTTACCATCGCCGCGACCCCAACGATCGCGTAGCCGGACGCCGGATGAGCGAACTTCTCATAGGCCATGCCGGTTTTGCCCTGCGGCTTCGGAATCGAGATCTCGGTTACGACCTCTTCGGGCTCAAGTGACGTCGTAAACATGTCGATGAACAAGTCATCAACGCCGATCGTCCGCTCGCCATTCGGTCCGACAGCCTTCACCTGGGCGTCGAGCGCCAGCAGGACAGCCGGGAAATCCGCTGCGGGATCGGCATGTGCGATCGAGCCGCCGATGGTGCCTCGATTTCGAACCTGAATGTCGCCGACCACATAGGCTGCTTCGGTCATCATTGGCAGAGACTGCTTGATGACGTCCGACTTGTGCACTTCATCGTAGGTCGTCGTCGACCCGATAACCACGTTACCATTGTTTGAACTGATACCGGAAAGGCCCGCAATGCGCCCGATGTCGATCAGTGAAGCCGGCGCGGCCAGGCGGAGTTTCATCATCGGAAGGAGACTGTGACCACCGGCGATGATCTTCCCGTCAGGATTCTCCTTGAGCAATTTGATCACTTCGTCGACGCTCGTCGGCCGATAGTAGTCGAAAGCACTCGGATACATCTATTAGCTCCCCTTCCGCTCCTGTAATAGCTGCCAAATTCGTTGCGGGGAAGCCGGCATGTCGAGATGATCGACCCCGTATGGACTCAGTGCATCGACAATAGCATTCATCACTGCCGGTGTCGAGGCGATCGTCCCCGTTTCTCCCGCGCCTTTGAGACCCATCGGATTATATGGGCACGGCGTAACCGTGCGATCGAGCTCGTACCATGGGAGCGAGCTCGCTTTTGGAATCGCATAATCCATCATCGTGCCACTAAGTAGTTGTCCGTTGTCGTCGTAAACGCCATTTTCGAGTACGGCCTGGGCCAGACCTTGCGTGATGCCGCCGTGGACCTGCCCATCGACAATCATCGGGTTGATGACGTTTCCGACGTCGTCGACCGCGACGTATCGTCGGAAGATACAGTTGCCAGTCTCTTTCTCGATCTCGGCTACGCAAATGTGCGCGCCGAATGGATACGTGTTACTCACCGGGTCGAAAAAGTGGGTTTCCTCTAATCCTGGCATCATGCCTTCGGGAAGACTCCAAGCGGTGTAAGCCGCCAAGGCGATATCCGCAAACGTCTTGACCTGATCAGGAGCACCTTTGACGTGAACATCTCCCTGATCGAAAACCACTTCTTCCGGTGCCACCTCGAGCAGATGCGCGCCGAGCAATATCATCTTGTCGCGGATCTTACGGGACGCATACACAAGCGCACTACCGCCGACCGCCGTACTGCGGCTGCCGTAAGTACCCCAGCCGAATGGGATTCGGTTCGTGTCGCCATGGACGATTTCGATGTCGTCAAGCGGCACACCGAGATCGTCGTTAACCAGTTGCGCGAAGGTCGTCTCCTCGCCCTGGCCGTGCGGGCTAGCCCCGGTGAAAACCGTGACTTTGCCGGTCGGATGAACCCGGACCGTCGCACTCTCGTATAGTCCGCCGCCGAATCCCATCGCCCCGGCGGCTGCCGATGGCGCGAGTCCACAGACCTCGACGTAGGTCGACAGCCCGATTCCGAAGATACGTCCTTGAGAACGTGCCTGCTCCCGTTCGCGCTTGAGCGCCTCGTAGTCCACCATCTCGATCGCGCGATCGAGCGTTTTCTCGTACTCGCCGCTGTCGTAGCTGATAGCCCCGGACGCGATCGGATATGGGAATTGATCCGGCTGAATGAAGTTCTTTCGGCGCACGTCAGCCGGGTCCATATTGAGTTTCTTGGCCACGAGATCCATCACTCGTTCGATGATGAACGTAGCTTCCGGCCTGCCAGCGCCGCGGTACGCGTCGGTCGCCATAGTATTCGTCAAAACGCCGTATACGTCGGTCTCGATGTTTTTGATATCGTATGCGCCACCGACCATCACGCTGAACAACCAGGTTGGCACGCCCGGAGCCGCGGTTGATAGGTAAGCGCCCATGTTCGCATAGGCCTTTACTCGAAGGCCAAGTACCCGTCCATCACTCGATGCCGCGACCTCAACGTCGTCGACATGGTCTCGGCCGTGGGTCGTCGCCACGTAGTTTTCCGAACGATCTTCGGACCACTTGACTGCGCCCTTTAGATCCTTTGCAATGACCGCCGCGATCATCTCGCCTGCATAGAACGGGATCTTTGAGCCAAACCCACCGCCGACGTCGGGTGCAATCACCCGAATCTGCGTCTCTGGAATGCCAGTTACCGCGGACATCAGCAGGCGGTGAATGTGCGGGTTCTGTGTCGTACACCAGAGCGACAGTTCCTTACTGCCCGGATCGAACTGGGCGACCGCCCCGCGCGTCTCCATGGCATTCGGAATCAGTCGTTGGTTGAAGATTCGCTGGCTGAATGTCAGATCCGCGTCATTGAACGCGGCGTCGACGTCACCGCCAGCCAGGTGGAAGTGGAACGCGACGTTGTTTGAGACATCGTCGTAAAGCTGCGGCGCGCCGTCTTTCATGGCGTCGAGCTGATGCACGACCACCTTCAACGGCTCATACTCGACCTGAATCGCCGCTAACGCATCTTTCGCGGCGTATTCGTCGACCGCTACAACGGCAGCCACGCCGTCTCCGACGTATCGCACAGTGTCGATCGCGAGCGCTCGGTACTCTGGCACCTTCATGTCAGAGTTCTTCGGCTGCCAGGCGCACGGCACCGCCGCGACCATGTCAGCCATCTCTTTGCCGGTATAGACTGCCACCACTCCCGGCATTTCGCGCGCCCTACTGACGTCGATGCCTGTGATACGGGCATGAGCGTGCGGGCTACGCAATATCTTCAGAGTCAGAAGACCAGGGATACGAACGTCATCAGTGAAGTGACCCTCACCCGTAATGAGTCGGGGATCTTCACGACGCTTTACCGATGCACCGAACAAACTACTAACCGCCATAAGGCCCCCCTTTGGATGGTGATAAGAAACACCGAACGATCATCCACAGTCGGAGGATTCTGGTCGCTCAATTAGTCGTCTCCGGCGCCGGCCGTTGCTCCACTCATATGCTCAGCCGCATGCTGGATCGCCTTGACGATGTTCTGGTAACCGGTGCAGCGGCACAGATTGCCCTCAAGACCATGACGGATTTCCTGCTCGGTTGGATTTGGGTTGTCCTTCAACAGGTTCACCGTTGTCATGATCATGCCTGGTGTGCAGAAGCCACACTGTAGGCCGTGCATCTCCCAGAAACCTTCTTGAATCGGATGAAGCTCGCCGTTCTTGGCTAGCCCCTCGATTGTCATAATATCGGCGCCGTCGGCTTGAACCGCGAGGACGGTGCATGACTTGACCGCGCTCCCGTTCATCAACACCGTGCATGCGCCGCACTGGCTCGTATCGCACCCAACGTGCGTTCCAGTGAGATTGAGGACATCTCGAAGGTAGTGCACGAGCAAAAGACGCGGTTCAACCTCATCGGTGTGAGTTGTCCCGTTAATAGTGACCGAGACCTGCTGCTTCACGGTGAGTCTCCCTCCCGATAAACTCCGGTTTCAATTCGGTCCAGATGTTTACCAGTCTAATCGCCCTTGAGCTGAGCTTCAATACAATTAAAGAATTGTCCAACCATTCGGTTGGCCACGCCACCAAGCATCCGTTGTGCAACCGAGCCAACAGGCCCGCCAACTTCAACATCTCCGGCGTATTCAATGTCGGTCGCACCGTCTGCTCCATCCGCAAGTCGGACGGTGCCGGTCCCTTTAATAAAGCCTGGGCGACCACTACCCTCGACGTACATCTGGTAGTCACTCGGTTCATTCATGTTGGAAACCCGAATCTTACCGTCGTAAGTCCCCTTGACCATGCCAATGCCAACGCTCATCGACATTGAGTACTCGTCATCCCCGATCTTTTCGAGCTTTTCCACTCCTGGAAGGCAGCTCCCGATCGATTCAGGGTCGGTGAGTCTGTTCCACACGTCCTGCCGAGGCGCATTCACGCTCTGTCGGCCGCTTATCTTCATAGTCCCTCCCCGGACTCTGCCGTTGTTCTTCGCGCCCCGGAGGGAGCAACGCCAAGCGCTGCTCGTGACCTACAGGCGCACGTAGTCCAAATGCCACGTTTGTGATTCGCGCACGTCACGTTCGACCGACGGCTGCAATTGATCGGGCTCAGCACTGTCGAAAAAACGCTTTGCGCCTACCGTAGGGCGCCACGCGAAACCAAACCGGTGATGTTTCGGAACACCGGTATACTTCCGGAGAAATCCGGTGACATACCGATTGATCGTAGCATAGTAGTCTCCATCGTCAAGACTTGTGAGTCGCGGTGTTTTGCTACCAGCCGAAGGGCACGTTGCGTCGAGGATGGAGCGTTGGGAGCCTTTCGAGGTTGCGTATCTGTGAAGCACGTGCGAACAGCATGTCAATCTCGTCATCCTGCAGATATGGGGCCAAGAGCGAGCCAATGGACGACGAATGCCGGACCAGGCGATTGATATCTTCAAGGAGGCACGGGTTGATCGGTTCGCCGCAGAAATCCCAGATCACAGTGCGCAGTTTTGGATGGATGTGGAAGGTAAGACCGTGGTCGATGCCCCAGAGCCGTCGATCTTCGCGACCGATAAAGAGGTGGCTTGATTTCCGATCGGCGTTATTCACAAGCAGATCGAACACAAACATTCGTTCGAGCGCGAGCCGATATTTCTCGTGAGCTAACCTGCCTTGTGCACCTTGAACAGGTTCTACATAGCGCTGCACCGTGCCCATGCCATGTGGGCCGTCGCGTAGAACCGTGAGAGGGATAAAATGCCACCCAAGCACCCGGCTAAGTAGATAGCTTGCGTACTCACGAAGGTAGAGAGAACCGGATTCGAAGTCCCAAAGCGGGATTTCGCCGCTCGTCGGCTTATAGATACCAATAAGTGACGTTCCGTCCGGACCATCCAGTCCAACTGCGAAGGTGTAGTTTGAGCCCCAGGGAACCAGTTTGCACTCATTAATCGGGGCATGCCGCAGCGTATCAAGGATGTCCCGATTCACCGGCAGGCGCTGATCGATGGTTGACTCTGGGCGAGTTTGGCTGGCGTCCGACTCAGTGCCATGTCGCGGTTGTCGTGTGAATTCTTCGTTCATGTCCACGCGCCGTTTTCGTTGCAATCCGGTAAACCGCGTAGCCAGATTCGGCTCATTCGTCATCGTGTTTCTGTAAGTGTAGCCGACGTAAGGAAGGATCGCAGCACCCGGCGTCGGCAGATTTCGCTGAAATTCAAAGTTCCGCCGGTCGTGCAGAATTGGCGATCTTGGTCGAGTATCCCGGCCCTTTGCTATAATCTCGCCCGTCGACTACGTCGGTTAACAAGGGTGGTGTTAGTGAAGGTCAGCGTCGAGCGAATGCCGCAAAGTTCAGTGTCGTTGGACATCGTCGCCGAGAACGACGAGTTCAGTCGGGCTCTGGATCGCGCCTATCGAAAACTCAATCGCCAGGTTCGCATTCCCGGTTTTCGGCCAGGGAAAGCACCACGTCAGATCGTCGAGCAGCGTCTTGGCCGGCAGATGCTGGTGGAAGAAGCACAGCGCGAGATCATGGACGACCTGTACCGGCGGGCACTGGAGCAGGAAGAGCTCACTCCCGTCTCGGAGCCCAACGTCGATGTCTATCAGGATGAGCCGGTCGGTTTTCGCGTCGAGGTGCAGATCTACCCCGACGTTGACCTGTACGAGTACACCGAGGTTCGGGTTGAGCCACAAGAGGTGAACGTCACCGACGAGGACGTCGATGAGGTTGTTGAAGACCTCCAAAAGCAACACAGCGTCTGGAAAGAGCCGGAGTCAAAGCGTAAGCCGGGAGATGGAGACCAGATCATTATTGATCTCCAGGCTTATGAGAATGAGGAACCTTTCCAGGATCCTGTCGTCGATGCAGAGTTCGAAATTGGCGAGGGTCGTCTTTTTCCACAGATCGAAGAAGCGGTCAAACAGCTCATGCCCGGCGAGCAGGCGGAGTTTGATATCACATTCGATGACGAGGACGATGCTGCCAATCCAGATCTGCGCGGCAAGACACTGCACTACAACGTCACGCTGAAAGACGTCAAAGAGCGTGAAATGCCGGCCATTGACGACGATCTTGCCAAGACGGCCGGTGAGCACGAGACATTAGACGAGATGCGAGCCGCCATGCGCAAAGACCTGCTTCGAAGCAGGGCGGTTCAGGCCCGTACCGAAGTCGTCAACAATGCTATCGATGCGATCTCAGAACAGGCCATTCTCGATATTCCGTCTGCCATGGTCGATCGACAGGTGGATGACGACATAAAGCGACTCCAGCAGGAACTCAGCCGTGAGAACATGTCGTTCGAAGAGTTCCTCCGATTTGGTGGCAAGACAACTGACGAATACCGGGCTGAAATCCGGCCCGACGCCGAGCGGCGTTTGCGGAACTCACTGGTCCTTGAGTCCTTTGCCAAGACTGAAGGCATTGAGGTAACCGAGGAAGATCTGCTCGCGGAGATCGATCGGCTGACTGGGCCGTCCGAAGACGCAGAGCGAATGCGTGAGATCTACACGAGTCCCTATTTCTCTCAGATGATTCGGGATGAACTCGCGAATCGCAAGGTCGCCGATCGTCTCATCGAACTGTTGACCGATGGTGTCGGTGCAGTGACTGGGGAGGGTGCGGCGGCGCTCGAAGAGGTAACCGCCCCGGCCACTGAGGCTGAGAGCGAATCCGAGTCAGATTCGGCTGAAGTCGTCGAAAGCGACGACGACGCTGCTGGCGAAGAAGTAGAAACAGCCGCGAGTTCTGTATCGGCAGCAGATGATGTTCAGGATGCGGTCGTCGACGAAGAATCATCCCACGAGAGCACATCGGACGCCGCAACTGAAGCTGAAGCAGTAGGGGCCAAGGTAGCAAGCGTGAACTCCGCAACAGTTTCAGACGACGCAGACGACGACGAAGAAGAGGATCCCGCAGGCACGTAGGCGCAACGACAAACGTCGGCCCAGGAAGGACGCGCGCATCAATGGAATCTAACAGTTCGCCATACTTCTACTCAAAGACCGATTATCTCAAGCCGCAGAACCTGATTCCGATGGTTGTGGAATCGACCAATAGAGGTGAGCGCGCCTACGATATCTATTCTCGCCTGCTGCGGGACCGAATCATCTTCTTGGGCACTCCGGTTGACGATCAGGTTGCCAATGCCATCGTGGCACAGCTTCTGTTTCTCGCTCATGAAAATCCCGAGCAGGACATCAGGCTGTACATCAACAGCCCGGGTGGGCTCGTTTACGCCGGACTGGCAATTTATGATACGATGCAGATGATTCAATCTGATGTGGCGACAACGTGTGTTGGCTTGGGGGCGAGTATGGCCGCGGTTTTGCTGGCCTCCGGCGCGAAGGACAAGCGCTTTGCCCTTCCTCATTCGCGAGTGTTGATTCACCAAGGATCATCCGGTTTTCGTGGCTCGGTACCAGACATCGAAATCCAAGCGCGCGAGACCATCAACCTCACCACCAAGCTCACAGAATTGATGGCGTTTCACACAGGCCAATCATTCGAACGAGTGAAACGCGACACTGAGCGTGACTATTTCATGTCTGCGCAGGAGGCGAAAGAGTACGGGATCGTTGATCACGTGCTCGAATCACAGAAGCTCGTCACCGCGCAATAGACAAGGGCACGGGGGAGATAAGGGATGTCGAGTACTCGCGGCGGACGGGTGCATTATCGTTGCTCGTTTTGTGGTAAAGGCCAAGAGGAGGTTCGGCGGCTGATTGCCGGGCCTGGCGCGGTATACATCTGCGATGAATGCGTACAGCTTTGTCGAGAGATCATCGAAGAAGAGGAAGCCCCGGCCCGCCGGCCGGAACCGTCGTTGACACACATTCCGACACCAAAGCGTCTCTATGAGCAGCTCAGCCAATACGTCATTGGGCAGGATCGTGCCAAGAAGATTCTCTCGGTGGCCGTTTACAATCATTACAAGCGAGTTCGAGCCCAAGAAGAAGATGATGTCGAGCTTCAGAAGAGCAATATTTTGCTCCTTGGCCCGACCGGCAGTGGAAAAACGCTGCTCGCACAGACGATGGCCAAGTTACTCGACGTGCCATTCTCGATCGCCGACGCCACAGCACTGACTGAAGCGGGCTATGTGGGGGAGGACGTCGAGAATATCTTACTGCGTCTGATCCAAGCAGCTGGTGACGTTCAACGGGCACAAACTGGCATCATCTATATCGACGAGATTGACAAGATCGCGCGAAAGAGCGACAACCCGTCGATTACACGCGATGTCTCAGGCGAAGGCGTCCAGCAGGCGTTGCTTAAGATTATCGAGGGTACGGTTGCCAACGTGCCGCCTCAAAGTGGCCGGAAACATCCGCATCAGGAATACATTCAGATCGACACGAGAAATATCCTGTTCATCTGTGGTGGTGCCTTCGAAGGTCTGGAAGATGTGATCCGACACCGGGTCGGAAAAGACTCGATGCTCGGGTTCGGTTCAACCGTCGATCCACGTTCCGATGACAATCTGCTGGCACAGGTGACCCACGATGACCTCCTCAAATACGGACTTATCCCAGAGTTTGTCGGTCGCTTGCCGGTCGCGGTTTCACTCGATCGCCTTACGCAGGAGGATCTGATCCGTATTCTCGTCGAGCCGAAAAATGCGGTGATCAAGCAGTATCAGAAGATCTTGAAGCTCGACGACGTTGATCTCGTCTTCACTCAAGACGCGCTGGAGGCGATCGCAGAGCAGGCCGAGCAGCGTAAGACGGGTGCTCGCGGACTCAGGACGACGATCGAGGAAGTATTGCTTGACGTGATGTACGAGATCCCGTCACTTGAAGGAATCAAGAAGTGCATCATCAATGGCGATGTGATCTACCGCAAACGTCGACCGCTGCTCGCGACGATGAACGAGGAGCCAATAGAGTTTCAGGAGACCGCTTAGCGCGGAAGCGTGAGCAGACGTTGCACGATAAGTTCACTGGACTCTGATGCCGACGATGTAAAGGGCGAACGTGACGTTCGCCCTTTTCTCTTGCGTTGACTCTGAGCGATAGACGGCTTGAAGGCTATTTACAAACGGAATTGGACGTTCGGATTATTTCTTGAATGCGGCACGAATATCGGCGAGATGCTCGCTGTAATGCTCAACCATACTGCCCTCTACAAGATCTCGTGACAGGTGCGGCGTCGCTTCGAGCAAATTCATGACCTGTTCGTGGACCGATTCGAAATTGGCGCGGACATCCTGGAGGCTTACCGAACGGCTCTTCGCTGCTTCTTCCTGGTTCACCGATTCGAAATCCGTCGTTTCCGGTGGCGTCTCGCCGCGATCCAGAAATCCCAGTTCCTCAACGAGTTGTCCATCCCAAAACGTGATGTGCGCCATGATGTCCTTGACAGACCAGTCGCCAGCGACGCCCGGTTTCAGAATCTGCTCGTCGCTCAAGCCCTTAATTGCTTTGGTTAGTTCGAGCCAAGATTTCGAAACCTCCTGCAGAATATCCAGTCGTTCCTGTGTGCTCACCACCATGCGTTCCTCAGCTTTCCCTTGGCAACCAGAAAGAGCCGCCCGATTCGATTATCCTATACGACACGCCACGACAGAAAACGTGAATGGCCGCTTATGGGCTGCGTTAGACTTGTTGTCGGTGACCAACTGGAAATTTCGGAGGTTCCCATGCGCGCCCATAGCCTAACGGTCCAGGAATTGATCAAACAAGGCAAGGATGGTTGGATCGTCGCCGAGGATATTCGGTCGACTCGCGGACGGCGGATCGTTAAGAAGGGTGCCGTCCTCGATCGCGTGGTCTTCGAGTCGTTGTCGCAAGCCAACGACATCGTCGTTCATGTTGTGGAGCCGGGCCCTGACGATCTGCATGAAGACGAAGCTGGACGTCGTCTTACGGAGGCAATTGCAGGAGATGGAATCCGGATCAAAGGCCCAGCGCTGAGTCGCTATAACCTGGTTGCGGACCGCAAAGGCGTGCTACGAATTGATCCGCAATTGATCTTCTCGATCAATCAGATTTCGGGATTGTCGGTGTTCACCCACCTAGACCGACAGGCGGTTCTCCCTGGGAAGATTGTCGCGGGAGTCAAGGTTACGCCATTAACCGTGCCGGAGCGGGACATCGAGCGAGCAGAACAGTTGATACAGTGCGGGGGTGGATCAGCAGTTTGCGTCACGCCATTCCAGCACAAGCGGGTCGCCGTCATTGCGACCGAGGGACTGTCGGAAAAGCTGCGAGATCGATTCTCAAAGAGCGTTGATCAGAAGATTGACTGGTACGGGTCAAGCGTTTCCGAAATTCGATTTGTCGCCTCGGCACCGGACGAAATAACCAATGCGCTGCGCGAACTACTGTCTGTCAACGATGTCATACTCGTAGCCGGTGGCAACACACTCGATCCGCTTGATCCGGCCTTTCTCGCGATTGAAAACGTCGGCGGGCATATGATCCACTACGGAGCTCCATCTCATCCGGGAAGCATGTTTTGGATTGCGGAAGTGGGGGGAATACCGGTCATTAACCTGGCATCATGCTCGATGTACTCGTCGTATACGTTTGCCGACCTTATCCTGCCGCTCGTGATGACTGGCGAGCGGATGACCGAAGCGGAGATTGACCGATTTGGTTATGGTGGACTGCTCGACCGCGACATGCGATTCCGGTTTCCGCCGTATGATGAGGATACAAGTAACGAGGAATACGAAGACGATTAGGTATACGGCATACCGCTGAGTATTGCGTGCGCAGCGGAGATCGTTCTGCGACACTGTCGGGAGTGTACGAAGAATGCATCCAAGGAGGTGACGTGTGGATAAACGAACCATAATTCAGGGTGGCGTTCTTGGGATGGAGACCGGCCCAGTGCGGGCCGATCTGGTGATTCAGGGCGACCGAATTTCCGCCATCACGCTCGACTCGAGTGATCTCGAAGCGGATGAATGGATTGACGCTGTCGGGAAATACGTTGTGCCGGCTGGAGTTGACGTCCACACGCATTTTCGTGAGCCAAACTCAGTGCAGACGGAAGGGTTTTACACCGGCAGCATGGGGGCCATCGCTGGTGGTATCGGTACAGTGGTCGAGATGCCTCAAGCTACCCCCGTTTCGAGCGAGGGTGCGCACATTCGTGAAAAGATCAACGTGGTGTCCGGGGAGTCAATCGTCGACTTCGCGCTGTGGGGCGCGGCGATCAATCAGGACCTGGAAAAGATTGACGAGATGATCGAGGCTGGAGTGGTTGGCATCAAGTCATTTATGGCCGGTTCCAGCCCTGGGTTTCCGGCAGCCACCGACAACACATTGTTGGCGGTCTTCGAGCGTTTGGCGACAACCGGAATTCCATACGGTCTCCACGCGGAGAATGATCAGTTGCTTCAGGCTGGAATCGCACGCATGAAAGCGGCGGGTCGCAAGGATCCGCTGGCGCACGCAGAGTCGCGGCCCCCGATTGTTGAGATCGAGGCCATTAACCGAGCAATTTTCTTCGCCGAACAGACCGGTGGCCTAGCCTATATCTGCCATGTCAGTACGGCTGGCGGATTTGAGCTAATTCGCAACGCTCAGGCGCGGGGCGCGATGGTATACGGTGAAACGTGCCCGCAATACCTGATGATGGATGAAGATGACCTGGTTAACCTTGGTCCATTTGCGCGCTGCGCTCCGGCAATTCGAACCCGGGATGAAGTCGAAAATCTTTGGGAGTACGTCTCTGACGGAACAGTCGATGTCATTTCGTCCGACCACTGCGGCTACACCATCGAAAGTAAAGAAGCAGGGCTGGATGACATCTGGAAGGCGCCGCTTGGCCTTGCCGGTGTTCAGACGATGTATCCATCGATATTCGATGAAATGCTTAACCGTCGTGGGCTGGACATCGACGACTTTGTTCGAGTAACCGCGAGCAATCCGGCGCGAATCTTCAGCCTGTATCCCCGCAAGGGATCGCTCGAACTGGGCGCCGATGCCGACATCGCCATCTACGACCCCAATGAAATTTGGGAGGTTCGCGGCGACGACATGCTGCATCGAAACAAATGGACCCCGATGGAAGGGCGCGAGATTCTCGGTCGAGTAGTGCGCACGATCATTCGGGGCGCAACCGTCTATCAATTTAACGGTGAACCAATCGTCTCCGGCGAGCGCGGTAGCGGGCGATTCCTCGAGCGCGGGTACGGACAGTCCGAGGAATAGTCGCCATCAGTTGGCGTTGCAATCATTCGGGTTGATCCGGTAGACAAGTACGGAAAGGGCCGGCATTGATTTTCAACGCCGGCCCTTGCATTGTCCTCTGAAACGTTTATCCTCGGCGATTCATACCGCTCACGATACTGAGCCAGTAGAGCATCTGCATCAGCGCCGCTACGAAACCCGCGACATAGGTGAGAGCGGCCGCATTCAGGACCTCCCGATTCTGGTTCGCCTCGGTGCGGTCGACGATTCCCATCGTCGTGAGCATATTCATCGCCCGTGTGCTGGCATTGAACTCGACCGGCAGCGTGATCAGGGCAAACACGGTTCCAGCCGCAAAGAAGGCGATGCCCAGCCAAGCAAGCGCGGTCATCTGAATGAACACGCCGGCCAATATCATGATCCAGCCGAGATTCGATCCAACGGAAGCCGCTGGTGCGATGGCCGAACGAAGCTGGAGCGGAACATAGCCACGTTGCTGCTGAATCGCGTGACCAGTTTCGTGCGCGGCAATGCCAAGCGCCGCCACAGACCGGCTCATGTAGACGGGCTTAGAAAGCCGCATCGTTCGGGATCGCGGGTCGTAGTGATCGCTTAGTTCACCGTTGATCATTTCAACCGGAATATCGCGGAGGCCATTCGCGTCGAGCAGCGCCCGCGCAACTTCGGCTCCACTCATGCCCCGCTGATTCGGAATCTTGCTGTACTTATTGAACGTCGACTTCACTCGCCACTGTGCGTACAGCAGCAATAGCATCGGCGGAATAATGTAGAGAAAGTAGCTCGTGCTGAACAGCATTTCGGATACCTACGCTTTCGCAATTTCCATTTCGCGCGTCCCATGTCTGAAGCGCGATGTGTCGGTGGCGTCCGGTGCGGCGTAAAGTGGGAAGAATCCGTCGATAAGCCGCGTGAATTGGCACGCCTCTCGATTTCCAATCATGCTATAGTATGCCCAAATCTGGCGCCCTCAGCAATCCTAGGCGCCGCTCATAGGACTCTTCCGGAAGCGAGATCGTGTCGGACTATATATCTGTAGTCGAAAACCTGATGAAGGATGTGCTCGCGTCCGTCGAGCAAACGTCCGCTCACATATTCGGCGAACACGATCTTCCCGTCTACGGAATGGTTCGTTATCACCTCGGATGGTCGACCTCGGATTTCAAGCCGTTTCAGTACGATGGGGGCAAGCGCCTCCGTCCGCTAATCTGCATGCACGCTTGCGCGGCTGCTGGCGGGGACCCTCAGTCGGCCGCTCCGGTGGCGGCAGCGATCGAGTTCCTGCACAACTTCACGTTGGTACATGATGACATTCAGGACCAGAGCGACACGCGCCGGCACCGACCGACGGTCTGGTCTCTCTGGGGTGCAAGTCAGGGAATCAACGTTGGAGATGCCATGTTCTCCCTCGGCCAGCTTGCACTTCTGCGCAACATCGAGAGTGGCCTGTCATACGACCGCTTTGGAGCGTTGGCTCGCGGATACAATGAAGTCTCGCTTCGCATCGTCGAGGGCCAGGTGCTCGATCTCGGTTTTGAGGATCGCTGGAGTATCGGCGTCGATCAATATCTCGAGATGATTCGAGGCAAGACAGCGGCGATCGTGGCTTTTGCTGCCTGGGCTGGAGCATTGGTTGGCGGAGCTGACTTCGAACGGGCCGATCGCTTTCGGAAGTTTGGCGAAGCGCTGGGTCTTGGGTTTCAAATGCGTGATGACATTCTCGGCATATGGGGCGAGACGAGCGTGACAGGCAAACGCAAAGCGGACGACATCCGACGACGGAAGAAATCGCTGCCGATTATCACGTTGGCGAGCATGGCGTCGCTTGAAGAGCGCACACGACTACGTGAGATCTACCAGCAGCCGAAACTTGAGGAGCCGGACGTTAGCTGGGTCATCGATCTGTTGAAAAAATACGAGATCCAGGACCAGCTGCAAGTGGTAGTGGCTCAACACCACGATGACGCCCGTGCGCTCATTGAGAGTGCATCCGACGACAATCGTTCACGTGACGCGCTGATCGTCTTGCTCGACCGACTCTCGCGTCGCTCGTTCTGACTCGCAAGCCGATCTCAGCTGTAGGCGACGAGCGAGTGTGGGATATGATGTCCTTCTCGTTCAAGCAACCGCAGTATGCCTTCAACAAGGCCATATGGCCCTGACAGCATCATATCGCCGTGGGGAACCGCTTGATAGTATCCGAGGCTGCTCGCGATTCCGCGATTGGGCCCGGTTATTGCGACCATCCCGAACGGTGCCGAGTCTGGATAGTCACTCACGAAGGCCGCTCCGTGCCCACCGTTGGCGACAACCTCATCATGCGTGAGTGTTCCGCTCGCCAGTTTGACAACGAGATGCTCGAGTGTGTCGGGGGTTATTCCGCCGGTGTGGTGTTCGACGATGCCGTAAACTCTCAGCCCGCGAACAGCAATCGCGAATGTGTGCATGTTGCCGATATTCACGAGAATTGCTCCCCCGTCTGCCGCCGACTTCGCGACGTGCGGGTCTCCAAGAATTCCAAAGACGGCCGCCGCACCGGTATCCATCACGACAGCGCCCGGCAACGCTTCTTGCACCGCTCGCATGCGAATCATGTAATCCGGCACCGCCCGGAAAAGCATCGCGCGCAAGTCACCCCCATTTGCCAACAGTTCCTGCAGAAATTCATAGCGAAACTCACGGCCTCCCGCGCCAGGCAGGTAGCCATGATCCTGAACTGCGATGGCGTACAGTGATGGTATCGGAACTCCGAAGCGTTCCAGCGACAGACGAATGCCCTCCAGATCGACATCGCCGAGCCAAACGATTTCCGCTCCCGCGGGCGGCAAATCACAGAGAACGACGCCTTTCTGTCTGACTCGATCGAGGTCGTTGTGAATGGTTCGTGCTGGAGCGGGCGCTGAGTAAACGGCAAGTCCGGCCTCGAGATGCGCCTCAATAGCCTCGCTACTGGCTCCACCTCCCATGAGCGTTCCGGCCAGGTAGATCGGAAGTTTTCGCTCGGTCGCTCGGCGGATGCGTTCTGCCACGACCCGTGTTTGGGATGGAAGGATCAACTTCGTGCAGTTTTCGACCCTACGGTCGCTCTCGTACACGAGGATGTCCTGGGTTCCGGCGCCGACATCAATTGCCAGGATGCGAATCGGTTCGGAGAGCGTCAAACTGTGCCTCCTGCCGTAGTAACGGGACCGGCTACGTCCGGCTTCCGAGATATCTAGCCGATGTCCTCAACGTACCGTTCTGCTGAATCACATGGTTCGTTGGGGTGTGGAACGGCCCGGGTCAGGTGGAAGATCGTGATCTCTGGCGGCGCCATGAAGCGAATCGGTAGCCGTGTCGTCCCGATACCGTTGCTAACATAGAGCAAATTGCCGTTGACCCAGTGGAAGCCACGCTGATGTTGCGAAACCGGTCGACCAAAAATTCGATCGAGGTAGAAAGTGGAATCGAGAATCGTCAAAGTACGCCTTGGTGACAGCCGCACCTGACCACCATGCGTGTGACCGCAAAGAATTAGCCCGGCTGACCCTGGCGTCAAGTTTTTCTCGATTGCTGGTGCATGGGCCAACAGCACGAGCGGCCGCGAACCTCGTTCCAGCGTTGAGCAAATGTCATCGTGACCGGTATATGGATCGTCGACCCCTCCGACGATTACATCGGTGTTTCGCATGCGAACACTGATCGACTCGTTCTGCAGAATGACTACTCCGCGCCGCCCTAAACCGGCACGGATCATTTCGGCAATCGGCTCACCGCCACGATAATCGTGATTGCCGAGGACTCCGATAACGTTGCTGAATTTCATGAGACCATTGAAGGTCTGATCGTCATCGAACCAATGACCGTTGTCGACATAATCACCGCCGAGCAACACCAGATCGGGTTGTTCTTGCGTGATGATCTCGATCGCCTGCCGCGTAAGCGCAGCTCCGGAACCGGGTCCTCCGACGTGGAAATCGGTTAGGAACGCCACCCTCAAGCCGTCAATTTGATCCGGGAGTTCTGGAATCCCGATTCGAAATTGCCGGAGCCGGAGCGTTCGAGGCTCCACAGCCACTGAATAGGCGATCACGGACAGACCGAGCGCAGTGAACAATCCAATTGACGTTCGAGATAAGCGACCTAGCAATATATCCTCCAAGATGGCGCCGCCGGGCCGACCCGGCACCGTCGTGCGCTGTCTCGAATATTGCCGGAGAACGTGCACGCGTGGCAACTAAGCGGCCAACTATCACTCGGGACGGCTCGTTTGGTCGAGTGTGAATTTCATGCCGAAACTGAACATGACCATGGCGTATACTTTGAGCGGATCAGTTCGACGCATTGCAGACAGACGGTCTTGTGCCAACACAAGCCGTACCCGAGCGGGCCCATGAACGCGAATGGATCAACGTTTGGACAATGAAATCACAAGTTCCGGGACGTCTCGAAAAGATGACGTCATCACCCATGCGATGGAGGATTACCTCAAGGCAATTTACAACCTCCAAACTGAGAACGAGAAGGTGACGACTCAAGCGATTGCGGAACGTCTCAACATCCAGAGCCCGTCGGTGACCAATATGGTTAAGCGACTGGCTGACCTCAACCTGCTGGAGCACACGCCGTATCACGGTGTTTTGCTAACCGCGAGTGGTGAGCGAACGGCTCTTGAGGTTGTCCGGCATCATCGTCTGCTTGAACTCTACCTCGCGGACGCTCTCGGTTATTCCTGGGACGAAGTTCATGCTGAGGCGGAACAACTTGAGCACAGCATCTCCGAAGAATTTGAAGCCAGAATTGATCGCGCCCTGGGTTACCCGACAACCGATCCACATGGGGATCCGATTCCGTCTATGGAGGGGGACATCGAGCCGCTCACACGACTTCTTCTCTCGGATTTGAACGTCGGTGACACGGCCACCGTTGAGCGTGTTTGGGATCGAGATCCGGAGATGCTTCGCTACCTCGGTGGTTTAGGGCTCTATCCAAATGCCAGTGTTGAGGTCATCGAACGATTCCCGTTTGGTGGACCATTGCGCTTGCGTGTTCTCGGACAAGAGCACATCATTGGGCGTGAATTGGCGAATGCCGTGAACGTCCGCCGTCTGAACTCGTGAACCCGATCGCCGGCTGCCCTGCTGAGTCTCTTTGGTAGTCTGCTAAGATTTCCCAATGCGAATGTGTAATCGATTCTGTTACGGACTGCAAGGACATTGACTCGATATCGGTGGAGCCTACCGGATCCCGTCCCCGACTTCAGCTTCACGCTGGCCGATTCCCCACTTCTCTGTGAGATCGCCGCTCGACGAGGCTTGACCAGTGCCGACTCGATGTCCGCGTTTCTGTCGCCCAGCCTCGATGAGCTAGCCGACCCATTTCTGTTGCCCGATATGAATCTCGCCGTCCAGCGAATTCGCACGTCGTTCGCGGCGGATCACGGGATTGCTATTTTCGGAGACTATGACGTCGATGGCGTCACCTCGACCGCAACGCTGAAACGAGCTCTCGATCGCCTCGGTGCACGTTCCACAACGTATTTGCCGCATCGCGAGCGCGATGGCTATGGTTTGAATACCGGCGCGATTGATCGCATGGTCACTGACGGAGCGTCGCTGCTCGTGGCACTGGATTGTGGTACCAGCGATCAGGTGGAGCTTGATTATGCGCGCTCGCGAGGGCTCGAGACGGTCGTCGTAGATCATCATCACGTTGGCGCGGCTGAACTCCCTGGAACCGCATTTGTCTCGCCGCAAAGGGCAGAATCCCATTACCCGTTTCGCGATCTAGCGGCGGTCGGAGTCACCTATCATCTCGTCCGCGCGCTCATTGGCAACGATGGCGCCAAGGAGTTCTTACCTCTCGTGGCCCTTGGAACGATTGCCGACGTAGTGCCGCTGGTCGGCGAAAACCGGGCTCTAGCATCGATCGGGCTCGAGCATTTCGCTCAACATGCAATTGTTGGGCTAGAAACGCTGGCTCTAAGCTCGGGCCTTGATCCTAGGCACATAACCAGTCGTCACTGTGGCTTCGTGCTTGGCCCTCGGATCAACGCTGCCGGACGAATGGCAGAGCCTGACATCGCGCTTGAGTTGCTGCTGACCAACGACCAGTCGAGAGCGGAGGTTCTGGCAAGTGAGTTGGGACGGCTCAATACTGAGCGCCAACGCGCAGTTCAGGAAATGCTTGATGTTGCTGACGAGATGACCGCGAAGACCGGTGAAACTGCTCCTCTACTCCTTGTGGGTGGCAGTGATTGGGGAGCCGGACTCGTCGGTCTCGTTGCCGGGCGCCTCGCCGAGCGGTACAACCGGCCCTCTCTGGCCTTCAGCGTCGGATCAGATCTGAGCCGGGGATCGGCGCGCAGTATCGAAGGGTTCAATATGGTCGAGGCTTTGGTGGCCTGTCAGGATCTTCTGGTTGAGTATGGTGGTCACAGTCAGGCGGCCGGCCTGACCATTCAGACGATGAATCTGGTGGAACTGGAAGCACGGTTGATCGAGCTGACAAGTCGCGCTTTCGGGGGCGTGCCCCCGGCTCCCACACTCACGATTGATGCCGAAATCTCCGGCCGGGAGCTGAACGTGGAGACCGCGCGCTTGCTCGCGAGCCTCGAGCCGTTCGGACAGGGGAATCCCGCACCACGGCTGCTCATTCGTTCAGTGATGGTCCGCGCGCCGAAGCGAACTCGTAGCGGGAAGCACCTCCAGTTTCAGGTGGAGACTGCAGGAGGTTCGACCGCGCGAGCCATCTATTTCAATGGGGGCGAAGAGATTGCTGCGTTTCTCTCCCGAGACCCATTGGATCTGGTTTTCGAGCTCAAGCTGGATAGCTGGAATGGTCGTTCTCAGGTGGCGCTGGAGGTCGTTGATTATCGGAGTGCCGAACCAACGCGAATCTTCTAGTCATTTCCGGGCGGCACTCTACCGCAATGTTTTCTCTGCGGCTCGAATGGCATCGACCAATCTCGCTACTCGACTTGAGTCGACGGGCAGATGAACGTCGCCGTGTTCCTTCACCCAGGTCCCGACAATGAATCCGGACGCGGCCGGCAGCAGCTGAGCGATCGACTCGGGATTTACGCCGCTGCCGACCAGCATCCGTGCGTCAGGCAGTCGTTTTCGAACTCTGGCCACGTCACTCGGGTCTGTTTCCTTGCCCGTTCCAGTGCCAGTCACGATTACCGCGTCGGCCAGACCTCGATAGATCGCATCCTCAGCCGAGTCTTCGATCGTGGCATCACCGAGTAGCGCAGCGTGTTTGACGTGGATGTCGGCCCAGATCTCGGTGGTGGACCCCAATAACTGTCGGTAACGAAGAGTCTGATCGGCCTGGCCCTCGATAATCCCTTGATCGGTCACCATAGTGCCGGTATGGACGTTGACACGAATAAACGAAGCACCGGTAATAGCCGCGACGCCGAGAGCGGCTCTGGCGTCATTTCGGAGAAGGTTAATGCCAACTGGAATATCGACAGACGACATTACCCGGTCGACAGCAAGTGCAGTCGCAGCGATAACGTGCGGTTCCACACGGTCCTTCGAATATGGTACATCCCCGAAGTTCTCAACGATCACCGCCGAAGCGCCGCCGTCCCGGTAGCGTCGAGCATCAGAGACCGCCCGCTCGACGACACGATCAAACGGAACGCTATTTCGTGGTGAACCTGGCAACGCCGCGAGATGAACAACGCCGATCAGTTGAATCATAGAATCGTCTTCGAGCCTCGATCAATGCGTCGGGGCACAGCTCATTGCCCGTCGGTTGTTCTAGCGGGTTCTGGTTCGGTCCTCAACACCCACGACGCCTTGGATTCGGGAGGCCACCGCTTCCGCGTTTTCTCCATCGTCGTCAGACTGCACCTGGCCGTGCAGATACACGATCCCACGCACTACCCGTACGTCGAGTGTCAATGTCGTCGTCAAGGAATCCTCGCGCAGTTCTCGTAGTACGTCTTCGCGAATGTCGTCATCTTCTCGATCGATAAGGCGGTTGTCCGCATCCAGTGGAATTGAGCTGTCGAAGGCTTCATCTTCCTCGTGCTCTGTATCGTCGGTCGACTCCGATTGGAATCCGCCAACAACCTCGAGCCCTCCTGATCCTCGAGATGGTTCGACGACCGGATTGACTGGTGGAAAGTAGGTTTCACCCTCTTCTGTGGCTCGTATCTGGTCAGTAGTGCCGGCCGACGCAGAAAAGTCGTCCTCGTAATCGGAAACGTCATCTTGCAGTGATTGCGCGTCCGCATAACCGAACAGTTCGTCATCGTCATCTGGTTCCGTGGCCATGTCTGGCGAGACGACTTCGTAGTTCATCTCGTCGTCCACCCGCTTGACACCGTCCACCGAACCTGCAAGATCGATTGCGGCATCGCGGAGTCGAACCGATTCGACCGGACCGATCAAACGCGCAGTGTGGTCCACTACTTCGACGTCGACAGAGATACCGGCGGCGTCAAGCAGTCTACGAATTTGTTGTTCGATTGATTTGTCACTTGGCTGCGTCATTAGAACCTCCACGGCCCGTTCACGATCTCAGTCGTTCTGGGCCTCGGGCGCTTGGAGCATACAGTTATCATTAGCGCATGGACCGTACCGAGCGTCAATGTCAGGAGTGGCGTGGACGACCAACAATCGCCGGCACCGCCCGCGATGACAATTAATCAGCTTTCGGATATCTCCGGTGTGCCGGTGCGACGAATTCGCCATTTTGTGGCGGAGGGTTTGCTGGCGCCTCCGCACGGACGAGGGCGGGCAGCGTATTATGATCGCTTCCACCTCGATCGAGTACGTCAGATTCAGTCGCTCAGGGATGCAAACGTTGGGCTGGATCAGATACGGCGACGTCTCGGCGAACCCCGCTCGGCGACGACCGACGTCGAGCGTGACTTCGAGACCTGGCAACGGTGGGAAATCATTCCCGGCCTTGAACTACACATGCGTGCAAATCTGGAGCCGGAGGCGGTTTCTCTGGCGCGTGTCTTGGCGAACACTGCGCGGCAACTCTTCTTGTCGGAACATCACGAAGATTGAACGAGTACGGCGGAGGCGGTTTGGAACCTGAATCAGAAAATTCGGATGAAATCGTCCGACGCGCCTCCGATCGGGAAGAACTCCGACCCATCATCGACGCATTGTCGGATCTTGGGCTTTACGCCTATATGACGGTCGACGAACAGAGCCGCTGGACGGTTGCCTGTGACACTGATCTTGGTCGTATCGACGTGCGTGTCGGCGCCGACGGTCTTGATCTCGACGTGTGGGACACGTCTCCAGGGTTATTCTGGGAAGAGGAGGACGATCGTCGTCGCGAAGGGCTCGAGCGGCTGGCACGTGTCTCTCTTCCCGCTGTTGCGCGGGGTTTCTTGAACGCATCAGAAGAAGCCTGGTGGGATGACGCCGATCATGGGGTCGGGGTTCGAGTGCATCAGGAACTGCCGTTCGCTCTGCGTGACCGGATTGGCCACATCGCCCGCCAGCAGCTCATAGTGCTGAATGACGCGATTGCGTTGATCGAGCGTCGCTTGATCGATTAGGGAACGCGACGATCTGCAGATACAGGGCATTTGAGGAGGGAACGAATGGTCGATAGCTGGCGACGTTTTCTTGCAGTGGCACAAAAACAGGCACCCGCTGATCTCATACTGAGCAATGCCAGGCTCGTCAACGTTGCCTCGGGAGAGATCGAACGAGTGAACGTTGCTCTGTGTGGCGGTAAGGTTGCCGGCATTGGTGACTATCGAGAGTCCGATGAGACGATCGATCTTTCTGGTGACTACCTATCTCCCTCATTCATCGACGGTCACGTACACGTCGAGAGCTCGCTTCTCTGGATGGATCAGTTTGCCCGGGCGGTGGTACCACACGGCACTGGCGCCGTCGTCACGGATCCGCATGAGATCGCTAATGTTGCTGGAATGGTCGGCATTCAGGCGTTGATGGACGCAGGACGGGAATTGCCGGTCGACCTCTTTTTCACGATTCCTTCCTGTGTTCCTGCAAGTCCGATGGAAAGCTCCGGAGCCGAGATGACGACCGAGATCATCAAACAGGCGCTCCGGATGCCCAATGTCGTTGGGCTCGGCGAGATGATGAACTTTCCGGGCGTGTTGGGTGGCGATGAAGGAATCTTCGATAAGCTCGCGCTGGTGACTCCTCGTCGAGATGGCCACTCGCCCGGACTTCGCGGGACTGCCATCAATGCCTATGCTGGTTCGGGAATGACCTCCGATCATGAGTCGACTGCACTGGAGGAGGCGCGTGAAAAACTCCGTCGCGGCATGATGATTATGATTCGCGAGGGCTCGACTGAGCACAATCTGCTCGAGCTTCTGCCGCTCGTCGATGACAAGACCTATCCGCGATGCTGCTTTGCCAGCGACGATCGCGACTGCGCCACATTGCTGCATGACGGACATATGGACTCGGTGCTACGGAAGGCGATTGGCGGAGGCCTCGATCCAATCCGCGCCGTAAGAATGGCCACACTCGCCACGGCCGAGTACTGGCATTTACCGGAACTCGGACAGGCGGCACCCGGCTATCGCGCCAACCTCGTCGTCTTCGAGAGCCTTGGCGATCTTCAGCCACGTCTGGTTCTTTTCGATGGCCGCGTAGTCGCGCGGGATGGGGATGCCCTGTTCCAGGTGTCGGCCGGGGTCCCGGCCTCTCTGCTTGATAGCGTCCATCTCGGCCATCTTGAACTCAACGATCTCCGGCCTCCTGCCCAGGAACGTATGGTTGCCGTCGGTGCCATCCCTGGGCAGATCGTGACACGGAAGCTCGTGGTGGCACCGAAATCTGAAGATGGAAGGCTCGTATCGGATGTCGGACGCGACCTGTTGAAACTGGTTGTGGTCGAACGCCATCATGCGACCGGCAGAGTCGGTGTTGGGCTGGTCAACGGATTTGGCCTGACCGGCGGTGCGCTTGCCTCGTCGATTGCGCATGATGCACACAACATTGTCGCAGTCGGCGTAGACGATGATGACATCCTCAAAGCAATTCGCACTGTGGCGGAGATGCAGGGCGGCCTGGCGATCGTTCGAGATGGCCAGGTGATTGACCGGCTGCCGTTACCTATTGCCGGCATCCTGTCGCCGGAACCGCTCGAAGTGGTCACCGAACAATACGAGCGATTGGAAACGATCGCCCGTTCGTTCGGCAGCGATGTACCGGCCCCGTTTGGCTTACTCTCGTTCATGGCGCTTTCGGTCATACCTGAGGCTCGCGTTACCGACCGTGGCATCGTCACATTCAGTTGATGAAGTAGTTCTCTTGGAGGGTGCATGCTTCCCGAGTCGACAGAGCGTCGCCGTGAGCGGGCTGACCAACTGGCACGCCTGGCGGAGCGCATCGCCCAGTCAGGCGAAGTTGAGGCGGTTCGGGGTGGCGTACGCCTGGTCTTTGGCAGCGGAAACCCGCTGTCATCAGTCGTCCTTGTTGGAGAAGCGCCTGGCGCTGACGAGGAGATGCAGGGAAAGCCGTTCGTCGGTCGGGCCGGCCGCTTGCTCGATCAGGCGTTGGAGCAGGCGGGATTGGATCGATCAACGCTCTGGATCACCAACGTCGTCAAGATTCGGCCAACCGAGCCTGGTGCCAACGGACGGCTGCGGAATCGTCCACCAACATCGGCTGAGCGAGAAGTGTTTCGGCCATGGCTGGAACGGGAATTGGAGATTCTACGTCCCCGGTCGATCGTCTGTTTAGGATCCACCGCTGCAGCTGCGCTGCTGGGCCGAACGGTGAAGATCAGCAAAGAACGCGGACAGTGGCTGGAGGGGCCGGTCGCCACACGAGTGCTAACGACCTATCACCCAGCGTATCTTCTCAGGCCGTTTCGGAATCGAGATGCAAACTTCCAGCAGTTGGTCGAGGATCTGCGGCGGGCCTCACTAGCTGTCTGAGTCGTTCCGAGACGGCGCAGAGGAGTCACTTGATACCAGTGGGCTGACAGACTCACCGTTTTCGAGCGTCACTTCGACGCGATCCGTGCCATCCACGAAACGTGTTGTCGTGGGCAGGCCGAGCGAGTTGAGAAGGCGAACCATTCGAACGTTTCCGGACATCACCAGTGCATAGAGACAGTGCACACCGTTTTGCTGTGCGTACTGGATAAGCAAGCGGGTCAATCCAACTCCGACCCCGCGACCTTGCCACCGATCTTCGACCAGTGCTGCGTATTCGGCATTCTTGCCGCCTGGATCGCGATCGTAACGGACAACTGCCACCAATTCGTTCTGTCGTTCGGGGTCGAGCGCAACCAGCGCGCACCGATCGACCCCGTCGACGTTCGTGAAATAATGCGCCTGAGTGTCGGACAGCTCCGGCACAAACCCGAAATGCCGCGAATAGATTGAGCTTTCGCTCAACCGGCGGTGGAAGCGTTGCAAGGCATCGAAGTCTGACGGACGGATGAAGCGTGCCGGGATGACTGATCCGTCGGAAAGCGTGAGTGGTTGCACTTCAACGATGTTCATGTTTCGGGCTCCAAACGCGATGTCCCAGAGGATCCTCTGAATATCGAATGCGGTTAATGTGGACTCCTCGATCGCCATTGTGCCGGAGGAGAGAGTTGTCCTGTGAGTCATTCCACAAGTTCGAGTCCATCATTGATATCGTACTCGCCTAGCCGGTGGTTTTGAAGGGCGGAATGGACTAGATGCGTACGGAAGATGGTCACATTCATTTGGAGAATGACATACGCTACAAGAATCGCTGCCTTACGATCCGGCCCCAACTGTACCGGACGGGTCAACAACCCGGAACCTGGATGCCTGCGATCGCCAGATGGGATTGTCGATATTCCTGGACAAGGTGAGCCTGAACACTGTTTCCTTGCCATCATCGATCTCGACGTAGACCTCACCGCCATACGCGTCGACGGATCCTTGGCAGGTGATGACCCTTAGAGACCTTCCCCGTACCGTTCATCCTTGAGGGCCCGTGCAACTAACTGCAATATTCGGGCCCGGATTACGGTCCTTCATCGAAAACGGAAATTGCGCCACTGTTGCTGCATTCCTCAACGGATGCCCGCACATCGGTTCCAGATTGGGGTGTTTCATAGCGTTCGGTGCGGTGTTCTTCACCAGTGGAGCGATTCGGATGCCGCATAGACTCCCTCCGCCTGATGCGGGTTTGGTAGCGCAGGGTGATGTCTCCGTTCTCGCTGTTTGCGACTTGGTGTCTTCGGGTATTGGGGCATGATACAGCGGAGTCCAATCAGTTGGCTGTCCGAATTCTCGTTCGGCTGTCGAAAAACTTCGTAGCGTCAGCCATGCACGGTCCGTCGTTCCAGTGCCGTCCAACGAGCCACGTGCCGGGTGAATTGATGAGGTCCCGGGCTGGTTGGTGGAACGGCACCATGCTACAATCGCAGTCCACAAGCGAATCAGGCGCCGTAGCCAAGCGGCAAGGCAGGAGTCTGCAAAACTCTGATCGGCGGTTCGAATCCGCCCGGCGCCTCCCGGCAGAACCAATTGGTTCTGCCGATTTTGTTTTGTGAGGCTCCTATCTACCGCAAAGCAATGAATTGGAGGAACCACGTGGCTGGTGAAACCGTCATTAGCAGCGAGACGGTCTTCGACGGGCGTTTGATCAAGGTTCGGGTCGACAACGTGCGTATTGCCGACGGCAGCGAGCACGAAAGAGAAGTAGTCGAGCATCCTGGTGCGGTCGCGATCGTGCCGGTCCTTCCCAGCGGAGAGATCGTCTTGGTGCGTCAGTACCGCCATGCGGTTGGCCGGGATACCCTGGAGCTTCCGGCCGGTACCCGCGAGATTGGCGAGGCGCCGCTTCAAACTGCCATCCGTGAGTTGCGCGAAGAAACGGGTTACCACGCAAGCAGCATGCGACAACTCGTTCGTTTTTTCGTGAGCCCTGGATGGGCAGATGAAGAATTGACGATCTTCGTCGCCAACGACCTCACTCCGGGACCGGACCTGCCCGAACAGGACGAGGACCTTTCGGCTGTGACCGTACACCCTGATACTGTCACGACCCAAATCAAGAGTGGCGACATCGTCGACGCCAAAACCATCGTTGGTCTGCTTGCCTGGCTCGGAATCAAGCTCAAGCCGGACTAAAGTCCTAACGACGTACTGGTCAATACGCGAACGTATCCCCCATAGGTACTCTCATCGCCACACGTTTACAATGTGTACGTACACATGATACGATGACATCGTGGCACAGAGATTGGCCTGGTGGCTGGCGTGTCTGCAGGTCAAGTCATGGTGGTCCCATGGTGGTCTAGTACTTGCGACTCCGTCACTGTGACCAGATTAGCCCATGTGTTGGAAGTAGGGATGGCCGTACACTGAGAATAGATGGATGAGGAGAGGTACCTGTTCGGGGGAGATGCGTAGGGTGTTGACCGGCATTGTCGGCGACGACGTGAAAGTGGGGAAGCAATGGAACGGCGACATCAAGCTTCACCGGAGAAACGAGTGCTGATCGTAGACGATCACCCATTGTTTCGCCAGGGTCTGAAGCGCCTTATCGCTGACGGCGGCTCCTTTACGGTTGTGGCGGAGGCCGCCAACGGACACGAAGCTATCCGTGAAGCGGATGTTCACCGACCAAGCTTGGCGCTGGTGGACGTGCAGTTGCCCGGAATCACCGGTTTGAACGTCGCTCGAATCCTCAAGAAGCAGCATCCATCCATGTACGTGGTGATTTTGTCCATGCACATTGATGATGAGCGCCTTTTTGAAGCAGTGCGCGCAGGCGCGTCAGCATTTCTGACAAAGGACATCGAGGCGTCCGAGCTTACGGACTCGCTTGAACGGGTTATACGTGGAGAGCAACTCATCAATAATGCGGTGCTCTCGCGACCGGATCTCGCTTGGCGCGTTCTCACTGAATTTCGTCAGTTGACCGGTGATGGCGACGAGAGCGAAAACGAAAGCGTCCTGCCCAGCAGTCCGAAACTTCCGCTTTCGGTTCGTGAAATTGAAGTGCTCGACTGCGTCGCTCAAGGCCTGTCAAACAAAGAGATCGCTGATGAACTGTTTATTACTGAACAGACGGTCAAGAACCATATGACGTCGGTACTGCGCAAACTAGATGTCAACGATCGGGTGCAGGCAGTACTGTGCTCGGTTCGGAACGGCTGGATTGCAATCGGACCACCAGCGCTCGCCTAGCACGAATGCCGATCTCCTTCCATCCCCACTTGACGGCGCCGGAGAGTATTTGCTCTGCGGTGCCGTTTTGTCTTGTGGAGAATGGTCTTGAGACTACAGATCGGCGACCAGTGTTCCCGCGATGGGGGTTCGTCTGTGTTTACGGCGAGCCGTCCTTGACCTCTCGGAAAGCGATATCTGTGCGGAATTCCCGATCCGTGAACGTCACTCGTTCAATGGCTTGATAGACGCTGTCGCGTGCGGTGCTGAATGACTCTGCCTGGCACGCAAGCGCGAGCACGCGACCTCCGCTCGTCATGATCCGATTTGCATCGTTGAACGCGGTACCAGCATGAAAGGCGACGACATCGGCGGACAAGTTGTCCAGCCCGTCGATTTCAAGGCCTTTCTGGTATTGGAGCGGATAACCGCCGGACGCCAGCACCACCGCGACGCAAACCCCATCTTGCCAGGTCGGCTCAGGCATGTCACCCAACGTGCCATTCGCCGCCGCCTCGAGCAGCGGAAAAAGATCGTCGCGCAGAAGGGGCAGCACGACTTCCGTTTCAGGATCGCCAAAACGACAGTTGAACTCGATAACCTTGGGTCCCAATGACGTAAGCATCAGTCCGGCGTAGAGGACCCCACGGTAGGTAATCCCTCTCCGACCCAACTCTGCGATCGTCGGTAAGAGAATCTCTTCCCGAATCTGCATCATCATGGCGTCGTCGACTGCGGGAACTGGAGCGTATGCGCCCATTCCACCAGTGTTCAGTCCCTGGTCGTCATCGCGTGCTCGCTTGTAATCACATGCAGGCAGTAGCGGATAAATGGTTTCGCCGTCAGTCAGCGCCAGAACCGACACTTCGCGGCCGGTCAAGTACTCCTCGATCAGGATCTCATTTCCCGCTGAGCCAAACACGCCCTCGGCGAGCATCGCGCGCACCGCATGCTCGGCTTCAGCCCGCGTTTCGGCAACAATGACGCCTTTCCCCGCCGCGAGTCCGTCAGCTTTGACGACGATCGGCATTTCAGCATCATAGACTGCGTCTAACGCAGATCCAATGTCCCGATATCGCTGAGATTGTGCCGTGGGAACGCCCGCGTGCCTCATGATCTCTTTTGCCCACGTCTTGCTGCTCTCGATGCGCGCTGCGGCAGCAACAGGACCGAAGACCGCGAGACCACGCTCCATAAACGCATCCGCCAGTCCGGCTGCCAGCGGATCCTCTGGCCCGACGACAGTCAGATCGATCTTCTGCGCAATAGCCGCATGGATCAGTCCCTCGATATCAGTCGCTGCGATGGGAAGGTTCGTTGAGATTTGCGATGTGCCAGCGTTGCCGGGGGCGGTGAATATGGCGTCAATTCGGGGTGACTGAGACAGTTTCCAAACGAGCGCGTGCTCGCGGGCGCCACCACCGACGACCAGAACCCTCATCGAGACTCCTCTTTACTCCCACTCAATGGTCGATGGCGGCTTACTGGAAATGTCGTAGACGACCCGGTTGATACCGTGTACTTCGTTGACGATCCGGTTGCTCATTCGAGCAAGTAGATCGTAAGGAAGTCGAGCCCAGTCTGCGGTCATCGCGTCTTCGCTCGTAACCGCGCGAATCCCGCAGACCTGCGCGTAGGTTCGGCTGTCACCCATGACCCCAGTGGTCTGAACTGGAAGCAACACGGCGAAGAATTGCCAGATCTCATCGCCAAGTCCGGCCGCCTCTATCTCCTGCCGCACGATCGCGTCGGCGCGACGCAAGATGGCCAGCGACTCGGGCTCGATCTTGTCCAAGATCCGCACCGCCAGCCCGGGACCTGGAAACGGTTGCCGGTTTACGATTTCGTCCGGTAGACCCAGAATCTTGCCGGCTGTGCGGACCTCATCTTTGAATAGGAATCGAAGAGGTTCGATGAGCTCGAATTGAAGATCTTCAGGCAATCCACCGACATTGTGATGTGTCTTGATCTTGTCCGCCGTCTTCGAGATCTTAGTGGCGCTCTCGATCACGTCAGGATAGAGAGTTCCCTGGGCAAGATATTTGAAGGGTCCATGTTCGTCGGCAGCGCGTTCAAAAACGCGCACAAACTCGTCGCCGATAATGCGCCGTTTTTGCTCTGGGTCAGTTACGCCGTTGAGTCGCCTCAGAAAGCTCTCGGTGGCGTCGACGTACACCAGGTTCATCTGAAAATGCCTGCCGAAGACCTCGCGTACGGTTTCAGCCTCGCCTTCACGCAGGAGACCGGTGTTGACGAATACGGGGGTCAGTTGGTTGCCGATCGCTCGATGGATTAGCGCGGCCGCGACCGACGAGTCGACGCCACCGGAAAGCGCCAGCAGCACCCGATCCGATCCCACTTCGGCGCGGATCGAGTCGATCGCTGAATGAACAAATGATTCGGAACTCCAGTTGCCGGTGCAACCACACACGTCGTACAGAAAATTGCGCAGCATTGCGCCGCCCAGCGGTGTGTGAGCCACTTCCGGATGAAATTGAAGCCCGATAAGACGACCGCTGCTCATGGCAGCATATGGAGAGTTCGAGCTTTCAGCCAGGGACACGAACCCTTCCGGAAGTTCATCAATTCGATCGCCGTGGCTCATCCAAACGTCGATATGCTCTGGCAGATCAGTGAAGATCCCTTCGGAACGGGTCACGTGTATTGTGGCCGGCCCAAACTCGCGCTCGGTTGCGGGAGCCACGACACCGCCAAGCGCTTCGGCCAGCAACTGCATTCCGTAGCAGATCCCGAGGACCGGCAACTCGCGTTCCAGCACCCACCCAGGCATTTTGGGTGCGCCTGGAGCGTAGACGCTGCTCGGTCCGCCGGAGAGGATGACACCGCGCGGATGGAGACGTTCGACTTCGCTCCACGGAACGTCGTGCGGTAGCATCTCGCAATATACATTTGCCTCGCGGACGCGGCGCGCAATCAACTGCGCATATTGCGCTCCGAAGTCGAGCACAACAACTGCGTCGACTGACTCGTCCAATCCAACCGGACCGGCAGCGAGTCGATGCGAAGCCGTGCCATCATCGTCTTGCGCTTTTGACGTCGAATTCTGCTGAGTCTGCAATTGGTCTCCTTGCCTTCGAGCGTTCGAAGCGGGCGATTCCAATGTGTTCCTATTCTACCCTGAGATCACGGCACATCGGTGAGAAGTCAGCGGAGCGTGTATGATCGGCTTTGGAGGTGGAATTCGGAATGAGTGCCGGTAATCAGCATCCCTCACCGAAGCGGATACGTGTCTCGGTGCTCCTCTCAGGGTCCGGTCGCACGCTGGAGAACCTGATCAGAGCCGAGCGCGACGGACGAATCTCGGTCGAGTTTGCCCGGGTCGTCAGTAGTCGATCTACCGTGCGTGGTGTTGAGGTTGCTCGGCGAGCGGGAATCCCCGTGTCGATTGTTCAGCGGCGACATTTTGAGACGCCTGAGGCGTTTAGCGACGCGGTTCACGAAGAGCTTGGGAGGGAGAACGCCGATCTGGTGCTCATGGCCGGGTTTCTGTCCAAGATAGCTATTCCGGAGCACTTGAACTCGCGCGTAATGAACATTCACCCTGCATTACTTCCACTGTTCGGAGGGCAAGGTTACTACGGGAATCGCGTGCACCAGCATGTGCTGAACTCAGGCATGAAAGTGTCGGGCTGCACGGTACATTTCGTTGACGAGAGCTATGATTCGGGACCGATCATTCTTCAGTCGTGCGTGCCCGTTCTCGAAGGCGACGACGCCGATGCACTCGCGGCACGCGTCTTCCAGAGAGAATGCGAACTCTATCCGGAAGCCGTTCGTCTGTTCTCAGAGGGCCGTCTCATGGTCACTGATCGTCGCGTTCAGATTCTTCCACCTAATTGAAATGACATTGCACGACTGCACGTCACTGACAATACTTGAGGTGATTTCCTAGGTAATATGGAGGGACTCGACTCACGTGCATACCAAACCGCTCCGGGTGGGCGTCGTCGGAACGGCGGACGAATTGGCCGTTCATATTCTGGGACTGCGGCAAGTCCCGTTCGTCGAACTTGTCGCCGTAACGACGGCGGACGGCACCTCGGCCACGGCAGTGGCTGCCCGGCACCAAATACCGGAGCACTACGACGATTTCCGGCTGATGTTTCGTCGAGCCGGGCTCGATGCCGTTACCATCGCTGCCTCGGCTGACTTCCACCACAGTCTTGTTGTCGCTGCTGTCGAGGGCGGACTACACATTCTGTGTGACTCGCCGATGGCTCGGACCGGTGCCGAAGCGCGGGACATGCAGCGCGTGGCACGTGACGCACAGATTCAGGGATCGATCGTCTTTCAATCACGATTCATTCCGGCGCGGAGGCGTGTGAAGCAGCTGATGGATCATGGCTATATCGGCGATCTGCAATCTATTAGTGTCACCGCGTTTCGCTCACCACATGCTCGTCGACGCACTCTTATTCCCCTTGAACACGGAGTCAGTCTTCTTCAACGATTGGGCTACGACTACGTTGACACACTGCGCTGGTGGTTCGGCGAGGTTCATGCCGTCGCTGGAGCGCGGACAGCGCACGCACTGGCAAACGTCGAGGCGGATCAGATCGATTCTAACTTCTCGATCATGCTCCAATTCGGTTCTGGCGCCATAGGTTCGATACATGCGTGCTCGACGTCGCCCGTCGATTTGGGGGACGAGGTAGTCGCAGTCGGTACGGATGGCATGATTGCGTTGCGGAACGACGGTAAGATCTTCGGCACAACGCGGGATCAGCCATCTATTGCTGAACTGCCCATTCCAGACGAGCTGATATTCGACGTGCCAAAGACGGTCGATCCCCGTGTTGGACCATTCGCGCAAGTCGCTTACGATTGGGCCGACGGAATTCTCTCGGGTGAATCGCGCGCGCCATCGTTCGAAGATGGACTGAAGGTCCAGGAAGTCGTCGACGGCGCCATTAAGAGTCAAGAGCTGGCACGTTGGGTGGACACCAGCGGCAAGAAATGGCCGGTTTAGCCGGTAACAGAGGGGTGGAAGATGGGATTCAGAGAGTCGCTCGATACACCGTGCCTCGTCGTACACGAGGAAATCCTGGAGCAAAACGTCGCCGAAATGGCGGAATATGCGCGGCAGATTGGCATAAAGGTTCGGCCGCATCAAAAGACGCACAAGACGGCCGAGATCGCTCAAATGCAGATCGACGCAGGAGCGATCGGCGGAACCTGTGCCAAGTTGGGCGAGGCCGAAGTTCTCATTGCTTCAGGAGCGTTGAGCGACGTGTTCATCGCCAACGAAATCGTGGGTGAACAAAAGATCCGCAGATTGTTGGCCCTGATGGATCAGGCTCACATGATGGTCGCCGTTGACGGGCCGGAGGTCGCACAAGGTCTGTCTGACGCTTGCGAACAGGCAGGCAAGCGCCTTGACGTCCTGATCGAGGTCAACACTGGGTTGAATCGCGCTGGTCTCAAGCCAGGCGAGGAAGTCCTCGAGTTGGCGCAAAAAGTTGGCGCGATGCCCGGCCTCAGACTGCGCGGAATCATGACGCACGAAGGTCACGTGGCTGCTGCCAAGGATGCAGATCATCTAGGAGAGATTGCTCGCGATGCCGGTGAGAACCTCGTCGCGACCGCGAACCTGCTGCGTGAGAACGGCTTTGATATCGATATCGTCAGTGTCGGCTCTACTCCCGCGGCATTTTCCACCACTACCATCGAGGGCATCACCGAGATGCGTCCGGGAACGTACGTCTTCAACGACAATACGGCTTTTCGCTTTGGACGGATCACGCCGGAACGTTGTGCTTTGCGAATCCTAACCACCGTGGTAAGTCGTCCGTCACTTGACCGCGCGGTCGTCGACGCTGGATCAAAAACCCTGGCCATGGATCCCTCCCCGTCGAAGAAGGGGTATGGCTATGTGGTCGAGTTTCCGGAGGCAACGATCGTCCGCGTGAGCGAAGAGCACGGCGTTATCGAACTCCCAGAGGGATCACGAGATCTCAAAGTTGGTGACCGGATTGAGATCATCCCGAACCATGTCTGCCCCACGGTGAATCTACAGGACGAGATGTTCGTTGTCCGCGACGGTGAAGTGAAGTCCTGCTGGAACGTCATCGCGCGCGGAAAGGTGCGCTAGCGACCGGCTCCGTCGACTAGAGAACGGCCTGCGTGTGGGCTGATACGGTCGATACCAGCACTTGATCCAGAAATTGGCTGATTTCCATGTAGATGCGTCCTGACCGCTTGGCCGGGACGCTTTCTTCTTCGATGAAGCGCGTCATTGCTTGGATGACCGGGTACCGAAAAAAGAGAAACGCCTCCACGGCGTCGTCGGCCGAGAGCCCGGCTTCCGCGCTCATCGTTCCGTACCGGCGGCCAATCGCCCGTCCTTCGTCGATTGTCTGGCCACGATCGGAGCGACCACCGATGGAGCGTATCGCCAGGTCGACCAGTTTGCGTCCAAGAACACGAAGTTCCTCTAGTTGGCCGGGATCGTATGCTGTGTACCAGGCTCGCGACCGCACTTGCCGAATGAAATCGCTCTCGTACGCGGAAAAGGAGAGATCGGTCAGAACCTGCCGGCTCATTCGTCGACGAGGCCGGCTTTCACCGTGGAGCATGGCTCGAAGATCATCTTCGTTGTATCGACGGTGTCCGCCGGGAGTTCTGAAGACCGGCACCTTACCGGAGTCGCTCCATCGGCGCAACGTCGATTGATCGACTCCCAGCATCTGACAGGCTGCATCAATCGAGAGCCAGTTGCCGGAAGTTCCCCCAGTTGCTTCTATTTCGTCAGACGATAGTCTTGACATTGTGGTCCCTAGTGGTGGAAAAATCTTAGTAAATCTTGGTATAATGGTACTTGTCCTGGTGTCGGAGCGCAACTAGCCCCGTCATTGGTATCGTTGAGTGTGGTGGTTCGATCGACTGGCGTACCTGAGTCGTTCGACGCTAGGTGTATTTGCTGTGAGAAACAAGAATTGGAGTTGGTCGATTGGCAAGATCTGACATGATTCAGACCGAAGGATCGGTTGTCGAAGCGCTTCCAAACGCGATGTTCACCGTTGAACTCGAAAATGGACATCACGTACTTGCACATGCTTCGGGAAAAATGCGTAAGAATTTCATCCGCATCCTTATCGGGGACAAAGTTCGCGTGGAATTGACACCGTACGATTTGAAGCGGGGTCGAATCACATATCGGTTCCGCTAGAACATCCTCAATAGGCGGCTGCGGAACGACGACGATTGAGATCGCTCGAACTCAGACATCAAATTGACGTTCAATCTGACGTGGACCAGACTGAACCACGATGGTCGTCGCTCCGTTAAACTTGGCGAAGTCTCGCAAAGTGCAATGTAAGCGTTGAGCCGTCGCACCATCAAGCGTGACACCCTCTTCTGTATGGATCGATCTGAGATAGAGAACCTTGTTTCTGCGATCGACCTTTGGGTCGAGGCGCCCAATGAGTCGTCCCTGGTCGAGGATCGGAAGCGTGAAGTAACCGTACTTGCGCTTGGCGGCGGGAGTGTAACACTCTATCCGATATTCGAAGTTGAAGAGTCGTTCAGTACGGCGTCTCTCCCAGATAAGGTTGTCAAACGGCGACAGGAATGTCGTCCGAGTGGGTCTTCGGCCAAACCTCACCTCATCGAAAATCGCTCGAGATGACTCGGCGACATAAGCAGTCCCAAGGTCGTCGACCTCAACGCTAAAGATCACGCCTGATTGCTCAAGGTTAGACAGAATCGAGCGGGTTTGGGTGCCCCACTTTGTGCGAAAGTAGTCGTTGATGCCTCTCTGGAACCCTACGCCCATGGCTTCGATTGCTCGCGTCGCAAGTGAGCGCTGCTCTTCCAGTTCGTCTGGCAGATCGCTCGCCAGATGCTCGGGGAACAGCCGCTCTGACAGGTCATAATGCCGCTGAAAACTGACGCGACGTTGAATCCCCAATACTCCGGTCGACCACAGGATGTCCAGCGCTCGATTCGCAGGTTTCCCTCCCCACCATGACCACGCTTCGACAGGCTTGTCCGGCTCAGGTCGTTCAAAATGACTTGAGCTTATCGGTCCATGCTCGCGAACCGCATCGAGAACCTCTTCAAAGAGATCCTTGTTCTCACGAGACCATGAATCCTCCTGATCAAAATGCTGCCTCTCCCGTGACTTCATGCGTCGGCGAAAATATGGATACAGATCGGCGGGGATAAGGGATGCCGCGTGCGCCCAGTATTCAAAGAGCATTCGATCCGGATGATGAAGTTCGTCGAGTAAATTCTGATCGTAGCTCCCAACACGACTCCAGAGAACCAGGTAATGGCTTCGCGCGACCACCGAGATCGTGTCGATCTGCAGGCAACCGATTCGGCGAATGACGTCCATCAGCCGATCCTTTGTTGGCAGGCGGTCCACTGGTTCATCTAACCCTTGCGCGATGATCGCCAGCGCGCGTGCCTCGTCAATGGAGATTCGTTGCGTCACCATCAGCGTCCCTTCATTACCCTAGAGTCATGAATTCATTGTAACAGAACATTTGATCTGTACGTTCAGGAGGGAGGCTGCTGTGGGTGCGACGGAGTCGGACAGATCTGATTGACCTCAGGATTCGGGGCAGGCGATCACCGACTTCGAAGTTGCTGCAAAGCTAGCTGCTATCGGAATGCCCAATCTGATCGAATGGGTATTGCTGGTCGGCGATCATCTGAAGAAGGTCGTCGCGCGCCCTCAAGATCATCTGATGCGTTTCTGGTTCGGTCATCTTGAGACCCGAGCTCAGGAGTTCGTCTTCGTCGAGTACGAGACTGCGGCCGTCCGGGTAGGCGACCACATCGACGTACAGATCGTGCCAGTAAATCGTCTCTCCTTCGACCCACGTCGGTTGGGTGACGTTGCAGTACCATCCCTTGTGCGAGCCATCTTCACGAAAGATCGCAAAGATATTGAATGGTCGTTCAAGGGCAAAATACTCCAGGAAGATGTCATTCGGCTCAAAGATCAGGTATCCGAGATCGATTCGCCCTTGCTTCCAGGGAGCACGCGCTGCCACCCAGCCGGGAGGAGCGCTGATTGCCTTTCCGGGATAACGAATCGCTTCGTCTCCGTTCGGCCTTAGCTTGACAATCGTCACTGGGGTTCCCTGCACGAGCTGCGCCTCATTCGTGTGGCAGCTTTGGGTCATGCGTCGTCCCTGATGATGTTAAGAAGCTCGTTAGTCTTCTCGCTAAGTAAATCGGAGTTGGCTGCTTCCACGTTTAGCCGCAAAAGAGGCTGCGTATTGGAGGCGCGAACGTTACACCACCAGTCTGAATAGCCGATCGTCAGACCGTCCAGATGATCGAGGTTTGCGGTTGCGTAAGTTGACTCAAGTTTGTTGAGGATCGCCTGCTGGTCGGCTACTTCCGAGTTGATCTCGCCAGATCTGACGTAGTGATCGAGTGGGCGGAGGGCATCGGCAATGCTCACTCCTTCGATCGAAAGTAACTCGATGATGGTGAGCGCCGCAATGATTCCGGAATCGGCATACCAGTTATCTCGAAAGTAGAAGTGTCCAGAGTGTTCGCCTCCGAAGACGGCATCATTTTCACGCATCAGCGCTTTGATGAACGAGTGCCCGACTCGAGATCGGATACCACGACCGCCTTCGCGCTCGATCGTCTCCGGCACCGCACGTGAACAGATCAAGTTGTAGACGATTGCGCTGTGCGGATGCTTACGGAGGAGTGACTTTGCCGCCAGAGCCGTAACCATATCTCCGCCAACGAACGTGCCCGCGCCATCAAGAATGAACATGCGGTCGGCGTCGCCATCGAACGCGATGCCAAAATCGGCCGAGTGCTCGAGAATGGCTCGCTTCAGGTCACGTGTGTTCTCTGGCTCGATTGGATTAGCCGGGTGGTTTGGAAAGCGGCCATCCAACTCGAAATAGAGCGGCACGAGTTTTATCGGTAAATCCTTGAAGACGATCGGGACAATCCTGCCACCCATGCCGTTGCCAGCGTCGACCACGATAGTCATCGGGTTTAGGACCGAGGTATCGATCATCGAAAGAACGTGATTCGCAAACTCTGGCAAAATGTCTTTCGAAAGAAGCTTTCCTCGCGTGGTCGGCCGTGCGAATCCGCCCGACAGCACCAGATCTCGGATCTCGCCGATTCCTTCATCCATGCTCAGTGGTCGTGCCTCAGCTCGGCAGAACTTGAAACCGTTGTATTCGGAAGGATTGTGCGAGGCTGTGACCATTACTCCGGCCTCGAATCCATATTTCCCGACTGCAAAGTAGAGGCTATCGGTGCTGACCAAACCAATGTCACAGACGTCGGCGCCCTGATCCCTGATCCCGTCGATGAGCGCACTTGCGAGCACCGGTGACGATAGGCGCATGTCGCGTCCAACGACCACCTGTTTCGGCTTCAAGTAAATGACGAACGCACGTCCGATTGAATACGCGATCTCCGGATTGATTTCGGCTGGATAGACTCCGCGAACGTCATACGCCTTGAAGAGATCAGCCGTGGACGCCATCGTTCACCTCCGTTTTGTTAACTGGAACCATTGTCCGTTCGTCTCAGTGCGTGTCAGTTGCATTCCGTACGCTGCGATGACGCTAGATCGGGTTCGGATCTTCGAAAAATCGGGTTTCGACGTTGAACGTTTTTGAAAGCAAGTCGGCTAGAGCCTGAACCCCGAGTCGTTCGGTTGCCTCATGCCCTCCGGCAATAACCGTCACGCCAAGCTCGCGCGCCGTCGCCATAGTCGGTTCGCGGACGTCACCAGTGATGAGCACCTGGCAGCCAAGTCCCGCCGCTTCATCCAGTGTCGAGTAACCCGAACCGCTGACGACGGCCACTCGGTCCACTGGGTCTGGCCCGCCTGGAAGAATCGTCGGCGATCGCTTCGTCAGATTCTCGAATCGACGAGCGAGTGCGTTCAACGATATCGAAGGAGTTGATGACGCGATGTATCCAATGTTCTGATCGGCAACCTTGGCGAAAGGTTGATGCATTTCTAATCCGAGCTCCTGGATCAACAGAGCGTTGTTTCCGAGAGTTGGGTGCGCATCGAGGGGCAGGTGATAGCCAACCAGGTTCATGTCAGTTCCGAGCAACAGGCCAAGCCGCGTGCGAATTGGTCCAGCAATTGGACCTGATCGATCGCCCCAGAAGAGTCCATGGTGGACGAGCAACATATCGGCGTTCCACTCGGCAGCTTCATGGATGACTTTCGCGCTGACGCTCACCGCCGAAGCAAGCCGATTAACGATTTCCTTGCCTTCGACCTGCAACCCGTTGACTGCCACGTCATGGAACCGATCTGAATTCAGTGCTGTTGAGCAATAGCCGACTATTTCCCGTGTCGAAACCACGAGCCACTCTCCTAGTTCATTCGATCATGGTTGAGATTCTGCCACGGATCAATGCAACGACGCATTGTTCGTTCGCTGAAATCCCATCGTGCTGCGTGTCGTTCCGTACCCGCAGAAGATTTCTCGTACCAATTCGACCGTAGTTGTTATGCTATGCACGATATCTAACAGACGGGAACAGCGGTCGTGAGCATGTTCCGCTGTGGTAAGCGCCCGCGCGACTGGGCGTCGTTGGCTTCGGATTGGAAATTCTTTACGACAATGAAAGCCTTACGGACATTTAACGTAACACCGACCATCCCACCGCAATTGAAATCGCTGTCAGTGATTAGCCGCAATGTCTGGTGGGCGTGGCATCACGAGGCGCGCGATCTCTTTGCCGATCTCGACTCTGAATTGTGGGATCAGACTCAGCATAATCCTGTCCTCTTCCTCTCTTCGGTTGATCAGGATCGACTCGATTCAGCGGCTTCCGACCCATCATATCTCCGGCGTCTGGTCAAGGTGAGCGATGATCTCGATCGTTACATGCAAGGGACTTCGACCTGGTATCGCCGTTCTGACAGGGGTCGCGACGAACCGCTCGTCGCCTATTTCTCGGCCGAGTTTGGCGTTACCGAGTGCCTCTCGATCTTCGCTGGTGGGCTTGGGGTTTTGGCCGGCGATCATCTTAAATCGGCCAGCGACCTGGGACTGCCACTTATCGGAGTCGGGCTTCTGTATCAACAGGGGTACTTTCATCAGTTCCTAAATGACACGGCGTGGCAGCAGGAGTTGTATAGCGAGAACGATTTTCAAAAGCTCCCGCTCGAGCGTGTTCTGGACAGCGACCAACAGCCAATATGCGTGAGTGTTGATTTCCCCAATCGTCAAGTGTTCACGTCTATATGGCGCGTCCAGGTCGGTCGTATTCAGCTCTTTCTGCTGGATACCAATCTGCCGCTGAATGAGCCTAATGATCGCGCAATAACTGAAAAGCTCTACGGCGGAGACATCGAGATGAGGATCCAGCAGGAGATGGTGCTCGGAATCGGCGGGTATCGTGCGCTTCAGGCCATGCATCTTTCACCGACCGTCTACCACATGAACGAGGGACATTCCGCGTTTCTTGGGCTGGAACGGGTACGCGAGATCATGTCTCGCGACGATGTAGGCTTCTCCGAAGCACGGGAAGCGGCGTCCGCTGGATTGGTCTACACGAGTCACACGCCAGTTCCAGCCGGCCACGACTACTTCACACCCGACCTCATTGACCGGTATTTCAGCGGCTACATAACGTCGCTCGGCTTGTCGCGCGACGAGTTTCTCGCGCTCGGACGTCAAAACCCCGCAAACGACGCCGAAGCATTCTGCATGACGATTTTGGCGCTGCGACTGGCGTCCTATAGCAATGGTGTGAGCGAGCTGCACGGTGACGTCACGCGCATGATGTGGCGTGGCATCTGGCCGGGGGTACCCGTCAACGAGGTTCCAATAGGCAGGGTTACCAATGGCGTTCACCTTAATTCCTGGATCGCGCCGGAAATGAGTGCCTTGTACGATCAATACATCGGCGAGGAATGGCGTCACGAACCCGCGAATCACAATGTGTGGCATCGAGTCGATCACATACCCGCAGACGCGTTATGGCGATCGCATGAGCAGTGTCGATTACGTCTGATTGAGTTTGCTCGATCACGTCTCCGATCGCAGCTTCGCAGGCGAGGAGCATCGGGTCTTCAGATCGATTCCGCTCGACGAGTTCTCAATCCAGATGCGTTGACAATCGGGTTCGGTCGACGGTTTGCAGCGTATAAACGTGCCACGCTGCTATTCCGTGATCCAGAGCGTCTCGAACGCCTGCTAACAGATCCTGAACGTCCTATTCAGATCGTTATCGCCGGCAAAGCGCATCCGCGAGATGAACAAGGCAAAGAACTCATCCGGCAGATCGTAACTCGGGCCCGAGAAGCACCGTTCCGTGATCACATCGTCTTCATCGAGGACTATGACATTAACGTTGCGTCACAGATGGTGCAAGGAGCCGATGTCTGGCTGAATACTCCTCGCCGCCCAATGGAAGCGAGTGGTACAAGCGGAATGAAGGCGGCCGCAAACGGACTGCTCAATATGAGCACCGTTGATGGCTGGTGGGCAGAGGCCTGGAACAATGCTGACCCTGACCGACTTCCGATCGGTTGGGCGATCGGGCGAAATGAGCCCTACGTTTCGCTCGATGCTCAGGATCAAGCTGACTCCGTGGACTTGTACGAGATCCTTGAGCAGCAGGTCGTTCCAACGTTCTACCGACGAGGAGATGACGGCCTTCCGCATGACTGGATCGATCAGATGCGTTCATCAATCAGCCAACTCACCGGCGTTTTCAACAGTCATCGAATGGTCTGGCAGTATTACCAGCATTTCTATCTTCCGTCGTCACAGCGAGTCGAGCGTTTGACGCGCGAGCACCTCGGCGCCAGTCGCGATCTTGCCCGATGGAAGCAGCGTACCCGCGAGTTGTGGAGCGGTGTCCGCGTGCTCGAGCTGGAAACTGATGCGGTGGAGTCGATGCCGACAGGTGCCATGTTCGACGTCGTCGCGCATATCCAAACTGGAGATCTTTCGCCGGATGATCTGAATGTGCAACTCTACATCGGACCTGTTGATGGAGATAGCGAGATTCTGACTGGGACACCAGTCTCGATGTCGGTTTTTCAACATGACGCCGACGGAAATGCCTCATTCAGCGCCAAAATCGAAATGGATCGCCAGAGCGGAATGAAGGGGCTCACTGTGCGGGTGTTGCCGCGTCACCCGGACCTCATCACGCCCTATATGCCTGGGCTCATCACTTGGGCCTAGAACATGCTCAGAACCAACCTTCGCCGAGACTGGCATCGACAGATGCGTTCGTCTCGGCGAGGACGCACAATTCTAGAAGTCAGGGTCTATTACTGCTGGATTCTGCGACGGGTTCGCGATTACCTTGTAGCGTCCCTTCCGCGGAACGGTGCACCCATGAGCGGTGCGAATAGACACACGTTCATTAGTCCCGCGATCATTGGAACCAGGCCGATAATTGCGACGATCCAGCCACCGGCTCCTCCCGCATAGATCCCGAAGAAGATCAGGATGGCGCCGACCACGATTCGCAGCCCACGACCCAGCCCTGATGCCATAAACGATGCAAATTGCATTTGCTAACTCCTCAGTTATTGTCGATTATGCCGGCCAGGATACTCTGTTCCTGCCGCTGCATTGATCGTATAAATACAATAAAGCGTCTCGCGTTTCAGGATCGTGAATGCCACGCTAACAATGTGTCAAAATCGTGACGGTTTTGCGGCGTAAGGGTGGGCGCTATCTGTTATCGCTGGACGAGACTACCGATGTTGCTCGTGAAACATTGGATCCACCATATTGATACCTTCAGAAATTCGGAACATGGAGAAATCATAGTCGCTTCGTGTAGCCGATGTCGGTCTTGCATTCTGCTGATTGAGATTGGTCCGTGACGACTTGGTCTGGATACAACGAATCGATGACGCGGTCGGAGTCAATGTTAATTAACTGTGAATGCCAGAGAGAGTTCGATTTGCTTTCAGGTATCGTATCGCGGTGCCGGGCTTGCGCGAGAATGAATGGATCATCGGCGGTCCTCAGCGAACGAAACGGAAGTATCCGGAGTCAGGTGATGTTTGTAGCCGAGGCCCCCGGCCGGCTCGGCGCTGGTCGCACCGGGGTGCCGTTACAGGGTGATCAAGCGGGCCGAAATTTCGAAAGACTGCTGGAAGCGGCTGGGCTCGCTCGATCCGATGTTTTTATTACCAATTCGGTATTGTGTAACCCGCGGGACAAACAAGGACGAAATGCGCGTCCCACTGGGACCGAGATTCGGCAATGTCGTGATCACCTGGCGAGGACTCTTCATATCATCGATCCATCTGTTGTTGTTGCCCTCGGCTCAGTTGCGCTGGCGGCGCTCGGTCAGATCGTGCCGCATGCGCTCAAACTTCGGACAGATGTCGGTACTGTCGTGGAATGGAACGGTCGTCTCCTGGTGCCGCTGTACCACCCGGGCGCTCGAGCGCAGATCCACCGGCCAATTGAGTTTCAGCTTCGAGATTTCCGCAACTTGAGCACGCTCTTTTCCGAGGTTATTCACGCTTGAAAGCTCCAACTGGCCCGCGCGGTCAGATGGAAACGTGAACTAGTCGTTTCTCGTCCTGGATCCAATGATTTGCGGAGGATCGCCACGTAACGTGGAATGATGAGCCGGTCTGTTGACGTTGCTCACTGAGCTAGCAGGGATGTCGGACCAGGTGTGGAGATTCCAGTTCGTCCTCATTGGAAAGGAACAAGGTGAATCGCGTAACGCAACTCAAAACGAGACGGCGACCGACGGTCGCGATTGCGATTATCGTGATCGCCGCGTTGATGGCCGTCGTGATTACCGCCGGAATTTCACCGCGAGTCGCTCCATCATATCCGCCGCCGCCGGAGGGCGCCATACTCTGGTCAGCGGACATGGAAACGGGCGATGTGTCCCAGTGGACTCAGGGACAGGTGGACGAGGCCGTTTTCAATACCGGTACCGGTCAGATTTCTACGACAACCGAGGTTGCCCACAGCGGTACTCACTCGCTCAAGATGTCAGTAACAGGGGCCAGCGGTGAGACGCAGGCTGCGCGGATTCTTCGTTGGCACGACACGCCCTCGAACGGCTACTACAGCGTCTGGTTCCTATTTCCGCGGGACTACCACCCGAGTCAATGGTGGAACGTGATGCAGTTCAAATCGGTCGGGGACGCCAACGTGCCAACCTTCGTGCTCAACGTTGGCAATCGCAGTGATGGCTCGATGTTCTTCTATTTGTGGGACGCTCTTACCCGCACGAGCTACGCGCCAGTTCACCGTGTGAATATCCAAACGAATCATTGGACTCAAGTGAAAGCATACCTGCGCCGCGCGACCGACAAGACCGGACGAATCACAATCTGGCAGGATGGCGTGCTTCTCTTCGACCTGGATCAGGTCCAGACTGCCGTCGGCGCCAACATTCATTTTGGTATCGGAAACTACACAGACAGCATCGTGCCGTCAGATCCGGTCATCTTCGCCGATGATGCCGAGATCCGTTCCGTCATTTCAGTCAGTTCCAACTCTGCGGAAGAACATCAGTCAGGACCTTGATGTCGGCTGAAGCACGCATTGACAAGCATGGTCTGTATTCGGAGACTGGCGAAGGAGACTCATCACGGCTGCAGGCCGAGTAGGAGTTCCGCAGCTGCGCGGAGTAATGTCGAGAACAGCGTCCGCGTTATGTTCCATGACCGCGTGTTTAGAGAGTGAAGAGGAGTGGCCCCATGCAGAGTTCCGGATCATCGAACTCAGAGTCCTTGAACGCAGTCTTTCAACACATCGACGGACGGCGCGACGAGTACATTGAACGGCTCATTGATTACGTTCGCAGACCGAGTATCAGCGCGCATGGTGTAGGTATCGCCGAGGTTGCCGACTACATTGCCGACATCATGAACCATGTCGGTCTCAATGCGCAGGTAATGCCAACATCGGGCTGGCCCATGGTCTATGGAGAGCGGCAGCTTCGCCAAGGCGCTCCGACAGTATTGCTCTATGGTCATTACGACGTGCAGCCACCCGATCCGCTGGAGGAATGGGTTTCGCCACCATTTGAGCCGACGATTCGAGATGGTCGTCTCTACGCCCGCGGAGTCGGCGATAACAAAGGGCAGCATTTCGCGCAGATCCTCGGGATCGAGGCGTTGCTGGCGGTGCAAGACAAATTACCGTGTAACGTGAAAGTTCTGCTTGAGGGAGAAGAAGAGGTGGGCAGTCCGCAGATGCCTGGTTTCGTTGCCAACCATCGCGATCTCCTCAAAGCCGACCTCGTTATCACCAGCGATGGACCGGTCTCCGAGAGTGGGCGATCAGTGGTCAACTTCGGAAATCGCGGTGTTCTTAGCTTTGAATTGAGGGCGATTGGGGCGAATCGAGATCTTCATTCCGGAAACTGGGGTGGGGTAGTCCCGAATCCAATCTGGACGCTTGTCCATTTGCTTCAATCGATGAAAGGGGACAATGGCGAGGTCACCATCGACGGGTTCTACGAGAATGTTGATCCTCTTTCAGATTTGGAGCAGGAAGCTCTCGAGCGTCTGGAGGTGGATATCCCTGCCGTCAAGCGTTTGCTGAACCTCACTGATCTGGATCAACCACTATCTCGAGGGTTTTTCGAGCGCCTGATGGCCTGGCCGACGTTCACCATAAATGGATTTCATGGTGGTTACGGTGGACCTGGTTCGAAGACCGTCCTGCCTCACGAAGCGTCTGTGAAATGCGATATCCGGTTGGTTGAGTCGCAGACCGCCGATGAGGTTTTCGAAAAGGTGGAGAACCACGTTCGGCGCCATTCACCGAACGTGACGATTATTCGTCAGGGATCGATGGATCCATCGAAGACACCGCTCGACTCGTCGTTTGCCGGTCCGATCAGTCGCGCGATCGAGTCAGTACAGGGAGAGCCACCGATACTTGAACCATCTGCCGGAGGGAGTCTTCCGAACTACGTCTTTACCAAGGTATTGCAGATGCCAGCCTTTGGCGTTCCGTACGCGAATCCGGATGAGTCCAACCATGCGCCGAACGAGAACATGGAGCTCGACCGATTCATCAATGGCATCAAGACCGGTGCCGCGATGCTGACCTTCATCGGTGAGATGGGTACATAGGTAGCTCGCGAACTTCCGGTGTAATCGATCTCGATCGGAGCGCATATCGGGATTCGAGGTCGTCGACGATGAGGGAAGTGATTAGGGTGGATCTGTGTCCCACAACACGCTTCGCCGATGTCGTGCGAAGATCAATGAGAAGTTCGGCCAGTGCCCATCGTCGGATCAAGTCCCGAATATGCGGCAGGTGTCCCAGGTTGAGGATCGGATGTCGATCTTCACGATGCAAACAAGAAAGGACAGAGCAATGGCGAACGGAGGTCAAGCGATCGGCGACGAGCTTCGAGGATTATTGTCGGAAGTATCGGCGGACCAACTTATGGACTACAACACGAACATCGCTCAATGGATCCGGCTCTCCGGGAGCGACGAGGAACGACAATCGTTCGATTACATTGCATCGGTAATCGAGAGTTGGGGAGTGCCATTCGAGCGTTACAATCCCGTCTGCTTGGTGAGCCTCCCGGGCAAGGCGTCACTGCATTTGATTGGCATTGAAGATTCCCTCCGCTGTATCACCCACTCGTTCTCCACTTCTACAGGTCCAGCCGGCGTTGAGGCCGAGGTTGTATATGTCGGCAGCGGCGGCGATGCGGACTATTCCGGCATTGATGCCCGCGGCAAGATCGTGTTGACCGATGGTCTGGCCGGTCCGCCCAAAGTTGGTCCATCCGAGGCTCATGGCGCGGTCGGGGTCATCAGCATCAGTGGCGATCAGATCCACGAGATGATCATCTCTCCGGTCTGGGGAAGCCCAACGCCCGATACTGTCGATCGACTTCCGACTCTGCCACATGTGTCGATAGACACCGGTTCCGGAAATCGTCTCAAGGAACTGCTCAACAACGGCCCCGTCCGGGTAAGAATGACAACCGAGGTCGATACTGGCTGGAGACCGCTCCCGACTCTGGTTGCGTACATTGAGCCGGAGCAACCCTCAGATCAATACGTGCTTTTCAGCGGTCACGTCGATTCATGGCATTACGGCGCGATGGACAATGGCAGCGCTAATGCATCGATGATGGAGGTTGGCCGAATACTCAGTCATCATCGCGACCTGCTACGCCGGGGCGTTCGATTGGCATTCTGGTCGGGTCACTCTCATGCGCGTTACGGCACATCAACCTGGTACGCGGATGAGTTCTGGACCGATCTCCACGATCATTGCGTGGCTCATGTAAATATCGATGGGCCGGGGGCGATCAACGCCACCGTATTGTCGGAGGCCCCGACCATGGCCGAGACACACGGCTTGGCGCGTGACCTGATTGAGGCTTTGACCGACCAGGATCTTGAGTATCGGCGCATCGGGCGACTCGGGGACCAATCATTCTGGGGAGTTGGGCTTCCATCCTTCTACTGTGGCATCTCATCACAGGGTGCCGTCGAGTCAGGGAATGCCGATCTATCGGCAGGATTCAGCGGTGGGCGTCCTCGTCGCGGTGGCACCGCCTGGTGGTGGCATACGCCCGACGACACGCTGGACAAGATCGAACCTGAGTTCCTCGCGCGTGATGCGGGCATTCTGCTCGCGACGGTCTACCGTTTGTCGACGGACATTGTGCTCCCTTTCGATCAGACCCATTCCGTCGAAGAGATTCGAGCCGCCTTGGGCGAAATTTCGAACGGTGCCGGAGATGCGTTCGATCTGTCCGCCGTCCTGGGGGAAGCCGAAGCGTTGGGCTTGGCCGCTGGACTCTTGCGAGATCGCTGTCAGAAGCCGGTCACGGACGCGCAGGCCAATATCCTGAACGCCTGCCAGATGCGTTTGAGTCGGTTACTGATCCCTATCAACTACACCGAACATGGCCCGTTCGAGCAGGATTTGGCCCTTGGTTCGCAGCCGGTCCCAGGTCTTCGCGCAGCCGTTACACTGGCTCGACTCGACGCTGATAGTGCGGAACGACACCTCCTGAGAGTGAAGTTGCAGCGCGAGCGGAATCGCGTGAGACAGGCATTGCGGGAAGCCACTAGGACGATTCACGAAGCGCTGGAAGAAGCGTCCTAGGAGGGTTCGTTCAGTCATACGAGGCGATCGTCCGACAAGTCTTTCCGGTCGCCTCGTTGATCCTCTCCGTCCACTTTCGTAAGCGACGGTTCTACGTCGAACCGTACACGCCTAACAGATGCTAGCCATTGCGCTTCAACCGGCATTGACAAACAGAGTGGTGATAATTGGACATGGTACCTATCGTTGATGAAGGATCTGCGCTGTCGGTCTTCGCGATAAGGAAGTCTCCCGCCACCAGATCGTGGATCACATTCACTCTAGGAGATGGGCCCATCGAATAAGGCCACTATAGAACCAGGGAGAGACAATATGAGGTTTCTTCTCACGTCCGCTGGCATCAAGAACACGAGCATCCACAACGCGTTGGTCGACCTACTGGGTAAGCCCATTGCCGATTCCAGCGCCCTCTGCATCCCCACTGCGACGTACTCCATGCGCGGCGGAGCCGCCCTGGCCTGGAACTTCATCAGCGGACAAGAACCCCGAGCCCCCATGTGCGAGCTGGGTTGGAAGTCCTTGGGAGTGCTGGAACTCACCGCATTGCCCAGCATCGACAAAGAGAATTGGGTCCCCACGGTCCAGGAGACCGACGTTCTGCTGGTGAATGGCGGCGACCCCATGTTTCTGTGCTACTGGATGCGGCAGTCCGGACTGGCGGACCTCTTGCCGTTGCTGCGCGAGACGGTCTACGTGGGACTGAGCGCCGGGAGCATGGTGATGGCCCCCAGCATCGGGAAGGACTTCGTCCGCTGGACTCCGCCCTCCGGTGGCGATGAAACGCTGTGCATGGTTGGTTTTTCGATATTCCCCCACCTGGATAACGAGGACCTGCCGGATAACTCCATGGCCGACGCAGAAAAGTGGGCCGCCAGCATGCCGGTGCCGGGGTACGCGATTGATGATCAGACCGCCATCAAAGTCGTGGACGGCACCGTCGAAGTCGTCTCCGAGGGGCACTGGAAGCTGTTTACCCCCTAGGCTATGACAGGGTCCAAAGGCGAAGTCGATGGAGGTGTTCCGCATGCGCGTGGCGATGTTTGCAGGCTATTTCCCTGCGACGATTTCCGTAAACATCGGCAGTGATCAATCTCGAGATGAATAGGCGATCTTCCCGTCTGCTAATGACAGTCTGAGTAGAGCTGTGGCAAACGTCGATTATGGCGTCTCGTTCACGCTCTATGCGGAAGAGCCTGAATCACTAACCGGTTCTATGTCGCGGCCAGCAGATTGCGCGTTGGTTCGACAGCACACTTGCTCAGGAAGCAGTTGACGCGATGACGTGACGCAGTGATGCTGGAAAAGAGGCCGTTGTACGGCAAGTGGTCTGCGATCGCTTGAGCACAGAACGTCGATGAAAGGAACTGTGGTATGCAGCTAGGATTGATCGGATTGGGCCGTATGGGGGCCTTCATGGCGCGGCGTCTTCTCGGCGACACGCACGATGTGGTGGTCTTCAACCGAACCGTCTCACGAGCGGTGGAGTTTTCAGATGAGTATGGTGGCACGGCGGCTACGTCGCTCGAAGAATTTGTCGGGAAGCTCGATACGCCCCGTGCTATCTGGATGATGGTGCCGGCCGCGGCCGTTGATGATCAAGTTGAGGAACTGCTGCCGCTGCTCTCGTCCGGCGACATCCTGATCGATGGCGGCAACTCCTACTATCTTGACGATCTGCGTCGTGCCGCTTCCCTGAAAGAAAAAGGCATCCACTACGTCGATGTCGGCACGAGCGGTGGGGTTTGGGGACTCGAACGCGGCTACTGCTTGATGATCGGCGGAGAGACTGACGTGGTGAAACACCTCGATCCGATATTCCGGTCGTTGGCCCCAGGCATAGATGCCGCTTCACGTACCGCCGGTCGAGAGAAGGTAGGTGGGACGGCGGAGTATGGCTATCTGCACTGCGGACCGAGTGGCGGAGGTCACTTCGTCAAGATGGTCCACAACGGGATCGAATACGGTGTGATGGCTGCCTATGCCGAAGGACTGAACATACTGCACAACGCTGATGTGGGCGTGCGATCTCATTCGTCTGATGCCGAGACAGCCCCGATGCGTAATCCCGAACACTATCAATACCAGTTCAACCTCGCTGACGTGACGGAGCTGTGGCGTCGTGGCAGTGTCATTGGCTCCTGGTTGCTCGATCTCACGGCGATCTCGCTCCTCGACAGTCCGGATCTCGGGAACTTTGCCGGTCGCGTGTCGGATTCAGGTGAAGGTCGTTGGACGATTCAGGCTGCGGTCGAAGAGGGTGTGCCGGCGAACGTGCTGAGCGCAGCATTGTTTGAGCGGTTCAGTTCCCGCGATAACGCGGACTTCGCCAACAAAGTGCTCTCCGCGATGCGATTCCAATTTGGCGGTCACGTGGAGCGTCACGCCGAAGGCCAGTAATCGCGCCGCGAGCGGTTCCTTCAACTGACAGCGTCTAATTGCGCTGCTCGGCCTCAGCGGGCCAATGACATTCCAAAACCGTGCGGCTGGATCTGGGATCGAACTGGACGCTGAGCCGTGGGAAGACAGTCGTCTGCCTATCGGATCGGCCGACATCATCGATTGGGCATGACTTCGTACGGCACAGTCAGGATCACTCAGGAAAAGTACGCTGCTCCGGTGCGTGGCCCAGCTTCGTCGCTGGGCCACGCACGCTGAAGTCGAGTATCTATGGAACTGGGTTTCCGACGACGGCGAGCGTCCGGTTCCACAAATATGCAGTGGCGCCAGCGTCGAACATCATCCACTGCATTTCCACCGTGTGAAGTCCCGCATTCAGATTCGAGGCACCAAAGGTAAACGACCGTGTTTCGACAATATCACTCTCGGAAAAATACGCTCCCTGCGGAGTGATGGGCTGCCCGTCGACGAGAGCTCGCACAAAGGTGCGGCTCTTCCCGGCGGAAGTCCCAATGGAATTCCATGCTTGCGCGCCGAACGTGATTGCAATTGTTCCGTTGGCCGGTGTGACGATAGACGTGCTCAAATTGGGAATCGGTAACCAGTTCTGGCTGCTGGTAGATACTGAGGTTGCACTGCTCGCCGACTTGATCGCCACACCTCCGTGAGCTGGGTCCGACGGCGAGGCTGAGATTGAGAGTGTCCGATCACCCATCGAACCCGTCGAGCCGCTGCCGGCTTCCCACTGTACGCTGATGGTGTGATTGCCAGCCGCCACGTTGTTGTAGATCCAGGTGAAGGCATGTGTTCCAGTCAATCCGCCATCAGAGAAAATCGTGGAAACGGTCCGGGGATCGGCCTCTTGGCCGTCGACCATGGCCCGCACTTCCATCCATCCGCCGCTGTTCGACCAGGCTTCTGCGCTCAAGGTAATGGCGAGGTCACTATTATTCGGCGTGGTGACGGAAGTGCTTAGGCTCGGGATGGTCGACCAGACCGTTGAAGTGGTGGTTATCGGGGGTCCACTCGCCGGAGTCTTCACCGCAAGCGCACCTGAACTGGCGGTCGGTGGCGAGGCAACCACGCTCAGAGTGCGAAACTTGACCGATCCAGTGAACCCGGAGTCAATGTTCCACTCGATTCGCACAGTGTGGCTGCCTGCACTTGCTCCGAGCTGACTGAACGTGAAGGAGTGGGCTCCGACCGCCACATTGTTCACGGCGAAGAGCACGTCCGAGGGACTGGCCGGCTGACCGTCGACGACTGCACGCACAAACATTCGGCCGCCATCACCACCGGTCTCGGCGCTATACGTGATCGCCATGTCACCGCTAATGGGCATGTTGACCGTGAGGTCCATGCCAGGAACAAGTTGCCAGTTTGCCGAACTCTTCGCGACGAGCGACCCGGCTGATGTGGTCCAGACGTTCTCGAAGCTGTTGAGGACCGGCGGCATGAGCCGCCACTGCATGTAATGCTGTCCGACGTTGCCCGCCTCGACCTTCCAGCCGGTCGGGTTGTCCGGGGTATAGGTGAGGCAGCGTCGTTCGAAGCACTGTAACAGTACGTAGCGATAGGTTCCGCCGACCTTGATGTTGGCCCAGTAGGCTTCGGTGACGGGAAAGCCGGTGGCGTAGAACGGGCTAGGGAAAAGCTGGTTCTGAACAAGACTGCCGTTCTCCCAGATGGTTCCGCTGCTGTTCATAAAGTCCCAGAAGACGGAGGCAACCCGGTGATCCAGATTGGGGACTGAGACACGATACGATGCATATACCCCGTAGTTTCCCAGCAACTGAACATCACCCACCGTTCCGTCGCGCGCCAGCGTCTGCGTAATAGTCGCTCCGCTGGCCAGTGGTGGATTGTGGGAAACGAGGGACATAGTGGCATAGGTGGGGCCTGTGGGGTCATCGGCATCCCCACCCACATTGACCTGAGCCGGTGATCGGGAGTCGAAATTGTTGTCGCCGACCTGCATCTTCCCGGTCATGAGCTCAACGACTAACAGCCCGTTTGTCACGTCCCACGGATCGGACGCCCGATAGCTGTTGTCCTCCATGCGCGACTTGTCGAAATACTGAACCATACGGGAACCGCTCGGAGCCTCGGCATATGGCTCGGAGAGCGGAGCACCTGTCGCCTGTGGCCCCCACATCCAGGTGCGACTTACTACCAGGTCAGCCACTGGTTTGTCAGTTCGCTCCCAGGTTCGCTGGAATGCTGGACTTGCCGGCGGCGCGGCCGAGCTGGAGGGTACCCAGACAAGCGGGACGAGAAGCAGCGTGAGCAGGGTGATGAAGCGGAAAGTATGGGCACGCATAGGTCACTCCCGTCGTGGTTCGATTCAAATTCTCCCATCGGTGAGCGTGATTATCTGCGGCCAAGCTATTGCCCGGCGCATCAAGAACCTGTGTAGAATCGTGTTGAATTGTTTCAAAATCGCAACAAGTTTTTCTGGAAGACGCCTGGGAGCGTCGGAAGGGAATCCCCATGCTCCCACTGGCCATGGTGGCATTGCGGTCGCCTGTATCCCGCATCGTCTATTTCACAACTCTCCACGGTGGAGCAACTCACCAAACATTGTCACGAATTTGATACAAACCCGGCCGATCGTCGACAGATTCTTCGTGTCCTTGGAGCGACGCTTGACGTGCGGGCAGTGTGCCAGGTATAGCGCTCGCTCCGCGCGTCGAAACGCGTGCTGCGAAATCAGCCGTCGGGATTCACGGAGGCCGAGACATGGTCCACTACTGCCACTACCCTTGCTTTCCTAACACGAGGTACGTAGACGTCGCCAAGCGCATTATCGAAGTGCGAGCCATCCACGAATTCGAACACGCAAGCGAAGATGAGCACTTGCGTTATCTTGCAGTGGCTACTGCCAGCTGAATCGACGAGTGCCATGCGCCAGGCCCACCAGGATTCCATCACCATTTACGCGCGACTGGGCGTCACGACAGGATCGGCCCGTGGATATCGAGCTTGGTGAGGCGGTAATGAATTGCGATGACAGTCGGCTTGGCACTGGCGACAGGTTAGTTACCAACCCTGGGAATTGGGAACTCGGGGAAGTCGTCCTCCACTTTGGACTGTCGTTCGGAGAAGACCGAATCGTCGAACGATTCTTCATCGATCACGAATGCCTGTGGTTACTATCGGCCTGGGAGTGTTGATACTTCTGGTCACCGCGCTCGACATCTTACTGATTGTCACTACTCGAACGGAAACCTCTGCATGAGCGACCTGGCCATTCGAACCGAAAACCTCACGCGAGACTTTGGCAACCTGCGCGCGGTTGACAAGCTTTCGCTCGAAGTTCCTTCTGGAATGATCTACGGATTCCTTGGCCCCAACGGCTCCGGCAAGACCACGACGATTCACTTGCTTCTGGGTTTGCTCGAGCCGACAGAGGGGCGTGCCAGTGTCCTCGGTTTCGATTCACGCACCGAGGGAGACCAAGTTCGGGCTCATGTCGGTGCGCTTTTGGAAGACTCCGGCCTGTATGAACAGCTCAGTGTCGAGGACAATCTCAACTTTTATGGTCTGATCTGGCATCTCCCAACCTCGGAACGCGAGTCTCGAATTCGTGAGCTTTTGACGCAAATGGGCCTCTGGGAACGCCGCAAGGAATCTGTTGGAACGTGGAGTCGTGGCATGAAGCGGCGTCTTGCGCTCGCGCGCGCTGTCCTCCATCGCCCGCAACTCGTTTTCTTGGATGAGCCGACTGAAGGTCTCGACGTCATGGCGTCCGCTGCCGTCCGCGATGATTTGGCGACAATGGCCAGGGTCGAAGGCGTTACTATTTTCTTGACAACGCACAATATGGCAGAGGCGGAGCGACTCTGTCATCAGATTGCGGTCCTTCATCACGGGCGCCTAGTCACAGTCGGCAAGCCGGACGAACTCCGTGCAAGAGGGCGCGCCACACACGTCGACATAACCTGTGAAGGACTCACCAACGATATCTTAACCAAGTTACGCACGATCCCCGATGTCGTGGACCTGCAACTTCACGGCGGACACCTGAAGATCGAACTTGGCAAAGACGCTGATGCCGGGCCGCTTGTCACAATGCTCGTCAACGCTGGAGTCGTCATCGGTGAAGTTCGCCGTGATGTTCCCTCCCTGGAAGAGGTTTTCATTGAGTTGATGAGGGAAGAATAGCCATGATCGACGACATCCGCGCGATGGTCTGGAAAGAACGGAAGAGCTTGTTCCGCTTTCGAGGGAGCCGCACCCGGTTCATCGTAATCCTTGCATCGCCACTCCTTCTGGTGATCTACACCGCTATTGAGAGAGGCGGGGGATTCGGTGATGATTTCCTGGCCGTGATCATCGCGGTCTTTATTCCAGCGATCTTGGTAACGACGACGATTCCAGATTCAATTGCAGGTGAACGAGAGCGACGAACCCTGACAACATTGCTCGCCAGCCGTCTCCCTGATAGCGCTATCCTCACGGGTAAGCTCGCCGTCTCGATAGCATTCTCGTGGGGTTTGACGCTCGGTATCCTGGCAGTAGGTCTGATCACTGCTACCATAACGGAAACCGTCAAAGGCAAAGCATCTATTGTGCTCTTTTCACCGACGATCGGTGTTTCGTCTGTGGCACTGAGTCTGCTAGTTGCCGTTCTCATCTCGAGCGCCGGTGTGATGGTATCGCTCCGTGCGAGAAGCGTTCAGGAAGCGGCCCAGCTACTAACTGCTCTCACAATCTTGCCACCGATGATTCTTGGAATGTTGGTTACGCTGCTCTTGCCTCGGTTCTCAGGAACTATCGAAGATATCAACTGGAACAGGGTCATCGCGATTGTCCTCGTGGTTCTATTCGCGGCGAATGTCCTCATGCTCCGAGTGGTTATCAGCCAATTTCACCGATTCCGGCTTCTCGATTCGTAACGTTCGCTAAGCCCCGTCCCGAATGCCGTGTCAGCGAAACGATCCTAAGGCATGCGCCAGATATGATGCTGGTCCAGGCGCGTACTCGTGGAAGGAATGCGTGTGCCTGACTTTCGGCTCCGCGCAGGATGACGTTGAACTTGCGAATGAACTGCGGCGCGTCGCCAATGTCAGCAGTTGCTCCTTGCGACCACAACGGTCAGGTAGTTGACGCATGGTGCATCGAGTAAATCTTCGACAGCCATTTGTTCCGCGTGATCTGTGACAAAAGGGGTACTTGCGTCGAATTATCCAGCCGAGCCCGGACTCCCGTGGAGGCGCAAGTCGCTGTGCGGGGATTGCCCGCTACCGCTGGTTGCCCAGCTACCTGAATATTCGAGAGCTGTTATCGTCACCAGGAGCCCCCAGATCATGGTTGCAGTGGCCAGATGTGCGGCGCTTACCGCGGGCGCCAGTTTGAACCAGATATTCGCCGCCCCGAGCAAGATCTGGATCGGCAAGAGAATCCCGACGGCCATCACAAGCGTGCCGGCGACTCCGGCGTCATGTCGATGGCGCAGGGTATCGACGATGAGTAGCGTTACAAATATGGTGGCAACTAACGCCAGCGTACGATGCAGCAGCTGAATATCGATCACATTCCAGCCAGTGGGCAGGTAGTGTCCATTGCAGAGCGGCCATTCTGTGCACGCATATCCTGCCCCGCTGGTCGCGGTGTAAGCACCGACGAGCATGAGGACAAACACTGAGCCCGCCGAAGTCGCGGCCAGTCGGCGTATTCGCCTCGACCCAACATTATCGATCGGAAGAATCGAAGGTGAGCGTCGTGATCCTAAGATCAGCACTCCGAGCACAATGAGCGTGGCCAGAAAGAGTTCTGCCGTTCCCAGGTGCGCCATCACTACCGACGGTGGAAGGTCGAACTCGACCGTCACTGCTCCTAAGATGGCTTGCACGAGCACGAGTCCCAGAGCGATAACCGACAATCTGATGTAACGTCGATCAGTGCGGAATGCCGTGACGGTGATCGCCACTAGCGCCATTGAAAGCAGAACGACTGCGGCCGCTACCACGCGGTGGGCGTACTCGATCGCCGTTGCAGTACTAAAGGATGGAACTATTGCACCGTTGCAATCCGGCCAATGATTGCCGCACCCCAGACCGGACCCGCTGACCCGAACAATTCCTCCCACCACAATGAGGAGATAGCCTGCTACGATCGTCCCGACCACCAAGCGTGCAAACCATTCGTGAGCGAAGCTCTGTGCCCGGACCACGAAATCGACCTCATGCCTCGTCGCCATTTCAGCGTCTGCTCTTCCTACAATCGACCGCGTGCGATCTCTTGATAGTCTTCCCTCGACTGTGCTAGCGTCTCCAGCCTATGGAGTCCGCAAGCCGATGCTAGGTTAGCGCATCCTCGAAGTGAATGCATCAGTCAAGTAGAGGTCCGGTCAAATCCTGCAAATTCCCACACGGCGTCTCTCCTCGTTGAACCGTCGTCTCAAACCGGGGCAGCCTCGTCTCGATAGACAGCAGGCTCGCCTCGTGGCTTGATCCATTCCATCGGAACACCTCTTTGGCCTCAATCTCATCGTCGAACTTCTATTTCAGGCCTCTCGGTCTGAACGAGCGCCATGAGACTCGTGCCACCTAATATCATTGTCGGCGTTTCGTACCCATTCGGCCGACGAGGTGGTTAAGCGGAGTCGGATTTCGATAGCAACCCTGTTGAATGCCCAGTTTTTGTCACGGAATCGTAACGCTGATACGTGAAAACACCTATGCGATGCCAATCGATGCCACCGCATACTCAGTGAGTGTGCGTTTTGGGGAACCTGAATTAGTTGTGAGGTCATTGAATTGGATGTTCAAACCCAGTCAGTCGGGCGAATGTCGCCCTTCGGACAGCGCCCCGTGCTGGTTTTCTGGGAGACGACCAAGGCATGTTTGCTCGCCTGCCAACATTGTCGGGCTCGGGCGCAACGTACTCCGATGCCTGGCGAGTTGACGACGGCCGAAGGTGAGCGTTTGCTCCAAAATATCGCCGGTTTCGGCCGCCCATCTCCTGTCGTGGTCTTCACCGGCGGAGACCTGCTCATGCGACCCGACATCTTTCACCTGATTGAGTTCGCGCGAACGCTTGATCTGCGGTTGGCGGTCTCGCCGAGCGCGACCGAGTTGACGGACGCGTCGGTTATGGAGCGCTTTACTTCACTCGGTGTGCATAGCATGTCGCTGAGTCTGGATGGTCCGCAGGACGTTCACGATCGAATTCGTGGCATCCCGGGCACGTTTGACAGCACGCTAACCGCACTTCGTCGGGCACAGGCCGCGGGCCTAACCGCGCAAATCAACACGGTCGTGATGCGCAGCACGGTCGAGCACCTACCAGAAGTCGTTTCCCTGCTGCGTCGCGAAAAAGTGCATGTCTGGGAGGTTTTCTTCTTGATCGCGACCGGGCGAGCGCTGACGAGCGAAGACTTGACTCCGGCTGAGTGGGCGGACGTCGCCGATTTTCTGCTCGATGTCAGTGGGTATGGACTGCTGGTACGCGCGATTGAAGGACCCTTCGTGCGACGAGCGATCTTGGAACGACAAGAGGGTATCAGGGTACCTGGCGAGTTGTACGAGAGATTGCGGTCGGACCTTGAGCGACGCGAGGGCCCACCTATTCGACCACCGCAAATGACGCGCGTCGGCACACTTGATGGGGATGGCATCATATTCGTCACCCATGACGGCTGGATCACTCCCGGCGGGTTTCTTCCACTCCGCCTCGGTCACGTGCGACGCGACGATATTGCCGACGTGTACCGAACGCACCCCCTTCTGCTTGATATCCGGCAGCGCCAATTCACTGGTCCGTGCGGTGCGTGCCGATTCAATGATGTGTGCGGCGGATCGCGTGCCCGCAGTTTCGCATTCGACGGTAACCCATTGGGAAGCGATCCGGCTTGCCCGTTGGCCGTCGTCGCCTGAATCTACCAGCCGGGGATCAACCGAGTGTGAGAGCTAAAGCTGCTCCTCTGAATCGTAAGCGGTGCAATCGCTTCCAGGGCCTGGCGTTTGGCCCTATCATTGATATTGTTGTGGGCAGTGCCGACATGCAGGTGACATGGGCTGAAGAACAGGTGACAGTTGCAGACGACACGTCGCACTTGCCCAATGCCGGAGCACTGCTATTGGTCAATTAGCGCGCGACTTCGGAAACGCGTCGTACGTGTTCTTTCGTTGCACGAACTCTACGCGCTTCAGGTCATACCGAATTGTGACCGCCACGATCGGCAGGAGCTTCAATTCCAACAAGGCTTTGGACACGATTGCTTCAAGGGAGATAGCTGGTCAATCGCTTCGATCAAAGCAGCCAGTGGTCGTAAGATTCGACTAGCGAGTAAATTCCGATGCCATCGTTTGCCCTTTGTCAAAGATGGATACAGTACATCTCGTTCGAACGTGTCCCCGATCGATGCCGTGACGTAGTTCACCCGCATCCTCGTGCGTGAGCGCGCAATCGATGGTGACGATTTAGTCAGTCTGCGGGTGAAGTGAAACTAAACGAGTGTGCCATGCGGTTGGAGAATGCCGATTTATTTGGCCATCATTGCTCATCGGAGAGCCCCAGCGACAGCCGGGGCTCGTGACCAAAGGAACCTCTGATTGGCGCCGATTCTCCTTTAGACCGTCCCAATGGCTTAGTCTGCTGCAGCCGTTGTCGTGGACGTCTCCGCGCCGTCCTGCCCGATACGTAGCGACCGGCCGTCGTCGGCGGCAAACAGGTGCAGTTTGTCGTCGCGGAATTGCACGAACAGGTCCTGGTGCGGCTTGGCCTGGAACTCGGCATCAGCCCGTACTTTCACCTGCGTTCCAGCGATATTCAGAGTGACGAGCACGTCGGATCCCATCGGCTCCACGACGAAGACGGTTGCGGGCTGCGAGCCCTCGGCACGCTCGTGCGACAGATATACGTCCTCTGGACGGACACCAAGCACTGCCGAGCGCTGATCATACTTATCGACACTGCTAGCGAGATAGGCCGGAACAATCTGACGGACGTTGTCGGCCACAAAGTAGAGATTTCCATTCTCGCGTGACAAATCGCCTTCGATGAAATTCATTGGTGGGCTGCCGATGAAGCCGGCCACGAACCGGTTGGTCGGGCGATTGTAAATCTCAAGTGGCGAGCCGTGCTGCTGGATGGTTCCTTCGTTCATCACGACGATCCTGTCGGACATGGTCATAGCCTCAGCCTGGTCATGGGTGACATAAATGAAGGTGCGCTGTAGTTCGGAGTGCAGGTTCTTGAGCTCGGCACGCATCAGGATGCGCAGCTTGGCATCTAGATTGGAGAGCGGCTCATCGAGGAGATATGCGCCCGCATTGCGCACGATGGATCGCCCCAGTGCGACTCTTTGTCGCTGTCCGCCGGATAGCTCCTTTGGCTTGCGATGGAGCAGGTGATCGATGCCGAGCATCTTCGAAGCTTCGTGCACTCGCTGGCTAACCTCGGACTTTGGAACCCCCATCATTCTGAGGGCGAAGCCGATGTTCTGGGCCACGTCCATATGGGGGTAAAGAGCGTAGCTTTGGAAGACCATAGCGATATCCCGCTGGTTGGCCGCAAGATGCCCAACGGGCGCGTTGTTGAAGTAGATCTGTCCAGCGCTTAACTTCTCCAGTCCGGCGATCATACGTAGCGTGGTTGATTTGCCGCAGCCGGATGGTCCAACTAGGGTAAGAAACTCTCGATCTCTGACCGTCAGCGAGATGTCGTTGACCGCTGTGACGTTGACAAATTTCTTGGTTACATTCTTCAGTTGAACTTCTGCCATCTGGTTGTCCTCACTAACCCTTGACCGATCCTGCCGCCAGTCCTTGCACGATCAGGCGCTGGAAAATTAGCGCCAGTATCAGTGGCGGTATTACGGCAAGTACCCCGCCGGCCGCCATGAAGGTGAACTTGATGTCGAGATCCGTTGCGAAGTTGGCAACGATAACGGGAATCGTTTGCGACTTGATAGTTGAGGTCAGGAAGAGCGCGAATAGGAACTCGTTCCAGGCAAACATGAATGAGAAGACCGCTGCCGCGACCAAGCCCGGAGCCGAGATCGGTAGGAAGACGTGCCAGATCATTCGTATCCAGTTGCAGCGGTCAACTCGAGCCGCATCCTCCAGGTCTCGCGGAATGGATCGGAAGTAGTCCTTTAGAATCCAGATTGTGAACGGAAGCGTGAAGGTTGTGTAGGACAATATGAGCCCCAGGTGACTATTCAGCAAGTTGTATTTTCGCATAATCAGGAAGAAGGGGATGATGAGCGCAATACCAGGCACCATTCGCGATGCCAGATAGGTCATCATCAGGAACTGACTACCGCGGAACCGTATTCGTGCGAAGGAGTAGGCCGCCAGTGTTGCGATCACCAAGTTGATGATCGCAGTGCTTGTGGCCACGATAAAACTATTGAGCAATGCGTGCGGGGTCTGGGCGACGGCGTGCGCGCCAATCTGTTTCTGTTCCGCGTTGGGGTGGACGAAGCCCGCGTAGTTCTCCAGCGTCGGCGACTGGGGAACCCATTGCGGCGGAACCGAGAGCGCATCGACCTCGGTCATGAAGCTCGTCAATACAATCCACGAGAACGGCGCGATCAAATAGAAGCCAAAGACGACGCAGAGCGTGTAGATAACGATCTTGCGCCACGGTATTCGGTCGCGAAGGGGTCGCCGTACCGATGCGACGACCTGAACCTGTTGGGCAGCGCGGGCGTCGACCGTTGCCGTCATACTTCGAAACTCCCTCGATTATAGAGTACCGCGACGTAGACCAGCGAAATGACCAGCGTGATCAGCATGATGATATAGGCGTAAGCGTTGCCCGCCCCGAAATCGGTGTAGTCCAGCGTTGTGCGTACTGTCTGCAACGCGATGACGTTCGTCGCATTGCCCGGACCCCCGCCAGTCAGGATGTAGAGCGTGTCAAACGCACGGAAAGCATTCATCGTTTGCAGGATCAACACGATCAGCAGTGGATGAAGGAGCCAGGGCAGCGTGACGTGGCGGAATCGTGCGATCACACCGCATCGATCAACCCGAGCCGCGTCGTACAGCTCACCGGGTATGGTTGACAGTCCGGCGAGCAGAATGATGATCGAGAATGGGACCATGTTCCACACGTGGGCGAACGAGGCGAACAACAACGCCACGTTCGGATTCCCGAGATACGATTGGTAGTGGGCGATAAATCCAAGGCTGTACAGGGCTCCGTTCAGCGCTCCGACCTTGGCGTTGAAGATCCAGCCCCACATCAATCCGTTTACCACGCCGGGTATAGCCCACGGGAGCAGGATCAAGCTTCGCATCACACCACGACCGAGGAATGACTCGTTCAGCAGCAGCGCCAACGACACGCTAATGATCACGATGAAAAAGACGGATACGATCGAGAACTCGACGCTGACCTTCAGCGAGTTCAAGAACGTACTGTCGGTGAGAATGTTGGCGTAGTTCTTGAGCCCAATAAAGTGAATTCGAGCGGGCTGCTTCAAATTGTAGCGTTGCAGGCTTATCCAAAATGAGTAGCCTATGGGGTAGGCTATTAGAGCGAAGATAACGATGAGCGCGGGGAGATTGAGTATATAGGCAAATGCCCCGCCCCTGGCGTCGAAGATGCGCCACCGACTGCCGACCGCTCCCTCCGTGAGTTGGTCCGCCTGTGGAGCATATTGTTCCGCATTCATACTCTGTTCTCCCGGGTGCTTCCGATCACACTCTCGCAGCGCGGAAAGACCCGGTGCAGCAAATTTGCTGCACCGGGTAATTTGGCGCTACTCGTACTGCTTCTTCAGCTTCTTGGCACTATCGGCCATTCCTTTCATCACGTCATCGACCGACTTCTGTCCAATGAAGTACTGTTGCATTAGCGACTGGTTGTTGCTTTCCCACTCCGAGTACCATGGTTCGTTGATGTTCTCGCGTGCTCGTCCAACCTCAGCCAGGTGGTTGTAGATGGTCGGATCGGCGAACTTTTCGAGTTTCGCCGTGACATCGGGATCGTCCTTCAGTTCTTTGTAGGCGAAGCCGAGGCCACGCTGCATGAACCAAAATTTGGCAGTATATGGTTTGCCATTCTCGTCGAGGCCGCCCAGGTAGTAGTTGAGCTTGTAGGCGGCATCCTTCACGTCGGTGTTCTTCGACAGGCAGTACATGCGAGTCCAGCCGACGGTTCCTTCGGTCTTTCCGTCGATGCTCGGAATCATCGCCATCTTGCCGCTTCCGGCGATCTTCGAACGATCCGGTGAATTGACCCGTTCGACGTCGTATCGCGCGAGAAAATGGAAGGCATACTGTCCGGCGACGAAGGCATCGGTCAGAGCATTCCCATCCATTTCAACCGATGCTGGGTCGATTAGCTTGGCCTTCATGTTTTCACCAAGCCAGGTCAGGACCTGCTTCGCGACGGTGTCTTTGCTGTCCATCTGCGGGTTCATCTGATCGTCAAACAAGTGAGCCTGGCTACCGTAGATGAGCGCCCACCAGTGCGTCCAGAAGTCGTTCGTCTGTTTGAAGGCGAACGCCATTGGCGGGCCGTCGAGGACTTTCGCGTCATCGATCTTCTTGAGCTGAGTGGTCCATTCGTCGAGCGTCTTCGGCGGATCGGAAATTCCAGCCTTGTTGAGAATGTCGGCGTTGTAGCACAGACACATGACGTCGGTGTAGTACGGCAGACCGTAGCGCTTGCCGCCGAACGTCATGGCGCTGGCGTTGAGATCGTAGATCTTGTTGTAGACGTCATCGATGCCAGGCATACCATCAATTGGCTGCAGATATTCAGCGCTGACCCAACCCGCGAAATAGTCATCACGTACGTAAAGCGCATCCGGATCGGCTTTCGCGGTGTACTCAGCCACGAGCTTCTGGCGATACTGACTTCCCTCGATGGCCGTGTAGTTGACCGCTATATTCGGATTCAGGCTCTTGAACCGATCGATGTTCTGCTGAACCAGTGGCGGTTCGTAGTTCCAGCCTTCGAATTTGACCGTGGTCGTTGCACCACCCGATGACCCGCTGCTGGTCGCGGTGCTGCCGGTGGCGGTTCCGCCGCCGGAACTGCTGGCGGGCGTGTTGGAATTGCTGCTACCGCCGCAAGCGGCCAAGATCGCAGCCAGCGAGGATGCACTTAGCCCCGCTGCTCCCAACTTGATCAACTTGCGTCGATCGAGTCGAGCACGATCCATTCTGGCCAGCAACCGGTTCAGTTCGTCGTGGTTGCTCACGATGACTCCTCCTTCACGGCAACCCGCATACATTTCCCCTGCCACGGGACGACCGACGTCTCCTGGCGTATATCACCGAGAAAAGACTTATGGTCCCAAAATGGTGCCTCTCATCGCCTACAGAGACCCAACGAACAGTGCAGTACTGCTGTAAATCGCAAACGCAGACTAAAGCGAAAAGAGCTTCGCCACGGTTGAATATGCGAGCATTCGTGTCACCGAGTTAACGCAGATGCTAGGGCCGCATGAGGGCACCCTCCGGGTGCAGTGTTCATGTTTCTTGTATTGACGTCAGCGCGGGCAACCTTGCGTACACGATTCCAACGCGCATATGTTTGTTTCTGGCTATTTCCACCATAACATCTGGCACGCACGATGGCAAGGGACAATTTTCAGTGCATTGACAGCGTGTTCCGTCAAATCGTCTTGTTTTTACCCCTGTTTGTCGGAAGACCCCGCGTTCGTTCGTGTCAGAGTCCCCGTGGATTGACAGTTCGCCGACGCCAGGTGGCGCGATCTGGTCATGTGAGTACATGATTCCGGGTTCACGCGCACCAGAAGGTGGTCAGTGCGTGAATGAATGAAGACGTCATAATCACACCATATGGTGGCTTGTATCGGTGTCTTTAGAGGATCCGATGAATAATTCCGCCGACTTCGCGCTTGACACCAACATTCTTTCCGACTATTATGCGGAGCATCGACATGTTCAAAGTTGCGGAGCAGCGACAGGATGTTTCCTGCTGGTGACGATGTGGACCGTCGGTCATTCATGGCCGACCCGCTCGATGGGCGTGTCCGCGCATCATCGTATGAAGTCCGATGTCGTTGTTTACAAGACTGTGTGGTTTAAGAGGGTCGAAACGAGCCGATCGGTAGAGCGGCGATCAATTTGACAGGGAGCTCGGTGCGCCGTGGCATCGACCAGCGAGCGACGGAAATGGGCGGCATCATGAGCAGTATTTACGAACAATTCGGATTGCGGCCCATCATCAACGGACGTGGAACTCATACGCGTTTGGGTGGCACGTTGATGGAGCCAGAGGTTCTCGACGCGATGCGGGCCGCAGCCGGCGCCTACGTGGTGCTCGATGAGCTGCAGAACCGTGCCAGTGTAATCATTGCCAAAGCAACGGGAGCGGAGGCCGGCATGGTAACCGGGGGGGCCGCGGCAGGCCTGCTCTTAGGTGCTGCCGCGTGCATTGCGGGAAACGACCCAGGCCATATTGAGCAATTGCCGATCACCGACGGAATGAAGAGTGAGGTTGTAATCCACCTCGCCCACCGCAACGGATACGATCATAGTATCCGAGCGACCGGAGCCAGGTTGGTCGAAGTCGGGTACGGCCATGTAACCCTTCCCTATCAGCTCGAGAAATCTCTTTCCGAGCAAACCGCGATGGTGTTGTATGTCGAGGCTCCCTGGGTGAGTCCGGGTGCGTTGCCGCTGCCGGAGACATGCGCCATCGCGCATCGTCACGGTGTGCCGGTGATGGTTGATGCTGCCGCGATGTTGCCACCGATGTCGAATTTGACTCGGTTCATTGGAGAAGGTGCCGACCTGGTGACGTTCAGCGGTGGGAAAGGCTTACGCGGGCCACAATCTTCGGGAATATTGGCGGGCCGCGCCGATCTGATTAATGCCGCCAGGTTGAACGGCAGTCCGAATCATAGTGTTGGGCGTGAAGCCAAGGCCGCCAAAGAAGACATCGTTGGTCTGATGGTGGCGATCGAACGGTACCTGGCGCGCGATCATGAGGCCGATATGCGTCACTGGCTTTCTCAGGCGGACTACATGATCGAACGGCTGTCCAATCTGCCAGGAGTTACTGCCTCGCTGCTTTATGGTGGGCGTGAGCATCCGAGCCCACGTGTTGAAGTTCTTTTCGACCAGTCACTTGGTATCGATGCTCATCAGCTTGTGCTCGAACTTGAGGAGGGGGAACCACGGATTTTCCTGTTTGAACCCAATGGCCCGAGCGCAAAGCCAGGCAGCGTCGCGATTCACTGCCAGACGCTTCAGTCCGGAGAAGAGGAAGTGGTCGCCGAGGTTGTACGGTCAGCGATTACTCGACTGTTGCCGGGATAGACAGACTCTAGGCGGCCGGATGATCGATGCCATCGATGCACGTGTCTGACCATCTGGGACCAGTCTGGTGTATGACGTGTGATTCGAGTGGTAGGCATGTCGTCGATGGAAGTGAGAGCAGTCGATCTCAACAAGGAAGGGCAACCGTGACAACACGAAGACCTCCACAAGACTATCAGGTGAGTGTCGAACGGCCGGAGGATTTCGAGAGCTTTTGGGCGTCAATCATGGACGAGGCGAACGCGATTCCGCTCAACCCGAGCGTGGAACTAGTTCCGATGCGGTCTACCGATGACGTTGAGGTGTACGAGATTCACTATGATAGTCTCGATCATCTTCGAGTTGCGGGCTGGTACGCGCGACCTAAGGAATCCTATCTGGCCCCGCCCTACCCCGGGCTGCTGATCGTCCCAGGCTATGTATCAGAACCGACCCTGCCAAAGTCTTGGGCAAGAATGGGTTATGCGACAGTTGGAGTGGCGCCCCGCGGCAAGCTTCGGTCAAATCGGCACTTCAACCCCGGCTACCCCGGATTGCTTGTCCACAACATCGTTGATCGGAACACATACGCCTACCGTGGCTTTTACGTAGACGCCGCTCGGGCCGTCGACTTCTTGTTGACACGTCCGGAGGTCGATCACTCGCGCATTGGAGTTCACGGCAGTAGCCAGGGTGGTGCGCTGACCATCACGACATCGGCGTTGAAGAATGACGTCGTGACCTGCGGCGCCGCCGGTGCCCCATATCTGTGCGGCTTTATGGACGCGGCGTCGCTGACTCACTCATATCCCTACGAGGAGATCAACGAGTATTTGCGCATGCACCCGGATCATGAGCCACTGATGCGGGAAACGTTGAACTACTTCGACGGCATCAATTTCGCCCCGATGATCAAAGGCAATATGTTTGTCTACATCGGCCTCGAGGATGATGTCTGTCCTCCGGAAACCGGGTATGCGCTTGTGAATGCGATGAACTGCCCGAAGGAGCTCCATCCATATGAGCGGTGCGCTCACGATGCTGGACGATTTTGGGTGATGCCAAAGGTTGAAGCCTTTCTGGCGAAGCACCTCCGGCCAGCAACGATCGATCTGCATGCCGAGCCGACAGTTGGATAAGGGGAGCTGAACAGCATGACAAACCGACCCGAAGGATTTGATGCGTTTTGGGATGATCTCGATCAAGAGCTGGCGACCTATCCCGCACGACCGGTGTTGGAACCAATGCCGCGGCATTCGACTGACTTCTGCACGGTTTATAGCCTGCAGTTGACCAGCATCGGCCCATACCGCATCTTCGGCTACTTGAGTGTGCCGAAAGGGAATGGGCCGTTCCCGGCGCTTATAAACACGCCGAAATACGGGAGTGTCAACCACGTTCCGGACTACAATGACCGTCAGCGCTACGTCGTACTCACAATCATGCATCGTGGTCAGCGACTCGCCGATCAGCCGTTTGCGGCGACCTATCCTGGGTTACTGACCTTGGGAATCAGCTCCCCGCATTCCTACATTTATCGAAGTGTCGTCGCCGACTGCTTGCGGGGTGCCGAGTTTCTTATCAGCCGACCAGAGGTCGACCGAAATCGTGTGGCGGTAATCGGCGACGATCTGGCTCTAATCACCGCTGCCCGACGCCCCGAATTCGCGGTGACACAGATCGCTGCTCCCATGTTCTACCGAATTGACGAGGCCCGAACTCAAACCAATACTTACCCGGTCGATGAGGTCAACGAGTATCTCCGCATCAATCCAGGACAGACCAACTCAGTTGCGCACACTCTCTCCTTCTTCGATCCGCTCTTTCACGCCTCCAGGGTCATCGCAACAACCCTGTTGAGTCTCGGCGGTGAAGGCACGACTACCGGTCTGCCCTGGCTGCAGCCGTTAGTCGATCAGTTGGGCGGGCCCGTAGAGCGATATACGCTGACCAATGAGGGCGGCACTGACCATGATCAGATTGATGCCTGGATGGCCGCCAAACTTGGTACCGAACCGATGACACGATTCATTCGCGAATTCGCCTGATCGTCTGGACGACCGCAATTCAGGGCGCAACGATGCAACCTCGGCAATCATCGATCGACTGATGCGAGAGTCACACTCGCCATTGCTTTAGAGGTTTCGGAGGAGCACCGGGCAGATCGTAATTGGAGCACGCGTCACTTGCGTCAACGAACTGACAGATGCTGGTGCGTCTGACCTTTCGTCGGATATCTTGTGGTGTGTCTCGTGCTTATCAACCGATCTTCATCTGGTAATTGCGCGATGTTGATAGAGTCGTAACTGATTCGACTTGCACGGACCGATTCAGAATCTTTCGCGCGACAACGTAGAGTCTGGCAATGCTGCCAGGCTTATCAAACGCCGACAGTGAGAATTCCTTGATTTCCCCTGTGTCAGAACCGGTCTAGCCACAGTGCTGATGGCCGATGCCTTCCGCCCGACACAGGTGCGACATCCACGACTCCGATACAGTGGATTGCGAAGTTTAGTATCGCAATATTCATTCATGGGATTAAGTATCAAACTTGATTGCAGATCCGCGCCTGCGTTTTGTTCTCTAAATCGGAAGATGAATCTCGTCCTCTGACGGAACCGAGACTTGGAGTTCGTTGTAGCATGTTGGATCGCCGATCCACCACTCGTCAATCAGGAGGTAGCGTGAAAGCCGTCGACGAAGTAGACCTCAATCTGATTCGCACGTTACAAGACGACCCTAGAGCATCATATGCTGACCTGGCGAGAGTAACCGGTGTCAGCCAGACGACCGCCCGACGCCGTGTTGAGGCGCTGCTTGATAGTCGGGTGATCATGCCTGCCATGATTCCGGATCTGTATCAACTCGGCTTCACCACATCGGGATTCGTGGCCTTGAATATTGACGCGAACCGTATCTACGAAATTGCCGCGCGCATACGGGAACTTCCCGAGGTGACCTCACTTCATATGACATTTGGCCGATTCGATCTAATGCTGTTTGTGGCACAGCCCTCCCTCGCCGATCTGCGTCAATTTGTTGTGGGAAAGATCGCCCCAATTTCAGGTGTGACACATTCGGAGGTACTGATTTCCTCGGACATTCTCAAGGTACTCGGGAACTGGCGGGTTCCGGTTGAGAATGCACTCAACAATGTCGATGTGGACTCGAACGCTAGTGCAACTGAACACGGAAGACTCCGTCCCGGTCGGCGAGGAAGAAGTCAGCCAGCGACGAGTATTGGCGAATGACGTTGCAACCATGATCTCCGCCAAGGTGATCACCGGCATAATAAGCCATTACCCAGAAAGAACATATGACAGGTGGCAGGAACGATGCCCGTCGACTGCTGGGCGATTGAGGTCCAACTCGGGACGCTGGCATCATATCGACTCGACCTGCCATCAGCAGATATTGTTGAACCAACACTGTCAATAAATTGACAAAATCGTGTCCATCAATTTCGCCTCGGCTCCCAATGCCAGACTCAGAATCTAACCGACTATGAGTGGGATCACGGCCGTAGAGCGGTCTGATTCCGCCGCATAGCGGGAGCGATTACGTTTGGGATCGCGCGAGGAGTGGTTGAAGTAGAAACAGAAACGGAACCAGGTCAACGGCTGTCGCCCTTCGGATAGTGTCTGGCGCTGGTTCGGTGGGAGTCGACCAAGTTAGACATGCTTGTCCGCCAACACAATCGTGCTCCGGCACATCATGTGGAACTGCCAGGTGAATAGACAACCGCCGAGAGCGAGAGGTTGGTCCAAGATATCGCGGGCTTCGGCCGTCTTTCTCCCGTCATCGTCAGGCCAGTTGGAGCCCGGCGATGCTTCCTTCGCATATGTCCCTGAACCTGAACCATGTTGGGCATCCCGACCGACCTTCACCCAGCATGCCTTGCGAATCACAAGGAAAATGCACGGATGCTGGGAGTACAGCGCGTGGTGGGGCGCGGATTGCGTTAAGTGGCCACATATTAAACGGAGCGTTCAGGGTAATCTGATGGCAGCGAGCCTGAATTTGTTGAAGAATATGAACAGAGTGCCAAGCCCGCTGGGCGTGACTCACACATGTCTGGACGCGTCAAACCGCGATCGAGAAAGTGGACTCGGGTGACGACGCAGGAAGGGAGGAGCGATGAGCCGTCCACCGACGGAATCGATCGACTCCGATACTTCGTCTGCGTCGTTTTGGGATCGTTACTTTGCGGTCGGTTCATCGGATACATCCGCGTCACGACGTCAATCACTCAAGCTTCCATACATTCCAGCCCTTGATGGCATTCGTGCACTGGCAGTTGCAGCCGTCCTCGTCTACCACGCCAGCGTGGGCTGGCTGCCGGGCGGCTTTCTTGGCGTTGAAGTCTTCTTCGTACTGAGTGGATATCTCATCACGTCGATCCTTCTGGCGGAATATCGGCGCGATGGGCGAGTCGATCTCAAGTCATTCTGGCTTAGACGCGCCCGTCGATTGCTTCCCGCGCTTTTTTTCTTGCTTGCAGCCACGCTAACCTATGCGGTCATCGTGATGCCACAGCAGGTGGCGCAGCTACGCTCTGACGCGGCCGCAGCGGCGTTCTACGTGATGAATTGGTGGCTGATCTTCGACCACAAGTCGTATTTCGAGGCAATGGGTCGACCCTCTTTGCTCAAGCATCTCTGGTCGCTTGCGGTCGAGGAGCAGTTCTATGTGATTTGGCCACTGCTTTTCTTGCTGGCCATCAGCCGATTGCGCGAACGAAGAATGCTTCTCGCAGTCGTCGTCGGTGCGATCGCTTCCACGGCGCTGGTGTTTGGTCTGTATCAACCTGGAGTAGATCCATCTCGCATCTATTACGGCACCGACACGCGTGCGGCGGAGTTGCTTGTCGGTGCAGCGCTCGCGATTGTCTGGCGTCCGGGGGTATCCGTCAACTGGGCCGCGCCGTTGGCCACTCGTTTGGGCAGATGGCTCGCCCCGGGAAATAGGGCCAAGTTAGTGCTTGAGAGCCTCGGGTTGGCCGCTCTGGCTGGAATTGGTGCCGCGTTCTGGCAGTTCGGAGAATACAATCCGGCGCTGTATCACGGAGGCTTCCTGCTCGTTGCGGTTGCCACTGCAACGCTGATTGCAGTCGTCGTTCATCCGCGCACGACTTTCATGTCGCGCGTGTTTGGCTGTGCGCCATTGCGTTGGATCGGGCTTCGTTCGTACGGCATCTATCTTTGGCATTGGCCAGTCTACATGGTGACGAGACCGGGATTGGATGTGCCACTCAGCGGTCTTCCGCTGATGGCTCTGCGCGTTGTTGTCACGCTTGCGTTGGTGGAACTTTCCTATCGATTTGTCGAGATGCCGTTTCGTTCTGGACGAGTTGGCCAGGCGTGGAGGGCACTTCGCCATGAGCGAGAACAACAGCCCCGCTCAATGCAGGTTGGCTGGCTTGGGGTCAGCGGTGCTGTGGCGATGTCGGCGATCGTGTTGGTCGCAGTAGTGGCGCGCGCCCAACCAGCGACACCGCCGCCTTATCTCGCAGTACAAGAAGTCCATATCGTCGCGAGCTCCACCGCGACTGTGAGATCAGAGCCGACCACGCCACCCGTCATGCCGACGCCGACGAGCGAGACGCCAGCCACTCAGTCGCCGGCCTCGACTCACGTTCCGATATCGAACTTTGCGGATGTTCTCGGTAGTGATTTGCCGGCCGCAACTGCTTCGATTGAAACGCCAATTGAAACGCCGGCCAATTCCGCCACCGTGGCAGTACCTACCGCGATCGCGACCGTCCCACCGCCGCCGACGCCAACACCCACCCCGACCTCGACGGCGGTTGCAGCATACGCTTCCGCGCCGACCGTAACAGCAGTCGGCGATTCGGTGATGTTGGGTGCCAGCACGGATCTGGCAAAGACCATTCCTAACCTTGATCTCGACGCGAAAGTTGGACTCCAGGTTTCCGCGGCAATTCAAATCTTGCAAGCTCGGCTTGATGCCGGAAGGCTGCAGCAGGTCGTGGTACTCGATATCGGAAACAACGGCCCGATGACCTCAGCCGAGTTCGACCAGATCATGCAGGTCATCGGTAGCGAACGACGGGTCATCTTCTTGAATCTGAGAGTCCCTCGATCGTGGGAAGGACCGAATAACGACGTCCTGGCATCCGGAGTTGCGCGATATCCGAATGCATCGCTGCTCGACTGGCACGCTGCGACGGTTGATCACCCGGAGTTATTCTGGGACGACGGAATCCATTTGCGGCCGGTAGGTGCGCGATATTACGCCATGCTCGTTGCTCATCAGGTTGAGTCCTCCAAATAGCCTCCGGCGTTTCCTGAACCGTCAATCGCAACAAAGCATGTACAGGAAGAAAATCCACGTACTGTTGTTCCAGCCCGTCTTGTCACGTAGATGTCACGCAGTGTCCAGATTAGTTGTTGTGACACTGATGACCTTCCTGCGACCATTGACGTAGGAGGCGAACACTGTGGACGAAGCACGGGTCGTGGATATCGGGTTCGTTCTGATCGCCAATGCCATCAATCTGTTGTTGGTTCTTCTCTTCTTGTCACGGACGAGTGGGAGTAGACGACTTGAGAAGATCGCGGGCTTGGCGATTATCACCCTTGCCATTCCCGTCGCGTTGGGTATCGCGGTGAACGCGATCCAATCCAGTGGGTGGTGGACAATCGGATTGCCCTCGGTGCTTCTGCTCTACCTCGTCGTTGAATTCATCCTGGATTACGTCATCCACAGCGATTTTCGCCAGACTCGCATGTTGTGGCCGTATTTGCTGCTCTTCTACCTGGCCCTCAACGCCATGATTGGCTACTCATTCCTCGTTGGTGGGGTTTATGGGGCGGTTACGCTCGTCACCTACTTCGGTTGTTTGCTGGCGACGTGGTACTCGTACTCCAAAGTTGGACACGGAAAGTCACATACGTAGGCGTTTGTACTGCCGAACAAACCTTGTTCGATCTCTCGGGAGACCGTATCTACTGGGGCAGTCCGGCAGTTTCGCGGATTAGCGCGGGTGATTTACGTCACGGCGTTGTGGGCGGCGACGCCCGCGAGGTAGTACCCACTGTCTTTGATCGTCCGTCGCTGGGTCGCGAAATCAACGTGGACGATGCCGAAACGTTTCCCATATCCGTACGCCCATTCGAAGTTGTCGAGCAGGCTCCAAGCGAAATAACCCTTCATTGGCACTCCATCGACGATGGCCCGCTGCACCTGACTGACGTGGTTGCGGAAGTATTCCACCCGACGCTCGTCGTGGATCCCCCCGTCGGCCGAGACGAAATCCTCGAACGCCGCGCCGTTTTCGGTTACGTAGAACGCACCCGGTGCGTAGCTCCGGTTGACACCGACAAGGGTGTCGTACAGGGCATCGGGTGACACTTCCCAGCCCATCGATGTGTACTCGCCAGGTGGATTGACTCGGCGGTAGCTGATCGGCGGAAGTTCGTCTCCGGCCGCGATTAGCGAACGACGGTAGAGGTTGATCCCCAGAAAGTCGACGGGCACGCTTATGCGCTCCATATCGCCGGGCGCGACCTTCGGGGCCGCTTCGCCGACCAGTTGGATGATGTCGTCGGGATAGGTGCCGCGAAAGAGTGCATCCAGGTACATGCGGTTTTGGATACCGTCGTAGCGTTCGGCGGCGGCGATATCCGCTGCCGCATCGCTCGCCGGCGCAACGTGGTTGACGTCCAGGACGATCCCCACTTCGGCGCCAGGAACGTTGGCACGCAACACGTCGACTGCTGCGCCGTGCGCCAGCAGTGCGTGATGGGCGACGGTGAGTGCGGAACGCAGATCAAGTCGCAATCCGGGCGCGTCTTCCCCTTCGAGATACCCGAGCATACCGAACGTCCATGGCTCGTTGATGGTTATCCAGTGCTGCACACGATCACCGAGCCTGCGACTAACCGCGTCGACGAGGGCGCTGAAGTCATCCACGATGTCGCGTCGAAGCCAGCCGCCTCCGTCATCCTGCAGTCGTTGTGGCATGTCGAAGTGATAGAGGGTGAGGAACGGGGTGATGCCGGCTTCCAGCAACCCGTCGACCAGGCGCGAGTAGAAGTCGAGACCTGCTTCGTTGACCTGGCCTCGCCCCTCCGGGATGATCCTTGACCAGTCTACCGAGAAGCGATAGGCGTTGAAGTTGAGTTGGCGCATGAGTTCGATGTCCTCGCGCCAGCGGTGGTAATGATCGCAGGCGATGTCGCCGTTCTCGTTATTGCTGATGTTCCCAGGCGTGTGTGTGAAGGTGTCCCAGATGCTCTGTCCACGCCCGTCCTCGGCCACCGCGCCTTCGATTTGGTAGGCCGCGGTTGCACCGCCCCAACGGAAGCCGACCGGGAACTCAAGCCGCGCGTTCATCGGTGCCTCCCCGTCTGTTGAAACATCATGCTGAGAATCCGGTCATCGAAAAGCGAAGGATACCTGAGCGAATGTGCTTGCTGAGGTGCGACCGGCCGCGAAGTTGACGACAGATCATCAATGCGCGCAAGCCCGGCAAACAGGTGATTGTCTGCTTTCCTTGATGTGGTGCCTACATACGAACGAAGGGTGCGGAAAGCGGGATTCGAACCCGCACGGGGATTATCCCCAACGGTTTTTAAGACCGCAGCGTCTGCCATTCCGCCATTTCCGCGCGATTGGCGCTTCCGATATCAAGTGTAGCCCACCTGCGACCGAGAAGACCGTGTGTTTTGCGTCTCTTGGTAGGTTACAAGTCGACCGAACTCGATTCTGCGATGCTCCTTGAGGCAACAAAAGACGGACCCCGCAAGGGGTCCGTGTCTACGGAGCGGAAGACGGGATTCGAACCCGCGACCTTCTCCTTGGCAAGGAGATGCTCTACCAGCTGAGCCACTTCCGCACATTAATCGAATCACGCTGATCCGTCTCGACAATTCTAACTGTCGCCTGTTCGGCGTGTCAAGACGATCTCGCGTGCGCGGCAATGGTTGGTGTCTGATCGCTTCAACGGAGTCGATGAGCGGCATCTCCCAGCTAACGTCGCGTACGAACGTACGCTCTCACGACCGGCCTGCGTTGACGAGAAAGCACAGGTGGCGATATAATTCGACGACGGACGCTTATTCTTGGTATTCGATGCAACAAACGTCCATCTGTCCCACTGTTACCGATAGCCAAATCTACCGTCGGGCTCTGATACCCGAGCTCGACCCACAATGGTGATCTGTTAAATGTCAGACTTGTCTTTGCGGCTTCAAAACGATCTCAAAGAGGCCATGCGTTCATCAGATACAACGCGCCGCGACGTCGTTCGGTTTCTCCGTTCAGAGATTCATAATGTTGAGATCGAGCGTGGCCGGCCGCTTTCAGACGATGAGATCATTGCGGTGGTGCAGCGTCAGATCAAGCAACGGCATGACTCAATTGAGCAGTTTGATCGAGGCGGACGCCAGGATTTGGTTGAGATCGAGCGAGGGCAGATCGCGATTCTGGAACAGTATTTGCCTCCGCAGCTATCTGACAGTGACGTGCTGGCGATAGCACGCGAGGTGGTTCGGGAGCTGCAGGCATCGGGGCCGGGCGACATGGGTCGTGTTATGCCGACTCTTCGGCAACGGATCGGCTCTCGTGCTCAGGGGAGCGCCGTCGCTCAGGCAGCACGCGCCGCATTGTCTGAACAGCACGAAGACTCACAGGGCGGGTAGTCCGCGACGTACTCCATCGTGTTCGAATTGGACGCGGGTCAGGCGGATCGATGAACTCGACTTCGCAGCGTGATTCACAACTCGGCTCGAGCAGGGTTTCCTGGTTCTCTCGCCGTGCTGGCCGAAGAGGTCCATCCATCTGGCGGATTTCTCGATTCGTGCTGTTCGGCCTGAGTATCTTTCTGGTCCTTGGACTGGTCCTCTATTTCACCTGGCAATCCGATTCTCTCAACCTCAAAGCTGGTGAGATCGCGAATCGGACGATAAAGGCGCCGCGAACGGCGACGTTCGTAAGCGATTTGAGCACTCAGGAACGTCGCCAAGAGGCATACGACGATTCTCGAAACATCGTGCTTAAGCAGGACACGACCGTTGCACCGGCACAGCTTGCCAGTCTTCGCCAAGCGCTCAGTGAGATCGATGCCATTCGGTCAGGCGCCACGCCTACCGCTAACGCCAACATCAGTGATCTGATTCGATCGAGCCTCGACGGTCTAACCGCATCGGATGCCAACTCTATTGCGGCACTGAGCAGTAGCGCATGGTCAAACGTCTCATCCGAGGCGACACGCCTCCTCGCGGTTGCCATGTCCGATCAGGTCAAACCGGAGGATGTGGCTTCGGTCAAAGAGAGCCTTCTGTCTCGATCAAATGTCCCGATGTCATTGACTGAACGAGAGCTGGCTGTAGCGCTGGCGCAGCCTTTTGTTCGCGCGAATGTGCAGATCGATGAAGCCCAGACCAAGGCGGCTCGTGAGGCAGCTTCGCGGGCGGTTGAACCAGTCATGGTTACCGTGCAACAGGGCCAGGTGATTGTTCGGGACGGCGATCCAGTCACGAAAGACGACATCGAGAAGCTCGACTACTTTGAGCTGCTGAATCCGGCCGCCAATTGGCAACAGTTTATGGGTGTTCTTGGACTCCTGGGATTTGTCACGCTCGGGCTTGTCTTTTATCTGTACAAGTTCGCGCGCGGTCTCTGGCAGAACCAGCAACTGCTGCTGGTAGGGCTGGTCATCGTCATGCCGGTCGTTGCCGGACGATTTTGGCTGATAAACACCAATTTGAAGTACATGTTTCCGGCGGCCGCCGCCGTCATGTTGTTATCCGTGCTACTCGATTTTCAGGTCGCGGTCGTCAGTGCCGGTTTCCTGGCCCTCTATCTGGGCATCGTAGCCGGAAATGCGTTTGACGTGACCTTCTTCGCATTCCTGAGTGGAGTGGCCGGCGCCGCGGTTATCTGGCGCGCTGAACGCACGATGACCTTTTTGTGGGCAGGGTTTGCAGTTGCGGTCTCGGTCTTTGTCAGCGCCACGCTCTTCGCTCTCGTGCATGGCGCCCTGAGCGTACAGGGGAGCGGAAATCTGCTCTACAGCGCGGTCGCGAACGGCGGGCTATCTGCCAGTCTCACCTTCCTGTCCTTCAGCCTCTTGGGGCGGATATTCGGTATCACCACCCATCTTCAACTTCTTGAACTGGCGCATCCAAATCAGCCACTCCTTTACCGGCTCGCGCGAGAAGCTCCAGGCAGCTACCATCACAGCATCATGGTGAGTAATCTGGCTGAGAGCGCCGTTGAGCGCGTGGGAGGCGACCCACTCTTCACACGTGTGGCTGTGCTGTATCACGATATCGGTAAGGTGCTTCGACCCAGTTTCTTTGTCGAGAATCAGGCAAACCGGGCGAACGTTCACGACGCGCTCGACCCACGAACGAGCGCTCGAATCATCCAGGAGCATGTTCTTGATGGCGTGCGCCTGGCGAAGAAAGCTCACCTTCCGCAATCGATCGTCGATGTCATACAGCAGCATCATGGCACGTCGCTGATCAGATACTTCTACACTGAGGCAATGAATAGCGGCGAAGACGTCGACGAATCCGAATTTCGCTATCCGGGCCCTAAGCCTCAAACGAAAGAGGCTGGGGTTATCATGCTGGCGGACAGTGTCGAGGCTGCCGTAAGAGCGGCGTCTCAATCGGGCAAACTCTATGATGAACAGACGCCGGCGGACGGCAAGACCGTGCGGCGCGCTGCAAAACTTCAGCAGATCGTCGACGGTGTTATCAAATCTCGTCTCGACGATAACCAACTCGATGAATGCGACCTGACGCTTAAACAAGTCGAGCAAATCCGCCAGGCGTTTGTAACCAACCTCGAGGGTATCTACCACCCACGTGTTGAGTACCCAGAATTGAAAGTGCCGGTGTCACGCTCGAAGCCAAGTCCCCAGTCGCCGGTCGAAGCATCGTAGTCGATGTCGCAATCCTCGCCGCTCGAGATCGGTCTGACTATCAGCGATGGCGCGCCGACGATCTATTGCGATCGGCTGACGGAGTTGCTGCAACGTGCCGCTGCGACACACGACGGCCGTGGCGAAATCGGTATTTGGATCTGCACCGACGATGAGATAGCGGATCTTCACCAGCGTTTCATGAATATCGACGGACCGACGGATGTGCTCAGCTTTGCCGGAGACCCGCCATATCTTGGCGACGTGGCCGTCTCCTACGAGACCGCTGAGATGCAAGCGCGCGACCTTGATCATCCCGTCCAGCGCGAGATAGCGTACCTTGCGCTACATGGGCTACTTCACCTGTTGGGATACGATGACCTGACGAAGCACGACCGGGAACGAATGCTGGCACATCAGGATGAACTGATCGACGCGTACGAAGCGAGCTTGTCCAATGGCTGGAAGTGAGCAACCGACTATCTCCCTTGTCCTGACCGTCAAGAATGAGGAATCGTCGCTGCCCGCATTCTTCGCGTCACTTGATGCACAAACGGTGATGCCGAATGAGGTCATTCTTGTCGATGGTGGATCGACCGATGGAACGCTGGATGTCGCGCGTCAATGGGAAACCGTACTACCGTTCATCATGGTTTCGGAGCCCGGCGCCAGTATCTCCAGAGGGCGTAATCTGGCGCTGCAGCGCGCAACGAGCTCGATCGTCGCGGTAACTGACGCCGGCACGCGCCTCGAACGGACCTGGCTCGAACAGCTCACCGAACCGTTTGAACGTTCACCACAACTTCAGCCTGACGTCGTTGCCGGATTCTTTTCGGCCGATACCGCTACGTCATTCGAGTTTGCCCTGGGAGCGACGACTCTACCCGACATCGACGAGATACACCCGGAAACGTTCCTGCCATCGAGCAGATCTGTTGCGTTTCGACGGAGCCTATTTGAAATTGGCATTCGCTATCCTGAATGGCTCGACTATTGCGAGGATCTTGTCTTCGATCTCAAGCTGAAACGGGCTGGATCTCACTTCGAATTCAGTCCAGGCGCTCGGGTAGCGTTTCGTCCGCGTGCTTCGATAGTCGGATTCATGCTTCAGTACTTTCGTTACGCCCGTGGCGACGGCAAAGCTGGTCTCTTTGCTCGACGACATGTCGCGCGGTACGCCGCCTACCTCGTCATTCTTCCGTTGGCGATGCGGCGCCGAGATCCAATATCGATTGCTGTTGTCGGGCTCGGTGGCGCCGTTTACCTTCGTACGCCGATTCGCCGTCTGTTTCGAAGGCGGAAATCGGAGTCTGTTGCGGAGTTCACGTACGCGCTCGCACTGGTTCCGGTCCTGCGATTCGTCGGGGACGTCGCCAAAATGGCTGGATACCCAGTTGGTCTCTGGTGGAGGTGGCGACGCTATGGGCCCAGCCGCAATTGGAGGACGATTGCAGACGAGATATCAGGTACGGAGACTGATGTCCTCGAGCAATGACGTTCGTAAGAACTCGGCGGCCCACATACTTGCTCGCCGGCGAACCTCTGATGGGATGGCCGTCACCGAGTGCTCCCGTTCTCGGGACTGTTCTCTCCCGCTGACACAGAGTGCGATGTCACCCTTGGTAAGGTCCAATCGTTCCCCGGGAGTCAGTCGAACGACTATTGCAAACCCAAAGTCCGATTTCAGCATCGATCGAACTCGCGGTGCTTCGAGGCGTGCCAACGCCAATGGAGCGTCCGGCTCGTTGACGTCGATCCCGTTCACCGAGGCCGCATGGCTGAATGCGCGCGACATTCCACCCGCGAACTGGACGACCGCGGCAGGCTCTTCGGCAATCAATGACGTGATTCGACCGCCAGATCCTGCCTCACTGATCGCCAATGTATCGCCACTCTCCACCAGGGGAGCGAGAATCGCCGACCCCAATGTTGTCGGTTCCTCACCATAGACGTAGCCGTCGAGGATGGTTCGCAGTTCTACTTCGGTATGCCGCACTGCCTCGTCGGCTTCATCGCGGTCGGACGATCCCGCGACTATGCGAATGTGGACACCGTCATCCTTGGCGTAGGTCGCTACAACGGGATAGCCGCGGTGAATCACGTCGGCAATCGCTCGCTCGGCGGCTGATTCTCCAATGCCAATGGTCTTGAGCGTCTTCGAAACATAGAAGCGATCGCCCAGTCGAGGTCTCAACCGTGGCACGGCTTGCTCCGCCCACATCCGTTTCATCTCTCGCGGTACTCCGGGCATCGAGATGATGAACTTCTCATCGCGCTGAACGATCCAACCCGGCGCGGTGCCCATCGGGTTGAGTAACGCTTGAGACGACGGGATGAGCCATGCCTGCTTTGTATTCTGTTCCGGCATCGGAATTGATCTGGAGCGAAAGAACCGCGAGATAGACTCCAGAAGATCGGGATCGATGCGCACGCTTTCGCCGAGCATGAATGCGATTGCTTCGCGCGTCATGTCATCATCCGTGGGACCGATTCCTCCGGTTGTGACGACAAGATCGGCATCCTCCCAGGCGCGCGTCAGGACTCGAACGATGCGCTCTAGGTTGTCTCCGACCTGACTGACGCCCACGAGTTCGATTCCCAGCGCTGACATCTCTTGAGCAAGAAACGTCGCATTTGTGTCGGTAAGGAACCCTTCGATCAGTTCAGACCCGATCGATACAACCACAGCCCGCATACGTCTTTGCCTCCCAATTGATGGCCGCGGCGAAACCCGCAGTTGGGCGGATCATAGCATGACACGGATGACACCGGACGCTCGAGATCAAGATGCCGACTGAATTCGACTGAGATGGTTAACATAGAAGCCGGGCGCAATCGCGCCCGGCCTATAAGGTACCCTCGGAGGGACTCGAACCCCCAACCCCTTGGTCCGAAGCCAAGTGCTCTGTCCGTTGAGCTACGAGGGCAAAATATCGCGGAAGACCGCCGAAAATCCGGCCGAATTCAACTCCACGACCGTTGTTCAGTATAGCATAGAGGCGGGAACCCTGAGACGACCGAGCGACCCGGAATCCGGCGCTATGCGAGGGAACGTTCACGAACAGGACGTGATCTAAATTGATAGGAGTAACGACTCAGTGACTGAAGAAGACGGAAGATTGTGGCAGATTGGTCAGGAGATTATCGGGCGACTTGACGGCATTAATTCAATCCGTGAACGCGCATTGGCTGAGAGTCGTCGGGTTGTTCGATTGAGCGCAAACGCAACGCGAGCAGTTCATCGAAACGACTTTGACGCTGCAATTGCGCTGCTCGACGATGCTCGCGCCATGCGCGATTCGCTAGAGCAAGATCTTCGCGACTACCCGAACATCTACTGGTCAGGCTACGTTCAAGACGCTCAGAAAGAATATGCAGAGGCGCGCATAACTCTCGGATTCATTAGCCGTAGCGGTATTCCGTCGCCGTCAGACCTGAATGTTGAGGACGCGGTATTTCTCAACGGGCTTGGCGAGGCCGCGGGTGAGCTTCGAAGATACTCGCTCGACTCGATGCGTCGCCATGATTTAGCGCGAGCGGAGGAACTTCTCTCTGCCATGGATGACATCTATGACCTGTTGGTTTCAGTTGACTATCCGGACGCGATAACCGGCGGCTTGCGACGTACAACCGACATGGTCCGTGGAGTGCTGGAGCGCACGCGCGGGGATCTCACGCTCGCGTTGCGGCAGCGCGAGCTTACTCAAGCGCTCTCACACGCCGAAGAGGTCATGCGACTAGACCCGGATGAATTGGAGTCCTGAGAATCGACCGGAACGCTCGTGCGGTCCGAAGGATTCATCGCGAATTGAACCGAGCCTCCGGCGCTTGCGAGAAGCTCGCGCGGTATTTGCTTGGAGAAACCGCTACTGGGAAGGTGCTCCACCAATCTGATAGAGACCCATCGGTGACGGTGCGTTGAAGACAGCCGAACCGTCTCCCGCGACGTCATATGACACGTCGTTGGACACGACTACAATGTGAGCGCCGTCAAGAGATTTGATCGTTGCATTCCCCATCGTTCCTGGTGGCGCCGAGGTCGTCGGCAGATAAACGAATTTACTCCCGTTTGCTGGTACGGTGATGTCATAGGGGCCACCAACGGTGGTACCAAGCGAGTTGTGGATGGTAATTTCAACGGTCGTCTGACTCGAGCTCGCGTTACTCACGTTGATGCCCGAATTGTCATTCCGCGTGCCGCTCTGCGACTGTTTGAAGATCAGTGGTACGGCTGCTTCGCTCGCTAACGCGGGGACCGCGATATACGAGATAGCGTCACCGGTCGAATACTTCACCTCGTCGACCGCCGCAGCAACTGGAAGGTCCGAACTGATGACGGCGTTACCTGTGAACCCGGCCTGATTCAGCGCGTTGAATGGTGTGTACACGTAGTCAGAAGAGTATGGCGCCATCGCCAGGACATCGTCTGGGCGCCCAGCACCGGGGTATGAGACCGTCACGTTGGCAGTCGATCCGTTCGGATTCGCCAGGTTGATGCCAGTGTTCCAACCGTGGTAGGCATTGAAGATGATCGGTGCCTGGAGTTCGTAGGTTGTGACCGACTGGATTGACGCTTCGCCCGCTTGGTCCGCTGAAGCCGCGTTGAGCATCGCCATGCCGGTCGATTTTTTCTCACGCTGTACCATGGCGGCTACAGTTCCCGTCGACGTCACCCGTGCGAAACCGACAAATCCCGTGTGTGCGAGTGCGTCGAGCAGATCGATCGTTTGCGTGGCGCCTGCCTGGATTGCGACGGTCTCCGAGAAGATGGAACCACTCTGGCCACCAAGATTGTGGAAGGGGAAAATTTCCACCGTGACATTCTTCGTGTCGAATGCTTCGAAGTTGGTCAGCCGCAGATATGAGTCCCAACCGTTGTTGGTCTGAACGATCGGCAAAATCCAGTCCGGATTATTCGTCGCGTCCTCTGCCGGAATTCCGGTGTAGCCTGCAACGGCGGTCGCACCGTGTGACCACGGTGGATCGCCGTAATTTCCCGAGACCTGTTTGACGGACACTGCCGCCTTGCAGCCACTGGAAGCGATCCTTACGGCACCGCCGGGAGCAGCGAGCCCAATGTCATCAGGGGAGACGTCGTCCAGCGCATTGGGTGAAATGGTGAACGGATCGTGGACGGTCCATCCGCCCGGTTGGCTTGGAATGGCAATCTGAATGCTACAGTCTGTGGATGTAGTGTTCTGGATCTCGATCCGTCCATACCACGGCCCCAGCCCGCCAGTCATGTCACCGTTTGGCACCCATGGCAGATAGACCGCTTCGGAATCCGTCGCGGATGCGGCAGGAGCCGCTACGACGAACGCGCTTATGACGAGCAGTACTGCGAAGACTGCTCGAAGCCGTTCGGTCTTCATGATGGCCCCTTTCAACCAAACTTCAGTCGTCTGGAGAATGCATTGTATTTGATGATCGTCTGCTTGGACGATTTGTCAACACCAAATCATCGACGGTATCAGTTGGCAATTGGCAGACGAAAGCGGCTGCCCCGCCTACGGGACAACCGCTGGATCTCAGCTCGATTCCAATCTTCGGAGAAGCAAAGACTTACATATAGGCCTCAATCGGCTGACAGGAGCAGACGAGATTGCGATCGCCATACACGTTATCGATGCGCGCTACCGGCGGCCAGAATTTTTCTTCCGAGAGCCACGCAGCTGGGTAGGCCGCCTTCTTTCGGGAGTAAGGCCGGTTCCACTCGTCGCTCATCACATGCTCCGCTGTGTGCGGGGAATGCTTGAGAACATTGTCTTCGCGGTCGGCACTCCCGAGTTCGATCTCGGCGATCTCATTTCTGATGGCGATCATCGCGTCACAGAACTTATCGAGCTCTCGTTTCGACTCGCTTTCGGTCGGCTCGATCATCATCGTTCCCGGAACCGGAAAAGAGACGGTGGGAGCGTGGTAACCATAGTCCATGAGACGCTTCGCGACGTCCTCGACGTCGATACCGGTTCGCTCTTTGATTGGACGCAGATCAACGATGCACTCGTGGGCGACCATACCGTTCTTGCCCTTGTACAGGACCGGGTAGTGTGGATCCAGTCGCTTCGCCACGTAGTTTGCATTTAGGATCGCTGTCTGACTCGCCTTTTTGAGACCTGCCGCACCCATCAATGCGATGTAGCTGTACGGGATCGGGAGAATGCTTGGGCTGCCCCACGGAGCGGAAGCAATCGGTCCTATTCCGTTCTCGCCCCCGGTCGCGATGATCGGATGGGTTGGCAGGAACGAGGCCAGGTGCGACTTGACCGCGATCGGCCCCATGCCTGGACCGCCGCCGCCGTGCGGAATGCAGAAGGTCTTGTGAAGATTGAGGTGGCATACGTCCGCGCCGAATTCCGCGGGACGGGTCAGCCCGACCTGGGCATTCATATTGGCGCCGTCCATGTAAACCTGTCCGCCGTGCTGGTGGACGATGTCGCAGATTTCAGTTATCGCTTCCTCAAACACCCCGTGTGTCGAGGGGTAGGTGACCATGAGCGCCGCCAGTCGATCGCTATACTCTTCCGCCCGGCGACGAAGATCGTCGACTTCGATATTTCCGTGGGAATCGCATGCCACGACGACGACTTTCATTCCGGCCATCACTGCGCTGGCAGGGTTGGTGCCGTGAGCAGACGATGGAATCAAGCAAACGTTGCGATCGGTATGCCCTCGTTGTTCCTGATAACGCTTGATGACGAGCAATCCAGTGAATTCGCCCTGGGCGCCAGCGTTCGGCTGAAGCGAGACAGCATCGAATCCGGTGATCTCGGCGAGCATCTTCTCCAGTCGATCCGTCAATTCCCGATATCCAGCCGCCTGTTCGACCGGCACGAATGGATGGATCTTGCCGAATTCCGGCCAGGTGATCGGTTCCATCTCGACAGTCGCGTTGAGCTTCATGGTGCAGGAACCGAGCGGGATCATCGAGGTAGTTAGAGAAAGATCGCGCTGCTGCAGACGACTAATGTAGCGCAACATCTCCGTCTCGGAGTGATAGCTGTTGAAGACGGGATGGGTGAGGTAAGGAGTGTCACGGGCAAGACTCGCTGGGATCGACGACTCTGTCCCCTGAACGAGATCATCCACGGTGAACTCGGGCGCCGAGCCGCCATTGAAGATCTCTAGCAGATCCTGCAAATCGCCGGCGTTTGTCGTCTGATCCAGCGAGATGCCGACGGTGTGATCGTCCATGACACGAACGTTGATCTCGCGAGCTTCGGCAGCCTTGACAATATCGCTGGCCGATCGATTTCCCAGATCAATGCGAAGGGTGTCGAAGAAGGGCTCGTCGCCAATCTGGAACCCGAGTCGCTTCAGCCCGTCCGCGAGAGCGGTCGTGGCGAGATGGACGCGCTCAGCGATCTTCTTCAATCCGTCTGGTCCATGGTAGACGGCGTACATCCCGGCGATGATGGCCAACAGTACCTGAGCTGTACAGATGTTGCTTGTCGCCTTCTCACGACGAATATGCTGCTCACGTGTCTGCAACGCGAGTCGAACCGCGGGATTTCCCTCAATGTCTTTCGACAGACCAACAATTCGTCCCGGAACCTGACGCTTGTATGCGTCTCTGGTCGCGAGGTAGGCCGCATGCGGGCCACCATATCCGAGCGGAACTCCAAAGCGTTGCGTGCTCCCGATGACAATATCCGCACCGAATTCGCCTGGTGCCTTGAGCAACAGAAGGCTGAGGAAATCGGCGGCCACGACAACGAGCGTGTTGGTCTCGTGCGCCCGGTTGGCGAACGCCTCGTAGTCGAACACGACACCGTCGGTCGCTGGATATTGGATCAATGCACCGAAGACGGGTGTCGAAAAATCGAAGGAGCGGTGATCGCCAACAATGATCTCGATGCCGTGGGAACGCGCGCGAGTCTTTACAACCTCAATTGTTTGCGGGTGACACAGTTCCGAAACGAAGAAGGCCTCATCCAGATCGCGTCCGCGACCCTTCACCGCGTAACAAAGAGACATCGCCTCCGCGGCCGCTGTCCCTTCGTCCAGTAGCGACGCGTTTGCGATCTCCATTCCCGTCAGGTCGGAAACGACGGTTTGGAAGTTGAGCAGCGCCTCAAGTCGTCCCTGTGCGATTTCGGCCTGGTATGGAGTGTACTGAGTGTACCAGCCTGGATTTTCCAGAATGTTTCGCAAGATCACCGGTGGGGTGATCGTGTCTGAATAGCCCATACCGATATAGCTACGAAATATGCGGTTCTTCGACGCCATTTTTCGCATGTCGCCGAGAATCTCGTATTCGCTGCGGCCATTCTCTCCGATATTGGGATCAACTCCGTCGAATGATAGGGGACGCGACGTCCTGATCTGCCGAGGAATCGTGGCATCGATGAGGTCGTCGAGCGAATCGAAGCCGAGGAGATCGAGCATCTCCTTGATCTCATGCTCTCGTGGCCCTACATGCCGGGTGACAAATGAATCGGTGTAATCGAGGCTCTTCATCGAATTGTACCCATCACTCCCGTACGCTCTTTCATCAACGAGTCGAATCAGATAGCCGCCCCCTGTTTTCGCAGGCGTGGCGCCGAATCCACCCGTCATGATACTACAGGTGCCCACTCATCCGGCGCATCTATATGCTCGGAATCCGCATGTAATTTTGTAACGGGACTGTGCTCTGAATTTGACTCACCGCGTCAAACCACATAAGGGGATATCGAAAAGTACAATCAATCTGCGATGGATCGCTTGCGTTCACCGCCCTGGCTTGACCTGGTTGCGCTAGGAGACGGATCTTGCGAGTTGCGGCGCGGCAAAATGTGACATCATCCTGGTCGAGACTCTCGGCGGTGCTTGGATTTCGATGTTCTGTTGACAGCCATCGGCGACATTCTTGAGATAATCATTGACGGTCGTCCGTTACCGACGTGTGGGAAGCAACATTGATTGTTAGAGCGGCAAATCTAGCGCTGAGTTTCCTGCTGGAGCTTGGAATGCTGGCGGCTTTCGGCTATTGGGGCTATCATGCCAGCACTACGATCTGGATTGAGATCGTCTTGGGTTCGGCGTTGCCGGTGGCAGCCGCCATCCTTTGGGGCGTATTCATGGCGCCTAAGGCGAAGATCCCACTTAGGCAGATCCCGCATCTGCTGCTTGCGCTGGTTCTATTCGGGCTTGCGACTATCGCGCTCTTTGTCTCTAACCAGCCAGTCGTCGCTGTGGTGTTCGGCATACTGGTGATTGTGAACCAGACCCTGACGTACCTACTTCGTCAATGAGATGGTCAGGCAGAGCGGGCAGTTCTGACGGGGATCAAGACGGGCGGCGTACTGTCTCCGCTCAAGCGGCTCTCACGATCATCGTCTTCCGCGCATTACCGTCAAATTGACGTTCCCGATTCTGTTAGAATCCACAAACTGAATCTTCATCTCAGATCAACCTCAGGAGCAACGATGTCGGTCAAGACATATTACGGTGGACAGGCTGTGATGGAAGGCGTGATGATGCGCGGTCGGTCCACCATGGCCGTCGCTGTTCGCGCACCTAGCGGAGATATCGCTGTCTACCATGAGACGCTCGAAGGAAGTGGATTCTCCAAACGCGTGCGGCCACTTCCGTTTCTTCGAGGCGTGTTCATGCTGTGGGACACCATGATTCTCGGTACGCGTGCCCTGGTTCTGTCCGCAAACGTGGGGCTGGGCGAAGAGACTGATGAAATGTCTGACGAACCTTCCGAGACTCTCTCGGGTGTCGCGCTCTGGGCGACGGTTGCGGTGTCCATCCTCTTCTCGGTGGGTCTCTTTTTTGTCCTTCCGCTGGTCGCGATTCATTTCCTCGATCGTTACATTTCGAGTTCCATTGTGAGCAACGTTGTCGAAGGACTCATCCGGCTGGCATTACTCGTCGGATACATGCTGATCCTGCGAGCAGTGAAGGACGTTCGCCGTGTTTTCATGTTCCACGGAGCGGAGCACAAAACCATTAATGCCTACGAGGCGGGCGATCCCCTCGACGTCGATCATGTGCGACGCCACAGCCTGCAGCACACGCGCTGCGGCACGGGTTTCCTGCTCGTCGTCGTGCTGATTTCGATCGTCGTCTTCGCTTTGCTCGGTCGTCCGGACTTTCTTATTCGAGTCGCCTCGCGGATCCTATTGGTGCCCGTCATCGCGGCGATTGCGTATGAGTTCATCAAATGGTCAGCGAATCACGACAAGAACCGATTCGTTCGTGTGCTGATCGCACCGAGCCTGGCACTGCAGCGCTTGACGACGAGCGAGCCTGATGCCTCCATGCTGGAGGTAGCTATCATTTCACTCAAGCGCGTGTTGGTGGCGGAAGAGGCGTGGCCACGGGTTGAGATTGAACGCTCGGGAATCGTCGCGGTGGACGAATCGGGACGACTTCTTCCGGTACCTGAAGCGCTGGTCGAACCACAAGCTGTTGGAGATTAGCGTCCGGTCCTACAGTGGACATAACATGAGTCAAGCTGAGGGGGAAACAGTTGTCGGGGGATTCTGCGGCATCGTCGTCAAAGCTTTGGGCCGGTCGTTTTAGCCAGCCAACCAATGCGTTGGTCGACAAGCTCAACGCCTCATTGCCGTTCGATCGAAGGTTTGCCGGACAGGACATTCGCGGTTCAATTGCTCATACTCGGATGCTGGTCCGCCAGGGGATCATCAGTGACACGGACGGTTCATCGATCGAACAAGGTCTGCGACTCATCCTTTCCGAGATTGAGCGCGGCGAATATGAGTTCCGCCTTGAAGACGAAGATATTCACCTGAGTGTCGAACGGCGGCTGCGCGAGCTTGTCGGTCCCGTTGCCGGCCGGCTTCACACCGCACGGAGCCGCAACGATCAGGTGGCGCTAGACTTTCGGTTCTGGACCCGCGATGCGATCGTGGATCTGGCCGGTGGAGTCGTGAATGTTGTTGGAGCGTTCCTCGACTTGGCAGAGCGCTATCCAGACACGATTCTTCCGGGTTACACCCATCTGCAACGAGCGCAGCCGGTCTTGCTGGCCCATCACTTCCTTGCGTATGTTGAGATGCTCTTGCGCGATCTTGACCGTCTTCGAGAAGCCTACCGCCGCGTGAACCGTTCTCCGCTGGGCGCTGGAGCGCTGGCCGGAGGAACTTACCCAGTTGACCCTCAGTTCGTGGCCGACCTACTTGGGTTCGACGGGTTGTGTGCCAATTCACTCGATGCCGTTTCCGATCGGGATTTTGTTCTCGATCTACTTTCTGCGGCGAGTTTGCTCATGCTGCATCTCTCCAGATTGGCTGAAGAATTGGTTCTCTGGTCGTCATCGGAGTTTGGCTTCGTTGAGTTGGCCGATGCTTTTGCCACGGGCAGCAGCATCATGCCCCAGAAGAAGAACCCGGATGTCGCCGAGCTCATTCGAGGGAAGACTGGTCGCGTTTACGGTCACCTAATGGGGATGCTGACGGTCGGAAAAGGATTGCCCCTCTCGTACAACAAGGATCTCCAGGAGGACAAAGAAGGTGTCTTTGATACCGTCGACACGCTTGGGTTAGTTCTGGAAGTGCTTCCCCCTATGCTGCAAACTGCGCGATTTCACTCCGAGCGAATGCGCATTGCGGCTGGTGGAGGATTCTCGCTGGCAACTGACATCGCGGATCACCTGGTGCGTGCCGGGCTTCCGTTCCGTGAAGCTCACGAGATCGTGGGCCGCGTTGTGGCCTACTGCGTCGAAAACAGCAAGGATTTCCCCGAATTGAGCCCGAGTGAATGGAGTGCCTTCTCGTCGATCCTTGCCGAATCACCGCCTCCGTTGACTCCTGAAGATGCAATCTCGGCCCGCGAGATGCCGGGTGGAACCGGCTCGAACCACGTAACGATCGCTCGTGAGCAGGCGCGACTCCGCTTGAATGAGTGGATTGCCTGGCTGGGTGAGCGTCGACAGTCACATGACGAGGTTGACGGACGGCTAGGCATCGAGGACGCGTACCGTGACGCTTCACCAGCCGAGTAGGCCTCGGACAGATTCAGATAATCCGGTCCGCGCCTGGGTTGCCTCCTGGCGGGACGCCCGTCCCGCAGTCTATGCCATTCGCCAGGAAGTGTTCGTCGAAGAGCAGCGGCTGACCAACTCTGTCTATGACGATCCAGATGACGAGTTCAGCGTTCACGTCCTGGCCGCGGTTGGTGGCGAAGTCGTCGGCGTGGGACGAGTTACCTTCGTGTTCGATGATGCCCAAATTGCCTGGGTCGCGGTTCGCCGAATCTCGCGACGTCAAGGTGTCGGTCAAGCCATTATGCAGCGGCTTATCTCGGACAGCGTCGAGCGCGGAGCGACGGTCATAAGCCTGAATGCTCAGACGCATGCACTAAAGTTTTACGAGGATCTTGGGTTTCGGGCGGTAGGGCGTAAATTCCATATGGGGGGTATCCAGCATCAGCACATGATCAGGAACCTCTGAGATCGATCCATTCTAACGTCCACGGGGAAACACATTCGAGTGATCACCCATTCCATACAAATCAGCCGCGGTGTAAGGTCAAGTAACTGACATGGGACTCAACTTCGGTTGGGTTCCACTCGATTGCGTTGACGCATTGGAGACGACTTGATTCGTTTTGCTCGGCAATGTCCGAGAGAATGATCTTGAATGTGGAGGAGTGAGACGTGCCAACGATACCGTACCTGTCCGAAGATCAGGCGAGTGATGACGTCAAGGAACTCTATCAAGAGATCAAGGATGGTTTCGGAGCCGGTCAGGTACCGAATGTTTATCAGGTCCTGGGAAACAATCCAGCGGTATTGAAAGCCGCCATCGAAAACCGACGCAGCATCATGAACCAGGGCGAACTAGACCCGATGCTCAAAGAGTGGATGGCCTGGGCCACGGTCACACTCTCCAACAATGTCTTTGGTATTCGCATTCACACTGCTCGACTGAAAAAGATGGGCGTCAGCAATGAGCAGATTCTGGAAGCGCTGTCAGTTCTGCAGTACTTCGGCGGCATCTCTACGGTGATAAACGGTCTTGCCATGGACGACGACGTTAATCCAGAGGTGATGGACTATCTCGATAAGGGATGAGCATTGCCGGACTATGAATCCAGTCCGGCGGATGTTGCGTTGGGGATGCTGGCGTCCGTATTCTGATCTTGAGCGTCGACGAGCGGCATGAACCCAATCGATAGTGACTGCTCGACGATGTCTCGGCGAACCAATCGCTCGGCATCGTCGAGCGCGGCCCTCAAGGGATGATCGGGCATCGCCTGACCGAGCATCTCGCGAATCTGGCGCATAATGTCGATGGTCTTGTTGAACGAGAGTACAAGGTCTCCTTCGCTCAATTCGATTTGCTCGAGAACACGAGCCATTGACGATCCCTGGCACCATGCCAGCATCGCTCCATAGAAGCCTTCGCTGTGACCTGACGTAATGAAGAGCCCGTTGCTTCGCTCGGCGGCAAAAACTTCTTGCTCGAGGTCGTCGAGGCGCCTGCGAAGGAGCACGAGCCGGCTCGGCAGAGTGAACGAGTTGCCAAAGCGAAAGTCTCGGTCGTAAGCGAACCAGGAGAAGACCTCGGCGAGATTCGGCGCCGATAATCGATCCAGGAAACCGCGGTCGATCATCTCGCACAATGCGAGGCCATGCGTGTCAAACACATTTGCCAACGTATCGGCTTTCGCGGTCGGATAGCCACGGTGCAAATAGCCAAAACGATGAAGCACGTCGCGAATTCCACGTAACAGACGACGGATTCGCTCTTCCTCGCTTGTCTGTTCCCGGCCAAGGTCGGTCTGGATCGCGGTCCGCTCACGTTCCAGCGCCGACAGTCGTTTAAGATTGCTTTGATGCTCTTTGCGACGAGGACACGTGTGGCAAGGATGTTGGCTCCTGGTGCTGGTCAGCGCTCGGATCTGTTCCCGAACTTCCGATTGCTCGGTTTCGACCGTCGCGCGCTCGGATCCCAATCGTCGGTCCATCGCCAGCCGATGCTGAGTAGCCATTGCGTCGAGATCAGGGAGATCTAACGCGCCGATCTGGTCCCAGATGTACTCAATCTCCGCTTCGGTCACGATAGAGAACAGGTCTACATCGGGAGAATCGACCTCGCGCAGGGTGTCCGGGAGCCTGACTGGAGTACCTGGCGCCGGTAAATAATCGATCTGACGATATTCGACCACCAGTTCTATAGAGCTCTGCGTTAGGAAGAGCCCGACGCCACCCTGGCTGCCGCGTCCCAAATAGATCGCCCAGCCGGCATCGCGCAAATGGACCGGCGTGCCTGGATCGAGATACTTGAATACACGACGCAATGCCGGGCGTCCTGGCTCCGGCCACGGCCGGTCATCCTGACGGAGCCGCAGATCCCGTATCTCTCGCTGAATTCGACGCTCTCGACCACGTAGCGTGTTGATCGATGAGTTGATGCTCCGATAGTCATCGAGCAGTTCGTCGCCCGCATCCAAACCGATAAGACACCCTTGCGGCACCGTTTCGATCTCTTCGCCTTTGCCGAGGGCGAGATCTTCGAGGTCGCGTATCCGGCGAGCCGTCTGAAACTGGAACAGGCTCTGCTGCAACATATGTCTGACACGATTTCCGTGCGGTGGATCCCACAGATTGAGGACTGTGTTGTAGCGAATGGCGAACGAACTGCGAACCGGCAGCAGTTGACCAGTTGCGATCTCGAGCGTGTCCTTGAAGGAGATCCATGGGCTGTTTGGAACAATGATGTTCCCGAGCGGGTCCATACCTCTTCGGCCGGCGCGTCCCGCCATTTGCTGAAACTCA
>CAVUBN010000010.1:0-42742 GCA_963739715.1 uncultured Chloroflexia bacterium | reverse complement strand
CCGCCGAAAATCCGGCCGAATTCGAGCTCCGCGACCGTTGTTCAGTATAGCATAGAGGTGGGAACTCTGAGACGACCGAGCGACCCGGAATCCGGCGCCATGCGAGGGAACGTTCACGAACAGGACGTGATCTAAATTGATAGGAGTAGACTCAGTGACTGAAGAAGACGGAAGATTGTGGCAGATTGGTCAGGAGATTATCGGGCGACTTGACGGCATTAACTCAATCCGAGAACGCGCATTGGCTGAGAGTCGTCGGGTTGTTCGATTGAGCGCAAACGCAACGCGAGCAGTTCATCGAAACGACTTTGACGCTGCAATTGCGCTGCTCGACGATGCTCGCGCCATGCGCGATTCGCTAGAGCAAGATCTTCGCGACTACCCGAACATCTACTGGTCAGGCTACGTTCAAGACGCTCAGAAAGAATATGCAGAGGCGCGCATAACGCTCGGATTCATTAGCCGGACCGGTATTCCGTCACCGTCAGACCTGAATGTTGAGGACGCGGTATTTCTCAACGGGCTTGGCGAGGCCGCGGGTGAGCTTCGAAGATACTCGCTCGACTCGATGCGTCGCCATGATTTAGCGCGAGCGGAGGAACTTCTTTCTGCCATGGATGACATCTATGACCTGTTGGTTTCAGTTGACTATCCGGACGCGATAACCGGCGGCTTGCGACGTACAACCGACATGGTCCGTGGAGTGCTGGAGCGCACGCGCGGGGATCTCACGCTCGCGTTGCGGCAGCGCGAGCTTACTCAAGCGCTCTCACACGCCGAAGAGGTCATGCGACTAGACCCGGATGAATTGGAGTCCTGAGAATCGACCGGAACGCTCGTGCGGTCCGAAGGATTCATCGCGAATTGAACCGAGCCTCCGGCGCTTGCGAGAGGCTCGCGCGGTATTTGCTTGGAGAAACCGCTACTGGGAAGGTGCTCCACCAATCTGATAGAGACCCATCGGTGACGGTGCGTTGAAGACAGCCGAACCGTCTCCAGCGACGTCATATGACACGTCGTTGGACACGACTACAATGTGAGCGCCGTCAAGAGATTTGATTGTTGCATTCCCCATCGTTCCTGGTGGCGCCGAGGTCGTCGGAAGATAAACGAATTTACTCCCGTTTGCTGGTACGGTGATGTCATAGGGGCCACCAACGGTGGTACCAAGCGAGTTGTGGATGGTAATTTCAACGGTCGTCTGACTCGAGCTCGCGTTACTGACGTTGATTCCCGAATTGTCATTCCGCGTGCCGCTCTGCGACTGTTTGAAGATCAGTGGTACGGCTGCTTCGCTCGCTAACGCGGGGACCGCGATATACGAGATAGCGTCACCGGTCGAATACTTCACCTCGTCGACCGCCGCAGCAACTGGAAGGTCCGAACTGATGACGGCGTTACCTGTGAACCCGGCCTGATTCAGCGCGTTGAATGGTGTGTACACGTAGTCAGAAGAGTATGGCGCCATCGCCAGGACATCGTCTGGGCGCCCAGCACCGGGGTATGAGACCGTCACGTTGGCAGTCGATCCGTTCGGATTCGCCACGTTGATGCCAGTGTTCCAACCGTGGTAGGCATTGAAGATGATCGGTGCCTGGAGTTCGTAGGTTGTGACCGACTGGATTGACGCTTCGCCCGCTTGGTCCGCTGAAGCCGCGTTGAGCATCGCCATGCCGGTCGATTTTTTCTCACGCTGTACCATGGCGGCTACAGTTCCCGTCGACGTCACCCGTGCGAAACCGACAAATCCCGTGTGTGCGAGTGCGTCGAGCAGATCGATCGTTTGCGTGGCGCCTGCCTGGATTGCGACGGTCTCCGAGAAGATGGAACCACTCTGGCCACCAAGATTGTGGAAGGGGAAAATTTCCACCGTGACATTCTTCGTGTCGAATGCTTCGAAGTTGGTCAGCCGCAGATATGAGTCCCAACCGTTGTTGGTCTGAACGATCGGCAAAATCCAGTCCGGATTATTCGTCGCGTCCTCTGCCGGAATTCCGGTGTAGCCTGCAACGGCGGTCGCACCGTGTGACCACGGTGGATCGCCGTAATTTCCCGAGACCTGTTTGACGGACACTGCCGCCTTGCAGCCACTGGAAGCGATCCTTACGGCACCGCCGGGAGCAGCGAGCCCGATGTCATCAGGGGAGACGTCGTCCAGCGCATTGGGTGAAATGGTGAACGGATCGTGGACGGTCCATCCGCCCGGTTGGCTTGGAATGGCAATCTGAATGCTACAGTCTGTGGATGTAGTGTTCTGGATCTCGATCCGTCCATACCACGGCCCCAGCCCGCCAGTCATGTCACCGTTTGGCACCCATGGCAGATAGACCGCTTCGGAATCCGTCGCGGATGCGGCAGGAGCCGCTACGACGAACGCGCTTATGACGAGCAGTACTGCGAAGACTGCTCGAAGCCGTTCGGTCTTCATGATGGCCCCTTTCAACCAAACTTCAGTCGTCTGGAGAATGCATTGTATTTGATGATCGTCTGCTTGGACGATTTGTCAACACCAAATCATCGACGGTATCAGTTGGCAATTGGCAGACGAAAGCGGCTGCCCCGCCTACGGGACAACCGCTGGATCTCAGCTCGATTCCAATCTTCGGAGAAGCAAAGACTTACATGTAGGCCTCAATCGGCTGACAGGAGCAGACGAGATTCCGATCGCCATACACGTTATCGATGCGCGCTACCGGCGGCCAGAATTTTTCTTCCGAGAGCCAGGCAGCTGGGTAGGCCGCCTTCTTTCGGGAGTAAGGCCGGTTCCACTCGTCGCTCATCACATGCTCCGCTGTGTGCGGGGAATGCTTGAGAACATTGTCTTCGCGGTCGGCACTCCCGAGTTCGATCTCGGCGATCTCATTTCTGATGGCGATCATCGCGTCACAGAACTTATCGAGCTCTCGTTTCGACTCGCTTTCGGTCGGCTCGATCATCATCGTTCCCGGAACCGGAAAAGAGACGGTGGGAGCGTGGTAACCATAGTCCATGAGACGCTTCGCGACGTCCTCGACGTCGATACCGGTTCGCTCTTTGATTGGACGCAGATCAACGATGCACTCGTGGGCGACCATACCGTTCTTGCCCTTGTACAGGACCGGGTAGTGTGGATCCAGTCGCTTCGCCACGTAGTTTGCATTTAGGATCGCTGTCTGACTCGCCTTTTTGAGACCTGCCGCACCCATCAATGCGATGTAGCTGTACGGGATCGGGAGAATGCTTGGGCTGCCCCACGGAGCGGAAGCAATCGGTCCTATTCCGTTCTCGCCCCCGGTCGCGATGATCGGATGGGTTGGCAGGAACGAGGCCAGGTGCGACTTGACCGCGATCGGCCCCATGCCTGGACCGCCGCCGCCGTGCGGAATGCAGAAGGTCTTGTGAAGATTGAGGTGGCATACGTCCGCGCCGAATTCCGCGGGACGGGTCAGCCCGACCTGGGCATTCATATTGGCGCCGTCCATGTAAACCTGTCCGCCGTGCTGGTGGACGATGTCGCAGATTTCAGTTATCGCTTCCTCAAACACCCCGTGTGTCGAGGGGTAGGTGACCATGAGCGCCGCCAGTCGATCGCTATACTCTTCCGCCCGGCGACGAAGATCGTCGACTTCGATATTTCCGTGGGAATCGCATGCCACGACGACGACTTTCATTCCGGCCATCACTGCGCTGGCAGGGTTGGTGCCGTGAGCAGACGATGGAATCAAGCAAACGTTGCGATCGGTATGCCCTCGTTGTTCCTGATAACGCTTGATGACGAGCAATCCAGTGAATTCGCCCTGGGCGCCAGCGTTCGGCTGTAGCGAGACAGCATCGAATCCGGTGATCTCGGCGAGCATTTTCTCCAGTCGATCCGTCAGTTCCCGATAGCCAGCCGCCTGTTCGACTGGCACGAATGGATGGATCTTGCCGAATTCCGGCCAGGTGATCGGTTCCATCTCCACAGTCGCGTTGAGCTTCATGGTGCAGGAACCGAGCGGGATCATCGAGGTAGTTAGAGAAAGATCGCGCTGCTGCAGACGACTAATGTAGCGCAACATCTCCGTCTCGGAGTGATAGCTGTTGAAGACGGGATGGGTGAGGTAAGGAGTGTCACGGGCAAGACTCGCTGGGATCGACGACTCTGTCCCCTGAACGAGATCATCCACGGTGAACTCGGGCGCCGAGCCGCCATTGAAGATCTCTAGCAGATCCTGCAAATCGCCGGCGTTTGTCGTCTGATCCAGCGAGATGCCGACGGTGTGATCGTCCATGACACGAACGTTGATCTCGCGAGCTTCGGCCGCCTTGACAATATCGCTGGACGATCGATTTCCCAGATCAATGCGAAGGGTGTCGAAGAAGGGCTCGTCGCCAATCTGGAACCCGAGTCGTTTCAATCCATCCGCGAGAGCGGTCGTGGCGAGATGGACGCGCTCAGCGATCTTCTTCAATCCGTCTGGTCCATGGTAGACGGCGTACATCCCGGCGATGATGGCCAACAGTACCTGAGCTGTACAGATGTTGCTTGTCGCCTTCTCACGACGAATATGCTGCTCACGTGTCTGCAACGCGAGTCGAACCGCGGGATTTCCCTCAATGTCTTTCGACAGACCAACAATTCGTCCCGGAACCTGACGCTTGTATGCGTCTCTGGTCGCGAGGTAGGCCGCATGCGGGCCACCATATCCGAGCGGAACTCCAAAGCGTTGCGTGCTCCCGATGACAATATCCGCACCGAATTCGCCTGGTGCCTTGAGCAACAGAAGGCTGAGGAAATCGGCGGCCACGACAACGAGCGTGTTGGTCTCGTGCGCCCGGTTGGCGAACGCCTCGTAGTCGAACACGACACCGTCGGTCGCTGGATATTGGATCAATGCACCGAAGACGGGTGTCGAAAAATCGAAGGAGCGGTGATCGCCAACAATGATCTCGATGCCGTGGGAACGCGCGCGAGTCTTTACAACCTCAATTGTTTGCGGGTGACACAGTTCCGAAACGAAGAAGGCCTCATCCAGATCGCGTCCGCGACCCTTCACCGCGTAACAAAGAGACATCGCCTCCGCGGCCGCTGTCCCTTCGTCCAGTAGCGACGCGTTTGCGATCTCCATTCCCGTCAGGTCGGAAACGACGGTTTGGAAGTTGAGCAGCGCCTCAAGTCGTCCCTGTGCGATTTCGGCCTGGTATGGAGTGTACTGAGTGTACCAGCCTGGATTTTCCAGAATGTTTCGCAAGATCACCGGTGGGGTGATCGTGTCTGAATAGCCCATACCGATATAGCTACGAAATATGCGGTTCTTCGACGCCATTTTTCGCATGTCGCCGAGAATCTCGTATTCGCTGCGGCCATTCTCTCCGATATTGGGATCAACTCCATCGAATGATAGGGGACGCGACGTCCTGATCTGCCGAGGAATCGTGGCATCGATGAGGTCGTCGAGCGAATCGAAGCCGAGGAGATCGAGCATCTCCTTGATCTCATGCTCTCGTGGCCCTACATGCCGGGTGACAAATGAATCGGTGTAATCGAGGCTCTTCATCGAATTGTACCCATCACTCCCGTACGCTCTTTCATCAACGAGTCGAATCAGATAGCCGCCCCCTGTTTTCGCAGGCGTGGCGCCGAATCCACCCGTCATGATACTACAGGTGCCCACTCATCCGGCGCACCTATATGCTCGGAATCCGCATGTAATTTTGTAACGGGACTGTGCTCTGAATTTGACTCACCGCGTCAAACCACATAAGGGGATATCGAAAAGTACAATCAATCTGCGATGGATCGCTTGCGTTCACCGCCCTGGCTTGACCTGGTTGCGCTAGGAGACGGATCTTGCGAGTTGCGGCGCGGCAAAATGTGACATTATCTTGGTCGAGACTATCGGCAGTACTTGGATTTCGATGTGCGATTGACAGCCATCGGCGACATTCTTGAGATAATCATTGACGGTCGTCCGTTACCGACGTGTGGGAAGCAACATTGATTGTTAGAGCGGCAAATCTAGCGCTGAGTTTCCTGCTGGAGCTTGGAATGCTGGCGGCTCTCGGCTATTGGGGCTATCATGCCAGCACTACGATCTGGATTGAGATCGTCTTGGGTTCGGCGTTGCCGGTGGCAGCCGCCATCCTTTGGGGCGTATTCATGGCGCCTAAGGCGAAGATCCCACTTAGGCAGATCCCGCATCTGCTCCTTGCGCTGGTTCTATTCGGGCTTGCGACTATCGCGCTCTTTGTCTCTAACCAGCCAGTCGTCGCTGTGGTGTTCGGCATACTGGTGATTGTGAACCAGACCCTGACGTACCTACTTCGTCAATGAGATGGTCAGGCAGAGCGGGCAGTTCTGACGGGGATCAAGACGGGCGGCGTACTGTCTCCGCTCAAGCGGCTCTCACGATCATCGTCTTCCGCGCATTACCGTCAAATTGACGTTCCCGATTCTGTTAGAATCCACAAACTGAATCTTCATCTCAGATCAACCTCAGGAGCAACGATGTCGGTCAAGACATATTACGGTGGACAGGCTGTGATGGAAGGCGTGATGATGCGCGGTCGGTCCACCATGGCCGTCGCTGTTCGCGCACCTAGCGGAGATATCGCTGTCTACCATGAGACGCTCGAAGGAAGTGGATTCTCCAAACGCGTGCGGCCACTTCCGTTTCTTCGAGGCGTGTTCATGCTGTGGGACACCATGATTCTCGGTACGCGTGCCCTGGTTCTGTCCGCAAACGTGGGGCTGGGCGAAGAGACTGATGAAATGTCTGACGAACCTTCCGAGACTCTCTCGGGTGTCGCGCTCTGGGCGACGGTTGCGGTGTCCATCCTCTTCTCGGTGGGTCTCTTTTTTGTCCTTCCGCTGGTCGCGATTCATTTCCTCGATCGTTACATTTCGAGTTCCATTGTGAGCAACGTTGTCGAAGGACTCATCCGGCTGGCATTACTCGTCGGATACATGCTGATCCTGCGAGCTGTGAAGGACGTTCGCCGTGTTTTCATGTTCCACGGAGCGGAGCACAAAACCATTAATGCCTACGAGGCGGGCGATCCCCTCGACGTCGATCATGTGCGACGCCACAGCCTGCAGCACACGCGCTGCGGCACGGGTTTCTTGCTCGTCGTCGTGCTGATTTCGATCGTCGTCTTCGCTTTGCTCGGTCGTCCGGACTTTCTTATTCGAGTCGCCTCGCGGATCCTATTGGTGCCCGTCATCGCGGCGATTGCGTATGAGTTCATCAAATGGTCAGCGAATCACGACAAGAACCGATTCGTTCGTGTGCTGATCGCACCGAGCCTGGCACTGCAGCGCTTGACGACGAGCGAGCCTGATGCCTCCATGCTGGAGGTAGCTATCATTTCACTCAAGCGCGTGTTGGTGGCGGAAGAGGCGTGGCCACGGGTTGAGATTGAACGCTCGGGAATCGTCGCGGTGGACGAATCGGGACGACTTCTTCCGGTACCTGAAGCGCTGGTCGAACCACAAGCTGTTGGAGATTAGCGTCCGGTCCTACAGTGGACATAACATGAGTCAAGCTGAGGGGGAAACAGTTGTCGGGGGATTCTGCGGCATCGTCGTCAAAGCTTTGGGCCGGTCGTTTTAGCCAGCCAACCAATGCGTTGGTCGACAAGCTCAACGCCTCATTGCCGTTCGATCGAAGGTTTGCCGGACAGGACATTCGCGGTTCAATTGCTCATGCTCGGATGCTGGTCCGCCAGGGGATCATCAGTGACACGGACGGTTCATCGATCGAACAAGGTCTGCGACTCATCCTCTCCGAGATTGAGCGCGGCGAATATGAATTCCGCCTTGAAGACGAAGATATTCACCTGAGTGTCGAACGGCGATTGCGAGAGCTTGTCGGTCCCGTTGCCGGCCGGCTTCACACCGCACGGAGCCGCAACGATCAGGTGGCGCTAGACTTTCGGTTCTGGACCCGCGATGCGATCGTGGATCTGGCCGGTGGAGTCGTGAATGTTGTTGGAGCGTTCCTCGACTTGGCAGAGCGCTATCCAGACACGATTCTTCCGGGTTACACCCATCTGCAACGAGCGCAGCCGGTCTTGCTGGCCCATCACTTCCTTGCGTATGTTGAGATGCTCTTGCGCGATCTTGACCGTCTTCGAGAAGCCTACCGCCGTGTGAACCGTTCTCCGCTGGGCGCTGGAGCGCTGGCCGGAGGAACTTACCCAGTTGACCCTCAGTTCGTGGCCGACCTACTTGGGTTCGACGGGTTGTGTGCCAATTCACTCGATGCCGTCTCCGATCGGGATTTTGTTCTCGATCTACTTTCTGCGGCGAGTTTGCTCATGCTGCATCTCTCCAGATTGGCTGAAGAATTGGTTCTCTGGTCGTCATCGGAGTTTGGCTTCGTTGAGTTGGCCGATGCTTTTGCCACGGGCAGCAGCATCATGCCCCAGAAGAAGAACCCGGATGTCGCCGAGCTCATTCGAGGGAAGACTGGTCGCGTTTACGGTCACCTAATGGGGATGCTGACGGTCGGAAAAGGATTGCCCCTCTCGTACAACAAGGATCTCCAGGAGGACAAAGAAGGTGTCTTTGATACCGTCGACACGCTTGGGTTAGTTCTGGAAGTGCTTCCCCCTATGCTGCAAACTGCGCGATTTCACTCCGAGCGAATGCGCATTGCGGCTGGTGGAGGATTCTCGCTGGCAACTGACATCGCGGATCACCTGGTGCGTGCCGGGCTTCCGTTCCGTGAAGCTCACGAGATCGTGGGCCGCGTTGTCGCCTACTGCGTCGAAAACAGCAAGGATTTCCCCGAATTGAGCCCGAGTGAATGGAGTGCCTTCTCGTCGATCCTTGCCGAATCACCGCCTCCGTTGACTCCTGAAGATGCAATCTCGGCCCGCGAGATGCCGGGTGGAACCGGCTCGAACCACGTAACGATCGCTCGTGAGCAGGCGCGACTCCGCTTGAATGAGTGGATTGCCTGGCTGGGTGAGCGTCGACAGTCACATGACGAAGTTGACGAACGGCTAGGCATCGAGGACGCGTACCGTGACGCTTCACCAGCCGAGTAGGCCTCGGACAGATTCAGATAATCCGGTCCGCGCCTGGGTTGCCTCCTGGCGGGACGCTCGTCCCGCCGTCTATGCCATTCGCCAGGAAGTGTTCGTCGAAGAGCAGCGGCTGACCAACTCTGTCTATGACGATCCAGATGACGAGTTCAGTGTTCACGTCCTGGCCGCGGTTGGTGGCGAAGTCGTCGGCGTGGGACGAGTTACCTTCGTGTTCGATGATGCCCAAATTGCCTGGGTCGCGGTTCGCCGAATCTCGCGACGTCAAGGTGTCGGTCAAGCCATTATGCAGCGGCTTATCTCGGACAGCGTCGAGCGCGGAGCGACGGTCATAAGCCTGAATGCTCAGACGCATGCACTAAAGTTTTACGAGGATCTTGGGTTTCGGGCGGTAGGGCGTAAATTCCATATGGGGGGTATCCAGCATCAGCACATGATCAGGAACCTCTGAGATCGATCCATTCTAACGTCCACGGGGAAACACATTCGAGTGATCACCCATTCCATACAAATCAGCCGCGGTGTAAGGTCAAGTAACTGACATGGGACTCAACTTCGGTTGGGTTCCACTCGATTGCGTTGACGCATTGGAGACGACTTGATTCGTTTTGCTCGGCAATGTCCGGGAGAATGATCTTGAATGTGGAGGAGTGAGACGTGCCAACGATACCGTACCTGTCCGAAGATCAGGCGAGTGATGACGTCAAGGAACTCTATCAAGAGATCAAGGATGGTTTCGGAGCCGGTCAGGTGCCGAATGTTTATCAGGTCCTGGGAAACAATCCAGCGGTATTGAAAGCCGCCATCGAAAACCGACGCAGCATCATGAACCAGGGCGAACTAGACCCGATGCTCAAAGAGTGGATGGCCTGGGCCACGGTCACACTCTCCAACAATGTCTTTGGTATTCGCATTCACACTGCTCGACTGAAAAAGATGGGCGTCAGCAATGAGCAGATTCTGGAAGCGCTGTCAGTTCTGCAGTACTTCGACGGTATCTCTACGGTGATAAACGGTCTTGCCATGGACGACGACGTTAATCCAGAGGTGATGGACTATCTCGATAAGGGATGAGCATTGCCGGACTACGAATCTAGTCCGGCGGATGTTGCGTTGGGGATGCTGGCGTCCGTATTCTGATCTTGAGCGTCGACGAGCGGCATGAACCCAATCGATAGTGACTGCTCAACGATGTCTCGGCGAACCAATCGCTCGGCATCGTCGAGCGCGGCCCTCAAGGGATGATCGGGCATCGCCTGACCGAGCATCTCGCGAATCTGGCGCATAATGTCGATGGTCTTGTTGAACGAGAGTACAAGGTCTCCTTCGCTCAATTCGATTTGCTCGAGAACACGAGCCATTGACGATCCCTGGCACCATGCCAGCATCGCTCCATAGAAGCCTTCGCTGTGACCTGACGTAATGAAGAGCCCGTTGCTTCGCTCGGCGGCAAAAACTTCTTGCTCGAGGTCGTCGAGGCGCCTGCGAAGGAGCACGAGCCGGCTCGGCAGAGTGAACGAGTTGCCAAAGCGAAAGTCTCGGTCGTAAGCGAACCAGGAGAAGACCTCGGCGAGATTCGGCGCCGATAATCGATCCAGGAAACCGCGGTCGATCATCTCGCACAATGCGAGGCCATGCGTGTCAAACACATTTGCCAACGTATCGGCTTTCGCGGTCGGATAGCCACGGTGCAAATAGCCAAAACGATGAAGCACGTCGCGAATTCCACGTAACAGACGACGGATTCGCTCTTCCTCGCTTGTCTGTTCCCGGCCAAGGTCGGTCTGGATCGCGGTCCGCTCACGTTCCAGCGCCGACAGTCGTTTAAGATTGCTTTGATGCTCTTTGCGACGAGGACACGTGTGGCAAGGATGTTGGCTCCTGGTGCTGGTCAGCGCTCGGATCTGTTCCCGAACTTCCGATTGCTCGGTTTCGACCGTCGCGCGCTCGGATCCCAATCGTCGGTCCATCGCCAGCCGATGCTGAGTAGCCATAGCGTCGAGATCAGGGAGATCTAACGCGCCGATCTGGTCCCAGATGTACTCAATCTCCGCTTCGGTCACGATAGAGAACAGGTCTACATCGGGAGAATCGACCTCGCGCAGGGTGTCCGGGAGCCTGACTGGAGTACCTGGCGCCGGTAAATAATCGATCTGACGATATTCGACCACCAGTTCTATGGAGCTCTGCGTCAGGAAGAGCCCGACGCCGCCCTGGCTGCCGCGTCCCAAATAGATCGCCCAGCCGGCATCGCGCAAATGGACCGGCGTGCCTGGATCGAGATACTTGAATACACGACGCAATGCCGGGCGTCCTGGCTCCGGCCACGGCCGGTCATCCTGACGGAGCCGCAGATCCCGTATCTCTCGCTGAATTCGACGCTCTCGACCACGTAGCGTGTTGATCGATGAGTTGATGCTCCGATAGTCATCGAGCAGTTCGTCGCCCGCATCCAAACCGATAAGACACCCTTGCGGCACCGTTTCGATCTCTTCGCCTTTGCCGAGGGCGAGATCTTCGAGGTCGCGTATCCGGCGAGCCGTCTGAAACTGGAACAGGCTCTGCTGCAACATATGTCTGACACGATTTCCGTGCGGTGGATCCCACAGATTGAGGACTGTGTTGTAGCGAATGGCGAACGAACTGCGAACCGGCAGCAGTTGACCAGTTGCGATCTCGAGCGTGTCCTTGAAGGAGATCCATGGGCTGTTTGGAACAATGATGTTCCCGAGCGGGTCCATACCTCTTCGGCCGGCGCGTCCCGCCATTTGCTGAAACTCATTTGGAATGAGAAGTCTGCGACGTCGGCCGTCCCACTTGCTCAGTCGACCGATCACGACCGTACGCGCAGGCATATTTACGCCGAGAGCCAGGGTGTCCGTGGCAAAGACGACCTGCATCAATCCCTGGCTGAACAGGACTTCGACGAGTTGCTTGAGCAACGGCAGGAGCCCCGCGTGATGAAAGCCGATTCCCTGACGAGCCAACGTCATGATCGACTGCACCTGTTGCAGCTCACGGTCCTCGACTCGCAGACCATCCAGATAGGTCGATATCACGTGTTCGATTCGCCTCAGCGTCTCGTCATCGCGAACGAGCTGCGGGCGCATCACAGCCAGGCGCTGGGCAAAGTCCTCGCAGTCTCGCCGGCTGAACAGGAAGTAGATCGCGGGGAGCATGTGTTCGCTCGCGAGCGACTGGACAATTTCCCATGGCTGCGGCTCAGTTTGTTCAATCTGTCGTCGCGTGTCAGCGTTGAATCCACCCTGACTGACGCGCCGTCGAATCTCGCCGCCGGTGTGCGGGAAATCCGCAATCTGATCGCCGGCATGATCGATAACCAATCGGAGCTTGTGATCAAGGTAGTAATAGAGAGCCAGCGGTACCACTCGTTTGAAATTAGTGACTAGCCGAATCGGACGATGCGTGCGGGTGATCCAGTCCGCGATCTCTTGCGCATTCGACACGGTTGCCGAGAGACAGATAAGCTGAATGTGATCGGGGCAGAGGATAATCGCTTCTTCCCAGGTTGTGCCCCGCTCCGGATCGGCTATGTAATGGACCTCGTCGAAGATGATGCAGTCAACGGCATCGAGTTCCCATGGGGATTGCAGGAGCATGTTGCGCAGCACTTCCGTCGTCATAACAATGATGGGTGCTCGCGGATTCTCCGTTACATCTCCGGTCAGTAATCCAACCTGATCCCCATAAATCGCGCGCAAATCCCGGAATTTCTGATTACTCAACGCCTTGATCGGCGTCGTGTACATTACCTTGCCGCCGCGATGGGATGATTCATATACGCCAAACTCGGCGACAACGGTCTTTCCGGTGCCTGTCGGCGCCGCAACCATGACAGAATCACCTGCCAGGAACATTTTGATGGCGTCGATCTGAAAAGGGTCAAGTTCGAAGGGATAGAAGGCCGTAAATTGGTCTATTGCACTGTCGGCATCCTGGGATTGGTGCATATAGTGATCGTCTCTCCGCTTCGTCTCCGCCTCGCGGTGATTCGAGTTAGGACAGATCAGCTGGAGGCGAGTTGTTCATTAGATTCCAAAGATCACATTCGACCATTGTCGTGCTGTATGAATGTCGCGGGCGTTGACCTGGATAATCGAAAAGTAATCACTTTGAACACGCAGATTGATTTCTGTTGTACAAATGCTCACGATTCGATCGTGCGCAACGCAAACTGAGTATAGCATCAGGATTCTGTAGCGATGAATCGCAGAAAGTAGCCAGTCCATCGAGCGAATTCTGCGTGTGCTACCATTGGCCGCTGCGCTGTGAATACGATCTGACCGAGGGGAACGCGGATTGAACGTTGGAATACTGGCGCATCTGCTTGATGGACGACCGGGTTATCGCCAAGCGGGAGTGAGCCGGTACATTCAACATCTGGTTCAAGAATTACCGTCGGCATCCCCTGATACATTTGTCGTATACGGCGGACGTCATTCCCAAATTCGAAACGGCGGAAGGGATCGACGTTCCGGTATTCGGCAGTCGCTAAGCTGGGTTCCGACGGGACGGCCCGAGTCACGTATTTTCTGGGAGCAGCTGGTGTCTCCCGCACTTCTCGAGCGGGACCATATTGATGTAGTCCACGCGACGGTCAATGTGGCACCGATTTTGACGAGCCGTCCCACCGTCGTCACCGTTCATGACCTTGCCTTTCTTCGTTTCCCGAAGCAATACCCTGGCCTGAAGCAGCGTTACCTCACGGCACTAACGCGCCGCTCGGTCGAACACGCGTCGCGAGTCATCGCGGTGTCAAGCAACACGCGAAACGACGTGCTGCATTTCTACAATGTGAATGCCGATCGCGTCGTTGTCGTCCCGAACGGAGTTGACCCGTCAATGAGACCGGTGGCCGACTTGGAACAGCTTGCGCTATTTCGAGGTCGGCACAATCTACCGGACGAGTTTATCCTCTTCCTTGGTACACTCCAGCCGCGCAAGAACCTCATCGCCCTACTCCGTGCTTGGGCCAGACTGCCTGCTGACGAGCGCTTGCCGCTGGTGGTGGTCGGAGCTCAGGGCTGGATGTACGAACCGATTTACGAAGAAGCGCGATCTTTGGGAGTCTCGGGGCACGTCGTGTTCAAAGGATTTGCCGAGCCTTCCGAGCTTGCAAGCTGGTACAGTGCAGCCACGATGTTCGTCTATCCATCTCTTTATGAGGGATTTGGAATGCCGGTGCTCGAAGCCATGGCGTGTGGTACGCCGGTTATCGCCTCGAATGCGTCGTCCTTGCCAGAGGTTGCCGGAGACGCCGCTCTGCTGGTTGACCCCTGGGATGTTGATGGCCTGAGCGTGGCGATAGATCGGTTGTCCCGCCAGCCAATGCAGCGCGAAAATCTGGCGCAACGAGGTATCCAACAAGCGGCGAAGTTCAGCTGGGCTCAGACCGCGCGGGAAACTGCCGGAGTCTACCGACAAGCGGTCGACGAACATGAAGCGAAACGAAAGGACTAGAAGCGGGCGATGCGAATACCTTCAGGCGGACGCCCGGTAAGTGAGGTCGACGAATTCGATCTCATTGACTCGATTCAAAAGTCACTAATCCTTCACAGAACGCGGCGGCTGTCGTTGGGAATCGGGGATGACGCAGCCGTGTGGAAGCCTCGTTCGGGACGTGAACTGGTGATCACCACCGACATGCTCATAGAGAACGTCGACTTTCGTGCTGCGTGGGTAGATTTCCGGGATTTGGGTCACAAGGCTCTTGCCGTCAACTTGAGCGATATTGCGGCCATGGGGGCTACGCCACGGCTGGCTCTCGTCTCGCTCGGGCTACGAGGTGACGAGCCGGATCGTGAGATCCTCGAGTTCTATCAGGGTATGAACGCGCTTGCCCGGCAACACAAGACGGTAATTGCTGGCGGTGATATCAGCGATTCACCTCAGGGCGTAATCATCTCAGTCACACTGATCGGTGAAGCACCGGCATCCAATTTGCCGCTCCTGGTTCGTTCGGCCGCTCGGTCCGGCGACATCATTGCCGTTACCGGACCGTTGGGTATGGGTGCAGCTGGATTGCGAACCTATCAGCACGATTTGCACGATATAGACGGAAGTCCTGCCATGAGGGCCCGGTTCGACCGACCGACGCCGAGGGTCAAAGAAGGCCGATTGCTTGTAAGAAGTGGCGTCCGCGCGGCTATTGACATAAGTGATGGATTGTTTGGAGACTTACCGAAGCTTTGCGACGCCTCCGGCGTTTCAGCACTGATTGACGCGACAAAGATTCCGATTCCTTCTTCGGTTCGCTGGGCTTTCACCGACTGGTTCGATCTTGCGACCAGGGGCGGTGAGGATTTCGAACTGCTCTTTAGCGCGAGCCCAACGGCATTCCATCGAGTTTGTCGCGTGTTTGGTCGCGTGGGACTTCCCGAGCCGTATCGCATCGGTGTCATGCAAGATCCCGGTGAAGATGGGCCAGAGATCAAGCTGCGAAAGCAAAATGGCCAGATCGAAACGGTAGAGCCAGGAGCGTTTGTGCACTTTGGCCCAAAGAGCTAAAGACATACGTTCATTGGCAGCGGGTTTCACTCGAACGTAAATTCGGCGAAGATGAACATCAGGACGTCCAGCCTTATCTGCAAGTGGAACATCTTTCTTCGGATCCGGATGCCAAGCGACGGAGGTGACCTGTGAGTGATGTGGAGCTGTGCTTTCTATCCGCGGCTGAACTGCGCGAGCTGTACGCTAGTCGAAGGCTTTCCCCAGTCGAAGTGACGCGTGCTGTTATCGGTCGAATCGAGAAGATCGACCCGAAACTGAACGCCTTCGTCACCGTGACCCCCGAACGAGCGTTAGCGGACGCACTACGGGCAGAGGAGGCGTACGCCGCTGATGGTGACGTCCCTGATCTGGCAGGAATTCCATACACGCTGAAGGATCTGACTCCCACCAAGGGCATCAGAACCACGAAAGGTTCGATCCTCTGGAAGGATTGGGTTCCGGATTTCGATACCCCAATTGTTGAGCGACTCAAAGCTTCGGGGGCAGTCCTATTGGGAAAGACCAACACACCCGAGCTTGGCTGGAAGGGTGAGTCCACGAACCCGCTCGTCGGCACGACCTTCAACCCGTGGAATCTCCAGCGAACGCCTGGCGGGTCCAGCGGCGGAGCGGCCGCGGCAGTTGCGGCCGGCTTGGGTCCAATTGCGCAAGGAACCGACGGCGCCGGATCGATCCGCATTCCCGCCTCGTTCTCAGGCGTTTTCGGATTCAAGGCCTCGTTCGGGTTGGTGCCCTATTATCCGCCGAGCGCGGTCGAAGCACTGGCTCACGTCGGACCGTTGACTCGCACCGTGCGTGATGCAGCCATGATGCTCAACGTCATTGCGGGTCCAGATTGGCGCGATCGCAATTCGATCGAGGCGCGGACTCAAGACTATCTGGCGGCATGTGAGGGAGGAATTCGCGGTAAGCGAGTAGCCTGGAGCCGTGACTTGGGGTTCGCAGCCATTGAGCCAGAAGTATTGGGAATCGTGGAACGCGCGTTATCGGCGTTTGAGGAGCTCGGTTGCGAGATCGTCGAGGTTAAGCCAGATTTTGAGGATCCCTGGAAGCAGCTATCGGTAATCTGGGCGACTGGCATGGCGAACGGTCATCGTGAGGATTTTGACACCGTACGCTCGCAGATCGATCCAGGGCGCGCCAGGGTCGTCGAAGAGGGCTTCGGTTATTCGGGAATGGATCTCACCGCCGCCCACAGCTACAAGGCGCTCTTTGCAGAGCAGGTCCTGGGACTCGTTGAGCAATACGATTTCCTCGTAACGCCGACCGTCCCAGTGACGGCCTTTGCCGCGGGTGATGACCAACCCGGAAGTGTTGCCGGAGAACCGACAAGCTACCTGAGCTGGACTCCCTATACGTATGTTTTCAATCTGACCGGACAACCTGCCGCGACGGTTCCGTGCGGTTTTGCTTCTGACGGACTTCCCGTCGGTTTGCAGATCGTCGGGCGCTGGCGCGACGACGCGACAGTACTGCAAGCGGCGGCGGCGTTTGAATCTGTGAGACCGTGGCGTCAGCATCGACCTCCGGTCGATTAGGAATCACCGCCCGTCAACCCTGCGATTGGATCTGAGCGGCACGATGTAGGCTGGGTGCTTGTCTCCCGGTGACACCCGACGCTATGATGAAACGACGGTTGAGTTCGGGCATCGAAGGATGCGGAACGAAACTGTTGCATCTGGCGATTTTCCCGGACTTGGAAGGTTTCTCGATATGCCACCGCGCCGGTCGGCTCTCGACGTGATTTCGCACAGTCCCGATCAGACCCGGCTAATTGGACATCGACTGGGCCGATTGGTTCGATCTGGGGATCTGATTCTACTGGCAGGGCAGGTAGGCGCCGGAAAGACGACGTTGGTCCAAGGGTTGGCTCGCGGCCTCAGTGTTGAAGGCTATGTCCAGAGTCCGACCTTCGCACTTGCGGCTGAGCACAAGGGGCGAACATCCGCTGGAGATGAAACGACGCTCTATCACTTGGATTTCTATCGTCTGGAACGATTGGAAGACCTTGATACCTTCGGATATGAGGAGTATCTCGATGCCGAGGATGGAATTGTGGCGATCGAATGGCCAGAACGTCTTCCTCCATCGGTATTCGATCTGTATTTGCTGATCGAATTGCGCCACTTGTCTGATTCAAAGCGTCGGTTAGTCTTTCGCCCTGTCGGTGATCACTACGTATCGATCGTAGAAGCGCTTCGAGCGGAGGTATCTGGTGCCCAACGGCGGTCGCACTCTTCTCGCGATTGATAGTTCAACTGCCGCCACCGGGCTGGCGCTTTACGATGGGGAAAGCTGCAGCGAGCTCACGTGGAACGCTGGTCGGAATCAGACAACGTCGCTTGCCGTCGAGATGATGCATCTTCTCGGGTTGGCCGAACTCGAGCTTCGCGACATTGGAGCGGTCGCGGTGGCGGTTGGCCCCGGAAGTTTCAATGGTCTGCGGGTTGGGCTGAGCGTGGCTAAAGGACTCTGTTATGGACTCGGAATTCCGATCTTTGGCGTCGGGACGCTCGATATCGCCGCATATCCTCATGCCGGGGGGCGGTCGCCTATCCGCGCCTTCGTGCGGGCCGGGCGGGGACGGGCCGTCTTCGCGGATTTCCGCCATCGCAATGGTCGTTGGGTCCGAACATCCGAACTGACCAACGAGTCAATCGAGTTGATCGCAGACCAGCTTCCCGAGCGGACCGTTATCGTCGGTGATATTCCGGCGAATCTCGTCGAGCGTCTCGCGGACGAGCATCTGGCGGTTATTCCGAGACCAGCACTGAGGTTTCGAAGACCTTCGTATCTTGCCGAAATTGGTTATCATCGCTGGGAGACTGACGTAGGCGATTCGGTTGAGACCCTTGAGCCTGTATACGTTCATGGAACGGCTCCCTCAACTGCCGGTGCGAATTCTCAGAATTAGCTGATGGCGGCACGTAGATCGTTAGGTGCCGATTGATCGTGAGGAACTTGGACAAGGGTGACTGACCGCGAAACGCCATTGGATCGCACGTACTACATCGATCTGATGCGCCTGGATGACATTCCCGAAGTATCTCGGGTGGAGCGACGTTGCTTCACCAACCCGTGGCCCGAGTCAGCCTATCGCCGTGAGCTCAGAAACCCTGAGAACAATCATTACGTGGTGTTGCGGCATCGAGACGCAACGTCTTCGCAGTCCGAGCCAGTCGTCGAAACGCGCGGTCGTCTGTCACTTCTACCACTGCTGCGGAGGTCTGAACGACAGACCGCTGATCCGATCATTGGTTTCTCGGGAATGTGGGTCCTTTTCGACGAGTGTCACATCACGACGATCGGAATTTCACCGGAGTATCGCGGTCAAGGTCTTGGTGAGTTGCTGTTGCTCAACATGTTTGAAGAGGCAGTACGAAGAAACTGTCAATGGGTTACTCTCGAAGTGCGGGTATCAAACCAACCCGCCCAGTCGCTCTATGAGAAGTACGGATTTACGCGTCACGGCGTTCGTCGGCGTTATTACAGCGATAACGGCGAAGATGCCGACATCATGTGGTCTGCATCTCTGAACGAGTCGAACTACCTTACTCAGATCGATAGCCTGCGGGACCGGCTGTTCACCCGCTTCCGTGAACAGAGCATCGAAATCGAGACACGCCGGCGATGAACATTCTTGGCATTGAAACGTCTTGCGACGAAACGTCCGCGGCGGTTGTTGGAGAGGATCTGCGAGTCCTCTCGAACGTCATCCAGTCTCAGATCGACCTGCACGAACGTTACGGAGGAGTTGTTCCTGAGCTTGCCTCGCGACGACACATCGTGTCGATCATTCCAACGATCGACATCGCTCTGGAGCAGGCCGGAGTGACGATAGACGAAATCGACGCCATCGCGGTAACTGAAGGTCCGGGGTTGGCTGGGAGCCTCTTGGTCGGAATCAACGTTGCCAAGACACTTGCCCTGAGTAGAGGTCTTCCGCTGATTCCGGTGAATCACCTTGAGGGTCACATTTACGCGAACTGGCTCACGATGGACGGCGAAGAACTCCAGCCGCCACCCAGATTTCCATTGGTCTGCTTGATCGTCTCAGGTGGGCACACTGAGCTGCTCTTGATGCGGGATCATGGCAGCTACGAGATGCTCGGCCGGACAATCGACGATGCCGCTGGCGAGGCCTTCGACAAGGGGGCGAGGATACTTGGTCTCGGCTTTCCAGGTGGGCCGGCGATCCAGGCAGCCGCGACGAACGGCCGAATTGGACAGCATCCACTACCTCGTGCCTGGCTGGGTGACACCTACGATTTCAGCTTTAGCGGATTGAAAACAGCGCTGTTGCGAGTCGCGGAACAGTACCGGCGTCCGCGCCCGAATCGCAGTCGCGCAGTGACTGACGAACCGTTTCGAACATTCGAGCCGATTCGATACGGTCGAAACGTCCCAATCAATGACATCGCCGCTGACTATCAGGACGCGATTGTGGACGTACTGGTTGCGAAGACCGTGCGAGCCGCGCACGATAGTGGGGCCAAGATGGTGCTGCTCGCAGGCGGGGTGGCAGCCAACGAGTTGCTAAGGAAGCGGCTCACATCGGCCCTCGCTGTTTCTCTGCGCTATCCACCGATCACACTCTGCACCGACAATGCTGCCATGGTCGCTGGGGCTGCACAGTTCGGACTTCGTCGCGGAGATCGGGCAGCGCTTGACCTCGATATTCACCCTCAATTACCGCTCACGACGAGCACTGAGATATCGTCATAGTGACCCCTCTTCGGGCGCCGACATACGAAGGAGACCGGTTTGACTGCATCGCCGAGAACGGTCGCGATCGAAGCTGCCCGCGACGCCGGGCAGATCTTGCGCGAGCACTATGGTCGGGTCCAGAACATCAAGTTCAAAGGAGAGGTTGATCTCGTCACAGAGGTCGATGAGATGAGCGAGCGCCTAATCGTGGAACGAATTCGCCATCATTTCCCCGATCATCAAATTCTTGGCGAAGAGAGCGGAACGTCGGAATCCCCTGCCTCCGGCTCAGGATGCCGCTGGATTATCGATCCACTCGATGGAACGACGAACTTTGCTCATGGATATCCGTTCTTCTGCGTATCCATTGCGCTAGAAGTTGATGGCGAAACACGTCTCGGCGTCGTCTATGCTCCATCGTTTGACGAACTGTTCACCGCTGAACGAGGTCGCGGAGCATTCCTCAATGGACGGCGGATTTCTGTATCTTCCACCGATAGCTTGATTCGATCGCTCCTGGCGACTGGATTCAACTATGATCGAGATCTTGCCCGAGCCAATCTCAAGAATTGGGAAACGCTCCTGTTCCGGACGCAGGCTGTCCGGCGTGACGGCGCTGCGGCGCTCAACTTGTGCTTCGTCGCCGCCGGACGGTTTGATGGCTACTGGGAAATCGGCCTAAAACCTTGGGATGCTGCGGCGGGCACTCTGCTAGTTCATGAAGCCGGCGGAAACGTGACGGATTTTTCCGGCGAAGCGCACTCGCTCGCGAGCAGAACGCTCGTATCCTCGAACGGCAAAGTGCATGACTCGATGCTGGAGGTGCTTAGCGATTCGGTGTGACTTGCGTCGTCGTCGCTGGCGCAGTCCGGACGCGTGAGGGTACGGACGGTGTCTGGCGCAAGAGCCTCTGGTTCGATTCTTATTCCCGATCCAGCGCATTTTGCATGGTGAACTTGAAAAGACCTAACGTACCAAGTTTCACGTCCCGTTGGCCGTTCGTTCGACACAACTCTATACTTCACACATGGGTTCCGAAACCGCACTGATTTGCTCGCATCGATTTCAAGAGCATGACACCGGTACTCACCCGGAAAATGCCCATCGATTGATGGCCATTTCGAATCGGTTGAGTTCCTCTGGCATGCTCGATGGCCGCGCAATTTACGAACCAGATGAGGCGTCGCTCGACGACTTGCTGTTGGTGCATGACCCTGAATACGTTCGATTGATCGAGCAAGTTGCCGGAGCGGGAGGTGGCTTTCTCGACGCCGATACCGTCATCTCGCCACGGTCCTATGAAATCGCGTGTCTTGCGGCGGGCGCATCGATTCAGGCGGTCAATCTGGTTATGAACGGCGACCATCGGCGAGTCTTCGCATTTCCTCGACCGCCAGGACACCATGCTTGTCGGGCTCGTGGAATGGGATTCTGCCTGTTCAATAACGTGGCTATCGCTGCGCGACATGCGATAGACCGCCGCGGACTCTTCCGGGTGGCGATCATCGACTGGGACGTGCATCACGGAAACGGCACCCAGGAGATCTTTCTGGAGACCGATCAGGTTCTTTATGCTTCGTTGCACCAGTGGCCACTTTATCCTGGAACTGGAAGACCTCAGGAAGCAGGTGTGCGCTACGGTTACGGCTATACGCTCAACGTACCGTTGACCCCCGGAGCTGGGGACCAGGAGTATCTTGAAGTCATCGACGAGATCATTGCTCCGAAAGTCAGGGAATTTCGTCCCGAGCTCATCTTCATCTCGGCTGGCTTTGACGCTCATGAAGGTGACCCACTGGCTTCGATGGCAGTGTCGACTGCGGGATTCGCCAAGATGGCGACCCGAATACGAGATCTAGCCGAGAGCGTTTGTAATGGGAGGTTGGTAGCAGTGCTGGAAGGCGGCTACAATCCAGTGGTGCTGGCTGAGAGTGTTGAAGCCGTAATCAGATCGTTTGATTCAGCCCCTAGCACGAAGGAGACTGCTTCATGATTGCGGTTGTCGATTACGGGGCAGGAAACCTCGCCAGTGTCGTAAATGCGCTTGATCGTATAGGCGTTCCTGTTCAAATCACGGCATCGCACAGCGAGATTCTTGCCGCCGACGGCGTTATCGTTCCAGGTGTCGGTGCGGCGGCAGACACAATGAAGCATCTGCATGCGCTCGAACTCGAACCGGTGATCCTTGAGGTGATAGCCCAAGGCACTCCCTATCTCGGGATTTGCATGGGGATGCAGGTTCTGATGACGTCAAGTTTCGAAGGCGGCGAGCACCAGTGCCTAGACTTGATCGCGGGTCACGTTCGGAAGATGCCGTCGGGCCAACCGATTCCTCATATGGGCTGGAATCAGGTATGGCAAACAAAGCCGAGCTCGCTCTTCAACGGTATCCCGGATGGGGTTGAGTTCTACTTTGTCCATTCATATTACGTCGATCCGGTGGACACTAGTTGGGTGGGCGCCCGAACTGATTACGGTTTAATGTTTCCGGCCGTGCTGGCGCGAGACAACGTTGTGGCGACTCAGTTCCATCCCGAAAAGAGCGGCAAATGGGGGTTGAAATTGCTCTCAAATTTCGCGCAGGTGGTGGCGAACACGGACGCGAAGGTTGTCTGATCCGATGCTTGTGATTCCCGCAATCGACCTTCGTGACGGACGTTGCGTGCGGCTGGTACGTGGCGATTTCGATCGCGAGACCATTTACGACGACGATCCCGTCAACGTCGCCAGGCATTGGGTGTCACTCGGCGCGACGTTGATTCACGTCGTAGATCTCGATGGCGCTCGAAGTGGATCGCCAGTGCAACTGAACTTGGTCGAACGAATTGTCGCGACAGGTGCCAATCTCGAGCTTGGGGGCGGGCTGCGACGTCTGGCGGATCTCAGGGCGGCGATCAAAGCGGGAGTCAAGCGCGTCATCATAGGAACGGCCGCCGTTGAGAACGATCTTATTCTTCGGCAAGCGGTGCGTGAATTCGGTCCTGAATCTGTTGTCCTCGGCGTCGACGCGCGAAATGGTAGGGTAGCGATCCGTGGCTGGGCGAGTCTTGAGAAAGTTGCCGCAAGTGAGATTATCGCCAAGGCGCTTGACGCCGGCGTGACGCGCGTCATCTACACCGACATTGAGCGTGATGGAACACTGACGTCACCAAACTTCGCGGCGGTGTCAGAGGTCGCGGCACTTGGAATCAAGGTAATTGCATCTGGTGGCGTTTCGACGCTCAGTGATTTGCGGCGACTTTCCACCATTCCGGGTGTTGAAGCCGCAATCGTCGGCAAGGCTCTTTACGAAGGATCGGTTCGTATCGTACGCCCCGCGGATTGGTGGGTTTCCGCAGACCACGATCGTCAGAGCGCCGAGGAGAACGATGACAGCCAGAAATGACCTGCGAGAAGTCTCGCGCGACGACGAGCGCCGAAAGCGTGATGAGGCCAAGATTCAAACGTTGCAGGCTCAGATCGACGAGCTTCGAAACATGTCTCGTGAGGCTGCCAGCCGTCAGCTACGGCTGGAAGATCAGCTAAAGACCAGTGAGGCGGGCATCGCCCAGTACCGGATCGTCCTTGAGCAGCATCGCCATGAGGTTTCTCAAGCTGCTCAGGCGCGTCAGCTCGAAGAGGCGCGTGTCCGCCAGCAAATGAGCGATCTTTCGACTCGAATTGATGATTCGACAAGGCCAATTCGCTCGATTCAAGCGCACGTCGCCGAACTCCTCGAAACGGTACGCCGGCAGCGCGACGAGGTGAGCCAGGACACCAAGCGATTTGATGACCTGCGCGGACTAATCGACCACCTCGGAGCCCACAGCGAGCGTCAGGTCGCGGTTTCACAGGCGCTGCGTGACTCGATCGAAAACGTGCGGGTCGAGGTTGAACGACAGCAGCGAGATCTGCTGCGGGTCGATGACGCGACCAAGATTGTTGACCAGGACGCGCGGCGACGAGTAACCGAAGTGATTCAACAAGTTGAAAATGTCAACGCTCGCCTAACTGAAGAGCTAAGTGGGGTCGGTTCGCTCGTCGCGAGAGTGGACGACGTGGAGCAATCGTTGGCCGGCGTGTGGCCGAATTTTGACGCGCTTCGCGAAGTTCAGCAACGTCTCGAAGGTGAGATCGAACGTTTCAATGTTCAGTCCGTCGAGCGGGATGATCTAGCGGCTGAACGCGTTGAAGAGATCCGACAGCAGGCTGAAGCTCAACTCAACAATCTAGACACAGCCACAACACAGCGATTCGAGCGGCTTTCGGCACGAACGGAGCAGCTTGATGAAGTTGATCGGGACCTCGCCTATCGTCTCTCGATGATCGAAATGCAACTTGAAGAATTGACGCGGGTGGACCAGCGGTTGCGGCGCGAAATGTGGTACTTGAACGAGCAGCGAGCAAGGCTCCGTCTCGAGCAGTCTCAGCTGGAATTGGAACAGATTGTTGATGCCCGTCGACAGGCAGAACAGCGGAATCTTGATCGAACGACCGACGCGAATCAGGAGTAGACGTCTGCATGCTGACGCGAAGAATTGTACCGTGCCTGGACGTAACTGACGGGCGGGTTGTCAAAGGCATACAGTTTCAAGGCCTGCGGGATGCCGGTGATCCCGTAGAGCTCGCGGCTCGCTACGACGCCGAAGGCGCCGATGAGCTCGTTTTTCTCGATATCAGTGCCAGTAACGAGGGTCGGTCAACGATGGTGGACGTTGTGCGCGACACCGCGCGCCAGGTATTCATTCCGTTGACCGTTGGTGGCGGGGTGCGTACTTCGGACGATGTGTACACGCTGTTACGGGCGGGCGCCGATAAGGTGAGTCTGAATAGTGCCGCCGTTGCGCGTCCTGAATTGTTGAGCGAGGCTGCGGCGCGATTCGGTACGCAATGCGTCGTTCTGGCAATCGACGCTCGTCGTGTCACCGACGGCCATTGGGAGGTCTACACACACGGGGGACGCACGCCGACCGGACTTGATGCGTTCGAGTGGGCGAAACGTGGCGTCGAACTAGGCGCAGGTGAAATTCTCTTGACGAGCATGGATGCGGACGGCACACAGAGCGGATACGACCTCGATCTGACGTCGTCCATGGTCGACGCAGTCAGCGTCCCGGTGATCGCCTCAGGTGGTGTCGGAACTCTTGAGCATTTGCTTGAAGGCCTAACGATCGGTCGCGCCCACGCGGTGTTGGCCGCGTCAATCTTTCACTATGGAACGTATTCCATCGCCGAAACGAAGCGTTTCCTGGCCGATCACGGTGTGCCAATACGTCAGGTAGCCGACTGATGAAATCGATGCGTTGAGTTGGCGCGTTCGTTCGCGGCGAGAGTACTTCGGGTCGGTTGACATGCATGAACCCGTGTGCTAGCCTGCGGTTGATCAGTCAGATGTCGGGGGACATCGCCAGATCCAAGAAGAATGGCAGCCTGACTGATGGAAGTTTGTTACCATTGTTCGATTCGATCTGTAGGCTCAGATTGCCGTGTCTTGCGTCACCGAATGCGGTATCGTTCCACTGGTTCTGAGTTGTCACAGCGAACCGATGACCAGTTAGTTTTACGCAATTCCGTCGAGTGGGGACTTAGACGGTAGGGCGAACAGTAGGAGCAGATCCTTACCAACCCGCGATTCACTCGTGATCGCGCGTCAGTCGAGTAGCTCCTCATCTGGTCAGTGGTCTCAGGAGGGAAGGTCGATTGGGCGTTCGAAGAGAACGGCGGCAGCTTCTATTCGGGTTGCTGCTCGCTTCAGCGGTGTCAGCCTCGTTGGTTGCTCCCGCGGCGGCGGACACGAACCTCATCAACGGTGGTGAGGCGGTCGTAGCTCACACGAACGGCGACGGCGTTAATATGCGAGACGCCGGTAGCTCCTCAGGAAACGTCATCACATCCTATCCAGACGGCACGACGTTGTCGGTGGTCGCTGGTCCAAACAGCGCCTCGGATGGCTCCCAGTGGTACAACGTCAGCAATGGGTCGCAAACGGGCTGGATCGTTAGCGATTATCTGTCGCGAGCGGCGGCTCATGCGGGCCAAACCGTAACCATCGTCGGAACCAACAATGATGGGCTGCGTCTTCGCGATGGTGCCACCGTCAACTCAAGCACGTTGACGGTTATTCCCGAGGGTGCCACGGCCAGCGTTGTCGGTGACGATAAGACCGGGCCAGATGGCACGGTGTGGGTGAGTCTCTCGTATCAAGGGCAAACTGGTTATTCATCACGCGACTACGTTCGCATTGGCGGAAGTGCACCAGCTGAAGCCCAAGCCGCTTCAGCACCTGCGGCAGTTAGCTCTTCAGGGCTGGCGGTTGGAGATAATGCTGAGGTCGTCAATACGAACGGCGACGGGCTAAACCTTCGTTACGACGTTGGCTACAATTCTGGTGTTGAAGGTGTCGCTCCCGAAGGCACGGTGGTGAGCGTAACCGACGGTCCCAAGCAAGACGGCTCCGGGAACACCTGGTGGGGCGTTGACTACAAAGGCATGAAAGGCTGGATGTACGACGCGTATCTCGCCAAGACTGACAAGCAACCACAGCAGGCTTCAGCAAGTTCAGCTGCCGCGACCAATACTGCTCCTGCCGCGTCCGCGACATCATCGAGTACGCTCGGACAGCAAATTGCCAACGAGGCGATGAACTATCTGGGTTACCCCTATGTCTGGGCGGGAACGACGCCATCTGGCTTTGATTGCTCCGGATTCGTGTACTACATCGTGAACAAAGTCACCGGCGGTGGATTCCCACGTGACATGGGATCGCAGGTTACGAGCGGAACCTATGTCGACGCCAATAGCTTGCAGCCTGGTGACTTAGTATTCCAACAGAATACCTATCAGTGGGGCCTCTCCCACGTGGGTATCTATATTGGAAACGGTCAGTTCATCAGTGCGGCCAACGAGAGTGTAGGCGTCACGATAAGCAACTTGTGGGATTCATATTGGGGGCAGCGCTACTACACGGCGAGACGGATCGGTCCGTAGACTCGCGACGAGTGCTCAATGTAGACAGACTGAGACAGACCCGCGCAATTGCGCGGGTCTGTTGCGTTCAGAGCTCTAACTTGTTCTACTGTTGGATCGTTGCGAACCGCCGTGCTGAGAGATAACCGAGATCGAATCGCGATGCGCCGTCGAGAGCAATGTCCGCCAAAGCCTCGCCGATTCCACTCGCGAACTTGAATCCGTGACCGGAGAATCCGCACCCGAACACGACGTTAGACATCGTCGGGTGACGATCAAGGACGAAGTGGGTATCGGGGGTATTCGTATACATGCATGTCAGTGTGCGAATAACCGGCCCCGATGCCCCTGGCATGTATGCGTCGAGAACGTGACGCAGCATCTCGATTTCGTCGTCGTCCACGTCGCGGTTGATGTTATCGGGTGTGCAAACCTGACCGATGTCGTGCCGACCGATCTTGACACCTTGGCCGGGTAGCGCCGGAAATCCATAGTAGTGTCCCTCGGGTACCTCGAGCAGGAATACTGGACTGGACGTGGGCAAGAAAAGCTCGGGCCTGGTCGAGTCAAAGTGAACGTTGACGATGCGCCAGACCTCCAGCGGAGCTTTCCAATCCTTGATTATGCCCCTGCTCCAAGGTCCGGCAGTGATGATCAGACGATCGGCAAAATAGCGATCGGTCTTCGTCTCAACGGTGACACCTGAGTCATTCGCGACCCAGTCTACAACTGGTGAATCAAAGATCAGCCGCGCACCGCGCCGTTCGGCCAAGTCGAGATGTGCCTGAACGCAACGTTCGGGTCGTAGAAATCCGGCGGCTGGGTCATACAGCGCGACAAGACTGTCCGGAATCTGAAAACCAGGGAATCGGTGTCGTACCTCGGATGCATCCATCTCCTCGACCGTGAGTCCATGCTCTCGCGCGCTTCGGGTAGACCCTGAGACGAACCCGCTCTCGACAGTGCCGATGTTGAGGCCACCGGTGACGGCCATCAGATCTTGCCCGCTCGTCTGCTCGAGTTCCCGCCACAGGGCATAGGAGCGTTGAAGCAGAGGAACGTAGCTGGGTGATTCGAAATAGGCCTCTCGGATGATTCTCGTCTCTCCGTGAGACGAGCCGAAGTCGTGGTTTGGACGAAACTGTTCCAGGCCGATTACTGAATTGCCACGCATGGCGACATGAGCTGCCGCCGCGCTGCCCATTCCACCAAGACCCAGCACAATAACGTCGGCGTGATTTCTCTCGCTCGCATCCACAGTGTCGACCTCCAAATCAGTGTCGATGGAACGGATCCGCGTGGTGACATCCAGGACGAGCTATGTCTTCGAACTGACAGGCGTGGCGTCTAGTTGCTTCAATTCTCGACACTTTTCGGCGAAATCGCCTCGGGTTCGTTCCGGCACCAGAGACGCAATCTGAACCATGACTTTGCTGGTAACCTCTGTATCGGATAATCCCTGCAAAGAACCGTGGTCGATCACCTTGCCAAATCGAACGTGAAGCCGGCCATCATCTTCGTAGACCCCCGTGGGAATCATTTGAACGTTCTGGTGGTCAACTGAGGCGAGAACACGACCCATGCCTTTCGGTGGCGTGATCATAGTCTCGAATCCGCCAGCTTCTGGATGGAACGCTACGACTTGTCCGCCTGGATCAGACAGCGCTCGAAACATGTCACGTAGCGCCGCGCCACGTCCAAATGCATCGACGTCATCGGCCGGCATCAGGATTATGCCGAAGAGATTTGACATCCGGCGCAAGATCCAGTGGAGATATTTCGGATGAATACGTTTCGGCCCCAGGTAGCAGTCTTGCCATGTCGACGTCATAACCCAGCGAATGGGGAAGTCTCCTGGTCTGGCACGAGCGATCGCGTTGGTGATAATGATCGCTCCCCAGCCAACCCAGGCGCCGGACGTGCGCTCGTAATGATTCGGAAGGATCACAAACGGCCGTGTTTCCGGAAGATTCTCGATGCCGTGGACCTCCGGCGGCACCGGCATCGATGCGACCAGTTTCGCGGTGTCGGCGCGAACACTTCGCTTCTGGTTCCTGAATGACGACACGACTGCTGCGATGATTATTCTGAGTGGCAACCGATATCGCGGCAGATTATTGGACCTCACCATTTTTGTCCACCAGAAGAAGCGCCAGGAACGAAAGTGGCCCTGTGGACTAGCCCCATTTGGCGTGCTGAAACTGTGAGATGGATGATCGTCAAAGGCATGTACTGGTGCGTCCTTCTTAAGTGCCGACACTGATTCTGTCGAAGGAAATAGTTTTGGTTGCTCTAATTTAAAGTTGATTGTCTCCGGATTTGCCTCGTCTCGAATTGGCGGAACGGCTGATTCGCTGGAAGATGTAATCTGGGAAGATTGAGGTAGGGGAACGTTTGACGACGTCATTCCCTGACTCTCCTCAAGAACTGTCCGAGGCCGACTCGGATAATATCCAACAGAAACGACTGATTGCACGATTTGCGTCTGAGTATGACACCTTAAACACGCATCACCGTCTCATATCATTTTACTCCGCTGGCGCATTGGCACGGAGCGTCCGTGTTCCGCAGTGTCATTCGATTCAACATCGATGACATCATCGCTTCCGGGTCAGAACATTCTGCTTGCGTCATTCAGGGTATTTTCGCACAATCAGACGTCGCACTTTCATACAAACGCTAGGTGCGCGATTCAGTAGGTGAGATCGATTGATCGTGATAGTAACCGCTGCGTTGGCTTGATGAGCCCCAAACGGCGAACGACTCAATAGGTGGGTAAGCCCGACAATGTGACCTCTAGGTAAATTCGTGGAAACGAGCAATGGAACACGCCGAGATCTTCAGTTGAAACTATTGATCCGTTCGGCACAACGGACTGTGGGCCAAACTTAAGCAGAATCGATCCTGAAGGAAATTAGTTGAATCAAACGCAAAAGAACATTAGTGGGTGGTGATCGGTGCTCGGAATCGCACTCATGGTGGTTGCGACGCTCTCCTACAACATTGGTATCGTTTTGCTCGCTCTTGCCGCACGCGCGGAGCCGAAAGATCGTGGCCGTACTTCGTTGACTGCCAAGGTGGTGGTGCGCGCCACAGGTAGTTGGGCCATTGGTCTCGGCATTCTTGGTTGGCTCTTTGAGCTCGCAGCGCTGACGCAGATTTCGGTCACGCTGGCTCGCGTCATCTATGCCGCGGGATTTGGGATTATGCTCGTGCTTGCGCGCTGGCGACTCGGGGAGAAACTCGAAAGTCGTGAGGCCATTGGGATCGCTGCGATAGGCCTTGGCATTGTCGCGGTCGGCACGACGTCACCTGCCGCTAGCAATGTGGCTCCCAGCTTGCTCGGCTGGGTCATCATGACCGCCGTGATTGTTCCAGCAATCTTTTTCCCGGATGTTCTGCAACGAGTAACGAAATCACCGGGGGCGTACCTCAGCGGTATTGGTGCGGGACTTGGTTATGCCGCGAGCAGTCTCTACACCAAAGGGGTTTCCGATTTGCTCACGTTTTCGAAGCTTTTGCCGCTGGCTCTTCTTATTGTCGCGGCTGGGGCCACCTCACTCGTGGCATTTTCTGACGAGGTCCGCGCGCTGCAAAGTGGACGCGCCACGACGATTGTGCCGTTGGTTGCCGGGCTTCAATCTATCATCCCGATCATTGCTGCATCGATCTTCTTTGGCGAGAAGTGGCCGGCGACGATCGAAGGACGCTTTCTTCTCGGCGGAGGAATCGCTCTGACCACGTTCGGCATGATTCTGCTGGCGTATTCTTCGGCGCAGATCGTCAATGTTTCCGCAGGTAGCGACGAGGTATTGGCTGGATGAATAGTACGAGATTGAAAAGAGCGCCGCGATTCTGCAGACGCTCTCTACGTTTCAACCGGAAAAGTCAGACTGGTTAGCTCGCGACTTCGTCGACCACACCATTCTCGGCCGCCGCACCATCGTATTTGATACGTGCCTGCAACTCTGGCGATGTTGCCCGAATGCGTGCTTCGACATCCTGCATGAGATCTGCGTTGGCACGCAGGAACTGTTTGGCGTTTTCCCGCCCTTGACCAAGCCGCTCATCAGCCATGTAATACCAGGCGCCGCTCTTCCTGAGTACGCCGAGATCAACGCCGACATCAAGAATGCTGCCTTCAGCCGAGATCCCTTCGTTGTACATAATATCGAATTCGGCCTGCCTGAATGGCGGCGCAACTTTGTTTTTGACCACTTTCACCCGGGCCCGAATTCCAATCGAATCGGTCCCCTGTTTGATCGCCTCAATCCGGCGAATGTCCAATCGGACTGACGCGTAGAACTTCAGCGCATTGCCTCCGGTTGTCGTTTCAGGATTGCCAAACATGACGCCGATTTTCATACGCAACTGGTTGATGAAGACGACTGCTGTCTTCGAGCGGCTGATAGCACCGGTCAGCTTACGAAGTGCCTGGCTCATGAGCCGCGCTTGCAATCCGACGTGGGAGTCGCCCATGTCGCCATCGATCTCAGCGCGGGGAACGAGCGCGGCGACCGAGTCAATCACGATGACGTCGATCGCGCCGCTACGAACGAGCGTTTCGACGATCTCGAGGGCCTGCTCACCAGTGTCGGGCTGCGAAATAAGGAGGTCGGTCAGGTTAATGCCGCAGCGTTCAGCGTAGATCGGATCAAACGCGTGCTCGGCGTCGATGTACGCAGCAACGCCTCCCAGCTGTTGAGCCTCGGCAATAATGTGCTGTGCCAGGGTCGTTTTCCCGCTGGACTCAGGCCCGTAAATTTCGGTGATGCGGCCGCGTGGAATTCCGCCGACGCCAAGTGCCATATCCAAAGCGATCGAGCCGGTCGGAATCGAATCGATGTGCATGCGAGACGACGCCTCGCCCATCTTCATGATCGAGCCTTTGCCAAATTGACGCTCGATCTGCGACATCGCAAGCTCGATCGCACGATCTCGTTCAGCCATCCGTCTTCGCCTCTTTCCGTTGCTCAACCGATTCAAAATATAGAATGAATGTTCTAAATCGACTTCAATGATAACGTCCGTGGGCGTGCAGGTCAACAAATAAATCGGTCAATATCGGGATCAAAGACGCTCGTAGCGTTCGACAGCGAGGACAAAAATGATGGCGCCGCCGACTTCGACTTCGAAGTTCTCTGCCAGATACAGCAGGCCAGGCTCCAGCGCAGGGGAATAGGGAACCGCGATCTGAGTGCGGCGCTTGCACACCGATTGGATGATCTCGATGACGGGTGCGACATTGTGGTCGTCGACGCCAACGAGCAGACTCGTGTTGCCGGTCCGGAGCAGACTGCCAGTGCTACTCACCCGGGTGACCCGGAAATTTCCCCCGACGATCGCGTGTACCAGATTATCGGCGTCTTCATCTTGAACGACCGCAACTACTAGTTTCATTCGGGGCCAACCTCCTGGCCGCACGGACCGATGATTCAAAAGGCCTCTTCAATGCGATGGGGATCAACATCGCCAGTATACGGGGAACCGATCGACCTCGGCAATAACTTCAGGTTGTTGGACCCACCACCCGCAAACGAACGAATGCTCGAACGCGACTCAGTCGCTAATGACGGCGCGTGAGGCTCTCTGCTCCGGGTAATACGAACGCACCACGTCTGCGACCGTAAGGAAGCTGCCCCCGAAGACCTTGTTTATTTGTGGCGCGAAAACCATCGAATCGGGCATTACGTCATACGGTGAGCCGTCGGCGACGATATCCCCGCTTCCCAGGATAATCGCTCGATCGGCGAACTCGGCAACCAGATCGACATCGTGAGTGGCGATGACCACAGTCACCCCATCGTCTGCTAGTTCTCGCAGGGCTCGGCCAAGCCGTTGTTTGAGGACTGCGTCGACTCCCCGCGTTGGTTCGTCGAGTAGGAGGACTCTAATCTGTCCAATCAGCACGGCGGCGAGAGCCGCGCGCAGCCGTTCCCCACCTGACAAATCGAGCGGGCTGCGAGCTGCGAGTTCAGAAATGTCGAATCGTGCCAGGGTGGCCTCGATGTCGGCTGTTTGTCGCCGGCAGCGGAGCGTGAATCGCAACTCCTCTTCGATTGAATCATTGAACAGAAGAGTGGCGGCGTTCTGGGGTAGGTAGCCCACCGTTCCGGCAAGGTCAGTCGTTGATGACTTGGCGATGTCTCGACCGTCTACGCGAATCCGCCCATGGCTGGGGCGAAGTAAGCCGTTCATAAGTTTGAGCATTGTCGTCTTGCCGCTGCCATTTCGGCCCATCAGCGCGGTCACCGACCCGGCATGCAACTCCGTTGAAAGGCTGTCGAGCACGTTGTCCTGCTGATAGCTGAACGAGACGTTGTCGAATTCGATGGACGGCCTTCCATTTGAGTGCACGGTACGCTTCTGTCGATGGTCCGATCCGTCTCGGGGCGGTGTCGGCAGCCTGAACTTCTTTGCTTGGCGAACAGTGAGTGGTGTTGGGTCCCACCCGAGCTCAGTGGCCACCTGCAACAACGGGGGAGGCGTGGGCAATTTCGAGAGCACATCCCGGATCGGACCTGCCGCATCGACTTTCCCGGCCTCACTCATGATGAGAAGCTCATCCGAAATGCCGAGCACGCGGTCGAGACGATGCTCGATCATAATTACTGTCGTTCCAAACTCGTGGTTCATGTGTTGCAGGATCGCCAGCACCTCTTCCGCGCTCGATGGATCGAGCTGCGACGTTGGCTCATCGAGCACGAGTATCGGTGGCCGCATTGCCATAGCGGCACCAATAACGACTCGCTGACGTTCACCACCGGACAGCGTTCCTCAATGGTCGCGTCCGAAGAGCGTCGAGGCGAAGCAGATCTAGCATCTCCTCGACGCGAAGTCTCATTGCCGGTCGGGCGATTCCCAGGTTCTCGAGACCGAAGGCGATTTCATCTTCAACTCGATCGGTAACTGTCTGTGATTCCGGAACCTGTGCGACGAAACCGGCGTGCTGGCTCAGAACCGCGGTCGAGTAACGAGTGGTCTCCAGCCCGTCGACGATGACCTGACCGCCGAACCGGCCACCGTGAAAATGCGGAATCAGGCCGTTGACACAACGAGCGAGCGTCGACTTTCCCGAGCCGGAGGGTCCAGTGACCAGAGCGACTGAACCTGGATCGACACGCCAGTCAATGCCGGCGACGGCGGGAATTGCCTGGTCGGGGTATTGAAACGTGACGCCATCGAAAGAGATCATCCTGTTTTCCCCGCTGTCAGGGCCGGTGCGACCAACAGCAAACATGCGACGCTGAGGAGTGGGTTGACGACAGGGGTGCGGAGGGTCGGAAATGGCGACCAGTCAACTGACGCCGCGAAGAACAGAATGGCGATTCCGAAGATTGAGAATGATATGGCGGCAAAGACGAGCATCACCCAATCTCCCGTCCGCCAGACGGACGGACGATATGACGTGCGGGAGGTAGGAGACCCCATCAGCCCCATCGTGATTAGCCCCACACTGGCGATAGAGCACAGCGCGGCACCCACTACAAGGCCACTAATTACCAGGCTTACCGCGATGATCGCGAGAAGGATCCCGGTGACAAACATCCAGGGCTTGAATCCGGATGAGCGCGGTTCGCCGCCAAAGGCCCGGCTTTCCATCGCTTCAGCCAGGCTGAACGCACTTTCCAGCCCTAGAGTCAGCACTGGAACGACCAGTGGCCGAATGTCCCGTACTGATCGAATGCGAAAGCCACGTGCCGCCTGTGCCTCACGAACCTCGCGAAGAGACACCACAGTCTGGGGAAAGAAGCTCAATCCGATGATGGCGGCAACCCCCGCCGATGACAGCGACTGAGGAACAGATCGAAGCAACGACGCGCGGTCGACGATCGATCCGAAGGTCGCGGCAGTAACAATCAAAGAGAGGATGGCGAGAGCGGACGAGATCCCATAGACGAGAGCGTTCGCGGTGATCACCCCTCCGATGATCGGTATCGCGCCAGGAATTCGAACGATGGTCTGGTCCCCTGAGTGCACCGTCAACAGATTGAAACTCACGCTGACCGCAGCTACGAGTACTCCGATCCGAATGACGATACTCCAGATTTGCGCGTGTCCAGACCTAGGTCGTCGAGACAGGTAGACGACAGCGGTGGCCGACAACACGAGCGCGAGATAGAGTGGATTGCGAGTCGCTATCGTCGCGAGCGTGACGGCGATTCCCCAAACTATCCAGGGAATCGGATTTGTGGACGTGGTCATCGTCCGCTCCCCCGACCACGCACCATGGCGACGAGCCCAATAACAAAAATTAGGGCTAACCCTGCGCCGAACCAGACATAGCTGTCGTTGCGGGTATTTTGCGTCTTCGTCGTTGGTTGAATACTCGTCGTCTGTCCCGATGCTTGAACCTCGACTCCGAGAGCCGCTGGCGAGGCTGTCGGAAGCTGTTCCGATGTCGTTGGAGTCGTGGGCGTAGCCGTGGCTGTGTGTGCGGCTGGCGTCACACTCGGCGGAGCGGGTGTACCGGCTAGCGTAATGCCGTTCATCCGTGCAATCTGAGAAAGGGTAATCGAGGGAAGATCGTTGTCTTTAGCGGACCAGGACCACCCATCGACATCACCGTTGTGGACCTTTCGTTGATCGGGTCCGGACGGCAACGTCACCCATGTACCATCCGAGGTCAGCCGATGATAGCGCCAGTAGAATGCCGGATTCGCGTAGCTCTTACAGAAGCAGTTGGTCGATGGACAACCCTCGCCATCGATTCGGCAGATCGCTTCGCCCATCCCGGCGTACGGGGCAATATCGATGGATACCCCTGCTCGTTCAAGCAGTTGAGTGCCGGTAATCTCAGCCTCACTGAACTGAACATAGAAGTAGAGCACACTGCCATCGCCATGTTTGATGACCAACCCCGCTGCATTGGGGGTTGAAGCGGAAGCGACGCTGCCGGACGTGGTAACTCCGACGAGTAGCAGAATCAGCGTCGCTGCGACGGCTCTAATTCCGAACTGAAGTGAGATCACGTGGTGGTGCGAGACTCGGTTCATGGTTTAGTGAGTATCTCCGAACCGAGCAGTCCAAGCTGGACGTCATACCGCTGTGGCGCGGACCCTGGATGCCACTCGAATCGGGCCCGTTCAAAATATTGCATCGTGGTCGGACGTCCTGTTGCAGGGTCGACGAAAGTGAATTCCTCGGTCAGTGGGTAACCAAACACATCAACGCCGCCAAAGCGCTGCCAATACGCAAGGAATCCCTGACAGGCGTTATGCCCGGTCTGGATGAAATAGACGCAAAGATGCGGATCTCCCTGAATCGCGCGCGATTTGGCCTGGTCAAGTGTGCGGCCAGGCGCATGAATTGGCCAGATGGGAAAAGACTTGCCTTCCAGGGCAGGCAGTGCCTGGACAGTTGCCAGGAGATTGTCCCCAGGTGTGTCTTTTCGGTAGGCAAAGGCTCCGGTGTTGCTGTCTCGCAACGAATTTAGAGCATTAGTGGCCGAAACCACGGCGGGCGAATCAGCCGGCTGACCGGCTGCCAGCATGGCCTGAATGACGAGCGCCGTCGAATTGGCATCCCCGACCAGCGGAGATCCAGCCACCGCCTGATAGGCATAAAGACCGTCGGGGGCCGCCAGTTTGGTTAGATAGCTCATCGCTTTGGGAATCGATGGTGATGAAGCATGGCCGGTCGCGACCAGCGCTTCGACCACCACAGCGGTCGTGTTGCTGTCGGCTTGCCCGGGTTGGGTCGCTCCCGTAAATGCCCAGCCGCCGTCTGTAGATTGGTGTTGTTCGAGCACGATGACCGCTTGTTCTGGGACCGTTTCTCCGGCCGCTGATAGTGCCAATAGCGCATAGGCATGCACGTAAAGCTGGGGATCGAAAAGCCCGGTTGATGGATCGAAATGTGACAGGATGCTCTGCACCAGATTCAGCCCGGCGAAGTCACGCGGATCGTTTCCGGCCGCGACTGCAGCAAGGGTCACCTTCGCGGCGCCTCCGACGGTGGCGCTGTAGCTCGAAGACTGAGATTTCAAGAACTCAATCAACGATGTTCCACCATCGGAGATCGTGCTTGGATCGACTCCGGTCGAGGCGATGGCCTGCACGACGTCGGCGGTGGTTCCAGGATCGGTTGATCCGTTGAATCCAGCGTAACCGCCGTCTGGCTGTTCCTGAGAACGGAGCCAATCTATCGTCTGGCTGACCGCCTGATTGTCGGGCGCTGCCGAGGCCGAAATGGCAGACAACGATGTGCCAATGAGTGCGGCGATCAAGAAATATGCGAGAAGCCGTGGTTTCACTTGAACCCTCCAATGATCCGCGCGGTACGCTCGCGGACGATGACATTCTGGTGTCGATCAGATTGGAGGATTACTCTCGGAGGGAGCTGCGCATGGGGCGTCCTTTCTCCTTCGCTCGAGGAGTAGTTGGACGCGACAGCGATGGGCGATCTGGCTTCGCCGGGCAGCGGCCCAGCGTCACAGTTGCGGCACAGCCCCGGAATTGCACCGGTGTTCCCCCGCGTGAATCGACCCGACATGGAGCCGATACTCGCTGCCGCTTCACGACAATTGAGGACAGCTTTCGTGACCCGATCAAACGGATCGGCTACAGTTTCCCACGGATAAAGACCGGCGGTCAAGTCGGATTGCACGTTGGTGCGTATGGCGATGTTCGTCGGATCGTCGATTGACGACAACACCGTCGCTCGGTTCGATGTGAGCGACCAACGAGAACCGCAGAGGATTGTGAGCATGACGAAACAGAATCACGCAGCTGAATATCCACGTCCGACAGCACTGATCGCGGCGATGGACGCGGAGCTGCATCACGCGCTCGCGCGGATTGACAATCGAACCAGCGAGCGGGTCGGCGCCTGGGTGATTCATCGGGGCACGATCGGCGGACGGCCGGTCGTTGCGATGGCAACCGGGATCGGCATGGTCAACGCCGCAGCGGCGATTTCTGCTCTGCTCGCGTCGGAACATCCGTCGCTCGTGCTCAATTTCGGATGTGCCGGTGCCCACCGGGAAGATATCCATCCAGGCGACGTCGTGATCGGCGCCGGAGTCGTGGCTCATCTCTCGCTAACGATCCTCCCAAGCGGTGAAGAGCGATATGCTGGATTTCGTTATCAGGTCGGCGACGAAACGATCTTGACCGACGTCATTGCTGCCGATCAGTCTCTCCTCGAGATAGCCAACGAAATCGCCGGAACGTGGAAACCCGAACCATGGCCCTGGTCGACGAACGGAGAGCGAGCGCCGTCGGTTCACACCGGGATCATCGCGTCGGCCGATTGTTGGACTCAGGATCCCGTTCGAATCGGGGGGCTACACGACCTGCACGGATCGCTTTGCGAAGACATGGAAGCCGCCGCGGTCGCCCAGGTCTGTGCTATCTATCGCGTGCCGATGTTGGCCGTAAAGGACATCTCAAATAACGAGCTTCATACTGCGAGCGTCCAGACGGATGACTATCCGTCGCTAGAAACGGTTGGTTCTGAGATTGGCGCGCGTGCCTTTGCGCTCGTCGAGCAAATCTTGATCAAGCTGGATTGGACCTGGCCGCAATGACCGGTAGCGTTTTTGGGAAGCTGACGTTCCGCATGGCGCTGTTAGGTTCACTCTCGAATGATCTGACCGCTCTGCAGACGCGCGCCCTGCCTAGGATGCCTCTGGATTGGCGATTCCCGCCTCGGCTGGAGGTGGCTGCTCACGCAGACCGCGCACTGGCGAGAACCAGACCCAGAGGACGGCCAGCAGTTGACCGATTGCCGCGATGAACAGCGTGGACCGGAGCCCGAGCACGGTGCCGAGCCATCCACCGAGCAGTGATCCGATCGGGATGACACCCCAAATCAGGAAGCGGGTGCTCGCGTTCATCCGACCCAACAGTCGGTCCGGTGTGATCCGCTGACGCAAGCTGACCTGAGTGACGTTGTAGAGCGGGTTCGCGACGCCGCTGAGGAGTCGCGAAACGACAAGCACGCTGACGATAAGAACGCGAGGCCCGTTCGCCAGGGGCACGAGCAAAGCACTAATCCCGAACAGGAGCGCCGACGCCATGATGGTCGGGCCTGAGCCGATGCGGGCCGGGACTCGGTCCGCGAGGAACGCGCCTGACAGGTAACCAAGGTTTCCGGTTGCATAGATCAGGCCAAGCAACCCCGGTCCGATGCCGAGGTCGCGGGTGAGATAAAGGATGACGATGGCGAGCATGGCGCTAGCGAAGAAGTTGGACGTTCCGGTGCAGCTCGCGATTGATCGCAGAAGCGTGTTCCCGAGTACGAACCGCAGCCCCTCGGCGATGTCGCGACGGACGCTTCGCCGCGAACCGGGGGCGACCGGCGGCGGCTCCGGGGTGCGGATCCCCAATAGGAACAGAGCCGAGGTCAGGAATGAGGCGGCGTCGGCTGCGACCGCGACCGGTGCGGTGACCAACCTGACTAGGAGGCCGGCGATCCCTGGTCCAGCGATCTGCGCCCCTGAGCGGCTTACTTCCAGTTTGGCATTGCCCTCGACCAACTGGTCGCGCCCGACGAGCGTTGGCAGGAACGCCATGTAGGCGACGTCGAAGAAGACGGTCATGATGCCAACCAGGAAGGCAATCGGGTAGAGAGAACTCATGGTCAGGCGACCCGTGACGGCCAGCAGCGGCACGATCAGGAGCAGGACGAAGCGGCCGCAGTCGGTCGCGATCATGATCGGCCGGCGCCGAGCTCGGTCGACCCAGACTCCGGCGAAGAGCCCGACCAACAGGAAGGGCACGGTCTGGACAGCGGTTAAGTACCCCATCTGGGCCGCGTCGGCGTGCAGGGTGAGGATCGCGGTGAGCGGCAGCGCCAGCAGTGTGACTTGCGACCCGAGCAGCGAGATCGTCTCTCCCACCCATAGCTTGCGGAAGTCGCGGTGTCGCCAGAGCCCGCCCAATTTCCTGCCGCCACGTTGATCCGCCGTCGAAGACAGCATGGCCGCCGCGCCTCCTTACCAGACGGTGTGTTCTGTAACGATGCGTCGTAGTTTACGCGGGCGCGGATGATCTGGGGAGAGACAACGTTCTACGCACACGTTATCGGTCCTCTGGCCAGGTCCAGGTTGGACGTTTCACCGGACAGCCAGGCCATCAGTCATCCCCTCCGAATCATCGTTGCTATAATGGGTCCACGCGCCCAGAACGTTTGTTCGCGGCGCTGCCATGAGGTCAGCTTGGTGCCGACAAGAAGCGAGCCTTTTAGTCTAGGGAGAAATCGATTGTCCGTTTCTCAAGCGATCGAGGACTTCCGAGCAGATCCCCGATTTGCACCAAACATCGCGACCTGGCGTTCGATCCCAGCCATCCCTGCTTCAACGGCGGAGTTCCCATCGGATCTCGATCCATCGCTGATTGAAGCATTGCGTGCGCGCGGTGTCGCCAGTCTGTACTCGCACCAAGCGGCGGCGTTTGCCAGCGTTGAATCGGGTCAGCATACAGCGATCGTTACGAGCACAGCGTCCGGCAAGACGCTTTGTTACAACCTGCCTGTGCTGAACGCGATCATGAGCGATTCCACTGCACGAGCGCTGTACCTTTTCCCGACCAAGGCGCTGGCGCAGGATCAATACTCGAATCTGCATGGACTGATCGAGGCGTCCGGTGCCGATATCAAGACGCACACCTACGATGGCGACACCCCGGCCAACGTGCGGCGACTCATACGCACCGCGGGACACGTCGTCATCACCAATCCGGATATGCTGCATTCCGGGATTCTGCCGCACCACACAAAATGGCATAGCCTGTTCGAACAGTTGCGCTTCGTTGTGATCGACGAGATGCACGGCTATCGCGGTGTCTTTGGCTCACACGTCGCCAACGTCATCCGGCGACTCCGGCGCATTTGCGCCCATTACGGCTCGTCGCCGGTGTTCATTCTGGCGTCGGCCACGATTGCCAATCCGCGTGAGCTGGCTGAGCATCTGATCGAGGAACAAGTGACGGTGATTGACGAAGACGGCGCGCCTCATGGGCGGCGTGAGGTTGCCTTCTACAATCCACCGGTGGTGAATCGGCAATTGGGCATACGGCGTTCATCGACCCTGGAGGCCACCGCGATCGCTACCGAGCTCATTCGTAGGAATGTCCACACCATCGTCTTCGCGCGGGCACGCGTCACCGCGGAGGTCCTGCTTACGTATCTGCGAGAAGCGCTTCCGACCAGGCTCGGCATGCCGGATGGCGTGCGAGGGTATCGTGGAGGCTATCTGCCGCGTCAACGGCGCGAGATCGAGCGTGGGTTACGGGACGGAACAGTGCGCGCGGTGGTGTCGACCAACGCCCTGGAACTTGGCGTTGACATTGGCTCGCTCGATGCCTGCGTGATGACTGGATATCCGGGGACGATCGCCAGCACCTGGCAACAGGCCGGACGCGCCGGTCGCCGCGAAGGTGTTTCGCTTGCGGTGCTGGTCGCATCCTCGGCTCCGCTCGATCAGTTCATCGTGCAGCATCCCGACTACTTCTTCGGCAGCCGTCCGGAGCACGGTCTGATCAATCCGGATAACTTACTGATCCTGGTTGACCACCTCAAGTGCGCCGCGTTCGAGCTTCCATTTCACAATGGCGATCAATTCGGTCGGGTCGAACCGCTTGAGATGCTCGATTTTCTGGCGGACGCAGGGATTCTCCATCATTCCGGTGAAACCTGGTATTGGACGGCCGAGACCTATCCGGCCGAGGAGATCAGCCTTCGGACGGCCGCGCGGGCGAACGTGGTTATCATCGACGTCGGCGACAAATCGCGCGCTCGCGTGATCGGAGAAGTCGATACCTTTGCCGCTCCGATGCTGGTGCATACCGACGCGATCTATATTCATGAGGGGCAGCAATACCACGTCGAACGGCTCGACTGGGACGAGAAGAAGGCCTACGTCCATCCGGTCGACGTCGACTACTACACCGACGCGAGTCTCTCGGTTCGAGTGCAGGTGATCGAGCAGTTCACCGACGGCGAGCCATCGGCACCGCGCCACCACGGAGAGGTACTCGTTGGTGCAATCGTGACCCAGTTCAAGAAGATCAAGCTGCACACCCACGAGAACGTAGGCTGGGGCAAGATCCATCTGCCCGAGGAACAAATGCACACCAGCGCGTACTGGCTGTCGCTGCCGCCAGACATCAGCGGACGAATGCGCGAAGCGGAGCTGCAAGGAGCCTTGCGCGGACTCTCAAACGCGCTGCAGAACATTGCGCCGTTGTTCCTGATGTGTGATCCGCGAGACGTCGGCGTCTATCCGCAGGTTCGATCACCCTTCACCGATCGCGCCACCGTCTTCATTTATGATCGGGTCCCCGGCGGCATCGGATTCAGCCCACGGCTCTACGACCTGCATTATGAACTGCTGCGCGGAGCGCGAGACCTGATCAGGCAGTGCGGCTGTGAGTCAGGCTGCCCATCCTGCGTCGGCCCGGCCACTGAAGTCGGCCTCGACGCCAAGGCGAACACGCTCGCGATTCTCAAGGCCATGCTCGAACGGCAGGGAGCAGGCATGATTTCCGAGCTGCCGACACATTTGAGCAAATACAGTGTCGTCCGACCATCGCTTGCTTGGCGTCTC
>CAVUBN010000009.1:0-123394 GCA_963739715.1 uncultured Chloroflexia bacterium | reverse complement strand
GTGAAGTAACCGTCGGTCATAAAGCCGACTACGACCAGGAAGAAAATCGCCATGATGTAGGAGGTGGAGAAGGCGAACAGAACCAGGCTCACTCCGATCGCTAATGCCCGCACCAAGCTGAATCAACCGTTTGCTCGGCGATTCAGCAGCCCAGACCGCTGCCAGTGCTCCCGAGCCAGCACCCACGCCAACGGCCGTGTACATCAATCCAAGAGCGGTCGGTCCAACGTGGAACACATCGATCTGAAAGACCGGTAACAGTTGCTGGAATGGGCGGCCAAGCAGGATGAGCACGAATGACATCCCAATCAGCACCATGAGCGTGGAATTCCCGCGGAGGTAACGGAATCCAATACCAACATCGGTCAGCACGCTCCGTGTTTTCGCTTGAACCGATTTGGCCGACGGCAGTCGCAACAACGTCAACCCAGCCAGCGCGTAGAAGATCGCGATGGCGTAGAAGGCAAGCGTTGGACTTACGGCGATAAGCAGGCCGCCAAGTGACGGAGCAACGACACGATTCAGGTTTCGACCGGTCGAATCGAGCGCCAGTGCGTTCGAGAAGCGATCTTCATCCACGACATCCGAGATGTAGGCGGTGCGCGTCGGCATCGTAAATGGGAAGATAATCCCCTGAATGAAGCCAAGCACCACGAGCTGCCAGATCTGGATCACGTTCAACTGAACCAGGACAGCGTTCGCCAACGACAATACCACCAGAGAAAACTGCGAGAAGATCAGCAGTTTACGCTTGTCGAAACGATCAGCGGCGGCGCCACCGATCGGGGCAAGAACGAGCTGTGGCAGTCCACGTCCGAGCGCGACCAACCCAAGCGCAAATCCTGAACCGGAGATATGGTAGGCGAGCCAGGAGCGGGAGATGATGTTCATCTGCATCGCGGCCATCGAGAAGAGCATCCCGAGCCAGAGCAAACGATAATTTGGGATGGCGAGTGAATTGAAGGAACTGAGCCGTCCGTTGAATATGCTGGACTCGCTCGAAGTCTCGTCCCTATCTGATTCCGCGGTGCCGCCACCGCCGCTCTGGTGTCCTGACCGTCTCGATGGCATCCGCATGATGCGAGTAGTTGCTCCTCCCAAGGGGTTAGTCCCTAAAATCTTAATGGTACACCACAACGGAATCGTTAAGTCTAGCTGCAGCATTAAAGGCACATTGCAAGGTACAATGATGCTATGAGCGAACTGCGCGACAACTTGATGCAGGAAACGGTGACACGCTATGCGAGAGCGGCGCGTCTACTGGACCCAATGCGGCTTCAAGTTTGGGAAGAGATGGGCATTAACTTCCCCCAGCTTCGGATTCTCTTCCGGGTCCGAGCTCATCCGGGGATCGACCTTCGTACCCTGGCCGAACACATGGGCATCAGCGCATCCGCCGCAAGCCAGCAGGTCGACAAGTTAGTTGATCGCAATTTTGTTTTGCGCAAAGACGATCCGGAGGATCGTCGTCGCCTTAGCCTGGAACTGACCGAGCGCGGACGGCAGGCGACAGGAGAGATTTCGCGTGCGTCCCGTTCCTACCTCGAGTCGGCCCTCTCCTCGCTATCGTCCGACGAACTTACCGACTTGCATCGCATTCTCGGACGTGTCCTGGCAAACGCGCCAAGTCCCATTTCAACGCCACGCAGCTAAATCGAATCCACAACAACGATCGGCCGTAATCACGCGTTGATACCGATCGACGTGGTATCTGCTCACACCTGGTCCGAACAGTTACCGCCCGTAGCGCGACGCCACTGACGCTAGTCAGAAAGCACCGGCGCGGCCACCACGACGGGCTCCTCTCGACGTCGGATGTGCGGACTGAAGATCGTGATTGCCGCAATGATCGCCGCCAGCATCAACCCAGTGATCCCGACCGTAATCGGCGCCCCAACGCGATCGACCATGATCCCCATTGGCACCAGGGACAGGGGCATGAGGGACCAGGTCATCATATAGATACTCATGACCCGGCCATAAAACGCCTTTTCGGTTTCGTACATCACCAGGATTCGGTTGATCGTGAAGTATCCATCGGTCATGAAGCCAATGATCACGAGAAAGACAATGGCCATCACGAAGGACGTTGAAAAGGCAAAGAGGCTGAGGGATATCCCCACCGAAATCCCTGCTCCGAGCTGAATTTTGCGCTTGTTCGGCGACTCCGCGGCATAGACCGCGGCAAGCGAGCCGAACACCGCGCCGACCCCGACGGCGGTATACATCACGCCGAGAGCCGTCGGTCCGACGTGGAACACGTCAAGCTGAAACACCGGCAGCAGTTGCTGAAACGATCCCCCGAGGAGCACCAATGCAAATGCCATGGCGATCAGGAGCATTAACGCGCTGCTGTCCCTGAGATAACGGAACCCAACCATCATGTCACCCAGGATGCTGCGAGACCGGGCCTGGACTGATTTCCCCGACGGCAAACGTATCAAGGTAAACGCCGCGAGTGCGTAGAAGGCGGCGATGGCGTAGAACGCGATCGTCGGGCTGATGGCGATCATGATGCCGCCCAACGATGGGGCGATGACACGATTCAGATTGCGACCAGTCGAGTCGAGTGCGAGTGCATTGGCAAACCGGCCTCTATCCACCACATCGGCAATGTAGGCGGACCGCGTCGGCATGGTGAATGGAAAGATGATGCCCTGAACCACACCCAGAGCGACCAACTGCCAGACTTGAATCACGTTCAGCTGAACTAGGACAGCGTTAACTAACGACAATACGACCAGAGAAAACTGCGAGAAGATCAGCAACTTGCGCTTGTCGAAACGGTCGGCGGCGGCGCCACCAATCGGGGCAAGCAGAAACTGTGGCAGCCCACGGCCAAGCGCGACAATGCCAATCGCGAGACCCGATCCAGATATGTGATACGCCAACCACGAGCGAGAGATGATGTTCATCTGCATGGCGGCCATTGAGAAGAGCATCCCGAGCCAAAGCAAACGATAATTCGGGATGGCAAATGCGTTGAAGGTACGAAGCCGTCCGTTGAATATGCTGGACTCGCTCGATGCTCCGAATTGAGCCGCTTCAGAGTCAGCTTCGGCGTCGCGCTGGGCGCTTGAGCGCCTCATCCTAATCTTCATGAATTGGCTAAACGTCCTCCACGGCTCTTTCATTCCCAAGATCTTAATATTACTGCACCATGCAATGGTTAAGGGAATTCACAACATTGCTCGCGCTTCGAATGGGACATGCTCCCCGCAACCGCGTGTTATCGTGCAAAGTCTCGATCGTGATCCTGTCAGACACATCCGGCTCACCTCCCAAAAGAGAGATGAGCCGGATGTCTACGGTCGGACGATTACTGAACGAGCGCGGTAGCCCTGAGCTTCTGACCTGTCCTTATTGAATTCGCTCTGCGAGGCGCCGTTCGGCCTGTCGCAATGACCAGACAAGACGGTTCTGGCCGCGCGTCAGGTGTGTGCGCAGCACGTGATAGCGATCGCTCCCTTCCGACTCGTTACCCAGATCAACGGCTGGAGCCAGATCAGGCAACGCCGGAATTGAACGAGCAGGATCCTGTCGGAAGCGACCGTCGCGGCTGTAGCCCACAGTCACCAGCGAGCGAGCCAGCAATCGCTGTGAGGCATTGATCTGTCGCACTGTCGGGTCATCAACCGAGTGATCCATCAACGAGTCGGCTTCGTCGTAGAAGTGCTCCAATGTGTTGGCCAGATCGGCACATGCTTGCATTGACGGACCGAAATCGAACGCCTCGCCAGCCGCCTCCTGATAGCGGACCAGATCTTTCTCGATGTCCTTCACCGTCGCCCGGTAATCGAGGGGATAGATTGGTGAGTTGAGCGCACGTACCAGTGCGACCGCGTAGACCCGCATATCCCGCAGCAGATTGTCGGGATCAGCGATGTCCATCGTGTCATCCTCGGTGTGCCAGGCGATATTGCCACCACAGCCACCGACGGCGTAATACGACTTCTCTTTGACGAGATCAAGCGGCATCGTCGACGACAGCATAAAGAAGGTGCTGATCCCAAGATTGTTGAAGGAGCAGTCGCCGGCACGAAGCGGCCGGCCACCGGAGGAATCCTGACCGGTGGCGTCCTTGACCGACGCCTGGACGACACCCTCGGCCTCCGGCATATAGAAGACATCGCGATAATCGGTGGCCCAACGACATCCAGGAGAGTCGCAGTTGACGTGAGCGAGACAATTCGCGGAAATATCCTGGGCGAAGGTATCGGCATACCAGGTCGACCCGGCATACCGTCCATGCGAGTGACCAGACCACCAGGCAACGCGGATCGTGCGAGCAAGATGATCGCGATGCTTGTGGAAGACACGCGCCATCTCGAGCAGAGTCGCGTCACCCGTTGCGTTATCGCCGATGCCGATGTGCCACGAGTCGAGGTGGCCGTGGAACAGGACGAACTCGTCGGCGGCCTGGCTTCCAGCGATCTCAGCGACGATCACGGGAATCTGCCGCCAGCCGGTATCCACCTTGTTGGAGACGGCAATGGTAACCGGTCCCTCAGCCAGCAACGCCTTGAGCGATTCGCCATCCGGTTTGTTGATACCGAACACCGGCACCGGCGGTGTTCGCCCGAGCGATTCGAGATCGGGTGAGCCCCACGAGGTGGTCGTGATACCTTCGTGGATCCGCTGGCCAGGGTTGATGAAGACAGCGCCAACCGCACCACTCCCGGCCAGGTCGATCCCTCGCGCCGCGATTCCCAGTCCCTCGGTCATGACGATCTTGCCGCGCAGATCCTGATGCGAAACGGTGCGTCCGGCACCGAATAGATCGGTGATGCCGCTGGCCTGACTCCCCTGCACGTAAACCAATTCGGCGGTTAGTTCCTCCCCATCAGTCGAGGGAGAGAAGGACGATGTCTTCACCGTGAAGCTGCGGCTGTCGGAACCGACCGTCCGTAGCGTCGCCGGGCCGGGAATTGAGATCAGACAGGTCGGACGGTGGACCAGGTACGGTATCCCCCAAGTGGAGAGCTTCCCAGTGATGTAGTTGACGGCTTGTTGCTCCTCATCACTTCCAGACAACCGGACCAGTTGACTGAAGCGCTCAAGGAGCGCCCATGGCTCATCAATCGAGATATCATCGAGCACGATTCGCTCGGTTTCGGCATCTCGCCAGTTCATTACCATTCTTTCCGTCCCCTTTCGTGACCATTAATACACGCATAGTACGATAATCGGCGGTCCAACCAGTTCTCCAACACGGTGGTCGTAGTTTGGTTTCCCAGCGTACTATTCGGACAGAGTACACGAGAACATCATTGCACGGCGTTGAGGGACCAGCACATATCGACGAGTCTGCCATCGCGATGGGGTGAAAGGGCACTTTGACGCGAACACGGCTCAGCTGAATTACGATGCCGTTCCTTTGCGAGCGACCACCACCATCGTCGTTCCTCGGTTCAGGGCGCGCGCCATCCAGGAGTAGGGCAGCAGCACCAGAAACAGCAGGACGATGAGGATGGGGCGACCTAGAATTGTCATCACGGTCGCGACCCGCCGTTCACCATCCTCGGAACGGAAGACACGATCACGCATACTCATGGCCAGACTCGACAGGAAGCAAACCAAGCCCATATGAACGGCGCCGAGATTACCGGCAGGAGCGAAAATATCTGGCCGTTCGAATCCGGTGTCGACGACTGCCTGCACAATCTGGCTCCGTGAGAAGACGGAGAAGTGACGGGGAACGTCGTAACCGATCCATCCGCGGCGAAAGATCTTTGCATCGAGAGCGTCCCGATTCGGCATCGACATTATCAGAAAGCCTCCCGGTCGCAATATGTGACCGATCTGCTCCAGCGTCTCCTTCGGCCGCCGCACGTGCTCAAGGACCTCCCACATCGTGACTGCATCGAACGACTCTGCTGGATAGTCGACGGTCTCGAGCGTTCCCTGATCCATCGTCACGCCAAACGCGGCACGAGCACGTTCGACGCCCGTTTCACTCGGCTCAAGACCGCGAACATTCCATCCATGTTCACGCATCGCAAAGATGAACTGCCCGGACGCAGCCCCGATGTCAAGCAGATCTCCGGTAGGGACTCGCTCATTTACGGCGCGACAACGGCGTTCCAGGTCGTCACGAACGGTTCGCTTTCTCCATGTGGAAGTTTGATTGACGTCGGGCGTGGAATAGAAGGCATAGGAGTCCGGATAGTAGCGGACAATCTCCGCCTCGTCGGGACGAGGGGAGAGATAGAGGAATCCGCAACGGGCGCATTCCACCAACGTAAACTCGCCAGGAACGCCGCACATGAGGTCGCGGCCATGCATGAAGACGCGACGGTCCGGGCTTCCACAAAGCAGGCAGTCTACGACTTCCATCTCGAAATCTCCTCCGTCAACCTTCCAGGACAGTGAAGTATAGACGGAGAGCACCGCACTCGCCGTATTCGTCGTCGAACCCACAATCGAAGTGTGTACGGTGTGACGCACCGGGCGCGTCCCTCGCTCGGTCATGCGAGTCGGTTGTCCCGTTCTCCATTCGGGAGCAGAGATTTGATATCATCCCGCGCAGAGCGAAGTCGGGAACCGAAACATCGATCGTGTCATTTCCTATCAGGCTGCTTCTCGCTAAGCCGGTAGCGTGCGCTCTAGTTACCACAGGCCTGGAGAAAAATGTTGGAACAGAACTTTGGTCGACGACGGACCGGTCGCCCGCTTGCCGACGTGGTGATGCTCACCCTCATCCTGTTCCCGATGGTCCTCGCGGCCGCGATCGTCACAGGACTGGCGTTCGTGGTAGCGCAAGCGGGAAGCCTGCCGAGCTACATCTGGCTGATCGTTTCGCCGATCTTGTATCTCGTGTGGCTCATCCTGTATCTGGCCATCGCTTCCGCCATGATGAGTGCCATTGGGAAGCGCTTTCCAAAGCCGCGTCACCTGGCACTCTCGACCAGCTACCGTCAGGGCATTTCCAGACACGATCTTGGAGTGATAGCGTCCACCGCCTACGCCTATAGCCAATACGCCGTCGTCAAATCGCTGCCGCTTCTGAGCGTGCTCGAACCAACGAGTCTGCTATGGCCGCTGATTTATCGTTCTTACGCTCCGGCTCTTTATCTTGGACGGAAAGTCCGGAACTGGGGCGTGCTGTACGACCCCGACCTAACCGAGATCGGCGATAGCGTTATCATCGGCGGCGGAGCGGTCATCGCGGCACACAGTCTGGTGGCGCGGCCGGATGGTGGCATTGTCTACGTTTCGGTGCCGGTAACGATCGGAGCGCGCGCCACGATCGGTGGTGAAGCTCGTGTGGCGCTGGGCTGCGTGATTGGAGAAGATGCAGTCATCGAGCCTGGGGCAGTCGTCGCCGCATTCACGCGCGTGCCAGCGGGAGAGGTATGGGGAGGGCATCCTGCCCGCTTCCTCCGCAAGCGAGACATGGTCAAGACTTCGTCTGACGGACTCGCTGCAGATGAGACGATGATCCCCAACGGGACGGACTCAGTCTCGGCCACATCCGGGAGTGGCAGCGGACCGAACCTCGATAGGATCCGCCGTCTCGTTATCGAAGCCCTCGGGCTTGACGCAAGCAAGGCCCCCGACGATCTGAAAAGCGAAACCTGCCCGGACTGGGACTCATTGGGGCAGATTGCGATCGCTGCGGCAGTCTTCGATCGCTACGGGGTCATACTCGACGAAGGCGACCTGTATCGTATCCGAACCTTGCGCGACGTAGCCGATGCGATCGCCGGGCGCAGGATTGGCGAGCCAATCGTCGATGCCAAGATAGATCCCAGTGTGGCACCCAGCGTAGATGAACATTCTGTTCAGATGGAATCGGTACCATCGCCTCCAGACGATCTCGACATGCTTCCACTCCTTGACCCACGTGACGCGACGCGGTTGCTCGCCGAACGCTTTGAGGCGGAACAGGGTAACGATGGGCACGTCACGCCACTTCGCGTTGCCATCGCAGCGACATTTACGGCCCAGCCGGTCGCCACCTCGCTCCGGCTCTGGGGTCGTGCGTCCGGCTTCGAGATCGACTGTCAATTCGCCGACTACGATCAGATCGTGCAGACATTAATCAATGATGGCAGCGCATTCGGAACCAATGGTGATGGGGTCAACGTCCTCCTGCTCCGGCCAGAGGACCTCCCGAGCGAATCGCCGGATCAGGCCAGTGCTCAGATCGAACAGATCTTGCAGGCGATCCAACACTTCACTGAAAAGCAGCAAACCCGGGGCCAGCTTCTGGTCGGCACACTGCCGCCAGTGGTCTCTTCCTTTTCATTGACTGACCAACATGAGATCGAGGCATTGCGCCAGGAGTGGCGGTCCCGTCTTCGGTCGATCCCTGGTGTCGAAATATTCGACTTCAGTCGTGTCGTCGAGCGCATCGGCATCGACCAGGCGCGCAGCAACTCAGGCGAAGCCCTTCACCGCGCACCCTATTCCGCTCGCCTCTATCAGGAATTGGGAATTGCGCTGGTGCGGCAGATCCGCTCCAAGCGCCGCAGTCCGGCTAAAGTCATCGCAATCGATTGCGACAACACGCTCTGGGGCGGCGTGGTCGGCGAGGTTGGGTCGGAAGGGATTCAGCTGGGTCCCGATGGACCCGGACGCAGCTTCCAGCTCTTCCAGCACTATCTCAAGCATCTCAAGAATCGCGGCATTCTCCTCGCCGTCGTCAGCCGAAATGAAGAGCGAGACGTGCTCGACGTCTTCGAGAATCATCCGGAGATGATCCTACGACCAAACGACATCGCTGCCTGGGCGGTGAACTGGAACCACAAATCCGAGAGCTTGCGTGAACTCGCCGAAGAGATGAATCTCGGGATCGACTCATTCGTCTTCCTCGACGACGATCCAGCGGTGCGCGCAGAGGTGATGACGCGCCGTCCAGAAGTACACGTAGTACCGCTGCCGTCGGACACTGACGCCTACTGCGAAACGCTTAGCCGTCTCTGGCTCTTCGACGGTGCCCAGGCGACTGCGGTCGATGCCGCGCGGACTCAGATGATGCAGGAGGAGGGCCGGCGCAAGCGCGAGGAGCGAACCGTCGGCAGTCTCGATCAGTTCCTGGCCAGCCTTGAGCTTCGGGTCGAGATGGGGCCGCCAACCGATCAGGAATGGCCCCGCGTGGCACAGCTCACGCAGCGGACGAATCAGTTCAGCCTCTCACTGAAGCGTCGCACGCTCGAAGAGGTCAAGACGCTCGGCACCGACACCTCCGTGCTGGTCCTGAAGGCAAGCGACCGCTTCGGTGACTACGGGCTGGTCGGTGTCGGCATCGTGAAGCGTGGATCAGTGACCGGGACGTCCGAGATCGACACATTGCTGATGAGCTGTCGCGCACTTGGCCGTGGAGTCGAGGACGCCTTCCTACACGGACTCGCGCAGGTGGCGGCCGGCCAGGGATCCGATACGATCGTCGCGCCTTTCGTACAGGGCCCGAGGAATGGGATGATCAAGGACTTCCTCGTCCGCAGTGGCTTCGAAGAAATCGAGTCCAATCTCTGGACACTCTCGATCACACAGCTGCCACCGCTCCCCGACCATGTCGACTTCCGTGACCCCCGACGCGCCGAAAGCGGTGCCGACTAGGTCAGTGGTCGGCAGCCAATCCGTTCAAGCTATCGCGGAACACGCTCATCACGCGATCCATTTTGCGACGTATTCGAGCAATTTATTCCAGCACGGCATTTCAACAGGCTGAACGCCTTCTCTCTGGTATGCTGCCGTTCAAACATTCATCGATCAAGACGCGAACAGAGGTGAACCATGGCGCCCGAAACCACACATTTGAATCGCTTCTACGAGGGATGGGGCAACTACCAGGATCTGCTGGTCGATGCGATCGGAACTCTCTCCTCCGAACAACTCGCTCTGCGAGCCGCGCCGTCGCTTCGCCCAATATGGGAACTGGCGGCGCACATCATTGCCGCACGTGTCGGTTGGATACACAGCATTATGGGGGAAGCGGCGGGACGAACAGATCTCGAAGACGTTCTGACCTGGGATGACGAAGGTGAACTGCAACGAAGCGCATCCGAGCTGACCGAGGGATTGCGCCGGTCGTGGGAAATGGTCGCCGAATGCTTGCAGCGCTGGACACCCGACGACCTTGATGCGGAATTCACCACCTCACGCGGCGCGACCCGGAGCCGCCAGTGGATCATCTGGCACGTCATCGAGCACGACCTGCATCACGGCGGCGAGCTCTTCCTCACGCTCGGCATGTACGGACTTCCGACACCTGATCTGTAGCTGGGCGGTCCTACCGGTGCGTGAGCGCGACGGGTCAGAGGTCGTAGTGAGCGCCGTTCGCCGCCAGCCAATCCTTACGCTCGGCATAATCGGGCATGGCGCGTTCGAGCCGCCGCCAGAATGCAGGCCCGTGATTTGGTATGTCGCCGATAGTTGCCAATTTCACGGTTTGGTCTTCATCGTTTGTCCCAAAGCCTGGACTCAAGGCGGTACCGCCTAGGGTGCAAGGGTCAAATAACGGAGACGTAGAGGACTGCGCGTGCCGCCACTCTTCTGGGATTGTCCGCATATGCGCAGTCCTTGTTATCGCGTCAAAACAACGCCAACTGTCGGAACCAACTCTCCCTTTAATCGCAGCCGACCTTCATCTCTTTGCATGGTCTTTCTGCTACTGCACCGCCTTCACCACGAAGTTCTTGACCTGCCACTCGATCGGCTGATCACTCATATTTCCAACGTAGAATCCAATCGTGCCTTGGTTCGGCATCTCAAGCTGCGCGGAACCAATCAGCGTGTCGTTGATGTAGAACCAGGCAGCATCTCCCTTGGTGACAATCTTGAGCGTGTTCCACGACGTGACCGGATTCGTCCCTGTGCGAACTGCGCGATCGAAGAGGGTGAAGAGACGCGGACCATAATGGTCGGCCACGGTCTCGCCGGTGCTGAGTAAACAGAGTTCGAGATAGTTCTTCGGAGAGCTTGTAAAGTCCGCACGCGTGTCGACACACGCCATGCTATCTGCCGTCGGCGTCACCATCTGCACGTCCAGGCTCACGCTCCCGTTCCCAAGGTCCGTGCGTTTTGCAGCCGTGTCCATCCATCCGCCGTCGTCGGCGGCGAATCCCGTCTCTTTGATGTCAAGGACGCTGCTCGAGAGAGACGTGGTGGCCTTGTTGCCAGCGTAGCTATGGAGATCGTCGAAGGATGATTGGTATACCGTGGCGCCCTCGCCTGGAGTCGCCGAAAGTGAGGGCAGATACTGGAACTGCACGGACGTCTGCTGGTTATTCGGTAGCTTGAGTCCGACTGTGTATTGGCCCGCGGGCGTGCTTGGATCCATGTAGACAAAGAGGCAGTTCCCGCCGGAGAAACGACCCAGCGTCGCGCCTTGTGGCAGGGTAACCGCCTGCTGCACGTTGATGCTATCCAAATTGACACCCGTCACATCGAAGACGTAGGGGATACGATCCTTCGGCGCGTCCGGCATGGTGTTGGGATCGACTCGAGCAGCAAACGTCATGCCGAATTGGTCACTTTGCTCGGCGTAACTGTCTAGCTGGCACTGCATCGGGTGACCAGTGAATGTGCCACCTTGCGACTGTGGTGGATCAGTATGAACGTTCCAGCCCCAAGTCCATTGGTCACCGACTGTTGAGTTCAGGTTGTCCTCGACGCCATCGATCACGTGATGATCGTAGAGCAGTTTCACTGTGGTGCGACTCCAGCGTGGATTGTTGCCCCAGTAGTCCGACGGCTCGTTGAAGTAGAAGATTTCGGTCTCCGGGTGCGTGTCAAACGCGGCACCGTCGGTCGAGGTTCCCTCGTAGACCGAGACCGTTCCAATAGACTGGTTCCACCAGACACCATCAGCCATGTTAGAAACGCGGCAGTTGGTGCCGGTGTGCAAGAGCGTCACTTGCTTGCCATAGAAGGTCGTCGCCTGATCGTTCGGGCCCGACCAGCGGTAGTTCGTGCAGCTATGTACGCTGGCTGGTGCACTGTTCAGATCTTGCATGGGCATCACGACCTGTTTGAGTTGCGTGTAGCGCCACGTGTAGTAGTGCTGCCCGACGTTCCCCGCCTCTACCTTCCAGCCATCCGAGTTGTCCGGCGTGTACGTCAGCACTCGCCGCTCAAACACCTGCACCAGCACCCGCTTCTGGATGCCGCCCACCAGCACACGTGTCCAGTAGGCCTCGGTCAGTGGGTAGCCGGTGGCATAGAACGGGTTCTGGAATAGCTTGTCGGTCACGACTTGACCGTTCTGTTCCACCGGCCCCGTGCTCGTCATGAAGTCCCAGAAGACTGACGCCACCGTGTGCTTGGTCGGCGATCCCACATCTTTGGCCGTCACGCTATAGCTGGAGAGCGAAGAATCGTCGGCGACAGTCCCATTCCGATCAACCGTCTGGGTTAGGGTCGTTCCATCGGGGAGCGCATTGGCACCCATCAGCGTATTGAACGTCGCGTAGGTCGGGCCATTGGGGTCGTTGGCGTCGCCTGCAACGTTCACCTGCGCCGGCGAATACTGCACGAACTTGTCGTCCCCGATCTGCATGTTGCCGGTGATCAGCTCTTTGGCCAGCAGTCCGTTCGTGACGTACCAGATCGATGTCTGGTCTCCTTCGGGATGCGTGATCTCCATCCGCGTCTTGTCGAAGTACTGAACCAGTCGCCATCCGGTGGAAGAATCCCAATAGGGCTCGACGATGGCGTCGCCATTCGGCTGCGGTCCCCACATCCAGGTGCGGTTGACCTGCTGATTCGCCACGACCTGATCCGTGTACGCCCACGTATTCTGGAAGTGGCCATCTCCGAACGCATTTGCCGCCTGTGCCACTGGAGTCGGAAGCACGGCGAGGACGCTGCCCACAAGCAATGTCGCAACGCCGACCATCGTGAAAAGTCTGGCGATCATTGATCTCATCATCGCTCGCATCGGATCTTCACCCCTTTCCGCATCGCGACGCATTATCGTTGGCCGGCAACTTCCACTTCATCAGCGTCATCGTGAGTCCTCCCTCTCATCCGCCATTCTGGCAGCGCGCTTCGAGACCTGCTTCACACATCGACTATCTATTGCGGATCAGAAAGGCAGACCAGCATGGCCTTGCCTCTCCCGTAGAAGACGATCACATCAAATAGCTCATGGAATCAGGATGTAGTCAAAGACGCTGTGGTACGTATGACATGTATCGATCATGCGAACTCTGAAGGAATCACCTCGTAATCTCACGAGACATCCATATCAGATAACACGCCCACAGTACCAGTTAGACGTATTTTGTCAACAAGAGTTCTACGAACTGAAACACAATGAAACTGTGTCGTACCTATTAGAGCTAAGAAGCGGATTGTGGATGCAAAATATATCATCGCGTACAGGGCAAAGCCGCAGCCATGACCGCATGCGCAGACACAGTCCTTCTGCCTAGAACCGTTAAATCAAACTGACCACCGGTAGGTGCGAACTTTCGTCAGATGCGACTCAAGCGAAATACGTCAACACCTAGGAGGGATACAAGCATTGCAGCCCGCAGTCCTTTCACACAATTCTCAGCATTCACGAGTCAGGTTAGCTGCTACCTGATGCGCCGCATACTCAAAAAGGCCCAGACACCGAGTTCTGACATCCCGGTACCGGTCCTCAAGGCAATCGACTGATTCCGTGGCTCTGGGCTGGTCGGCGTCGGTATCGTGACGAGTGGGTTGGGAACCAGGACATCCCGATTGTGAACATGAAGAACCTGAAGTAGGAGAAACTGGATCCGCGCGGAACGGTGTGGAGGAGATATGCTCCGCTACTCGGTCGCCAATCCCTCACGGGCAAAGGCGAGCGCCTCGGCAATCGTCATCTCGTTGCCTTGGGCGAATGCTTCCTCGAAGGCTGCCACGCCAATCTGTTCACGAACGAATTCGATCTCATGCTCGTAGATCGCCTCGACGGCTGGCGGGAACGCGCGGTGAGTCGACGGTCGCAGCGCGTAGGCCGCGCCGCAGAGGATGGCGGCTCGGGCGCCGTTTCCCTGACGGTGGGTTACGGCCGCAATGCCAAGGATTGTCAGGGCCAGGCCCGGCAGGTCCGCCAGCTCTTCGTTAACTCGCAGCGATTCGGCGTAGACGGTGATGGCGTCATCGAGACGGCCGGCGAAACAAAGCGCCGTTCCCAGATAAAAGACGGCGCCCGGCAATACGTAGTTAGGACCGACGGTGCGGAGGCCATCGACCGCCTCACCCAGCAGTAGAATCGCGGCAGCTACATCACCACCCAGCAGCGCGTGTAAACCACGATCTCGCCGCAACCGCATTGGACCTAGCCTATCGCCAGTGCCGCGATAGCGTTCCTCGGCCTCCGCGAAATATGGCGGAGCGGCGGCAAGGTCTCCGAGCGCGCAACTCGCCAGCGCAAGGTCGCTCAAGGCACAGGCAATACCCTGTGAGTCTCCTATCTTCCGCCACTGTTCGAGCGCATCAGAGAACCAGTCAATTGCCCGATCGCCCGTGTCGATCATGTAGTCTCTCCAGCCAAGCTGCCGTAGGACGATTGCCTGACCGCGAGAATTGTCCAGCTGCCGCCACAGCGCCAAAGCTTCCTGAGTGTATTCAGACACGATCTGAAGAATTGTCTGGGTGGACAATAACGCGCTCGCACCGGTCAGGAGCGACGCGCGCACAGCCGGGCTAACCTGCCCGCAACACGTTAAAGCGGTTTCCAACCACCGGCGGCCTTCCGTGGGTCGCTGGTATTCGTGCCAATAGGGCCAGACCGCCGCGACTAACTGGGCCAATAGCTCCGTCTCGTCGCACTTGTTCGCCCAGTCGAGTGCGGCGCGGATGTTGTCGACATCGGCGTCGATGCGCTCGTACCAGTCGCTGGTTCGCGCCTCCGGCACGTAGGGTGGGGCAGACTCGGCCATATCGAGAAAGTAGCGCGCGTGGCGCTCGTGAAGCGCGGTATCGTCGCCGGTTTTCTTCCGCCGTTCAATCCCATATTCACGGATCGTTTCGAGCATATGGTAGCGGATCGTGCCGCTGGGCGAAGAGAATCGCTCGATGAGGTGTGCATCGACTAACGTTTCCAGGAGTCGATTCACCGTCCTAGTCGAAAGTTCGTCCGGTTCACAGATCGCGCTGGCAGCTTCTGCAGACCAACTGCCGACAAACACGGTAAGGCGCAGCAGGAACTCGAGCACGGGCGCTGACAGGAGGTCAGCGCTCCAGGCGATTGTGTCGCGTAGCGTTTGTTGGCGCCGTGGGACATCGCGGGGGCCGCCACTGCCGAGATCGAGCCGGTGAGGAAAGTCGGCCAGGAGGCTCCCGGGTTCGTAGTCTCGCGTCCGGGCCGCGGCGAGCTCAATCGCCAGTGGTAAGCCGTCGAGGCGAGCACAAATCTCCCCAACCGCCATTAAGTCCTCATCATCAAGCGTGCGTCGTGGATTGGCCGCGTGGGCACGCTGGATGAAGAGTTCGACGCCCGGGTTCTCACGGAGTTTACGTGCAGACTGGTTGCGGCACGGCACAGGGAAGGGATGAGTCGGCCATTCGTACTCTCCTGAGACGTGAAGCGGAATGCGACTCGTTGCCAGAACCTTCAAGTTCGGGGCCTCACGCAGTAGACCGGTGATGTCTCGACCGCTGTCGACCAGTTGCTCAAGATTGTCGAGTAGCAGCAAGACGCACCGTGAGCGGAGCCAGTTGACCAGTCTTGCGTGCAGCGAGGCATCGCGCACATCACGCAGGCCGACGGTTTCGGCAATCGTCTGGATGACCAATTGGGGATCGGACTGCGCGGCAAGGGAAACGAAAAAGACGCCGTCCGGGAAACCATCGAGCACGTACTCGGCAATCCGTAACGCCAGCCGCGTCTTGCCACTCCCGCCAACGCCGGTCAGTGTCACCAGACGAACGCATCTCTGGCACAAGAGATCGGCAACTGTCGCGATCTCCTCTGCGCGTCCCACGAAGGATGTGACGGACGCCGGCAGGTTGTTCCGCACAACAGCCGACCAACGAGCGGGCAACGTTTGTTCATCAAGATCGCCGGATGCGGTAAGTACCTCCAGCGAAGGGAATCCCGCCCCATGGAGGAGACGATTCGCGTCTATCTTGCGTAGTTCCAAGACACCGGCGACATGGAGCAGGCCGTCAAAGTGATAGGGATGCTCAGATTTGCCGTTAAGCCAGCGATGAATTGTCGTCTTGGGTACACCCGACCGCACCGCGAGTTGTTCCTGCGTGAGGCCTCGCTCTGTCATGAACTGTCTAAGCAGCGCTGCGAGCGATGATGCATCCGGTAGCCTGTGAGCTTTCGGCGCCAACTTGCCGCTCCTCGCTCAACGTCACATCAACGAATCGTATACTCCCTAGGCTACAAGCAATAAGTACCGCGCACAATGATTGCTGATTCCCGCGCTCGGCCTCGATGAGCCGGTGGTGATCGAGGAAGCACGCTGGTTGGGAGCGAATCGTGTCCTCCTTAAACAACGGAATGGTGCCAGCGAGAACGACGGGAGCAATCGACAGCGACGGCGGGCTGTCACGACGCACGAAGCTCTTGTGGGGAACTGCGGGACTCGGGTCCGAAGCCCTTCGCCAAAGCCGGATCGCCTGGCTGATTTATTTCTATGCGTCTCCGCTTGGAGCCAACCACACGAGCCGACTCTCACTTCTGGTGGTTAGTGTGCTTTTGTTCTCGGGCAAACTCATCGAGGCATTCGCCGATACTCTCATCGGCTACTGGAGCGATCGGACGTCATCCCGTTTCGGACGCCGGCTTCCGTTCGTCCTACTGGCCACACCACCGATGACCCTCTTCGCCATACTCCTGTTCGCCCCACCGTCTCACATGCATGGGGCCATGGTTGGCGTGTATTTCTTCGTTGTCGTCGAGGTGTTCTTTCTCTTCAGCAGCCTCGTCAATGTCCCATATGAATCACTCCTGCCGGAGATAGCCAGAAGTAGCGAGGAGCGCGTCTCGATCACGGGCTGGCGTGTCTTCTTCGGGGTCGTTGGCGCGGGCGTGGGGTTGGTGGGCAGTGGGCTCCTGATCAGCCGGTTCGGCTATCTAGCCATGGCAGCGACCTTGGCCGTTCTGGCGCTGGTGACTCGCTACGCCGGTGTCGCAGGTGTCTGGAAACGGGTACGGCGAGACACCCCATTATCCTCGCCATCACTAAGAAAGTCGCTCAGACTCACCGCGGCCAACCGGGGCTTTCTGATATTCATGCTGTCGTTCGTGCTCTTTAGCACGGCTCTGTCCATGCTCATTGGCCTACTACCGTTCTATGTCGCGAGCGTCCTGCAGGTATCTGATACTGGCCTCTGGGCGAGTATGCTCACGTCGGTCGGAATCGGTGCGATGGCACTGGCGATCCCGGCGTTTGCGTCGATCGCACGCCGCACTTCGAAACTCCAGGCGTATCGACGCGCGATGTTGGCTTCAGTGATCGCCTTCCCGGTGCTCTTCGTGGCGGGCTCACTCCCGGGTATCTCACGTAACGCGCAGGCGCTGGCGGCGATGGTGATCGTAGGCGTACCTCTGGCCGGGGTCTACCTCTTTCCAGGACCGATCATCGCCGACCTCTGCGATGCCGAGGCACGGCGATTGGGGATGCGCCGCGAAGGGATGTTCTTTAGCGCACTGGCGTTTATGGACAAGATCGTGGAGGCCTTCGCGCCGCTACTCCTGGGACTCGTCTTGGTCCTCGGGAACCAACCGGGCCATACCCTCGGGGTTCGGTTAGTCGGGCCTGTTGCCGGTTTACTGGTGTTGGTCGGGTTTCTGTTTCTTCGTTCAAACGAGCGCACGATCAGCCAACTTTAGGGTCCTGCACCGGGAGCGGATTCCATGCTCCCACAGACTTGCGACGATCTTGAATCGAGGGCGTGCCCCTGTGCGAACTCCATTGCTGTGTGATTCGTGGTTGCGTTGGATCAGTCGCTACCAACGGACTCATAACCACGTTACATCTTTCGTCGCTAATCTGGCTCGCTGAATGAGGCTCGCCACAGCGAGACATATCGATTAGGCTCTGATGCCTATCGGCCTTCAAGAATATCGGGCTTAAGTTGCCCCAACGCTCGTTCAAGCCACCTTATTCAGAAGCCTAATCTGCTGCTGCTCACGGGTTACTCCTCCACGCCCATCCACTCGTCGAACCAGGCGACAATGCGCTTGAGCAGGTCGAGATGGTACGCCCGCTCGTGGAAACCGTGCTTTTGCCGTGGGTAGGTGACGAAGTCGGTCGGCACACCAGCCGAGCGTAGCCCCAGGTAGAACTCGACCCCCTGGGTCGGTGGTACGCGCGGATCTGCCTGGCCATGCACGACCAGCGTCGGCGTCTTGGCGGCACCCACGTAGCGGATCGGTGAACGTTCCCAGAAGGCGTCCGGCTGCTCGTGCAATGGGCCGGGGAAGCGTGCCTCGTTCATCGGGCGGATGTCGGTCGTGCCGACCTTGCTCGGCCAATTGGTCACCGCCGCGCCTGCCACCGCCGCCTTGAAGCGATCGGTATGCGTCACCGCCCAGGCAGTCAGAAAGCCGCCATAGCTCCACCCGAGAATGCCGATACGCTCCGGGTCGGCCACGCCGGAATCGATCAGCCAATCGACCCCCTGCATGACGTCGTCGAAATCCATGCCGCCGAGATCGTTGCGGTTCGAGGACGTAAACGCTGCGCCACGACCAGTGCTGCCACGCGGATTCGGCCGGAAGACGGCGTATCCGGCGGCCGCCAGATTCTGCCACCAGTCATGCCAGCTACCCCGGAGGGTCGCTCCCCAACGCGCGGTTGGCCCACCATGAACGTGGACGATCAGCGGCAGACGCTGGTCCGCGGCGGCGCCCGGTGGACGAACCAGCCAGCCTTCGATCGTAATACCGTCGCTGGCGGGCCATTCGACGGCCTCCATCGTCGCCAGCGGCAGGCCATCAAGCTCCGGGTTCAGATGGGTCAGGCAATGAAGCGTGCCATCCACCGGTCCGGCCCAGACCTCGGGCGCCTTATTCGGATCCTGCCAAACCAACGAAATCGCTTGCCCATCGTCGCTCAGGTTGAAGGAGCCCGCTACCGTGCCGCCCTCAGGCAGCAGCTCGAGCCGTCGCGTGTGGTGAGTCTTTAGATCGACGACCTCGAGTGGAGTCCAGAACCCCTCGGCCGTGAGTACCAGAAGTCGCGATCCATCTCCAACCCAGGCAACCCATGACGGAGTGGTGTCGCCCGGTTCCATGGTCCGGGAATCGCCGCTGGCGACGTTGAACAGAATGACACGGGTATCATCCGGATGTTCGCCGGTTTCATTGATCATGACCAGTTGCGATCCATCAGGCGACCACTGCAGCAAACCCGGTACAAACGGCAGGATGGCGAGAGTGCGCTCGGCGTGCGTGGCCACGTCGATAATGCTCAGCCGCACGTTGCCGAGCGTATTGTCGAGGCGGTTCGATTCGGTGGTCACCGCCGCGATCGAACTTCCATCCCTGCTCCAGGCATAGAGCCAAACATGCCCGGCCGCCGGGCCGATCGCCCGAGGCTCGCCGCCGTCCACCGGCACCCGCACGATGACGCGCGGCCGGTCGGCCTGACTTGCAACGTAGATCTCCCCCGGGGGATCCTGCTGGCCGGCCAAAGCCAGGCGATCTGCCGTGAAGCTAATTGACTGTCCGTCCGGTGACCAGGCAATCAAGTCAGCTCCACGCCGGAGACTGGTCAATTGCCGGGCTTCGCCACCAGCCACATTGATGAGGTGAACCTGAGCGGTGCCGCGATCGGCTCGATCGGACAAAAAGGCGAGCCGGCTTCCGTCTGGCGACCAGCGCGGCATACGGTCTTCCGCGGTCGCCATGGTGAATCGTCGGGGTTGTGGTTTGTCCGAAATCTCCGCCAGCCAGATCTCCGACGTTGGATTGGTCTCGGTGTGCGCGATCGGTGCGACGACAAAGGCCACCTGGCGGCCATCCGGCGATGTCTGCGCGTCGGATGGAATTCGCAAACTGACCGCCATCTCGGGCGTGTATTGCTTGGTCGGCTCGGTTCCCATAAACGATTATCTCTCTCTTCTTAGCAGCAACTACGCAATTTCGTCGGTTGGACGTGAGGATCCATAATACGTGACCGGACGATTGACCGGAACCCCTCCTGAGCTGTTTCACAGGGGTCGTTGGTGGTCCCGCCGCTAATAGTCGGCCACCGAGCAGACCGGCAACCCATCGCCACTGAGGACTCGGTGAGATCCCTGCCTAATCAGTGGATTCCCGCGCCCCTGTGCTATTATCGTGTCCAGCGATACCAGACAGAATGTCTTATTCGTGCAGATTCCTCATACTACCGGCGCACAGTATTCGCCCCTTCGTCTTCTTCAGAATAGGGATCACGGGAAAGGACCACGAGAGCTATCGGCAAACCATGGCGAGGGCCCGTCTCCCGTGGAGACGCCGCCGAAGCTGTGGATTGAAAGTGGTCAGGAGACGGACTTGAACTCATTTGGGGAAAGATCTGCGTTTATCTGGAGCATCGCCGATCTGTTGCGCGACAGCTTCAAGCGCGGCAAGTACCGGGGTGTCATCCTCCCGCTGACCGTGCTGCGGCGGATCGACTGCGTCCTCTCTCCGACCAAACCAGCGGTGCTTGAGACCTATCAGAAGCTCCGCGGCCAAATTGATGTTCGCGAGGAGGTAACCGTATGATCGGGAGACTGCGGCGAGTTCACTTGCGTGAGGTCTGGAAGCATGAAGCACTGGATTTCACCACGTGGCTACAGGACAACATCGACGTGGTTAATGAAATCACTGGGCTGTCACTGTCCGACGTTAAGCGCGAACAAGCAGCTGGCTCCTTTAGCGTTGATCTGATCGCTGACGACGGTTCGGGGAATATCGCGATTATCGAGAACCAATTGGAGAAGAGTAATCACGACCATCTCGGCAAGCTCATCACCTACTTGACGGCTTTCGATGCCAAGACGGCGGTGTGGATCGTCTCCAACCCACGCCCTGAGCACATTGCGGCGGTGGCGTGGCTCAACGAATCGACTGCTGCGTCATTCTTCCTCCTTAAAGTCGAGGCAGTGCGAATCGAGGAATCTCCCCCTGCCCCACTGCTTACGCTGATCGTCAGCCCATCCGAAGAGGGCCGCGCCGTTGGCGAGACGAAGCAAGAGTTCGTTGAGCTGCGCCAAACGATGCGTCAATTCTGGTCGAGCCTGCTGGAGAAGGCGAATCAGCGGACCACGCTTCACCGGAATGTCGAACCCGGCAATGGCAATTGGCTAAGCGCGCCTTCTGGCATTCGAGGGGTCTTGATCAACTACATTGCGCGGGCCGGTGATGCACGCGTCGAGCTCTACATCAACGTCAACGACTACGCACTAAACCGCCTGATCTTCGATCAGCTCTTCGCCCACAAGTCCGAAATCGAGTCGGCATTTGGACACAAGCTGGTGTGGGACAAGCACAAGGATCGGCAGACATGCAAGATCGAGTATCCCCTCAGCGTGGGCGGCTATCGGGACCGTGACCGATGGGATACGACGCAGCAGGCGATGATCGATGCGATGATCCGATTCGAACAGGCGTTAAGGCCCTTTCTCGACGGCATCCAGATCTAAGGGTATCCAGTGACCGGCGACGGGGACAACAGATGAACGGACACAATTCCGACGGTACAGCACTGGTACTCCATGGTCACCTGCAATCCATGAATGCGCTTGACGCTGCCGCGCAGGTACTGGCCGAGATCAACCAGCCCGTCCATTACAAAGAGATTACCCGACGGATTCTCGCTCAAGGACTGTGGGTCTCCGCTGGGAAGACTCCGACAGCTACGGTGAACTCTCGAATCGCAATGGACATTAAGGAGCGTGGAACTGGCTCACGCTTCATACGAACCGGTCCCGGAATGTACGCGCTGAACAACGAGAAGCCCGCGGTGCCCGATGAACCGCAGGAAATGGTCGCCGCTTCTGCGGCCGTTGCTGCAGACACGCTTTCATTTACTGACGCCGCTGAACGGGTTCTCGAGCACCATGGTCAACGAAAACCCATGCATTATCGTGAAATCACAGCGCAGGCTCTCGATGATGGATTGCTCGTTACCCAAGGCAAGACACCTGAAGCCACGATGTACGCGCAAATACTTACTGAGATCCAGCGTTACACGAGACGTGGAGAGCGGCCCCGCTTCACGAAACTCGGCAAAGGCTTTGTCGGGCTGAGCCGGTGGACGGGAGAAGGCCTCGCCTTCCAGATTGAGCGTCACAACCGAGAAGTGCGACGCAAGCTCCTCGACGGACTGAAGACCATGCCGCCAGTCGAATTTGAGGCTGTCGTGGGCCGACTCCTTACAGCCATGGGATTCGAGCAGGTGGTGATGACACCGTTGACCGGCGACGGAGGCATTGATGTTCGCGGCGTGATGGTGATCGGGGATGCGGTGCGCATCAAGATGGCCGTACAGGTGAAGCGCTGGAAGAACAACGTACAGTCCAAAGTTGTTCGGGAGGTCCGGGGTGGCTTGGGGGCTCACGAGCAGGGGTTGATCGTCACCACCAGTGGATTCAGCAGCGGCGCTGTTAGCGAGGCGACGAGACAGGACGCGACCCCGGTGGGACTGATGGATGGAGATCAACTGGTGAATCTGCTCGTCGAGAACGACATCGGAGTGCATCGCACCTCCCACGACATCATCGAACTGGGGGACACAGATGCAGAATGATAAGTCATTCGATGATCCATCTGACGATGTCGCTGACGATACAATGGGCACCAGGTTCACTGTCCCATTTTCGTTGAGCGGGGCTCTGCATCCATGACGGAACTACCTTCTGGTTGAGACTTACTGTGTTTGAAATACGCTTGCACGATCACCTCGGACAAGCTGGGGATTCCTTAATTGGCAGAAGGCCTGCTTGTTTCGCTCATTCGGATCGGCCCCCGCTGGCGGTGACACATGATCGAGGGGGATCGCAGTCTTGAAACCGCACATTATCCGTGGGCCTCTTGCCGCACTCGAGGATCGCCTCGCAGCCGATGTGAGTGCCTACCGGGCCCGTGCTCCGCTTGCCCCGTTAACGATCCTGATCGGCAGCACCCTGCTGCGCCCCTATCTACGCAATCGACTTGCCGAACTGCATGGTAGCGTCGTCAATCTGCGGCTCCTGACTATCCATGACCTGTCCAGCTATCTCGCGGTTGCCGCGGCGAAGGCCAACGGCACGAGCCTGTTGCCACCGATGGGAGACCGCGTCATCGCCGAAGAGGTAGCCGAGCAGGCGACGGGGTACTTCTCCCAGGTAGCGCACTCCTCCGGATTCGCCGAGGCCCTCGATCGCCTGTTTCAAGAACTGCGACAGGCTGATCTCGACTCGGAGAGCTTTGCGCAAGCCATCGAACAGTTGGGCGAGAGAATTCCGCAGAACGCCGGCAAGCTGACCTCGCTGGCGACGCTCTATACGCAAGCACAGCAGCGGCGCGCGGAATTCCATGGAACCGACGACCTGGTTCGACTGGCCGACCCAACCCGTCTCGGTGGCACCGATCTGTTCGTCTATGGCGTCTGGAGTCTGTCGACGTTGCAGCAGCGGTTGCTGGAGCGCTTGACAGCCGAAGTGGCGGTCACGTTCTACCTGCCGGAAGGCAACGGCGAGGTCAACGATGCTCATTCCGGGCTTCGCTCCTGGCTCAGAGGCATGGGGGCCGGGGAAGAGTCGATTTCCATCGACAGTCGGCCGGAAGCGACGCTTGGGCGACTGCAGGCAACCCTGTTCGATAGGATCGATGAGCGAGAGCCAGCCCACGACGGCAACGTTCGACTCGTTTCAGCGCCCGACCCGCCGCGTGAGATCCGTGAAGCCGCACGCGCCTGCCTGCGCTGGGCCGCCGAGGGGATCGCCTTTCACGAGATGGCAATCGCCTACCGGCAGCCTGAGCCATATCGCGGGCTAATCGACGAGGTATTCGGCCAAGCCAAGATTCCGATCTATCTCCACGACGGACGACCCTTGATTGAACGACCGGTCGGCCGCAGTCTGGCCGTGCTCCTTTCATTGATCGGCTCGCGTCTGACACGTGCCTCGGTCATGGAATTCTTGACCGAAGCTCGGCTGCCGCAAACCACGCTCGAGCTCTACGGCGGCTTCGAGCCCGCGGCATGGGACCAGATCTCTCGCGAGGCCGGTATTGTCGAGGGACGCGGTCAATGGCTCGAGAGACTGGAACATTACACCTACGACTTGAACACGAACTACGTGCGCGATGGCGAGCCGAGCGAACGCGTCGCCAGCCAGCTGGAAGAGATTACACGCCTCAGACAGTTCATCGACGACCTGTTCCCTCGACTCGACGACTGGCCGGTACGCGGAACCTGGGAGGAATTTCGAACCCGGTTGGGTGCGCTAGCGACGGACTATATCGAGGGCGTCGAGCCAATCATCGAACAGCTTGCTGAACTCGACCGCCTGCAGGTGCTGGCCACAGACATCTCGTTTACCCGCTTCGTCCGGACGGTTCGATCGGCGTTGCAGCAGATCGACAGTGGTCCACTCTTCGACGAGCCCGTTGGTGCATTTGGCCGTCAGGGTGTCACTGTGCTCGATGTCAACTCGCTGCGCCACCTCCGTTTTCGATCCGTTATCGTGCTGGGTCTGGCCGAGCGCTCCTTCCCATCGCCCCCGCGACAGGATGCGCTCCTCCTCGATAACGAGCGCTCTGCCCTGAGCGAATTGATCCCGGGGAATCTCCCGCTGAGAGAGCGGGGTCCCGATCCTGAGCCACTCCAGTTCGCGGTCGCGGTGGCCGCCGCACGAGAACGACTCCAGCTGAGCTACGCTCGAGGTGAGGTCGGCGGCACCCGCTCTCACTTACCTTCCTATTTCTTTCGGGCAGTCGCCGAGACGCTGACCGGCAAGGTCACCACCATCGCCGGTATCGACAGCTTGCCGCCGGAGATTTTCGAGCGTGTCCCGGCCAACCGGTTTCGGCGCGGCCACTCCCGAAGAAGCGCTCACCCCGGGAGAATACGATCGCACCTTGATCGGTGATCGGGCCGAAATCGGAAAAGCGAGCTTGCTACGCCGCTCAGAGACATTCTCGCGCGCCTGCCAGGCGTGGGAGGCTCGCTGGCGCACGAAGGCGCTGACGGCCTGGGACGGTGTACTCAACGCGAACGGGGATCTCGCCATCTCCCGTCGTCGACGCTCGATCTCCCCGACCCGACTTGAGACCTACGCCACCTGTCCTTACCGCTATTTCCTCCAGTCGGTGCTGCGGCTCGAGGAGTTGGAAGAGCCGGAGACAATCGAACGGCTCAGCGCACTTCATCGGGGCTCACTGATTCACGACATCTTCGACCGCTTCCTGACTCGCTTCAGTAGCGAGCTGAGCAAAGGGTGGGAACAGCGTGACGAGTTGCAGGCGAAGTTGCGGGATATCGCTGAAGAGCGCTGCCAGGAGGCAGAAGGTCGAGGTGAGGGTGGCTATCCGCTCGTCTGGGAGTTCGACAAGGCAGCAATCTACGAAGATCTCGTTCATTGGCTCGATCTCGAACTGCAGGAGCAGGAGAGGAGCGAGCTCCATCCGCGGGCGTTTGAGGTCCGCTTTGGTCGAAGCTGGTTTGGTCAACCACGGGAGGGCAATGGCTACTCGACCGATGAACCCGTGTCGTTAGCTTTCGAAAACTTCACGCTGAGCTTCCACGGGCGGATCGACCGCATAGACTGGAACAACGACGTCTCCTCCTTCCGTGTCATCGACTACAAGACCGGCCGGGCCAGTCGTGACGGTAAAGAGCAATTCACGCAGGGGAAGACGCTACAGTTGCCGATCTACCTGCTGGCTGCCGCGCATGCGTTGAAGCAGCATGGAATCGACGTCTCCTGGGAAAATGGGGAATCCGAGTACAGCTTCTCGACCAGTCGCGGTGGCTTCAAACGAGTCCGGTTCTCGGGCTCCACGATGGCCGAACGCTGGGCTGAATTCGAACAGCTACTCGGTGATCTCACCGGTCAAATCGCGCGAGGTGATTTTCATCCGGAACCGGGCCCAAAGGGCGACAACTGTCGCTACTGCTTGGGACGACAAGTCTGTGATCGGCGGATCCTGCACCTGGCTGAACGCAAGGCCGAATCACGCGAGCAGCGCTTCCTTCGAATTCAGGAAGTTGACTAGAATGATGACCACCCCGATCGACCAGGACATCCGCCAGCGAATTAAGACAGACCTTACGTCGAATCTCTGTGTCGAGGCAGGCGCCGGAACCGGCAAGACGACGGTATTGGTATCGCGCATCGTCGAGATCCTGCGCACCGGGTACGCTCCGATCGATAAGCTCGCGGTCATCACGTTCACGGAAAAAGCCGCCGCCGAACTATCGGCCCGCGTTCGTGAGGGTCTCGAAACGGCACTTGCGGACAATCACGATCCGAAGCAAGCCGACCAGATCAGAACCGCGCTCCGCGATCTGAACCGGGCGCGGATCGAGACAATTCACGCCTTTGCCAGTAGTCTGCTGCGCGAGCGTCCGGTGGAAGCCGGACTCGATCCGAATTTCGAGGTGCTCGACGCGCTTGGCTCCGACCTCGGATTTGACGAGGCCTACCGGAGCTGGCTGGGAAGGACTTTGTCGAAGCCATCGCCGGTGCTCTGGCGCGCCTTCAATCGAGGTTTCGATCTCAGCCAGATCCGCGACGTCGCCGAGTTGCTTCACCAACACCGCTCACAGCTCCCGTCACAGTTTGATAATCCCCCGGAAATGACGGGGCACACCCTGCTGGCGGAGATTGCTCCAGCAGTCAATGAGCTTCGTGACCTGCTTCATGATTGCACCGATCCAACTGACCGCGGCGCCATTCAGGTCACGAAGATTCTGGAGCTATTCGATGACTATCAGCGCGTCGCCGATCGACCGGAAGAACTGGATCGGATGCTGCTCCAACCGGTGAAAATCAGCGCCGCCGGCAGCAAGAAGAATTGGAAGCTTGGGTCGAGCGACCGGCAGAAAGAGATCTGTACCGAAATCAAGGAAAAGCTGCAAACGGCACAGGTAGCACTTCGCTCCGATGCACTGGTCGGCATCCTGCCGCTGATCGAGAGCTTCGTGCGGGACTACGGCGAGCAGCGTCGCCACGCCGGTACGGCCGAGTTCGACGACCTGCTGATCTGGACCCGCGATCTCCTGCGTGATCAGCCTGCGGTTCGCCAGTATTTCCAGCAGCGCTTCGACTGCGTGCTGGTCGACGAGTTTCAGGATACTGACCCGCTTCAGGTTGAGATCGTCATGTACCTTACCAGCGGTGATGTTGACGAAAAAGACTGGCGCAAGCTGCAACCGTTACCGGGAAAGCTCTTCGTCGTAGGAGATCCAAAACAGTCGATCTATCGCTTCCGGCGCGCCGACATCACGATCTACGAGTGGGTCAAGACAAAAGTGCTGGCGGATGGGCTACTCACCATAAGGCAGAACTTCCGCTCAGTCCCAGACGTGATCGGCTGGATAAACGACGTCTTCGCGGAGCTGATTCAAGCGATCGATGGCATTCAGCCTCAGTACACAGAGCTCGTGTCGGCCCGGCCGAATCATCACATCCCGAACCCACCGGTCGTATTGGTTCGAGGCGAGGCAAAGGGCGCCGACGGTGTCCGTGAAGAAGAGGCGCGTCTGCTGGCGGGAACAATCGCGCGCATCGTCACTGCGGAGCAATGGCCGGTAAGCGACGGTGACCAGGAGCGAGCGGTGTCCTGGCGCGACGTCGCCATCCTGTTACCCTCGCGCACCGGAATCGAGTACTACGAGCGGGCTCTGTCAGAGCGTGACATCCCGTACCGCCATGAAGGCGGCCGATCCTTCTTCGACCGGCAAGAGGTGCGCGAGCTGATCAACTGCCTGAAAGCGATCGACGACCCGACCGATCGACTCTCGTTGGTGGCTGCCATGCGCTCGGGCGCCTTCGGCTGCTCCGACGAGGAATTATTCCGGTTCGTCGATAGCCGCGGAAAGCTCGATCTTCGTGTCGAACCAAACAGTGAAGTTCCGGCTGTGAACGAAGCGCTGACGACATTGAGAAGACTGCATGGATTTCGCAGTCAGATGACCTTGCCGGAGTTCATCGGACGAGTCCTGGAAGAAACTCGGCTCGTCGAGTACGCGATCACGCTGCCACAGGGGCAACAGGCGGCGGCAAATCTAACGAAGGTCGCCGACCAGGCGCGGGCATTCAGCGGCGTTCGGGGCGGCGGCCTGCGTGCCTTCGTTCGCTGGCTGTCGACCAGGAGCAGCGGGCGGTCTGAGGAAGCGGATGCCGCGGTCGCCGAAACGCGCGACGACGTGGTGCGCATCCTGACGATTCACGGCGCCAAAGGGCTCGAGTTCCCAATCGTTGCGCTGGCGAATCTCAACTCGGATCGCCAGAACCGGAGCCCGTTTGCCATCCCCGACCCGAACGAGCAACGCCTGTCGCTAAGCGTTGGCAGCAAGGGCAACGAATTCAAGACGCCAGGATTCGACGAGCACTTCGAGCGTGAGAAGCAACACGCCGATGCGGAGCGCCTTCGGCTTCTCTACGTCGCAGCGACGCGAGCGCGTGATTACCTGATCGTTCCTGCCGTTCTTGATGAAGACAAGTCCAAAGGGATGCTCAAATCACTCATCTCTTGCTGGCCATCGTCGCCCGACGGTACTGATGCGAGCGCCAATCCGGTCAACATGTACATCTATGACACCAACGTCATCTCGGACAGACCGCTGTCTTTTCGCCCGACAGATCCTGTACTCCCTGAAGAGATCGACGAACAGGAAGCCCGTCGCGACGGCTGGCTCAAGAACCGCGAAGAACTCCTTCAACGGGCGTCTCGAGGTCTCTCGCTCACTTTCCTGAACGAACTCGATCTGTGGAACGACGACTTCGAAGAGGATGCATGAAGCGATCGGTCAACGTGGGCCGGACGACCAGTTCAAAGCGCTCGACCGCGCATTGCACCGGGTAATGGCGCATGTCGACCTCGATGGGGCTCGCAACCTGACCGGGCTGACCCGCGGGATCGTTGAACGGATGGAACTGGCTGACGGGCAGGACGAATTGATTCAACTCGCCCAGAATTGCCTTGCATGCCCAGTAACTATCCGAGCAAGTGCCTCAGAGCACGCACAGCGAGAAGTTGTCTTCTCCACCCATCTGGCGGATGGAGGTTTCGCCGAAGGACGCGTTGATCTCCTGTTCATCGACGAGGGCGATCTGGTCATTGTCGACTTCAGGGCCGAGGAGGTCACGCCGGACGAGATCGAGCTCCGAGTCCGACGGATATCGCGCCATGGCGGCACTCAATGCGTTCGCCGTCGAATCCGGCACCGGCATGCGGGTGAAACAAGTCTGCTTCGTCTTCGCTCGAGCTGGAGTCGAGCAATGCATTCCCATTGACGAAGACGTACGAGCGCTTGGCCGGAATCCCGCTCAGGACATTACTGCCACTCTAAGCTAACGGAGTCTGTGAAACGATCTAGGTTCGTGAGGCGGCTCGTCAGAGCTTTGATCTATAAGAGCACCGTCAAATGATTGCGGCGGTCTCTAGATCGGGCCGTCGTGTCCGACGTTCTGCAGCTCATCGACAATCGTGCGGAGCTCTCCGGAGCGTGCGTGCATACGTACGATTGGCTCGCCATTGTTATCCAAAAAGAGGATGTCGACGTGATCCTCGGCATCGACCATCTCAGATCCACCATAGTCGAGCTCGACCGTCAGAACCGGTGTGATGCGCTCACCAGGCTGCGGCGTTGATTCACCGGGTGGTGTATTAGCCGCCGCATAGCCCCAGTGATCGACCAAATCGACGAGCGCTCCTCGCTCATTCGGCTCACCGCCGAGGTAGAGAGACAGATCGATGCGACCGTCGCTCAAGTGGAGATAGAAGCCGTCCTGCGCCTGCTCAATCGCGACGTCCTGTGGAAACCAGAGGTCGTAGATCACCAGCGGTCGAGCAATCTCGGAATCATCCTCATCACCGGACTCTTCCTCATCTTCGCCGGTCGACTGCTGTAAGAGCGAATAGTGGGCAAGGCCGTAGATGTACAGCATCTCTGCCAGCCGGGATCGCAGTGGCGCGCTGAACGTGCCGGGGAACTCGTCTTCGAGAAGCCGCTCCAAGGTGCGGACCATCCGGCTGTACTCTTCCATGTCACGCAGCTCGCGGTTGACAAAACCGCGGGCGCCCTGGAAGGCGGCCCGGAAATCCTCGTAGATGTCGTCTCCCGACTGCTCACTCAAGAAGCGTCGAATATCTTCGAACAGGTCTTCTTCTTCGTGGGGCTGGCCTTCGTGCTCCGGCTGCTCAGACACCGTTGTCTCTCCCCCGGGATCATAGTTGGTGCCATTATGGGCGGGAACGTAGCCGCGAACGGGCTTGTCCGCGGAGACGCCTAATGCGCTGAACAATACCAGACTACTTGGGTAGCGGCTAGACGCGGAAAGGGTGACAATCTGATTGTCCCATCACCCCACACGGTCCGTAGCCGACCATGCCCCTCTCGGGAGATGCCCTTTACGGGGAGACGACAGGTGGGTGATTGAGTGCTAATCACACCGGTCGAGCAGTTTGGCAACAAAGCTTCGACCAGGCATCTGTGTACAGCCGGCATCAACACAATATTGCCGTTACCAGCGATTCAAGCTTCGTTCGGGTCCACCATGCGTGTGATTGTCGCGCTGATCACCTCTTGACAAGGAGAAAGAGTGCATATACACTCAGCTGTATGTACAGAACGTTTGATCTAGCTGAGACGAGGAACTGCCACTGCCTGGCAGCGCGTCGGATCGCGCGCGAGCTCACGCGGTTATATGAAGAAAAGTTGCGCCCGCATGGGTTACGTGCCACCCAGTTCTCTGTGCTAGCCGCGCTCTCCCAGAAGGGACCATCAACAATCGGAGACCTCGCCGACGCGCTGGGTCTTGAGCGGACAACGTTGACCCGGAGCGCAGCCCTCCTCGAACGAAACGGCTGGGTTAGCACCGATCGGTCAGAGCTAGATGCCCGGGAGCACGTAGTGAACCTCACTCCAGCCGGTTTGGTGAAACTCGAACAGGCTTTCCCCGACTGGAAGGAAGTGCAGGACATGGTCGAACAGACCTGGCATCAGGCGAAATGATGTCGATTTCGGGCGGCTCCGAACGACGATCTCTATAGAACAAGTGTTTCATTTCTTTCGGACGCCCCTCCGTCGATCGCGAATAACGAAAGGCCGGCATCATGGGACAGATAGTGCTCGGCATGACGATGTCATTGGACGGCTTTGTCAACGATCGGAATAGCGATGTGAGCGCTCTCTATCCGGACCTTGAAGCATTACGCATGACCGAGTTCCTACAGAACGAAATTAGGCGGACCGGCGCCGTGGTGATGGGCCGCAATGCGTATGACATGGCCGACGGAGATTTGACAGGCTACGAATTTCAGGTGCCGATCTTCGTGCTGACGCATCACGTGCCGGAACAGCCGGTTAAGGGTGAGAATGCCCAGCTTAGGGTCGTCTTCGTCACTGACGGCATCGAGAGCGCGGTAGATCAGGCACGCGCCGCGGCTGGCGCTAGGGACGTCACGGTGATCGGCGGACCCAATACCGCCCAGCAGTTGATTCAAGCCGGGCTGGTAGATGAGCTCCAGATCGGCATTATGCCCGTGCTCTTGGGAGACGGGCTCCGCTTCTTCCAGAATGTAGCTCCTGAGGATGTTCAGCTCGAAAAGGTTGAGGTGATCGAGTCGGGGACCAGAACCGATATTCGCTTTCGCGTCGTCAAGCCGAAACTCAGAATCCAACCCTCATAAGACCTCAGCGGCAACCAAACCCACTGGACTGGAGATTATCTCGGATGTGCCGAAATATCAGAACTCTTTTCAACTTCGACCCGCCGGCAACTGATGATGAGATTCGCGCCGCATCGTTGCAGTTCGTGCGCAAGATCAGCGGCTTTAGCAAACCATCACAGGCGAACGACGTGGCCTTTTTTGGTGCAGTCGATGCCATTGCCGAGATCTCCGCACGGCTACTGGATTCTCTCGAAACGAACGCGTCACCAAAGAATCGGGAGACTGAAGCTACCAAGGCGAAAGCGCGTTCGGCCGTGCGGTTCGGTAATTCGACGTGACACCACCCAGATCTTCCCTCTATCAATCGCGTGGTGAGCCAGCAGGCGTTCATTTGAGGTCCGCGCGTGCCGAGACAATCAGGATCGGCCGGCGAGAATCAACTGAGAGTTCGATATCGATGCATGATCACAGCCCCACACCATCAAGTCAGATCGTTGATGATGTGTATCGCACCGAATCACGCCGCGTCTTTGCGACCTTGATTCGGCTGTTGGGCGACTTCGATCTGGCTGAAGACGCGCTACACGACGCCTTCGCGGCGGCCCTAGAGCAATGGCAACGTGATGGCGTTCCGTCCAACCCACGTGCCTGGCTCGTTTCAACCGGCCGTTTTAAGGCGATTGACCGCCTTCGCCGCCGGTCGCGCTTCGATGCCCAACTAGCGACACTGGCCGAGCAACTCGACAACGACACCGATTCTCAGTTCGAGATCGATGACGACCACGTCGAGGATGACCGGCTACGTCTGATCTTCACCTGCTGTCATCCGGCGCTTGCAGCCGAAGCGCGCGTCGCCCTCACACTCCGCGAAGTATGTGGGCTCACGACTGAGGAGATTGCGCGCGCATTCCTTATCTCCGCATCGACGCTGGCGCAGCGCATCGTGCGGGCTAAACGCAAGATTCGTAACGCTGGGATCCCCTTTCGTGTACCCTCCCGGACTGAACTACCCGATCGACTCGAGACCGTTCTCCGGGTCATCTACCTGGTCTACAACGAGGGTTACTCAGCCTCGTATGGCGAATCGCTGACCCGTGCCGATCTTTCGAGCGAGGCGATTCGTCTGGCCCGCTTGCTCAACGAGCTCCTGTCCGAGCCGGAGGTGAGCGGCCTGCTCGGGCTCATGCTGTTACACGAGTCTCGCCGCGCGGCCCGCAGCACGCCAGAAGGCGATCTGATCCTGCTGGAGGACCAGGACCGCTCCCTCTGGAACCAGGATCAGATCGCCGAAGGGATTGCGTTGGTCGAGAAATCCCTGGCATCACGCCGTTTCGGCCCGTACACGCTACAGGCAGCCATCGTCGCGGTTCATGCCGAGGCACGCGATTCTGGCGTGACCGACTGGGCACAGATCGTCGGACTCTACGACGTGCTGTTACGGATCGAACCCTCGCCGGTGATTGAGCTAAACCGTGCCGTGGCCATCGCGATGCGTGACGGTCCAGCCGCCGGACTGGACTTGATCAACGCGATTCTGGCGCGTGGTGATCTCCAGGATTACTACCTGGCACATTCAGCTCGGGCCGAGCTGTACCGCCGCATTGGGCGTACGAGCGAGGCCCGTGCGTCCTACGAACGAGCTCTCGCTCTCACCGAGCAGGAACCTGAACGGCGCTTTCTCAATCGACGAATAAGAGAGTTGACGAATTGAGATCACGTCACGTCCAGGCGTCCGGTTCAGCAAGAATCGATGTCGATTTGGGAGGGGGCCAAACGACTATCTCGTAGAACTACTGATACGCCATTCCGAGGTAGGAGATTCGTCGTACGGGAACTACCTATTGAGAAAGGTTGAGACCGAGCGTGGCATCGCGAAGGCGGTCGGCAAGCTTCACGATGGAAAGCTCTAGACGCTTCAGTTACTCGTACTTACGACCGGAACCGATCCGGTGATTGCATCGAAATGGAGAACAGAGATGTCCAGCAAGAACGGTCCGATAACCGAGCGGTCTAATGAGACCGATCAAGTGATCGCCGAATCAACGTTGTCGGCTCGGGCGGCACAATTCGCGACCGAGTTCGTCGTCGTCAACGACGAGATTATCGCTCTGGTCGACCACTGTAGCGATGAGGAGTGGCAAATGCCCTGTGCCGAGGGATGGCCAGTCGCCGTCGTTGCTCATCACGTCGCGACGTCGCTGCCTGCCTTCATTAGGATCGTCGAAGATGTCGCCACCGGTCAGACGCTGGCAAAACGAATCTCGATGGACCAGGTAAACGAGCGTAATGGTCAGCATGCGAGAGAGTTCTCTGGAGTTAGCAAGCTGGAGGTGCTCGATCCGCTGCGAACACACGGCTCTGAGGCAACTCGAGTGCTGCGCGCTCTGACCGACGCGCAATTGAACCTCACCACTGATGTGTTCGGCGGTCGTGAGATGACCCTGGCTCAGATGATCGAGATGGTCGTGATCGGCCACTCAAAGGTCCACCTGGCGAGCATGAAATCCGCGATAGCCTCTGGCCGATCCTGACCGAGTACGGCATGCGGCTAATCACACAAATAGCGATCCACGACGTTTGGTCAGGCTTACGATTCCGCCCACTGAAGAAGGGTGAGGCGCTGTTTAACGGTGGTTGTTCATGAGCGGTCCGAAGGACCTGTCGATTTCGAACTCCGCCGTTCGACGATTAAGTGCAACCACACATTGGTGCAATGGGGCCGCTGGAATTGCTCGTTCGGGACGCTCCCGACATCCAGCGACATCTCTTGAAAGGACAACTGATGATCTCTCATATTCACTCGACAACAGTCCTTGTCTCCGATCAGGATGCTGCGCTTGATTTTTACGTCAATACCCTCGGTTGGGAGAAGGCGCTGGATGTCCCAATGGGGGAAAACGACCGCTTCGTGACCGTCGTTCCTCCTGGCGCAACAACACAACTCGCTCTGGCTCCAACACACTGGTTCGGGCCAGATCGTAAAGTGGGCGGAGAGACTGGAATCTCGGTCGTCACGTCGGACATTGATGCGACATACAAGACCCTCACCGAACGGGGCGTCATGTTTAAGGAGCCTGTTGCGGTCATGCCGTGGGGGAAGAAGGCAACCTGGTTCTACGATCGGGATAGCAACGAGTTCTTCCTGGCCGAGGAATAACGTCGATTGGGGCGCTCGTGCCTTATTGGGCACCGGCGCCCGTCTATTGCTCATCGTTGGCTAATCACTTCCCACAGCGTTCGAGTCACGAGATAGGGGGTGAACGCGACCTCGCATTCATGAGTAGACCGAATGATCATCGACACTGCATACTGCGAACGTACGCGGTATAATTCGATCCAAATCCAGTATTGGCGGACACAGCAGGACCACCTATTGAGACAGATTGGCTGACTTCGCGCGACAGCGAGCCGGCGCCAAGCTGGATCTGGCTTTCAGGCTTACGTTTTCGCCGGAGAAGAACTCCGGAGTTAAAGGAAGGAAACGGAATGAGCGGTGTACGTGTCCTGGTTGGTACACGCAAAGGCGCCTTCATTCTCACCTCAGATGAGAAGCGCGAGAAGTGGGACGTGGCTGGCCCCCATTTCGCCGGATGGGAGATCTATCACCTCAAGGGTTCCCCGGTGAATCCGAACCGGCTATACGCGTCGCAATCGAGCGGCTGGTTCGGCCAAATCATGCAGCGCTCGGATGACGGCGGCCAGACGTGGGATACCGTCGGTAACGAGTTCGGCTATGCCGGTAATCCCGGCACGCACATGTGGTACGACGGCACGCAGCACCCCTGGGAGTTCAAGCGGGTCTGGCACCTCGAGCCGTCGCTGACCGACCCTGATACCGTCTATGCTGGAGTCGAGGACGCGGCGCTCTTCCGTTCGACCGACGGCGGTACGACCTGGCATGAGCTTGACGCACTGCGTAGCGTCAAGGGGAACCTCTGGCAGCCCGGAGCAGGCGGCATGTGCCTCCATTCCATCCTGATCGATCCAAACGATGCGAACCGCATGTTTGTCGCTATCTCAGCTGCTGGCTGCTTCCGCACCGATGACGGCGGGGAGACCTGGCGTTCGGCAACTGGCGGCCTGAAGATGATGTTCGAGGTTCCGGACCCGGACTCCGAGGTTGGCCACTGCGTCCATAACATCGCGATGCATCCGTCACGCCCCAATACCCTCTTCATGCAGAAGCACTGGGATGTGATGCGCTCCGACGATGGTGGCGATAACTGGTATGAGATCAGCGGCAACCTGCCGAGCGATTTTGGCTTCCCGATCTCGGTTCACTCGCACGAGCCGGATACGATTTACGTCATCCCGATCAAGAGCGACTCCGAACACTTCCCGCCGGACGGTAAGCTCCGTGTTTACCGGTCGCGAACCGGGGGCAATGAATGGGAAGCGCTTACCAACGGCCTGCCGCAGCAGGATTGTTACGTCAACATCTTGCGTGACTCTATGTCGGTCGACAATCTCGAATCGTGTGGCATCTACTTTGGCACGACCGGCGGGCAGGTCTATGCTTCGTCCGATGGCGGCGACTCCTGGAACACGATCGTTCGCGATCTTCCGGCCGTGACGTCGGTGGAGGTTCAGACGCTGCCATGATCCGGGTCAAGCTTCCGCCCCATCTCCGAACAATCGCCAAAGTCGGCCCGGAGGTCGAACTTCAGGTCGAAGGACCGGTGACGCAGCGCACGGTACTCGACGAACTCGAATCACGTTATCCGATGCTACGTGGCGCGATCCGCGATCATGCCTCCCAACGGCGCCGGCCCTTCTTGCGTTTCTATGCATGCAAGCTGGATCTGTCGCTTGAATCGCCGGACGCGCCCCTGCCCGACCCGGTCGCCGAGGGACAGGAGCCATTCCTGATCATCGGATCGATCGCCGGCGGATGAACGTCATGGCATTGGAGATGGACCAATGAAATATATGCTGTTGATCTACGAGGACGAGCAGGCCCTGGACGACGATATCCGGGATCACTGCTACGACGAATCGCTTCAGTTGGTCGAGAACATCCAGGCAAAGGGCCAGTTCCTCGCCACGGCACCGCTGCATCCCACTGATGCTGCAACCAGCGTCCGCGTTCGGAACGGCAGTCAATTCGTGACTGACGGTCCGTTCGCGGAGACCCGCGAGCAACTGGGTGGCTATTTCCTGATCGACGTGAATGATCTTGACGAAGCGATCGACATCGCGGGTCGTATCCCGGGAGCGCGCCGGGGCACCGTCGAGATCCGGCCGGTAGTCGACCTGGCTGGGCTGCGGGAACACTGACCGATTCGGAACGCGACCTGGCATACATGTTCGTGGTTTGAGCGTCGCCAACCAGATCGGGAGGCGACGCTCCTCTTGCTCTCGATCCTTCCGCCAGGCAATTTTGCGACCATCATGTCTAAACGGTCGATTTTCGGCCCGATCGAACGACTAGCTCATGAAACGAGCTTTTCGCACGTGAACGGGGGATTGGATGAAGTACCTCGCCTTGATCTATCAGCGTGAGGCGGAGATAAGCGCGCTTCCTCAAGATGAGTTCGACGCCATTATGGGTGAGGTTTTCGAATATCGAGATGAACTGCGCCGTAGCGGCCACTACATCACATCGTCGCCTCTGGAATCAGTTGAGACTGCGGTAACGGTCCGAGTCCGGAACGGCAATCTGAACGTGACCGACGGGCCCTTCGCCGAGACTCGCGAACAGCTCGGCGGATTCTATCTGATCGAAGCCAGGGATTTGAATGAGGCGATTCGCCTGACATCGAAAATGCCACCGGCGCGCTTCGCCAGCATCGAGGTACGGGCACTGAAAGAGGTTGGGCCTGAATGACAACCTCGGGCAAAGGAAGCGTTGAGGAGCCAACCTATGCCGATGTAATCCAGCTCGCGAGCGCTATCCGGGACCGGGAGGTGACCGCCAGGGAAGTCGTCGCTGCTCATATTGACCAGATCGAGCGCTGCAACCCGGCGCTAAACGCGATCGTCATCCCCGACTTCGAGCGAGCGCTGGAGCGGGCGCGCGAAGCCGACGCAGCACTGGCCCGGGGTGAGGTCTGGGGTCCGCTCCATGGCGTCCCGTTCACGTTGAAAGACGCCCACGCGACAGCCGGCCTGCGCACGACGTCGGGTTATCCGCAACTCTCCGATCACGTTCCCAAGGAAGACGGCACAGTGGCTGCCCGTCTCAAATTGGCCGGCGGCATTCTCCTCGGCAAGACGAACGTGCCGATGATGCTTGGTGACTACCAAAGCAACAGCCCCATCTTCGGCCGCACCAACAACCCGTGGAACCTGACCCGCACACCGGGTGGGTCGAGCGGCGGCGCGGCCGCGGCAGTGGCGGCTGGAATGGCGCCGTTCGATATCGGGACCGATCTGGCTGGTTCGATTCGTGTTCCGGCCCACTTCTGTGGAGTATTCGGAATGAAGCCGACCGAGCATCGCGTCTCCCTCGCGGGGCTCGTCCCCGGCATGCCACCTCCTCGACCGATACGCATCATGTCGAGCATCGGCCCGATCGCGCGATCGGTTGAAGATCTGGCGCTCCTTTACTCAATCATCACCGGCCCTGATGGAGTCGATACCGACGTGCCACCCGTCCCGATCGGTGCAGTGCCTACGATCGACCTGAAACAGCTGCGGGTCGCCGTCACCTCCACCTTTCTCGGTTTCCCCGTGTCATTGGACACGCGAACCGCTGTCGGTGAGCTGGCGCAGGCCCTCCTTCGGGCCGGAGCATACGTCGAGGAAGCAGCCTTGCCGGAAATCGACTTTGGCCAGGATGCCGCGAGCGTTGGCGAACTCGTCATGATGCTGACCGGCGCGTTCAGGCCGAGCGATGCTCCGACGACCCTCGCTCAATACCTGACCGCCTTGCACCGGAGAGATCAGTCGATCGTCGCCTGGGAGCATTTCTTCCAGCAGTGGGATGTAGTCCTATGTCCCGCCTCGATGGTGACCGCCTTTCCTCATTGCGATACTGGTTCGCCCCTCATGGTAGACGGTCGTGAAGTCGATTACTGGGCGGTGAGCGCCCACAGCGCGCTCTTCAGCTATAGCGGACACCCGGCGATCTCCATCCCGGTCGGGCAGGACCGCGACGGCCTACCGGTCGGACTGCAGCTCGTAACTAAACGCTGGGATGACTCTCGCCTGCTCGCGATCGCGAGTGCCGTCGCGGAGGTCTCGGGTGCCTTTCAGCGGCCGCCTGGCTACTAGTCGAGTCCGGCAATGAAAGTTGCCAATTTTACGGATTGATAGACGCAACGAACAAACTACAACGAAGAACGATGTGAGTCGAGTCGTTGCGACTGAGTGCTTGATACTGGACGGCGTCTTCGAGGAGCCGGGAAAGCGATGAGACCGCCAAATTCAAGTTCGACGAACTGTTCGCTGCAGACGCGATGCTCCTCGGACGGCTCACCTATGAGGGATTCGCGTGGGCTAAGCACGTGCCGCTGACCGACGAAAGCGTCATCATAGAGCTGTGTCAGGTGTTCGAGATGGAGGATTTCCCTGCCGATGTTCAGGCCGCGGCTCAATAGTGAGCACTCTACTCTCAGTCATCGCGACATGGGCGATAGTCGGCAGCGTCACTGGATTCATCGCTTCAGATAAGGCCCGACTTTCACCCTTTATCTGCGAGCTATCCTCGTAGGGTGTTGCTGAAGTCTGGCCCCGACCGGAACAAAGTAGTAGTTACTTCAGTTTCGGATCCTCGTCACGCCGTATCATCTCTTCTCGTAGAATCGGCAGATCCATTCGGACGATGAGGAGCACATGGCCTCAACCGCACGGGACCGGCGCCAGCGGCGCGAGAACGATGTCACGTCTCAGATCGAAGGGCGCTACGCTCTTCAAGCCGAAGAATTGCTGAAGGACCATCGGGTTCGCGTCTGCCACTGGCGCCGCAATATGACCGGTATCGCCTGGATCGGTCATCCGAATCGCCCGATCGAGGCGCCGCACCCGCGCTCGCCACTCAGCTTTGCCATTCTGGCGCACGAGGTCGGACATCACGCACTCGGCATCATTCGTCCTCGCTGGCGCGAGGAACAGCTCGCCTGGGAGTTTGCCCTGGCGCAAATGGAACGTCTTGGCGTGCCACTGACTGACTCGGTGCAGGATCGCTATGCCGCGTCAATGCGATATGCGCTCGCCAAGGCGCTCAGGCGCGGACTGCGGCAGATCCCCACCGAGCTCGCTCGGTTCGTTCAACCGGAATGACCATAGAGACTGATCAAGCGTGCACGCCCGGCAGAAAGACCGTCGGGTCGTCCAACACTAACGGGCTGTGCGAGCGGAAGATCTCGGCGTAGCGCACGCCCGCGAGCCGACCCATGTGAGAATCCTCGGACTCGTAAAGCTCTAGCAGGCGGTCTCCCTCGTCGACCTTGAAGATCGATCGATACTCAGCGAGTGCCTGCTGCTTGATCTCATACGTGTCGGACACATCGACAGCGAAGGCAAAATCACCCCATACCGGTTCGAGTTTGCAGTGTGGAAAGAAGAGCCGCTCAACTTCCCAGGGCTCGGTTCCCGCCAGTGCTTCCCCGCCGGGCACGCGATCCCAATGCATCAACCGGGCATAGAAGACGGCGGCCCGCGCGATCGGCTCCATCGCTTCATGATCGGGATGAACGCAGGCAGCTGAAGTCGAGAAGACCCAGCGCGGGCGCAAACGGCGGATCTCACGAGTGACTGCGAGACGAATCTCGATCGTGTCTTGAATCATCCGGTCCTGAAAGGGGAGCATGATTCGTTCAACACCGAGAATCTCGGCAGCGCGCAGCGCTTGCTTTACCCGCTCTCCAGGTGGATCAAAGTCCGAAGGCTCGCCATCACAAAGGTCGATCAATATGCCGGTTTGGCCCTTGCGCACGAGCTTTACGATCGTGCCGCCCATCTGGACCTCAGCGTCGTCCGGGTGGGCCGAAATCACCATGAAGTCAACTCGGGAAGAACTCATACTCGTGCCTCTTTAGCTGTTTCGGGCTTCATCACGTTGTTGTGAGCGACGAGAAAACGGGGAGGAGTTGCTTGCCATAGGATGTGTGAGGGTCCGACGCGCAGAACAACTCCCTCACCCGCATGCTCGATATTACCAATAGGGACGTTACAAAAACGTTGCAGAATTAACCGAAGTGTTTCGAATCAGGAGAAATTCACTGCCCAATCAACGCAGTATCTTCCGCAGCGTAGTCGAAGTGAGATGGATCAAGCGCAGGAGGGTTCTCACGTTCCCACTTGATGGTCTGCTCGATGGCATCATCCCGGTTGACCTCTTCATGATAGTCGAGCTCGGCTCGGATGCGGCCTGAATCGGCCACCATCTCTTGCGCTGGATTGCCACTCTCTTGGAGGTGACTCGGCAGTTTGTCGTTCGGCAGCGTGACGATCCGGCCCTTCCAACCGACCTGCTGGGCGATCAGCTTCACCCAATCCTGTTCGTTGAATACTTCGGGCTCAGAGACATTGTAGACTCGCCCCGCTGCACGTTCATCGGTGACGGCAAGGGCAATAGCAGCGGCGACGTTGTCGACGAACGAGCGAGCAAAGCGGCGGATGGCCCCAGATTGGCTCAATATGATCGCAGACCGGCCATCATCCATCCGTTTCAGATAGGGCCATAGCCGGTGCTGGCCATCTCCCGGGCCATACACCACGGGCAGTCGCAGCATCGTGCCCGGTAAGTCATCGTCGCCAAGAACCACGCGCTCGACCAGAATCTTCTCGTAGTTGTCGGTATCCGGGAGTCGTGAGTTCTTGGCGCCTCTATAAAGGAAGAGCTTGTCGCGCAGCGGCGAGTCTTCGGTCAGTGGCATCGGCTCGGTTGGACCTTCCTCGAAACCGGTGAGGATTCCGAAGGCATGATAGACATCCATGCTACTTATCGCGACGAGTCGTCTTGCGATTCCACGCACGGCGTCGACCGTCTGCCTGATATCCTGCTCGGTCAGCGGGCGCATGTCGAGCACAACATCGGGCGCGAACTCCCGAAACTCGTGCGGCGAACTCACTCATCCGATCCCGCTCGCCATGGATATGCCGAACGTCTCTCGGAAGCTTGGCTTCGGTCAATCCACGATGAAAGACCGCAACCTTGTTTCCGTCGCGGCTGAGCCGGCGCACCACGTACGGCCCGATAAACTGAGTTCCACCGACCACCAGAACACGCATCTGTCGACCTCCTTCACCCATCCAATTAACGCGGCTCAGGATACCAGTATGGCGGGCACACTGCCGGGAGTCCCGACCAAGCTTGGTACAATTCACAAGATATAGTCGGCTATACAGTATCTGTCCTGGCCTCCATCGGAGTAAGACATGCTGGTCGCCGACTCGCGCCGGTAAGCGCGACAAAGATCGAGACACAGATAAGAGGGTCCATGTACGATCAAAAAACCTGGAGTCGGCTAGCCCGGCTCAAAGCACGAAAGATCTATCGAGAGATGCAGGCCGAGGGGTTGGAGCGAGACGATCTCCCGCGAAAGTTGCGTGAAGTGGCCGAGCGAGAGGAAGCCGCAGTGCGACGCCTTGCAGGCATCTATGAGATCGAACCAATCGAAGCGAGATTGTTACTACAGCTATCACTTGGCGACGAGTCCGTCGCCGAGGCTGCCTGCGCTCAGATCACCAGGGGCTGCACGATTCATCACGCCATCGCCGTCATCACCATGCTCACCGGCGAGGAGTATCAGGCCGGCAAGGGATATGGTCGCGGTCGTATCCGTTGACCCTGACAATCAGCCCACCCCCACGTTTGACAGCCAATCCCCAAACCTGCTGATGTACCTCGCCTGATCGCGGAGTACATCGGCTGGGCTTGCGGACGGCAGTTCGGAACATGGAGATCAAAGAGCAATCAGCCAAGAATGCTTTCGGACTCTCAGTCTGTATTATCGTGTGCTCAATCAACAACGAGAGGATATTCAGGAGTGTCAGTCGTTCCGGAACTTCAGGAAGCGAACGCGTGCTATGCCGCTGCATTCGACAAAGCCGATCTCACGGCGCCGCCGCGTCGTCGCGTGGCGGTGCTCACCTGCATGGATGCGCGGCTTGATCCCGCTAAGTTTCTCGGTGTGCAGGAGGGTGACGCGCACATCATCCGTAATGCCGGGGGACGGGCCAATCAGGATGCCTTACGCTCGCTGATTATTTCGCAGCAGATGCTTGGTACCAACGAAGTTGTCGTTATCCACCACACCGACTGCGGGATGTCGAGCTTCAGCAATGAGGAGTTGAGTGCAAAGCTGACGGAGCGCTTCGACGCGCCCGCCGAGGATATTGACTTCCTCCCGTTCACCGATCTCGCCCAGAGCGTGCGAGACGACATCGCCACGATCCGCGACTGCCCGTTCATACCGGAGAATGTCGCAATTCACGGCTTCATCTATGACGTCAAGACCGGCCGTATCGAAGCAGTACAGTAGGAGCAGATTCCTGGCAGGCACAGACTCGTGGGCTGTCCCTGCCGAGTAAACGGTACGAATTAGACGCCAAGCTCCCAGATGTGGCGGTGTGCATCAGGATCGGTCAGATACTCCGCCCCGTTCTCATTGATACGAATTAGATCCTCAATGTGGAAGCTGTCCTCGGGATACTCGTTGTAGCCGATCTCTATCATCATGGCCATCCCCGGCAGGACCGGCTCTTCGACCCAACTGTAGATTTGTGGCGACTCGTGCAACCCCATACCAATGCTATGACCGATGATGCTCCATTTGAATTCGAGGCCGAGGTCCTCGTACGCCTGCATTCCAAGCTTAGCGATGGCTGAGGCCGGCATCTCCGGCCGAATGCCGTGGATAACCCGATCTTTGATCTCGGTCAGCTTGGCGTGCATCTCCTTCTGACGGTCGGTCGCCTTGCCCATGACGGCGGTGCGGGCGATGTCTGAGTAGTATCCATCCAGCGTCCCACCAAAATCGGTCTTGAGAATCATGCCGTTCTCGACCGGGATGTCGGCTGCGGTGGCGTGCCACATTCCACTGCGCGAACCGGCGGCGAGCAGCGGCGCGGTGACCATGTCGGCACCCCGCTTCATTAGCTCGAACTGCATCTGGGCCATAATGTCCCGTTCAGTGTCACCTGGTTTCGCGGCCTTCCAGGCGGCGTCGATGGCTGCAGTTGTCATCAGGTTGACTTTGATTAAGGTGTCGACCTCGGCCTGGGTCTTGATCAGGCGCACGCTCTCGAGAAAGTAGTAGGCGTCCTCGAAGGTGACGTCGGGAAGACGACGCTGGAGTTCTTGCAGGTGACCACCTGGGAAGTTTCGCCCTTCAATGCCAACTCGTCCCTTGGTGATTCCATGTTCTCGAAGCACCTCAGATACGACCCGCATCGAATCAAGACCTTCCCCTTCGTAACCACGCACGTCGGTGATGAAGGTCTCTTCGGGGCGCACCGTCTGAGCGCGACGTTCCACCACTACCAGGGCGGCTCTGCGTTACGTGGCCAGATGACGAAGTGAAACCGTTCCGGTAGCGTTCGTAGGTCCATATTGTAAAAGCCACTGTAGTAGGGCACGTTCTCCGGTGACATGGCGATTACCGCGTCGTACGGCCCGCCATCAACCGTCTTTCGAAGATTCTCTAGATTGACGTATTTCCCACGTAGGGTCTCACTCAAATCACGCATCGTTCGGCCTCGTCTCCCTTGTCTGGTCGAGCCCATCCGGCCAGCAGAATCACCAATGATGGGCAGGTTGGCATCGTCATGCTAACCACGCTGGACGGTGGCGGCAAGCATAAATCGTGAACTTCGCGCTCAACCACCCTGCCGCAAGTCACCGGTCTGGAACAAGTAGATGCCAGCGGCGGCAAAAAGCACGGCCAAAGCCAGCATCGTGATCGACGCAGTCCAGTCGATGCCATTCAGCATTGGTTGCCCGTAGGCATTGAAGACCGAGAGATGCAAGATCCAGCTCGGCAGGTTAAGGAATGAACGGAGCAAGTCCATAAAGAAGGCGAGCCCGAGGTAGGCCCCGACAATTCCCATGACGACTCCGGAGCGCAGCCGGGCGCCGAGAGCATAGACCGCGCTCGCCACGACCGCCATCGGCGGAACGAAGGCCAGCGACGCGGCAAGGACCCTGCCTGCGTCAATCGCCAGATGCGTAACCAGCGCGGCGGCAAGGACACCTGCCGTGGTAGCTAAGGCAAGGAGGACAAAGCCGATGATTGCGGCAAGATACGATTGCAACGCGACCTGCCACCGGGGATGAGGCGTACTTAGCACCATGTCCAACCGCCCATTGTCCTGATCGCTCGGCCAGTCACCCGCCCGCATCAACGCGTAGAGCAGCACGATGATGGCCGCGAAGGTGAAGACGATCAAGGCGAGGAATCCATTGTTTGCGGCCTGGAGCGCGTCTTTGAACAGCTTACTGGCGAGGGTCGATCCCTCGACAAGGTTTCTAAACTGATCCTCGGACGACTTCGCTATCCCGGATCCGTACGCGGCGTAGATGAAGACCCCGAGCGACCACCAGCCCAACGCTGGGCCGGTCGCACGTAGCGATCGCATGAAGACCGACGTCAGCCACCGATCTTGAGCCGATCGGTCGATCACAGCCTCCGGCCGAGGAATGTGATCCGCCCGCAGTCGCCCATCGATGAATGGCAGCGCCGCGACCGATCCGACGTCACGCCGCAGGAAGACGATCGCGCTAGCCGTCAGCAGAAGCAGACCGAGGAACAGGAGAAAGGCTAGCGCCAGGTAGTTCGTCCCGTAGCTCGTGATCAACGGCTTGCTCAGGTCGGAGTAGTAGTTTGGTGAGAGACGACGCACCCAGGCGGCCGACTCGTAGACCCGGCCAGTGCCATCAATGATGAAGGCGAGCGCGTAGAGCCCGCCCGCGATTCCAGCGGCCGAGCCAGACGTCTGGGTGTATTGCGAAATCAGCAGTGCAAGCATCGCGTAGAAGAAGAGGAGCGCGCTCAGATTGAATCCAGTGAGCATCGCGTTACCGATCGACACGGACAGGTTCAACCGATTCTCTCCGAGAACAGCGCCAAGCGAAAAAGCCTGTCCGAGAATCAGAATCGAGAAGACGCTCGCCAGCACCTTTTCAGCGAAGAGCCGGCCACGGGAGCGCGGTCGAGCCAACAGAAGCTCGATCGATCCACGTGCTTCCTCCCCGCGCAGCAGACGACCGCCGATCAACACCACGAAGATGCAGAGTACCAGGGAAAAGAAGAAGCCGTAGCGAAAAGTAACGAACCCGGCAGCAGTACCAACTTCGACCGGGTCATTGAAGAAGACAAAGGCAGAATTATTGATCAGGCTTTCGACCTGGGCAGGATTCACCTGCTTGAAGGCTTCGTAGCCCGCAACGGTCACCAGCACGGTGATCGCGCTCCAGATGATGACCGGCCAGCGCTGATCTCGTAGCGTTTTGAGAAAGATTGATCGAAACATCATGGTAACCGGTCTCCAGCCGACTGCGGTTCGTAGTAACGCAGGAAGACCTCTTCGAGACTCGGTTGGCGGGCAGTGAATGAAACGGCATCATGTCGCGCCGCCACCTGGATGACATCGGACATCTCCTCTTGCAGCGTGAGCTGAATCGTGTTGCCGTCGTTCATGAGCTTGACGTCACTCACGTTCGGTAGCCCAGCAAACCACTCCGGCGATGCCGGACCAGGAAAGACGATGTCGATCACGTGACGTCGCATCTCCTTGAGGGTTGAAACATGATCGATCTTGACCAGTTCCCCTGCTCGGATGATCCCGACTCGATCACAGCTATGCTCTACCTCCGGCAGGATGTGCGACGAGAGAAATATGGTGCTGCCGTCAGCCCGAGCTTCATTGACCAAGGTATAGAACTCCTGCTGGTTCAGTGGATCGAGTCCGGCCGTTGGCTCGTCCAGGATCAGTAGGCGCGGCCGGTGCATGAAGGCCTGGATCAGTCCGACTTTCTGCTTGTTGCCACGGGAATAATCGCGAAAACGTTTGGAAGGATCGAACTCGAATCGATTAACGAGGCGTTTGACGTAGTCTTGATCGATGCCGCCAGAGAGATGACCCAGATACTCGATAATTTGGGCGCCGGTCAGGGCTGGATCGACGTTAAACTCGCCCGGTAGATAGCCAACCAGGCGCTTGACCTCCGGCGATTGGGACCAGCAATTCAGCCCAGCAATTCGTGCTGAGCCCCCGGAAGGACGTAGCAGGCCCATCAGTAGTCGAATAGTGGTGGTTTTTCCGGCTCCATTTGGTCCGAGAAAACCGAACACCTCACCTTCTTTCACAGTTAGGGTCAATTCCTTAATTCCCAGGGTCGATCCGTAGTATTTGGTCAATGCCGCGGTCTCGACAATTTCTGTCATGATTCATCTGCTCCGGATCTGGTGCTGAACGCGAGACGGTCGTGTCGCCGCTCGCGCCAGCGTTGCAGGACACCCCGCTCTTCCTCGATATAAAACTCGCCGAAATCGATCAAGTCTTTGACGTGATCGCGTGCCTGGCGGTCTTTGTCGCGAATGGCGAGCAGTCCAGTCCTGGCTATGTCCAGGAGCGCATCGGTGCCAACGATATTGGCCCGCAGGCTTGCTCCCCATGGATCACTGCTGCAACGGTAATAGTCCCGCCGATCGTTCGGAAGACTGACCTGCTCCACAAATCCGATTGCTTTGATCATGCGAATGTTCGTCGATATCGAGGCACGTGAGACACCAAGCGCGTTGGCCATGTCATCGAGCGAAAGTGGACGATCAGCTACGATCACCAACCCCATCAGACGTCCGGCGATACCCGGAAGGCCGTATTGCGTGAAATAGCCCCCGATAGACTCGACGAACTCACGAACTTCGGGTAGAAGCTCAAGTTCCTGGCTCACGGTGACTTCCTCCAGAATCGATCTCACGACTGAGCGTGCAAGCCCATTGCCCAGAAGAGTCTATAGCTGTATGAAAGTTTCAGTCAAGACTAAAACTTACCGCTATCAGCTTGATGCACCGTTGTGCCATGGAGTGGATCCGAATGCTAGTGTCCTGGGGTGACCGCCGGGATTTCGAATAATCACTGGGCACGTGGTGAACAGCATTTTGACCGGCTGGTTCAGGCAGCGCTCTGGTCGACAACACCCTCGTTCATCGCCGCCCGCATCGCGGCAACGCCGAGCCGATCGCACCCGGAGTTTGATCCAGTCATCCTGAAAGATCACTTCATGCGCGGAATCGGTGCAAAGCCCAGATACCACCTTTAGCCTCCAATCAGCGATCATTGTCCGAATGGAGCCGGCAGGCAATGATCTTCCGGCTCCGGAGAAATCGGGTGCGGCGAAGTCTGCGCCGCGCGAGACGTTGTTGCGACCTTGCAGTGCTCAGAATGGATTCACACGTCATTCAGATCACATTCAGCCGCGAGTGGGATCATAGAGTTGTTGGTTCAGGGACCAGACGTCCATCGAAAAGACGCCAAGTCCCTGGGATGCAGAATACTCTCGATGCTTTCGAGATCATTCCCGCGGTGGGGAAACTAACTAGGAATGGCCTTGAATCGCGGACGAATGAGCGGTGCCATGAACGAAAACAAGAGGAAACGACCCTCAAGAGAACACAAAGACAGCGTGTCGTCTGTGCGACGCCTATTTTTCCGTCCTCCGCGAGCGTTTCGAACCCTCCCGGTTACGGTCCTGGTCGTGCTCTTATTAGCGATTCCACTGTCAGCATGCACCTTGTCGCCATCCAGCAACAGCACGCCCGGTACAACTGGCGCCACTGCAACGACCGGCAGCACGCCATCCGCTACGTCAGCGGCGATCTCGAGCACGGCCACGTCGATTGTGACGCCGACCGCGATGCCGACAGCGACAGCGATTCCGAGTACTCCTACTGCCACGAGCACGGCGACCCCGACTGCGACATCGCTGTCTACACCATCCGCCTCTGCAACTCCGACTAGCGCCCAGATCGCGGCGATCAAGCAGGTGGTTCAGCGCGCAAACCAGGAGCAGGAACAGGCGCTGGCTACCAATGACCCGACGCTCATGAGCGATACGGCAACGCCTGCCTACTACAACCAACTGGTGCAAGACCTACAGTCAATTTCTGCTTCGGGCGTCACCGCGATCCATCTCGCCAATCTGACCTGGGGTCCGATTACGCTGCAGGGTTCATCGACAGCACAGGCAACGACCGTTGAGATCTGGACCACAACCTACGGCAACCAGGGGACACTGCAGCAGCAGGACACCAACGTCTACTCGCTCGTTCAGCAAGGAGGCACGTGGAAGATCCAATCGGATCAGCATCCTGATTCGCGTCAGCTCCAGCCGCCTTCCGGCTCCGCCGGCGCCCCAACATCGCCAGGAACGACCTCTCCTGCCGTCGACACGGGCAAGTCGGTGAACTGGTCTGGCTATTCCGCAACGGGAGGCACGTTTACCGCGGTCTCGGCCGATTGGACCATCCCGAACGTGGCCACGACGACGACACCGGCGGCTGACGCGACCTGGGTTGGCATTGGTGGGATCACGTCCACTGACCTGATTCAGGCGGGCACACAGGCCATCGTCCAGGGTAGTCAGGTCACCTACGCCGCATGGGTGGAAACCTTGCCTCAGGCCGCGCAGACCGTCTCACTCACGGTGAACCCTGGTGACCACGTCAGCGTCTCCATTGCTCAGCAGTCGAGCGGAACCTGGCAGGTGATAATTAAGGATCTGACCACGAATCAGACATATCAGACGACGCTAAACTACCAGTCGTCGCTGTCTTCGGCAGAATGGATCGAGGAGTCCCCATCGGCTGGGCGTCGTCTGCTCCTGCCACTGGACAACTTCGGCAGCATCCCATTCTCGAACGCGTCAACGACCGAGAATGGGCAGACGAAAACGATCGCTCAGGCAAATGGACAGTCGATCACCATGGAAGTCGTGGCTGGACAGGCATTGGCCCGGACCTCGGCACTGGGTGCGGACGGCTCCAGTTTCACGGTGACCCGAACCAATGTCGCGGCCCCACAGATCTCACCTCGCGGCCGGCGCGGTGGAGGTTGATACCACGCTGACGCTACTGCGATGGCGCCCCGGACGTCGAGATTGGACAGCCCGGAATCTATCGTTCAACGATAGATTCCGGGCTGCCCGCTGACCCTAGCGTCCCTTGAAGACCGGCTGACGCTTTTCAAGCGTTGCCTGCAAACCCTCTTTATGGTCTTCAGTATCACCGCAGATCTGCCCGCCGCGTCGCTCGTTGCGCAACGCATCCTCGAAGCCGAGCTCGGCGTTTTGGCGGATCAGTTCCTTCGCCAATCCAATAGCGACCGTCGGGCCTGATGCCAGCCGCGTAGCCCATTCCATGGCAGTCGACATGAGATCGTCCGGATCGACCAGCGCGTTGACCAGGCCGATCTTCTCCGCTTCTTGAGCGTCGATGATCCGGCCGGTGTAGATCATTTCCGCCGCCCGCGATGAACCGATCAAGCGTGGCAGCAGGAAGGTGCCGCCAGCATCCGGTGAGAAACCGACTCGAATGTAGGCCTCGCCAAAGCGCGCGCTCGTTGAGGCGATGCGAAAATCGGCGACCAGGCTAAGATCGCAGCCACCGCCGACGGCGACACCGTTTACCGCAGCAATAACCGGCTTGGGAATGCGGTACAGCCGCGACATCAGCCGGTGCATGTGGAGCGCCCACCCGTCTCTGTCCTCATCGGCTTCGACGCTGTTGGGGTCGCCCCAATCCTTGACGTCCGCGCCGGCTGAAAAGCCGCGACCGGTACCGGTGATGATCAGGCAGCGAACCGACTCACGATTCCAGGTGCGCTCGACCAAGTAGTCCAGTTCGACAATCGTCCGAAGGTCAATCGCATTCAGCCGCTCCGGACGATTGAGCGTAATGATCCCAACCCCATCCTGCTCATCCCAGAGCGTTCGCGTAAGCTCCATAGCCTGCTCCCATTCCGTCATCATCGATGCTAAAACTCACCGCGCATGAATGCTACGACGCGGCCCAACCGGCTTCATTGCGATCCCATATGTTGCTCACGGTAGCAGTCGTCACCAGCAGCGTCAATTGGCGGCTGCGTCCTCGATGTCAAGCGGTTCGGGCTGTTCATAAAGGTAACGCAATGGTGAGAAATAGACCCAGAACGCAGCGAAAACGAAACCAATGATGCCGACCACCAGGGTCGCCTTGAGACCGATTATTTCGCCAAGCGCACCGCCCGCCAGCGAACCGATCGAGATGGAGCCGCCGACCACGAACTTGCTTGTTGCGTTAATCCGGCCCAGATAACGATCGGGCGTGATCGCCTGACGCAGGCTCATGGCGTTGACCTCGGCGACCAGCAGCATCATCCATTGTGAGAACTCGGCTGCCAGTACCATCGGCAGAGCGACCGATGGAACGAGGACCGCCAGCGGAATGGGCGCGCCACAGACCGCAAACATCACCTGTCCGACGATGACTGCCGGACCGACACCGATGCGCCGGGCGATCGGCGCGGCGATCATCGAGCCGATCAGGGCCCCCAATCCTCCGAGCCCGAATACCAGACCGACCACGCCTGCGCTCAGGCCAAGTACATTGACCATGTACAGGACGTAAACCGCGAGAAATATGTAGCCGAAAAAGGTCGTCGTACTGGCACTCAACATCAGCGCGCGAAGGATAGCGTTGCCGAGAGCGAGACGAAACCCCTGACGGATTCCAAGCAGGATCGGAGGATGCTCCATTGGAGTGGCTGGCTCGCGTTCCGGTGTTCGAATTCGCCCAAGGGACAGCGCCGAGACCAGGAAGCTAAACGCGTCGATCAGAATGGCATAGGCTGCACCAAACGCGCCGACCAGCACCCCAGCCAGGCCTGGACCCAGCACCTGCGCCAACGATGCCGTCGACTGCAGCTTGCTGTTTCCCTCCAGTAGATTCTCACGTCCAATCAGCTCCGGCAGGTACGACATATAGGCCACGTCAAAGACGACTTTGAGCGATCCACCGAGGAAGGTCACGACATAGAGGAGCTCGATGCGAACGGCACCCAGGATCCAGGCGACGGGGATTGTCAGCAGGAGCATCATGCGGGCGATATCGGCGACGATCATCAAGCGCCGCCGCCGGACGCGATCGATCCAGACACCGGCGATCAGTCCGAAGATCAAATTCGGCGCCGTACCGGCCGCCATCAGGAAGCCCATCTCGGCGGGTGTGGCGTTGAGCGCCAGGGCTGCCAGCAGTGGCAACGCCAGCAGCGTCACCTGCGATCCGGTCTCCGACACGGCATCGGCGGCCCATAATCGCAGGAAATCGGCGTGCCGCCAGAGCCCGGTCAAGCCGAGAAAAGGAGGTCGTTTCCGCCGGTTATCACCGGCCCTATTCGATTGTGTTCTTGATAAATATCGCCCACGCGATCGAACGAGACCGATCAGCGTCGTGCGAAGACGAACCAGATTGAGCATAAACGTTGAACCCCCGGTTACGCCGGGAGGAGGTCATCTGTCGCGCCCTCCTCCGCTGTCCTCTGCGCCAATTCTTCAGGACAGCGGAAGGTCTTGCATTCGGATGAATGGCTCTTCGGTGCGCCACGCCAGCCGCACGGCCAGCCCAACAACGTTCACTGAATCAACTCCACTAGGCGGCGTTCGATCCCGCACACCTCACGACTCTACTCAACCACCACCGCAGTGACTACTTGAGAACCAGATTCCGTAGGAGAAAGAAGGCATTGGCCGGGCGCTCCGCTAATCGGCGCATCAGATAGAAATACCACTCTTGACCAAACGGGGAGGCGACGAGGACCTTGTACCCCCTCCGCACCAGATCAAGCTGCAGCTGCGACCGGATCCCGTAGAGCATCTGGAACTCGAAGCGATCGTTTCCGATTCCGAGACCGCGAGTGTAGTTGATGACATAATCGATGATTTTCTCGTCGTGCGTCGCGATAGCGGTGTAGCCATCGCCACTCAGCATCCGCTCGGCCAACCCGAGATAGTTCCGGTCGACATCTTCTTTTTCGGGATAGGCGACGTTAGATGGTTCGAGGTAGGCTCCCTTAACCAGCCGCAGGTTTGGAGTCAGCGGGAGCAATTCACCGAGATCACGCTGAGTGCGGTAGAGATAGGCTTGCAGCGCCGTCCCAACGTTCTCATGACCGGCAGCCCGCAGCCGCTGGTAAATCCGGAGTGTCGGATCGACTCGTGCCGACTCTTCCATATCAATGCGGATGAAGTTGTTCTTCGTGGCCGCATGCTCCACCAGTCGAGCGACGTTCTGGTACGCAAGATCCTCATCGATATCGAGACCGAGATGGGTTAGCTTGAGCGCGACGTTGGTCTGGAGCTGATCGTTGGCGATACGATCGAGGACGCGTTCATACTCCTCGACCACCTCAAGCGCCATTGTTTCATCGCGCACGCCTTCACCGAGCAGTGTCGTGTTGGTCGCGAGTCCTTGCTGGTTCAGGCGACGGAGAACCGATGCGCATTCATCGAGCGTTTCACCGGCGACAAAGCGGGCGGCGCCCATTCGCATGCCATAGCGGCGCACGAAGCGAGAGACGCCTGGATTGGTGGTGGCCAGCAGGATTCCCCGACGGAACATTGATTCAGGCGTCCTTCCTATTAATGTTGCTTTCTGAGATCGAAGTCACATCAGGCCAGAGCGATCCACCGACTGCCGAGCCAGTCTCCACTGGGCAATCGAACGTCGTCTCACCATTACAACAGGGAACGACAACCTGACCACACGCCGAACACTGATAGTGGGCCCGTACCCAGATCATCTCGCTGGCCTGACCGCAGAACGGACAACGTTCCTTCACGATCTCCTCCCATGCATGCTAAGCCGATTCTAACCTGAAACTGTCGAGTGGAACGCCTCAATATGGAACGATTCCAGGTCTTTTTATCGCTCATTGGCGTGGGGGCGGGAACATCGTAGTCGTCCGTTCCATGGTGAGAAGACCTATTTACAGCCATCGTCGACAACAGTTCATGTCTCGTTCAGCCTCGTAATGACTGCGTAACACGTGAAGCGCACATTGCACACAGAGGGTTCTCGATACGACGTTCGCACGAAGGGAGACAGGGCAGAGACATCCCAACACGCATCACCATGTCAGTTTCACGTTGCAGGGAGGTACAGATGACACGAACCTATTTCTCACAGTCGCTCCGATTGCTCTTCGCGTTCGGACTCATCGCCACGGCCTTTGCGGCCCTGGTCGGAACGGCCAGTGCTGCCGGCTCGGCTGGACAGGTCTATACGATTACCAACGAAGCGGCTGGCAACCGGATTGCGATCTTCAATCGCGCCGCCAACGGTGCTCTTTCACCGGCCGGTTTCGTCGATTCCGGTGGCAACGGGACTGGGTCTGGCCTGGGATCCCAAGGCGCGGTCATTCTGAGTGACAACGGACGCTGGCTGTTCGCGGTCAACGCAGGCAGCGATAGCATCTCGAGCTTCCGGGTGACCGGACAGGGACTCAGCCTGGTCGATACCGTACCGTCGGGCGGTACGCTGCCGATCAGCCTCACTGTCCACGACGATTTGCTCTACGTCCTTAACGCCGGTGGCTCACGTAACATCACCGGATTCGACATTGGCCACCACGGCAATCTGTCGATGATCGCCGGATCGACACAGCCCGCCAACAGCACAACGCCGGTCCAGGTTCAGTTCTCACCAGACGGCAGGGTGCTGGTGGTCGCCGGGAAACTCTCGAATACGCTTGACAGCTACCTCGTCGATGTCAACGGGGTCGCGGGGCCACCACAGAGCTTCGCGTCCAATGCAGATGTTCCTTTTGGCTTCGACTTCGACAAGCGGGGACACCTGATCGTGTCCGAAGCATCGGGCTTCGTCACCCCGTATACGGTCTCGCATGACGGAACGATCAGCCCGATCACTGGTCCGGCGGCGACTTATCAGGATGCTGCTTGCTGGCTCGTGATTACGAAAAACGGGAAGTACACCTACACCACAAACGCAGCCTCTCATTCGATTACCGGTTTCGCCATTGGGCACGACGGTTCTCTGACTATTCTCAACACCGACGGTATCACCGCCGACACGGGCGCGGGCACCCATCCGATCGATATGGCGTTGAGTAACAACAGCCATTTCCTCTACGTCAATAATGGCGATGGGACGATCGGCGCGTTCCAAGTTCACGCTGACGGCAGCCTGAGCCCAGTGAGTGGCGCTACTGGCCTACCGGCGGATTCGACGACTGGCCTCGCCAGCAACTAAGATATCCCCTTCCCGCCCCTCTTCCTGGCCGTCAGCAAGCCTGCTGGCGGCCATCTTCATTGCCCTCCGCTGTATTGGTTGCACTCGCGCGACGCCCCTATCGATTTGAGGTATAGTGCTGCCACGGTAGTCATGATTTTGGCGCGATTGGTGAGTAAGGTACGTGTTAATCCTCTAGTTTCGTCGACTCCACTGTTTCTGGAGCGACAAGCCATCGGCCCGGATGGACGGCACGCGCGAACTGGTTCGCGCAAACTGTCAGTTTCGGGTGTTTTCCAAATGGTGTGAAAACGAACGTCATATGGATCGAGCGCCAAGGTCCATTACCTGGCGCAGGTCTACACGCACGATGGTGGTAGAGGATGTTTTCGAATTCGATGTCTCCTTCGCGAGTCTATTTGTTACTGGTTGGCTCCTTTTCGCTCCTCTTCTCAATGTTCGCGACCTACACCGCGGTCTATCGCTTCGTCGTGGTTGGCCTTAATCCGTTCGAGCTCTTGCTCGTGGGCACGGTGCTTGAAGGCTCGACCTTTCTGTTCGAGATTCCGACCGGCGTCGTTGCCGACGTTCGCAGCCGCCGCACATCGATCATCATTGGGCTCATCCTGATCGGCACCGGGTTTGCCTTTGAGGGCGCGATCGCACTCTTCGCGACCGTTTTGATCGCTCAGGTGATGTGGGGCGTCGGCTACACGTTCATCAGCGGGGCTCGAGAGGCGTGGATCGCCGACGAGCTCGATGACGAAGCAGCGGCCGGACGAATCTACCTGCGTAGCGCCCAGCTGGGGCAAGCCGCCTCGATCGTTGGAATGCTTATCAGCGTCGGATTGGCGAGCATTCGCGTCAACGTGCCGATTGTGGTCGCAGGGATCGGTGTAATCATACTCGGCATCCTCATGCTGCTAATCATGCCGGAGCGCAACTTCCACCCAAACCCTCACCCCGAACGCCTACCCTTTGCCGAGATGAAGCGCACCTTTTCGCACGGTCTGAGTGTGGTGCGGGGACGCCCGATCTTGATGACCATACTGGCGATCGGCATTTTCTACGGCATGTCCTCGGAGGCATTCGATCGGCTGTGGGAGGCGCATTTTCTCGCCAATCTGGGATTTCCCTCCGCCGGTCACCTGAGTCCCATCGTCTGGTTCGGCATCATAAATGCCGGCGCGATGGGACTCAGCCTGTTGGTGACCGAGATCGCGTTACGAAGAGTCGACACCAGAAGCCACATTCGAGTCACGCGCATGCTCATGCTGATCAACGCGATCCTGGCCATGAGCGTCGTGGGTTTTGGTATCGCCGGTGGGTTTGCGCTCGGGCTGGCAACCTACTGGGCAGCCTACTCCATGCGAACCGCGAATCAGCCGCTTTATACCGCCTGGATGAACCAGAGCCTGCAGCCGCGCATTCGTGCGACGGTCTTCTCGATGAGCAGCCAGCTCGATGCCCTGGGACAGATCATTGGGGGTCCATTGATCGGTCTCCTCGGCACCGCCGTCTCTTTGGGTGCGGCGATGATCGCGTCGGGCGCCGCACTCATCCCGGCCTTGATTCTCTACGCACGCACCAGTCTCCGTGGGGAACTGGAGCCGCAACCGGCCGCAGCGGATGTGCCGGGGGAGTAAGCCCTGCGAATACTGCCCTCACCCGTCGTAGGCTTGCCGGAGCTTGGCAATGTCGATCTTGCTCATCTGAAGCATCGCCTGCAGGACCCGGTCAGCCTTCGCACGATCCGGGTCCTGCAGCATCTCGCCGAGGACAGACGGTACAACCTGCCACGACAGACCGAACTTATCTTTCAGCCAACCACACTGACTGGTCTCACCACCTTCTGAGAGCTTGGTCCATAGATCATCGACCTCCTCCTGCGAGTCGCAGTCGATGAAGAATGAGACGGCCTCGGAGAACTTGAAGTGCGGACCACCATTGAGAGCCATGAATTCCTGGCCGTCGAGCCGGAACGAGGTCGTCATGACGGTTCCCTCATCTTCCGGCCCGCTGGAGCCAATTCGATTGATGCTGAGAACCTCAGAATTCTTGAAGATCGAGACGTAGAAATTCGTTGCCTCTTCAGCCTGGTGATCGAACCATAAGAACGGCGTGATCTTCTGTGTCATTGCGTAGCTCTCCTTACTCTTCTCGAGACGTTGGGGATTACCAATCATGACCCTCTGTATCTGGTCGATTGGGTGAGATAGAAATCGACATCCGATTGGGCTGATACACCCCTTAATTCAGCGTTGACGGAGCGTCCATCTCCCGAAACGCAGGCGGAGACGGATCGGTGAACCCGAATCGCACGAATCCGGCGATTCCGACGGCCAGCATCGATACCGCACAACCACCGATGACCAGCGGCACACTGGCATGAGCAAAGATCGGCACGACCAGTAGCAGCCCAAGCGAGCCACCGACCATCCCTATCGTCGCGCGAAAGCTGTAGACCCTACCGATTTGATCCAGATGATGAGATTGCCAACCGCGTTGGTAGCACCATAGGCTCCGACGACTAAGCCGAAGGCTCCGATAGAGCCGGAGAGGACCTGACTCAGCCAGAGAATCGCCAGCTGTCGCTTGCGCAACGCGCGCAGGAAAGCCATAGCCTATGTTTCCATGCTGGATCGTGCGTGCAGCGGCACGGGCACGCCGCCGGCCCCAGGCTCGCCCCGCTCCGTAACGAACGAGACGAGCGCCGCTGTTTGCCGTCGAAGTAGACGAGCTGTCTAGATGTGCTTGAAGATCTCGATGCGATTGCCATCCGGGTCGTAGTAGAAAGCGGCCAGCGCGAACGGCTTACCGTCGGAACCTATGATCTCAGAAATAGACCGATCGACCTTGACGCCAGCCTCATCCAGCCGCGCGCAGAGTTCCTCGAGGTTTTCGATGCCGAGTGCAACGTGATCGAGCGTGCCGGACGGATCTAGACCGGCTTCTCCCTTGACCAGCTGAACACCTGGCAGCCAAACCGCGTCCGGATCGCCTTCCTTGCCACGCGTGCGCGTGACCGGCAGACCGATCAACTCATGGTAGAAGTGGACCGCACGATTCATATCGGTCACCTTCAGCGCGACGTGATTGAGCTCCTGTTTGGTTTTGACAACGAATGATCCCGACACTCGCGAACCTCCCTCGTCCAATAATTTCATCAGCATCTCACGATCATCTCGGCTCAGTGTAGCCTACCAAGACGTCTGCCGAACGAACGACTCGCTTCGTCGATGGACGGCTGAGTCCTCCCTTACCAGAAGTGACCAACCGGAAGATCGAGGTCTATGGTGCCGCGGAGCAGCGTGCCGGCAACGGCATGTGCCTTGGTTGAAAAGAGCCGCATGAGAACGACGACTCCCAGCGCTGAGCTGGTTATGGCAGAGGGATCTCGAGAGCCGACAAGGACGACATTGGGAGCAATCGACCACGATCCTGCGCCGGTATAGAGCCGTGCGAGCTCGGGATCGCAGGTAAATACCCCGAAATCGACACCACTCCGCTCGATGTGCGCGGTCGCGGCCGCGACGACCCGCCTCGCGAGACCGCGGTGCCGGTAGTAGGGATCCGTCGCGACACACGACAGGCCGGAGATGGTGAACGTTTGGCCGGCATGGACGATAGCCTTGGTGACGACACTGGCGTAGCTGACAAGCCATCCATCGGACCGGATGAAACACGAGCGCGCGTTGAGCGCCGGAACGTGGAGTGGCGAAAGCCTGCCACTCGATGCCGACTCTGACGTTCCGTAGGCAAGATCCTGGAGGGTGGCAATCTCTCGACGAAGCGAGGGCAGTGCTGTGTTGTAGTCAACAACTTGCACCTCACTGCGCGCCATCTTCGACCCTCCCGCGGTACGACCATCTGACCGTCTCGAGCCTCTGAAATAGGAACGATACACGTCGAACGCCCGGCAGAACACCGTGTTACTGTTCTCGCATGATCGCCGAAACGGCCTACCTCGTCCCCCAAGGTAGGCCGCTTCATTCCCCGAACTTCGTTCACCAGAGGCGTAACCCCGCACGAACGGGCGTCACGCGCGTGCTAGCTCGCTTTTACTCCATGGTCCAATTCATCAGATTCCACAGGTTCGACGTCCACGGCGACAAATTCAGGTTCTGCAGCTTCTTGTTTGCCCCTGAGACGCCGTTACGCTGCACCTCCGGAATGTGCACCACATTATTCACCACCAGATCGTTCATCTGGATGAAGAGCTGTGCCTGCTTGGCCGGATCGAGCTCCGTCTGTGCCGCTTCATACGTCTTGTTATAGTCGGCGTTCTGCCAGCGCGCGATGTCGTACCCGGACCAGGCATTCGACTTCTGCGGGATGTTATCCGGCGTCCCATAGAACGCGGACATATATCTCAGCGGATACGGCACCGCCGGCCCGCTGGTGTACATCTCAATATCGGTGTAGAAGTGCCCGTAGGTATCGTTGTTGCCGGCGTCCGATGAGAAGAAGACACCGGCATCGACTGACTTGATGGTCACATCGACCCCGATCTGGGTGAAGCCCTGCTTCACGATTTCCTGCTCCTTCTGGCGCAGTGAGTTCACTGAGGTCTGAAACGTGATCTTCATCTGGACGCCGTCCTTCTCACGGACGCTCCCATTCTTGGTCCAGCCCGCGTCGTCCAGCAGCTTATTCGCCGCCGCGAGGTCGTACTTCCAACTGGTGTTCTTCGACACGAACGCGGTCGGTCCCACCAGGATGTTCGAAGTGACCGTCCCGGCGTCGCCGTACAACTGCGTCGCCATCACATCTCGCTGGAAGGCCATCGAGTACGCCTTGCGCACGTTCAGGTCCGACTGGAACGGGTGCGGCGCTTGGATACTCGACTTCTCACCATTGACGTCCTTGTTCGGGTCGGTCATGTTGATCAGGATCCGTTCGACGGAGTTGCCCGGGTTAATGACCAGCTGACCGGAGTTCGAGTCGGCTTTCATTGACTGCAGCACGCCCCACTCCACCTGCAAGTTCCAGGAAAAATCGACCTCACCAGTCTGAATGGCCGCCCGTGCGGCGCTGGTAGCGTCGCCACCACCCTTCAGGTAGACCTGCTTGAAGAAAGGCTTGTCGGCGTCGCGGAATTTGTCGTTGACCGAATACTGGACGTGATCGCCCGACTGAAAGTCATCCACCACGTATGGGCCGGTACCGATCGGCTTGAGGTTGAATGGCGCGTTGCGGGCTTTCGTGCCGACATAGTCCTTCAAGATGTGCTGCGGCAGGATGCGTCCATTGTCACCACAGAAGCATGCATACCAACCCGGCGTCGGCGACGTGAAATTGATCTTCACCGTATTGGGATCGACCACATCGATCGAATCGATCACGGTGTAGCTACCGAGTGTAGTTGCTGCTGTTTCTTTGTTGATCACGTAGTCATAGGTGAATTTGACATCATCGGCAGTGAAAGGTTGGCCATCAGACCACGTGACATTCGGCTTCAGCTTCCATGTGACGCTCTTGCCATCCTTGGCCACCCCACCGTTGTCCAGGCTGGGGATTTCGGCCGCCAGGAATGGAACCAGCTTGCCGGCTGGGTCGAAGTCGGCCAGTGGTTCGATGACCACGCGCGACGCGTCGAAGTCTTTGGTACCCTGGGCCAAGTGCGAGTTCAAAATGGTCGGCGCCTGCCACCACAGCAGGTTCAGTGTGCCGCCCTGTCCACGAGTGGTGGCTGATCCGGCCGACGTAGCTGTGGCAGCCGTTGTGGCCGCAGTCGTCGACGTCGCCGACGCGACGGGAGCAGTGGTCGGAGCGGTGGTTGCCGCGGGAGTCGTTCCACCGCTGGACGCGCTCGTCGCGGTCGACGCCGTGGCAGTGGTCGGCGTGGATTTGGACGAACTGCCGCAGGCCGCAAGCAGCGCGGCAATGACAGGTGCGGAGAGTCCCAGGGCCACGGCGCGCTTGAGCACCTGGCGACGACTCAGGACACCCGCGACAGCCTCATCGTGCAGACGTCGAATCATCTCATCCACTAAGCATCTACCTCCTTCAATGTAAACATCATCACCGGCACAGCGCTCGACGGTCGCTGCCACGTCTATCCAGCGGTGACGAATTGAGGTTGCGAGTCCATGAGGGACCTCGGCCGAGTCGAACGGACATGCACCGGAGCATGGTGCTGACTGGATACAGGCGTACGGGCTCTCGCGAAGAGTCAACGTACGGATGCGAATCACTTTCCTGTGTTACTACGATAGCGGGATGCTGGGGAAACAAGAATACGCCAAATGGCGTACGGGCGATGCTATTGTTCGCTCATTTGTTCTATTTCGTGTCTAGCGAGCCAGATGGACACTCCAGCCCGTTTTGCAAGCAACAACACCAGCTAAGGAACAGTTGGAGGTCAGGATTTGCGCAATTCACAGATGAGGTCAACAGCTGGGGATGTCTTGGTTTCAGCCCCCATGATGTTGGGAGAACATACTTCGGGTGTGGATCATATCTGAGGGGCGCAATCTGGATCAGGAGGGATCTGAATTGATCCCTCCTGATCGCTGTTCCTATTGCGCGAGAGCGTCGGCCGTCAGGCGACCAAGCAAGATCTTGTACGGTTCTGGATTTTCCGGATGATACTCGAAGCGCGCGCGCTCAAAGTACTGGACGGTGAAACCAGTGGCCGGATCGGTGAACTCCTCACTGATCGGATATCCGAAGAGGGCCAGAGATTCACGTTGCGAGACGCCGCCGTCGCCCATGTTCAGGCCGTGCGCGTGCCAGTACGTCTTGAATCCGCCGCCAAGCCGGTGACCGGTCTCTGGGAAGAACTCGGTGTAGCTGTCGCTCGCGGTACCGGCCTGAAGTGGCTGGAACGGTGCAGTGTTCGCAATACCACGCCGTTGCGCATCTTCGAGACCGGTTAAGCCGAGCTCGACGACGTAGGGGGTACCTTCAAGTTCCGGGTGGTACTCGAAACGCTGCCGCTCGAAATACTGCACGGTCTGCCCATTCTCGGTGAGCTCGTCAGTAAGCGGATAGCCGAAGACCGGCAGGCCGCCGTCGTTTTGCCAAAAGGTGAGGAACCGCCCCGAGATGGCATGGCCAGTCTCAGGAAAGTAGATTGACGGAACCACATTGACGACCGGTTCGCTGTAGATCGTCGGGTCGGTCGCCAGTGTCTCGTGATGCTCCCAGACGAGCACGCCATTGCGCACCTCAGGATCGACGTTGTAGCCACCATCCACCACCACCGGGAACTCGACGCCGGTCAGCAGATCGTAGCCCATGATGTCGGAACGCAGCGTCGTCGCCTGAAGCTGATCCAGTAGCTGCGGTACCGATCCACTGGCGCGATAGTCCTGCCAGAAGACGTAGTGGCCGTCAGTCGTCGGGCTTTGCGCCGGCTTGAAACCAGCGTCCTGAATTGACGAGATGGTGATCTTCTGGCCGGTTGCCAGATCAACCTTGTACAGACTGAGGTCGGCCGTGTAAACCAGAGTGTCACCGACAACGTCGTATGCCGGACTGCTCAATGCACCGAGCGGCCCGCCGATATCCAGATCTTCCTCGGCAATCAGCGTCGACGACGCTTCGCTCAGGAGCCGCGCTTTGAGCTGCCAGTGGACCACGTGATCTCCGACCTGCGCCAGCCGGACCCAGACGACACGATCACCACTGATGGCTGGTCGCAGGAAGCCGCCTGAGCCAGCGCCGACCGGAGCCGCATCGAGCGTCTTGACGCTGTTGTCGTTCAAGTCGACGACCTGGAGCGTCATGGTCGATTCCGGAGTGATCTCTTTCGGACCCGTGACGTAGGCCACGTGCGACCCGGATATGGCGGGCAGAACTTCGTTGCCTTCGCCACCGGCCACCAGGAAGGACGTACCCGACTCCACGTTCCGGCCGCGGATGTCGAGGTTGTCGAGATTATCCTGCACCCAGACGGCAATTCCCGCGTCGATGTCGGGCGTGACCGCTGCGCCATCACCGATCGCGATCGGGAATTGCAGGCGGTCGGCTAGGTTGGCGGCAACGACGTCCGATGAGCCTGGGCCCGCCAGCGTCTGATAGACGACGGTGGTGCCGTCGGTGCGCGGGCTGACGCCCGGGAAGAGGGGCTGCGCTCCGCTCCCCGCCTGCGCTGTACCGGTGAATATCCCACTGAGAACTAGCGTCAGGCCAAGCGTTAGCCCGGCATGCGTCAGTCGTGAAACCGTACTTCTCCCAACCACTGTGTGCTCCTGCACTCTGAGCCGCGATCGACCGTCCGGCCCCTCGTCGTCAATAGTGCCGTCAGCCGGCACTCCTCTCCCGTTGCGTTGCGTCTTTCTAAGATGCATGTCGCGCGTTTGCCTCCTGCTACTCGAACCACTCATGAACCAACTGTTCACTAACCGTTAAAGCAACGTAGGCAGGTTATAGGTACGCGGATTCAGCGGATACTGGCCGAAATGATGGGGAGGAGTGGCTGTCTGAACAGGAGCACCCTGACCAAGTGGAGAGGCTGAGGGCCGAACGGGGAAACGGAATTGATTCAGCCCCATGGGGGATCAGGACGCGAGGCTGGTACGCACCACTCCGGCAAGTCCCACGCTGACCCGCGCTGCGGATCCGGCGCCTTGGTCAACCTCGTGGCCGATGCAAGAAAAGTGGAATGCGAAAAGGAGCCTCAGGGCTCCTGACGCGTGATCTCGGGGACACGATCGAAGTCCCGATCGTAGCTGACGATCTCCTGGATCCCGAGCCGCGCCATGTGCTCGACGCTCAGGGCATCCTCGAAATCGAGGCGTGGCGATTCGGCGTAGCGCTCCATCGCCTGCTGCACCACCCGCTTATGCGTCAGTTTCAACCCAGGCAATGCCAAGAGCGGCCGCAAGCGGGCCGCGATCTCGCTGTGGTCGAGCCCATACTGAGAGGTCAGCACGTAGGTGACTTCGGCGATGATCGTCTCGGTGCTGGCCAACTCCTCGTCTCCCTGCTGCACTCGCTGGAAGAGGGCCAGGCAGGCTTCGGCTTTGACCGGATCGTCGCCGGTCAGATAGCGCAGAATAATGTTGGTGTCGAGCCATTTCATAGGGATGTGGATGAGTCCTGGTCTTGGCGTAGTTCGTCCATCGTCGCCTGCGCCTTGGCCGCCTTGGCCGCCTGCTCGAGCGCCTCGAAGTCTTCCGGCCGTTGGCGCGGCTCGACCGAGCCGAAGGCCGACTCCAGGCTAAAACGCGCCGGAAATAGGCGGATCTCGTCCCCGTCCTGGCGCCAGGCGACAGTATCCCCCTCCTTGAGATGCAGGGCGCGACGAATCTCTGCCGGGATGGTGACCTGGCCTTTACGGGTGATGGTGCTGAGATGCTCAGTCATGTCGCTCACTGTCTGATAGGTACTACATATGTGCATAGGTAGGACTATTTTAGCAAAGTCGGACACTCCGTGGCTAGCCGGCATGCCCCGATCATTGGCGCCCGTGACAGTCCAGGAGGACGCACGTATCATAGGCAGGAGCAACGTGGTCGAATTCGACGTGAAATGAACAATCGCCGATGGTCATGACCCCACAGCAGTTCATCGCCAAGTGGTCGCTTGCCGAGCTGAAAGAACGTTCGGCCGCGCAGGAACACTTCCTCGATCTCTGCCGGATGCTTGGCCAACCGACCCCGGCCGAGGCGGACGCCCAGGGCGCCTGGTATACGTTCGAGAAGGGTGCCGACAAGACGGCGGGCGGTTCGGGCTTCGCTGACGTCTGGATGCGCGGTCACTTCGCCTGGGAGTACAAGGGCAACCACGCCAACCTGGCCAACGCCTATCAACAACTCCTCCAGTATCGCGAGGCACTGGAGAATCCGCCGCTCCTGGTCGTCTGTGATCTCACCCGTTTCGAGATCCACACCAACTTCACCAACACCATCAAGCGGGTCCATGCCTTCCCCTTGGTGGAACTGGATCAGGAAGAGAACCTCGCGGTCCTCCGGGCACTCTTCACCGATCCTGACCGACTGCGCCCGGAACTCACCCGCGAGCATGTCACCGAGCAGGCCGCCATACACTTTGGCGAGTTAGCGCAGAGCCTGCGGGGGCGTGACGTCGATCCCCACCGCGCGGCACACTTCCTGGTCCAGATCCTCTTCTGCCTCTTCGCTGAGGATGTCGGCTTACTCCCGAACGGCATCTTCGGCAAGCTGATCGCCTTCAGCGTACGACACCCGGAAGCGTTCCCGCATCAGGTACAGGAACTCTTCGAAGCCATGCGCGACGGTGGATATACCGCGTACGAGGAGATCCTCCACTTCAACGGTGGTCTCTTCGCCGAGATCGGCGTTGAGTCGCTGACCAAAGCCGAGCTGGAGGTGCTGGCACGCGCCGCTGAGCTGGACTGGTCGAGCATCGAGCCGGCCATCATCGGCACACTCTTCGAGCGCTCGCTCGACCCCGCGAGCCGTGCTCAGTTGGGAGCGCACTACACCGGACGCGCCGACATCGAGCGCGTGGTTGACCCGGTCGTAATGCAACCGCTCCGCCGGCGTTGGGAAGAAGTACGAGTTGAAGCGGACAAGGCCAAGGCCGAGTGGGATGCGACCGTTCCGGCGATCGCGGCCGCGAGAGATCGTCGGACACGCACACCGGCGATCAATCGCCGGGACCAGGCGCGACAGGCGTTCGCCAACATCTTATTCGGCTTCCAGGAGGAGTTGGCCCATGTGCGCATTCTGGATCCGGCCTGCGGCAGCGGCAATTTTCTCTACGTCGCTTTGGCCGCGCTGAAGGACCTCGAAAAGGAGATCGTGTCGTACGGGACGGCCAACGGCCTCTCGATGCTGCTTCCCCGTGTGGAACCAACACAACTCTTCGGCCTGGAGATCAACGACTATGCCCGCGAATTGACGCAAGCCGTCGTCTGGATCGGGTATCTGCAGTGGATGACGGCCAACGGCTATCAACCATCGCGAGATCCGGTGCTGCAGCCACTCGAAACCATCCGACTGCAGGATTCGCTGCTCGATCTGAGCGACCCCGAGCACCCCAAAGAAGCGACCTGGCCCGACGCCGACTTCATCATCGGCAACCCGCCGTTTCTGGGCGGAGGGCGAGTACGGAGTGAACTCGGTGACAAATATGTAACCGCTCTGTTTGAAGTTTACGGTGCCCACATCCCGAATTTCTCTGACCTCGTGTGTTACTTCTTTGAGAAGGCTCGATCGCAAATTGAGTTGAAGAGAGCACGACGAGCTGGCCTACTCGCTACCAACTCGATTCGTGGCGGCGCTAATCGAGAAGTCCTGAAGCGAATCAAGGAAACCGGCGATATATTCCTGGCGTGGAGCGATGAGCCGTGGGTTCTCGAAGGTGCTGCCGTGCGCATATCAATCGTCGGCTTCGATGATGGATCCGAGTTGTCGCGCACATTGAATGGTTCACCGACCGCAACGATCAATGCTGACCTCACGGGAGCTACTGATATCACCGACGCGATGCTGCTGTCGGAGAATCAAGGATATCGCATTTCATGGGTCCATCGCCCAAGGCTCCATTCGACATAGAGCCATCTCTCGCACATACAATGCTTGCCGAACCATCAAATGTGAATGGCCGACCAAATTCTGACGTGATTAGGCCGGTCGCAAGCGCCGTCGATCTGGTAAGGCGGTCGCGCGGCAAGTGGACCATTGACTTCGGCACTCATGCCATTGACAGCAGGCGGCTCAGTATGAGATGCCTTTCGAGTATGTCAAGCAGCACATATATCCGTTGCGATTGCAGAGCCGACGAGACGATTTTCGTGGGCAATGGTGGCAATCATGCGCGCCCAAGGTTGGAAATGCGAGAGGCTCTTATCGGATAAATCGCGGTACATTAGCACTCCCCGAGTTGCTAAACATCGGGTCTTCGTATGGATTGCGATCAAGCGTCCTCTGCAATGATGGCGACTATTGTCTTCGCCCGAGACGACGACTACTTCTTCGGTGTGCTTCACTCCCGAGCGCACGAGGTTTGGTCGCTGCGGATGGGAACGTCGCTTGGCAAGGGAACGACCCGCGCTACACGCCGACCACGACGCTTCGAAACCTTCCCGTTTCCCTGGCCACCGGGCACCGAGCCGACCGACGATCCGCGCGTGCAGGCGATCGCCGAAGCCGCGAGGGAGCTGAACGAGCGGCGCGAAGCCTGGCTCAACCCACCCGACGCCAGCGAAGCCGAGCTCAAGAAACGGACGCTGACCAACCTCTACAACGCCCGGCCAACCTGGCTGGCACAGCTCCACGCCCGGCTTGACCGCGCCGTGTGGGATGCCTACGGCTGGGACGATCTCGACCCCGAAACGGTCGACGAGGAGACGATTCTCACGCGGCTACTGAAGCTGAATCAAGAGCGGGCGAGGAGGGAAGATTCGTAGCCCCACATCTTGGTTTCGGAGCAGGCGAGACTGCGAGCGTTAGGGTGATGAGGCTGCCGTCGGGCGTTATGGCCGGATGAATGCTCTGTGACCTCGAACTGCCTCGACACTCAGTTCGAGTAGCTTTGCCGCTTCCAGAAATCCCTGATCCTGCGGATCGATCGTGGTTTCCGTCATCCCTGGGCTATGGATCAGACGGTCGTGGAAGACAGCCCAGCAAGTCCAGTGAACATTGATGCGAGATGGATAGCAGATGCCCGCAAACAACGGGGCACCGTGGTCGTCATAGAGCTCGTAGATGTGACGAGCGCAGTACTGAGTGATGTCCCGACCGCTGCCGAAGACCGTGCCGAGATCAAAATCGACGAGGCCTACCGATCTTGCGACAGGCGCAAGTGCAGAGCGTAAATACGCCACCGACTCGGGTTCTGCAATAGCTGCGAATCTAAGTGACGAACTTAAGACGGTTTTTCCGATCTGGCGCTTGAAGCGCCAGTCAGCTGGAACCACTCCCCGTTGCTCATCCAACGGGTCGAGCAATCCCTCTAACGCGTCTTCGAGCGATTCCTCATCGTCCTCGATTTCTCGCATCAGGGCCAGTAATGTCATCGAACGGCGGTAGCGAGCAAGTGTTTCGCCAAACGCAGCAGCACGTTCCGAGGCACAGTACACGACTCGGAACGTGCCTTCGGGATCATCGAAGCGATTGCTACCGGCGTAATCCCATGGCGCAGGATCGAACGGATCGACATTGAGTCTCGTGATTCGGTAAACAGGATCAACTGGTGGCGAAACTGAGCGGAGCGAGAGCACGGAAATCCGCCGCGAGCCTGATTCGCTCAAACTGCTAACCGCCTGCAGCGAATGCGCGGGCAGCCGCGAGTGTTTCCTGCAACTGGCCGTTACGAATTGCCTCTGCCGGAGATATGTCGCCGAGTTGCGGGTTTAGACCGATAAACCAGGCCTTGACCGTCTGCTGCGAATCCTGTGAGTGGAGCAGCAACAACACGATCTGGTAGGTCATACGGAGCCGTTGCTCTGTCTCTTGATTGCGGATTCCCTCCGTATCGCCCGCAGCCCAGCGCGCTATCGTTTTACCGTCCTTTACGCCAACGATAACCGCAGTCAATCGCCTGGACAGTACCTGTTCCAATGTGCGCGCAATCTCGTTGAGTGCTGTCACCACCGATGCGCGGTGAACTTGGTCGTTGATGGTCGATGGCAGCTTGGCGGTCATCGTCAATTCCCTCCACACTGACAGGAAATCTAACTGAATTCCGGCTATTTCGCCATCTAATACCTCGCGAATTCCCTGCCAATACCCATACTATCTCGCGCGAATTCCAGACTGTCAAGCACAAATAAGCTGGATATGGGCCCCGGGCGAAGCTTAGCTTCGCCGGTACAACCGATGGAACAATTGAGCGGGCAGGCTATCTAGTGGGATCGGTTTCACCCACCAAACGCATGCGCCGCGGAGATCATCGCAGCGCGGAAGTCGCGGGTGATCGCATCGTGGTGAATGTGGCGGCCATCAATGAACGCCTTTGAGAACGACTTACGAGTAGATCGGGGTGAGCATGGGAAGGTGATTGCGGGTCGGCGGCCACACACGAGCAAGAAGATACGCGTGCGCGGCCGATTGTAACCGAGGCTCGTTTACTGCTTGTGCTCGTAGATCTCGTAGATGTGTGTATCGATCTCCCCATCTATCAGATCACCGAATGCCTGCTCGAACAGCGGCGTGACGACTTCACTGGACTGCTCGGCGGCCTCGCGCGACGCCCAATAGCTGTGAGCGCCGTATACATTGCGTTCCTCATCCAGGAAGAAGGTAACGCTCTCGAACCCAGGCTGCTGGGCCATGCCGGCCGCACCTTGATCCGCAACCTGCTCAGCGGCCGCGCGGCTGCCTGGCTTGAGAGTAAGGAGTCCTACAACGAGATAGCGTGGCATGATGAACCCTCCTTGCCTTTACAATAACGGAAACGCCTGGGTACAGCCTAGCCCGCAATGTTTGATCCGGTCAAGACTTCACCCGGGAAAGGAAGATTGAAAAGACTTCCGAAGCAGAACAAGCGCGATGACCACCTACTCAGGCTTAACCAGATGTGGGCAGAGACGGAAGGCTAGCGCTTCTCAAGTCCCAAAGGCTGTGACGACCGAGGTCATTGCGGCGCGAAAGTCGCGGGTGATCGCATCGCGGTGAATGTGACGGCCGTCACGGACGAGCCAGCGACCGCCAACCATGACGTTCCGAACGGCGCCAGGAGGGCCGCTGAAGATCCAGGCGTCGAGGATCGTGTCCGCTGAATGAGCGACCAGGGCCGGATGATCCGGATCAAGCTCGATCAGGTCGGCGCGCAGGCCCGGACGAATCGCGCCGGTGGGCTGCGACAGCGAGCGGGCGCCGCCAGAGAGGGCCAGATCGTAGAGCAGTCGGCCAGCATGGGCGGTGGTCTCTCGCTCAGGCGAGACCAGAATGGCCCGGTGCTGGCGCGTGAGGCGCTGGCCGAATTCGAGCAGGCGCAGTTCCTGTGCCGGATCGATCACCGTGTTGCCATCCGAGCCAATGCCCCAGCGACCGCCAGCCTGATGGAATTCAGCGAGTGGGAAGACGCCGTCGCCAAGATCGGCTTCGGTGATCGGGCAGAGACCGACCGTAGCTCCACGTTGGGCGATCTCGGCCAGTTCACTCTGGTCGCAATGAGTGGCGTGAATGAAGGTCCAACCAGAGTCGACCGGGGCATTCTCCAGCAGCCAGCGACCGGGTGTAGCACCCAGCATCGCAACACATTCCTCCACCTCAGCCGTCTGCTCGGCGACGTGAATGTGAACCGGCCCGTTCGGCAGCATCCCAGGCAATGCGCTCAGCAGTCGGGCGAAATTCTCGGCACTGACGGCCCGGACGCTATGCGGGGCCACACCAAGACGCACCTGCGGGTGATGTGACAACTGCTGCAGAAGATCCGCGAGCAGACGCACGAAGTCATCCACGTCACTGAAGATGAAGCGGCGCTGGCCGGGAGCCGGCGGCTTGCCGACTCCTCCATGCGTGTAGAGAGCTGGCAGCAGCGTCAAGCCGATGCCGGTCTCATCGGCCGCCGCGATGACACGCTCCGACATCTCAGTCGATATTGGCGTAAAGACGACCGCTTGGATCGTGATGCAGGTAGTGAAACTCGCCGACGCTGGTGTAGCCCGCTTCGAGCATCTCGAGATAGGCCTGTGTCGCGATGGCCTGAAATTGATCCGGATCAAGCACGCCGGCCAGCGCGTACATGCGATTGCGCCAGGCCCAGAAATCGTCGGCGCTCGCCGCCGGATCAGACCCCACGAACTCGGTGCGACCGGCCAGCGCACGCTGATGCGCGTGCGAGTGCAGGTTCACCATACCGGGCAGGACAAAGCCGTTTAGCCGCTCAACTTCAGCGTCCCAATGCCCCGGCAACTCATCTTCCACCGAAGTGATCGTCCCGTCAGCGTCGATCTCCAGATAACCCGGCGAGAGCCAGCCATCCGGCTGGTGCAGGTGGGAAACGCGAAAGCGGCGAACGTCCTGTCCCGGCATCAGGAAGCCTGACGCTCGACGACGACGCGGCCACGCTTGATTACGGTCTCGACCGCATTACGTCCCAAGCGGTAGGCGAGATCTTCATAGCGGCCGACGTCGAGAATCAGTAGATCAGCCAGCTTACCTGGCTCGAGCGAGCCGATCTCAGCTTCACGACCTATGGCTGTAGCGCCGCCGAGCGTCGCGGCACGGATGGCTTCGCCCACCGGCATTCCTTGCAGGCGACAGGCAAGCTCGATCACGAACTGCATGCTCGTCAGCCAGCAACCGGGGCAGAGGTCGGTCGCGATACCCAGGGTGAGGCCCTGCCGCAGCAGGTCGCGCGCGGCGATCGGACGCGGATGCGCGACCGCGAAGTCGATGGCAGCCATTACGACCCCAACGACTCCGGCCTCGGCCAGCAATCGCTGTTCTTCGGGAGGCGTGAAGTTTAGATGATCGACCGAGACGCACTTCAGCTCAGCGGCCAGCCGGGCAGCGCCACTGTGACTGTACTGATCCAGGTGTAGCTTTGGCCGCAGACCGTGCGCCAGACCAGCTTCCAGTACCTGACGTGTTTCAACGACGGTGAAATAGCCCTCCTCACAGAAGGCATCGCAGAACTCTGCCAGTTCCTCCTCCGCGACCAGCGGAATCATCTCATCAATGACGCTCCGTACGTAGCGCTCGCGCGGCTGATCCGGCGGTAACGCGTGGGCGCCGAGGAAGGTACTGGCGATGTCGATCGGTTGCAGCCGTGCTAGCTCCCGATTCGCGCGCAGCATGCGAAGCTCCGACGAGGTCGTCAGCCCATAGCCGCTCTTGCTCTCGACCGTAGTCGGTCCCAGCCTGCAGCATCTCGGTCATGCGTGGTAAAGCCTGCTCGACCAGTTCATCGACGCTCAATGCTCTGGTCGCCTGCATCGTGCCGGTGATGCCGACCGGAATGCCGGACTGAGCCAGACCAGATGGATCGATTCCGGCCACCTTCGCGGCGTACTCCTCAACGCGCGAGCCACCGAAGATCAGATGGGTGTGACAATCGACGAAACCCGGCATCACGACCTTGCCGCGTGCATCGATGACCTGGCAGCCGGCGCGATCGACCTGCTTGGAAACGTCAGCGGCATTGCCAACCGCGACGATGCGATCGCCCGCGATCAAGACGCTCCCATCGACGATACGTCCAATCCGATCGGGCGCGTCCGGCTCTATCGTCAGTATCTCGGCGGCATGCTCGATGAGCAGGCTCCTGGCGACAGTCCGGCTCATCTCATCCCCTTCGCATCAAGATATAGAACGGACATTCGCAGGACATAAATCCGTCAACCCTTATCCTGATCCATCATCGGCACCTTCACGCCCAGGCGACGGGCCGCATCGATCGCCTCCGGATAGCCCGCGTCAGCATGACGCGCCACGCCGCTACCGGGATCTGTAAGGAGCACCCGCGACAGCTTCTCCTCGGCTCGCTCGCTCCCGTCGGCGACGACGACCATGCCAGCGTGAATCGAGAGCCCGATACCAACGCCGCCCCCATGATGCACCGAAATCCAGGACGCTCCAGCCGACGTGTTGACCAGTGCGTTGAGGATTGGCCAGTCGGCGATGGCGTCGGAGCCGTCCCGCATTCCTTCGGTCTCACGATAGGGCGAGGCGACCGAACCGGTATCGAGGTGATCACGTCCAATAACGATCGGCGCGGAAAGCTCGCCATCGCGCACCATACGGTTGAACTCCAACCCTGCTTTATCACGCTCACCGTAGCCGAGCCAGCAGATGCGGGTCGGCAGTCCCTGGAACGGAACACGCTCCCGTGCCAGCCGCAGCCAGCGCAGCAGCGCCTCATTCTCCGGGAAGAGCCGCGCGATCGCCGCATCGGTCCGGTAAATGTCCTCCGGATCGCCCGATAGTGCCGCCCAGCGGAAAGGACCCTTGCCCTCGCAGAAGAGTGGACGAATGAAGGCGGGCACGAAGCCCGGGTAGTCGAAGGCATTGGGCACGCCAGCAACCAGGGCTTGTCCGCGCAGGTTGTTGCCGTAGTCAAAGACGACCGACCCGCGACGCTGGAACTCGAGCATGGCCCGGACGTGTGTCGCCATACTGGCCATACTGCGTTGGGTGTAGATCTCGGGTGCCGATTTTCGCAACGAAAGCGCGTCCTCCAGCGAGATCTCGGCCGGAATGTAGCCGCCTAGCGCGTCATGCGCCGAGGTCTGATCGGTGACCACGTCGACCTGGACGTCTCGCTTGATCAGCTCTGGTAACACCTCGGCGGCGTTGCCGAGCAGGGCCACCGAGAGAGGCTGGCTGGCCTTGCGCGCCGCCTCAACCCGGAGCAGTGCGTCGTCGAGATCGTCGGTCCACTCATCGCAGTAGCCGTTATCGACGCGCCGGGCGATCCGCTCCGGATCGGCCTCGACGACCAAGGCGACACCGCCGTTCATCGTTACCGCCAGCGGCTGGGCGCCACCCATACCTCCCAGGCCTGCAGTTAGCGTCAGCTTCCCGCTCAGCGAGCCGCCGAAATGCTGACGAGCACACTCGGCAAAGGTCTCGTAGGTCCCCTGCAAAATGCCTTGAGTACCAATATAAATCCAGCTACCGGCGGTCATCTGGCCATACATCGTCAGTCCAAGCCCCTCGAGACGCCGGAACTCATCCCAGGTGGCCCACTGCGGCACCAGCATGGAGTTGCTGATCAGGACACGCGGCGCCATCTCATGGGTGCGGAACACGCCGACAGGTTTGCCGGACTGCACCAGCAGTGTCTCGTCATTCTTCAGCGCTTTGAGTTCACGGACGATCGCGTCGAAGCACTCCCAGTTGCGCGCCGCCTTGCCGGTGCCGCCGTAGACGATCAGCTCATCCGGTTTCTCGGCGACCGCCGGGTCGAGGTTGTTCATCAGCATGCGCAGGGCGGCCTCTTGCTCCCAGCCTTGACAGCTCAAGGCGGTTCCTCGTGGCGCGTGAATTTCTCGATGTCCCGCTGCCGTCATGCGTCGCTCCTCACCTGTCGCATCCTGATACTCACAACTCTTCGCCAAAGTCGGGCAGGCGGAACTCGCCCGCCTTGATCAGCGCCGCCACCTGCTCGATGTCGTCCGACAGCACCCGATCATGCGTCAATGCTGGCACTGTCTCACGCAGTCGCTCGATCGCCACCACCACGCCCTTACCCGGTTTAAGCGGCTCGTGCTGACCCACCCCTTGGGCGGCGCAGAGTAACTCGATCGCCACCACGCGGGTGGCATTGGCGATGATGCTTGCCGCTCCACGCGCCGCAATCGGACCCATGCTGACGTAATCCTCCATCCCAGCCGAGGTCGGAATCGAGTCGACGCTGGCTGGATGCGCCAGCCCCTTGTTCTCTGAAACCAGTGCCGCGGCGGTGTACTGCGCCACCATGAAGCCGGAAGACACGCCAGACAGCGGCGAAAGAAACGGCGGCAGGCCGCTGCGCAGCGAATCGAGCATGAGATAGGTACGCCGTTCCGAGATGCTGGCCAATTCACTCACTGCCAGCTTCAGGAAGTCCATGACGAGGGCCACCGGCTGACCATGGAAGTTGCCGCCCGACAGCACCCGCCCGCGTCCGGAATCGGACGGAAAGCAGAGCGGATTGTCAGTAGCGCTATTGATTTCGATCTCCAGCACCTTGCGCACGTAGTCGATGGCATCCCTGGAAGCGCCCAACACCTGCGGCGTGCAGCGGACCGAATAGGGATCCTGCACGCGCGGATCGTCCTCATGGCTCTTATGTGAAGGAAGAATCTCGCTCCCTTCCAGCAGGATTCGCATGCGTGCCGCGACGCGAACCTGCCCGGGATGAGGGCGCACCGCCTGAATCGCTTCGTCGAGCGGCGTATCGGTGCCGCGAAGAGCTTCCAGACTGGCAGTCGCGACGACCTCGGCCGTCTCGAGCAGCACTTCGGCATCGTGCAGCGCCAGCACGCCGACCGCCGTCATCAGCTGCGTGCCGTTGATGAGCGCCAAACCCTCTTTGGCCGTCAGGTGAATCGGTTCCAGCCCTGCCCTTTGGAGCGCTTCGCCGCCCGGCAGCACCTCGTCGCTGTCACGCAATGTCGCCTTGCCCTCGCCAAGCAAGACCAACGAGAGATGCGCCAACGGTGCCAGGTCGCCGCTGGCGCCGACCGAGCCCTGGGACGGCACCACCGGCGTGACTCCAGCATTGAGCAGATCGAGCAGCCGCTCGACGACGATCTCGCGCACGCCGGAAAAACCCTTGGCGAGCGCATTGGCCCGCAGCAGCAGCATGGCGCGTACGACGTCACGCGGTAACGCCGGTCCCACACCGGCCGAATGAGAGCGAAGGAGATTGTGCTGCAAATCGGAGAGTCGTTCGGTCGGGATCGAGACCGTGCTGAGATCGCCGAAGCCGGTATTGATGCCGTAGGCGGTCTCGCCACGCTCGACAATCGATTCGACCAGGGCGCGCGAACGGGCGATGGCGTTACGAGCGGATTGCGCCAGGGTCACTGGCACGTTGAGGCGCGCAACCTCGACCACCTGCGACAGCGTCAGATGCTCGCCATCCACTTCGACCGGATATGGGCTCCAGCCACCCGAATGCCCATCGGGAGCAGTGCGCTCCCCACGTCCGAAGTCCTCGTTCACGTGCGTCACGTCCTACTCCTTCGATTCGCGTGTATTTCGATTCAGCGCCGCTTCAGCGTGGCATGTTCCGGGCCGACCCCGCAAAACCATCATAGTCCTCGATTGTTGCTCAATCCACGTTAGCGCGCCCGCCGAAGCGCTACGATACGAATAATCGTGAGACAAGACAGCCCGGGCGGAGCAATCCCACCCGGGCTGTCTTCTTTACAATAGTGTGGAACTACTGTGTCCGTTAGGTTTCTCCTCAACTGGCTTCCCTTGGGTAGCCTGTCTCCGCTACTCGTAATAGCCGGGAGATTTCTTGAGCTGCGGCCACTGCTTCGCATCGTGACCACGAATGGTCAACGCAACGCCTTCGCGCTCTGCCAGGTCAACCAGCTTGCGGGTGCTCTTGCGCGTCCCCTCCGGATCGTTGTCGTACTGACCGGTCGGACGCGTCTCGGGTGTGAAGCCAGTGAAATCGCCTGGGATAGCATCAACCGCCAGCAGAACCGGTCCGGTCTTCGGCAAGCGCACGAGGATGGACTGGTGCCCTGGTACATGACCGCTCGTCTCGATGAGCTCGATCCCGGGCAGCAGTTCCACGTCACCGGCTACGGTGCGGTACTTGAGGCGTGGGTCATCCCAATGCTTGCGGATGCCCTGGAAGCGCGGCATGTTCTTGGCAGCCTCGAGATGTCCCTCCTGGACGACGAAATCTGCGTCTGGAAAGGCATCGTGACAGCCGGCATGGTCGACATCCAGATGGGAGCAGATAACGATATCGATATCGCTCGGCTTCAGCCCGATCTCGGACAGTCGATTGACGACCCAGTCCGATTCCTTCAGATTCGATTCCGGATCGTGGTAGTCGTCCTCCGGGTAGCCGCTGTCAATAAGGATGTTTTTTCCATCGTCCGTCTGGATGAGATAGCCAGGAACCGGGGATCCGGTGTCTCCGAGCCCCAGCTGCATTACATACAATCGCAAGTCACACCTCCTTGATGCTGTGGTAATCATCGAGCAGCGGCCCGGCACGCTCCGGCATCACCGACAGACCGGCGGCAGGTCAGATATCCGGCAGCAGGCAACAACCCGTTCCATAGTACGATGGCTCCGGCAGGCACGCGACTGGATTGGCTAGATTAGGCAATCGGCGCGGGCGCAGAGCATGGCCAAGCTCGACCCCGGGCTGGCGCATCGCGTCATACGAAAGCGGCCGGCCAGATCACGGAACGGTCGGTTGTTTCCAGATCACATCAAGTTGTGAGGACTCTTGTTTATCGACCAGGTACAGAAGCGCTGGCAGCCAGGTCATGCAGCGCGTCGTTTTCACGCGCATCTTCGATCTCGAGCCGAAGCGCGGAAAGGATTCCGGCCTGCTCCCACTGGGTCAACGGGTGTGATTCCGCCCACTGCAAAAGAGCGTGAACTGATCTGGTCAGGAGCTCAAGACGATCGTTCTGAGTGTTATCCATGTGACTTCTTTCTCCCGTTTGAGATCAGCTTTACGGCACCGTTGCTCGGGGAGTCTCCGTTGACTCCCTCACGCGGCGTAGCAATATCGTCGCGACGGGGACCAGAGGCCTCTTGTTCGGCCAAAAAGACTGACCGGCCAGCAGCGTTCAAGCCGTTCTGAGTAACAACGTACTTTGGTGGACTCGACGTTCGTGCGATGGTCGTGAATTCCTCGATCAAGCCGTTGGCTCGTAGCACCAGAATGGCATTCGAGTCATTCGTCTGAAGCGATTGATTGCCGGCCGCGAACTCCACGGTCGTCTGCTCCTGTCCCACCGACAGCGTGAAGGAAAGCTGATCGGCACTCAGGCCGTCCTGCTCTCCGCTGTGATGGACCTGAACAAGCTGGGTGAGTAAACGCTGGGCGTTACGGCTGAGCCCGATGGACATCGTAGTGATCCTCCTAAAAGAGCAAGCTACTAACAAAGTTGCAACGATATGTCGTGGCGAGATGACGGGTTATCCGAGGCATCGGCTTGCGCCGCGAACATGAATGTTCGTGAATTGCCGCGAGTATTAACTTGTGAATGCAATTGGCGGGCCATCGGATTCATGGTCAACGATCTGTAATCTGGGAGACGTCCGGTCCATGCGTGGGACAACTACGCTCGACGACTTACTTACGCGCCGTCACCGGCGAGGGCATACCTCTACGATGACGAGAGCGAGAGCGAAAGTTCGACACCAGTAAGAAACGATCAGGCGATTCGATTGGCGCAGCTAACGGTAAGTGCTCTCCAACAACTGGTGCATTCGAAACAATCATCTCTGCACCGGGAGAGAATCCATCTCCCTGGTTTCCTAGCCGAGCCAGCAATGCGAGTGGATCAAGGTCTTTGCGTTCACTGGCGCGATTGTTCAATTGAGGAAGGAGATAATGGTCATCAGTCACAGTGTGTTTCCTATCAGAGCCTTGTTGTTGACGCATACCGTCTGACTTTGGCGATCCGCCATGAGTCGATTACGGCTGTCATTTCATAGCCAATTGAGGGAGCTTCTTGAAGGCGGTCGGTGTCAGATCAATAATCACCGAATCTGGATTGACCCACTTGACTCGCGTGGCCGGCACGGACGTGAGCTTGTTGTTGAACATGCCGTGGCGGATGACGAGTGCCGACAACTGACCTGTTGCGGCATCGCGGTCGAACGTTTCCACTTTGCCGAGTGACTTTCCCTGTGTACCAAGGGCCCGCATTTTGAGACGAAGTAGAGACTTCGGATCGATCTCGTCAGGTGACTGGTCGAGCGTCGGACTCTGTGGCTGGTCGGTAATCTCGTGTGCCATTATGAGGCTCCTCTCGGGAACATCGGATCAGACTTGCCGGGCCGATGGGAAGATGCAATACGGCAACCGTGCGGAACGCCTTGTTGAGCAGACTCGTTTAGCGTCTGTCGCTTCTGGGCGGACTCTTGCGAGCCCGCCTGTGGTCTGATGTGCGCTTTACGAGCGGAGGTCGACTTCGTATATCTCGAGGTGGCTCGGCCCATCCAGATGGGACTCAATCATCGAGACTCGTTCTTTGAGGCCCGACGGTCCACCAGCCTGAGCGTCGGCCTTCGTGGCGAAGTGGCTCACGGATGCCATTTTGCCTGTCTCACGATTCACGAGAAGCTCCCATTTCTGGAAGCCCGGTTGTTTCCTGAGGTTCGGGGCAACCATCTCGTTCATAAGACGGACGCCTTCATCAATTGATGCAGGCTTGAGTTGGCCGGTGACGATTCGTGCGAAATTTGTCAAAGGGTACCTCCGGTACGAATGGTGAGCAGCGGATGGAACGATCTGTCCACAGCAATCGACTGTTCACGCCTGAGGCTGTTGATGAGGCAACCCAGAAGGCTTGTATTGTCCGTACTTTCTAAGAGTACACCAGAGTGCACTCAGTTACAAGAGTGAGAGTGTGCATATAGATAATGATGTACCTATACGTAATATTTCTTGATACCAAAACAGGCAGATGCACAAGCCGACAATCCGGCGACCGGATAATCCGAGCCGGACTGCCGTCGCATTGTGAGTTCTCAGCAAAGCTGGGTGAAATCGGGAATTTCCCACCCGGGGCAGGTGCCGAAGCGAATAGTGGCCGGCGCCTACCCCAGGTTTACTTGCTAGCCCATCTCCTCAGCCGATTTGGCGAGGTTATAGGTGGGGTGACGGTAGTCGCAGCCGGCATCAATCACGAAGATGCTCTTGCTGGCAAATCCTCGCTGCAGCGCCTCATGCATTTGCTCCGGCCGATCGACACGCATGCCGTCGCCGCCAAACGAGCGGGCGTAGGCCACGAAGTCGGGGCCGTTGAGCGCTGTTTCGCTCTTGCGCCCGTAGTAACCTTCCTGCATCCCGACGATCATGCCGTACTGCCGATCGTTCAGAATGACGATCACGGGGTTGAGATCATTCTCGACAGCGGTGGAGAAATCGCTGCTCGACATGAGGAAGCAGCCGTCACCAGTAACCGCGACGACCTTCTTTTCGGGATACGCGAGCTTAGCGGCCATGGCCGCCGGTAGGCCGAAGCCCATCGCGCCCCAGTAACCTTCGGGTGTGTAGCTGGTGCGATTCAGCGACTCGACCAGGAGCCGCGTCCACTGATTGTGGCTGCCGATATCTCCCAGCACGATTGTGTCAGCATCAACGAAACTGGGCAGGGCATCGAGCGCCACCCCGTAGTGCATCGGATGATCGAGTCCGTGATCGCGCTTGATCTGCTCACGGATGTGCTGTCGCAGTCCGTCCTTACCACGCGTGATGCGATCTCGCAGCGCCTGATCGACTGGCCGCTGTTGATCACCGATCGCCTCCAGCAGCTGATTAAGCCCGACCTTGATATCGGCCACCGCTCCGGCGGTCGAGCGCGGATCGGGCTTCTCGCCATCGTTACCCAGCCAGATACCAACGACCGGCGCTTCACTCAAGTTGAAAATAACATCGCCGTGGCCGGTGCCACCTCGCTCACCGATCGCGACGATCACGTCAGCTTCGGCCGCGAGTTGCTTCTGCAGCGGCGTTCGATCGTAGAGGGCCAGCTGACCGGTCGAGAGCGGATGCGTATCCGGAATCCCGCCCGATGCATCGCCTGACAGGATCACCGGCGCCTCAAGCAGCTCGGCCAGTTCGGTCAGTTCACCGTGAGCGAATCTCGCCTTGACCCCTTTTCCGGCCCAGATGAGCGGTCGCTTGCTCTCTCGAATGCGAGCGATTACGGCATTCAGATCATCGTTGCTCAGGCGCACCGGTTCGATCTCGGTCTTCTGGTAGACGTTCATCTCCGTCGCGTCGGCGAGGAGCACATCCTGTGGAATCTCGACATGCACCGGCCCTGGACGCCCACTCTGGGCGATAGCGAAGGCCCGCGAGAGCACCTGCGGGATATCCTCCGGTTTCTGAATCGAGACGCTCCACTTGGTCACGTCGGCGAACATACGGACCAGGAAATCTTCCTGATCGACGCCATGGAAGGATTCAAAGGAGGCTCCACGCGGCACTGCCCCCGAGATGTGGACGAGCGGCGAGGCCGCCATGTAGGCCTGCGCCACCCCGGTGAGGGAGTTGGTCGCGCCCGGTCCAGCGGTCACCATCACCACGCCTGGCTTTCCGGTTAGCCGCCCATAGGCGTCGGCCATGCCGCTAGCGGTCGTCTCGTGCTTAACCGTGATATGTCGAATTGACGGCTCGTCAGCCAAAGCATCGTAGATTTCGAGAACGTGCGAGCCAACCAGCCCGAAGACGTGCTCAACCCCTTCCGCCTTCAACGCCTCGATGATCGCCGCGCCGCTACGCTGTTTAACTCTTCCACTAGTTTCAGTCTGCATCTTTACCCCCGCTCATCAATCGCTGGCTATGATGGTCGAGTATCGCCGTGCTACGAAGCAGACGCAAGCGGACCACAGTTGCGGACAGGGACCTAAGTGTTCTCCGTTGATGGAGTCGGACCAGCCAACTCAGGTGGTCGTCATGCTGAGCTGAGCGAAGCATCTCCCCGATTTGGTGAGCCCGTTCCGGCGCCGCACGAGAAGATTCTTCGTCGCGCCGCGCCTCAGTAGGCGACCAACGTGAATGTGTCATTCTGAGCGATAGCGAAGAATCTCTTCGTTTCGATACGACGATGCACGGAGAGATCCCTCGGCTGCGGCCTCGGGATAACACATCCACGGTGGCAACCTACTCAGCATGACGGGAGCAGCTCAACGGACTCAGAACGCGACTGTGAACATCGCAACTGAACGTGTGATGATTGGCAGCAGATAGGAATCCACTCATTGCCCTCGAGACGGAGGTTTTCCGATGCCCGCCCCACGCTGGCTCGCTCGCTTGAATCGACGTGCGACCAACCACGTCATGGAACCGGTCGCACTCCGGCTACCCGGCTTCGGCGTGGTGATCCACAGGGGCCGAAAGAGTGGAAGGACATACCGCACGCCAGTGAACGTCTTCCAACGGCCGGGCGGTTTCGTCCTGGCCCTCACTTACGGGCGCGACTCACAGTGGGTACACAACGTGTTGGCGAACGGTGACTGCGACTTGGAGACACGCGGGCGAATCTGGCGACTGACCGATCCGCGAATCTTCCGCGATCCGGGGCACCGGGCCGTCCCGAAACCGATCGGCTACATTCTGGGACTGCTGAATGTAAACGACTTCCTGGATCTGACGATTGAGGGCTAGGCCTTCGATAAAATGGGAAGACAGGTAATCTGAATGGCCAATCGACGACTTAGCAGATAAGTTATGGAACGCAGAGCATGTCGGAACGTCGGATGGACCAGCAAGGCGATAGGGTGGTGTGATGAGCGTATCTTTCGACTTCTCCGGCCGGGTGGTTATCATCACCGGCGCGGCGCGTGGCATTGGTCGGGTAATGGTCCATCGCTTTGCGGCGGCTGGGGCATCGATTCTGGCGGCTGATCGTGACGCAGCCGGGTTGGCTGAAACCTGTGCGTCGCTCGACACAGCACGTGTCGCGTCGCTTGTCGCCGATGTCAGTTCCGACGATGGCGCGGCAAGCATCGTCGATGCGGCCGTCAAGCGGTTCGGCCGGCTTGACGTCTGCGTCAACAACGCGGCGGTCGCACCGCACGCCTCGTCTGTTCGACGAGCGGACCGAGGTCTGGGACACGATCTATGCCGTTAATACACGCGGCACATTTTTGATGACGCGCGCCGCTGCGAAAGCGATGATTGCGGGCGGGAGAGGTGGCCGGATCGTCAATTTTTCTTCCGGTGTGACCGTGAAAGGCTCACCGGGCGCCGCCGCATATGCCTCCAGCCGTGCCGCGACGGAGTCGTTTTCACGTGTTGCTGCCATCGAGCTGGCACCGCACGATATCCTGGTCAACGTCGTCAGCCCTGGTCTGATCGATACGCAACCCAAACCGCTGCCACCGGTCATGGCGGAGGGATTGGGTAAGCGCATCCCGACCCTGCCGCTGGCTCGACCCGGTGAACCGGACGAAGTCGCCTCAGTCGTTCTCTTCCTGGCCTCTGACGCTTCCAGCTATATCACCGGTGCCGTCATCAGCGTCGACGGCGGTGACACGATCGGCACACGTCCTACGAAGCCAGTAATCGACGACGACCCACGCTACGACTGGGTGACCGGGCGGAGGTAAAGTCGCTGGGGCGGGGCCATGCCTCGATAGGACGTCATCAGCAACCAATCAATATGATAAAGATTCATCGCGTAGACTGGCACAGGCCGATGAACCGGCGAGGAAGCCATCTCTGGAGGAGAGCATATGGAACACTCATGGAATACGGTTCTTTGGCGGCAGTTCGGTGCCGCCATCGACATGCTTGACAACGCCCTGGTGGCCTGCCCCGATAGGCTCTGGTCCGAGCGTCTGTGGAACGCCCCCCAACCATCGCAGTTTCCGACGCAATTCGGAGAGTTCTGGTACGTCGCCTTTCACTCGCTTGTCTGGCTGGACCTGTATCTCTCAGGCGTCCCAGAGGAGGAATTTGCTCCTCCTGCTCGCTTTGGCCAAGGAGAGCTAGATTCCGCGGAGACGCTGCCCAAACAACCCTATACGAAGGCAGAGTTGCGCGCCTATCTCGCGGCCACGCGTCAGAAGTGCCACGACACGTTGGTTGGGCTAACAGAGGAGCAGGCGCGACGGCCGGTCGAGTATCCCTGGTCAAAGGGGCAGCCAATCAGCTATCTGGAGCTGCAGCTCTACAACATGCGCCACGTTCAGGAGCATGCCGCCCAGCTCAGCCTCTTTCTCGGACAGCACGATATATCGAGCGAGGATGTCGACTGGGTCACGCGAGCGGAAGGTGATCCTAACAGCCGCTAATCTCGTGCGGAGCGGCATACCCATCGGGCATCCCCGGCGCACTTCCAAACATGTTCTGGGCAGGAGGCCTATGCTCGAAAAACCGGATCTAGCTGACGACCTGATCATCGATTGCCTGCAGCGCGACTATGGGCTCCGCATTACAACGATCGAGTTTCTGCCACTCGGCGCGGATGTGAACACCGCGGTCTACCGGGCGATTGCGAGCGACGCAACACCCTATTTCATGAAGCTGCGCGGCGGCGATTTCAACGAACTGACAATCACTGTGCCGCACTATCTTGAGACTCAAGGGATCTCCCATCTCATCCGCCCGATCGAGACAAGAGACGGGCGTCTCTGGACGCGGATCGATCGGTTTGCCGTGATTCTCTCGCCATTCATCACCGGTCAAGACGGCTTCACGCTTCACCTTACGGACCGGCAGTGGATCGAGTTGGGAGAGACGCTCAAGGGCGTACACAGCGCCAAGCTACCGGCCGATATCGTAGATCGATTGCCGCGCGAGACGTACTCGTCGCACTGGCGCGATCGGGTACGCACGTTTCAGACACGCGTTGGGTCGACCAGTTTCGCCGACCCGATCTCGGCGAAGCTCGCAGATCTGATGCGCTCCGAGCAGGACGTGGTCTCCAGGCTCGTGCGGCGGGCTGAAGAGCTTGCTACTGAGCTTCAGTCACGATCCCTCGACTTCGTCGTGTGTCACGCCGATATCCACGGCGGCAACGTGCTGCTGGATGACAGTGGGAAGCTGTACGTGGTCGACTGGGACACGCTCATTCTCGCCCCAAAGGAACGCGACCTGATGTTCGTCGGCGCCGGAATTGGAAAAGGTTGGAACACCCCACGCGAATCGGCGCTCTTCTATCGGGGTTATGGCGCGACCGAAATCGACGCGGTAGCCCTCGCGTACTATCGGTATGAGCGGATTGTCGAGGACATTGCCGCCTACTGCGAGCAGATTCTGGAGTCAGATCCTGACAACAAGGATCGCGCACAGGGATTCGACTTCCTATCAAGACAGTTTCTCCCCAATGAGGTGATCGACATCGCCTTCACCTCAGATCGGACCTTCCCAATCGAGTAGCCGCTGGCTACCCCACTCCCGCCTCCTTCGAACAACTCCATCATCGATCTGCGAACATTGGAAATCTCTTATCTCCTTCTTACCAAGCTTTCATCGTGCCCTCTTAGTCTGGAGCGTGGAAGACATCCAGACGGTCGGTGCCTGCTGCCATATCAACGAGGCACCTGCCGAAACGAACGGGAAGATCGAGGAATAGATCAAAATGAAATGGGCTGATATGAGTGAATTCGATCAGGACATGCATGTTGGCACGACGGCTGGCCTGCCGGCGCTCCCATTCCATGAGGCCACGAGCGGTCGAGCAGAGAGTCAGACCAACGCACTGAAAGGCTTGCGCGTAAGTTCCTGGCTGGCGATGGTGCCGGTGATGGTGCTGGCGGCCTTCCTCAACTTCTACGAATTGAGCCGCGAAGGTTACGGAAACACCTACTACGCGGCCGCAGTCAAGAGCATGCTCCAGAGCTGGCACAATTTCTTCTTCGTCTCGTTCGACCCAGGCGGATACGTCACGGTCGACAAGCCGCCACTCGGCTTCTGGATCCAGACTGCCAGCGCCAAGATCTTCGGCTTCCACGGCTGGAGCCTGATCCTGCCCGAGGCATTGGCCGGTGTAGCCTCCGTCGCGCTCCTCTTCCACCTGGTTCGTCGCGTCTATGGCGACGTTGCCGGTATCGTGGCAGCACTCGTACTCGCCGTGACTCCCGTGGCGGTATCTTCCAATCGCAGCAACATCGTCGATAGCTTGCTGGTCTTCACACTCCTGCTCGGCGTCTGGGCACTGATTCGGGCTACCGAGTCGGGACAATTCCGCTGGTTCGCCCTCTCGATGCTGTTCGTGGGACTCGGCTTCAACATCAAGATGATGCAGGCTTATCTGGTCGTTCCTGCCTTCTTCGCCGTCTATTTCTTCGGCGCCAAGCTCGGCTGGCGTACCAAGATCTGGCACTCTGCCGTCGCGGCCGTCATCCTCATCATCATTTCTCTCTCCTGGGCGACCGCAGTCGATCTGACTCCAGCCAGCCAGCGCCCCTACGTCGGTTCCAGCCAGAACAACTCCGAGCTGAATTTGATCCTCGGCTACAACGGTATCGAACGGCTGCTGCCCCGGAACTGGTCGATCTTCGGCATACACGGAATCGGTATTGGGTCTGGCCGCTCGCAACCGGCCCAGACCAGTGCCACGCAGACTCCGAGCACGTCCGCACCATCGGCACCCGCCAACAATCCGGGTGGGGCAGGTGGCGGACCCGGCGGTGTGAGTGAGAATGGTCAGGCCGGAATCTTCCGTCTCATCAACAGTCAGCTTGGTGGCGAGGCCGGTTGGCTCCTACCGCTGGCGCTGATCGGACTGATCGCGGGATCGTGGCAAGTACGGCCGCGTCTGCCGCTTGAACGACGACACTGGCATCTCCTGCTCTGGGGAGGCTGGCTGCTCACTAGCGCGGTCTTCTTCAGTGTGGCCGGCTTCTTCCACCAGTACTACCTGATCATGCTGGCGCCGCCGATCGCCGCCTTGTCTGGTGCTGGCATCGTCGCTCTGTGGCACGACTTCCGGGAACGGAAATGGATCGGCTGGCTGTTGCCGGTCACTCTGATCGCCGTGGCTGCGATTCAGCTTCACTTGCTGGCCCCGTACGCAAGTTATAGTCGCTGGCTCTCACCGGCCATAGCGATTCTCTGTATAACCGCTGCCCTTGGACTAATCATCTCTCGCTTGATACCGCGCTTCAGATTGTCGCCTCTCTCCCTGGTCGCGGTGACGATCGGCATGCTCGGCCTGCTGCTGGCACCGACCGTCTGGGCGGCCGAGACGACCTTCAACGGATCAGGAGGCATGACGCCCCGCGCCGGTCCGCAGACGAATGCCAGATCACGGGGCGTTATCAACCCACCAGCCGGTCTTAACGGAACGCAGAGCGGTTTCGGAGCCATCGGTAACGCGAACGGCGGTCCGCCAGCGAACTTCGGCGGAGCCGTCCCGGGAGGCGAACTGGCAGGTCGATAGCGCACTGCTGCAATACCTCGAGTCGCAGCAAGGGACGACCAAGTTTCTGGTCGCGACGGAAAACGCGAACACGGCGGGACCGATCATTCTGGCCACCGGCCAGCCGGTGATGGCCCTGGGCGGATTCAGCGGATCTGACACGATCCTGACGGTCGATCAGCTCAAAGCGCTGGTCGCCACCGGTGAAGTCCGCTTCTTCCTACTCAGTGGTGGCGGTGGAATGCCCGGCTTCACACGGCCGTCTGCTCCGAACGCGGTCACAGGTACTGGTCAGAACGACATCGGTTTACCTGGTCCTCCTCGGAGGCTCAAATAGCCTGACCAGCTGGGTAACGAACACCTGCAGCTGCGGTTCCCTCATCGACTTGGCAGGCAAATGGATCGAGCCAGAACTCAATCCAGTCTGGCTTCCGTGGCGGGCAGCAGCTCTACGACTGCTCCAATGTGAACGCTGGAGCCTGAGCCATGATCCGTACGAACTTTGCGCGTACACTGCGGTGCGCCCCCCGGCTACTCGCACGACCGATGCGTTTCGGTGCGGTCGGCCTGGCCTGCAGTGGCGTTCAGCTTGGTCTGCTTGCCGGATTCGTCCAGCTTGGCGTGAGCCACAACCAGGCCAACCTGATCGCGCTCGGGCTCTCCACCCAGATCAACTTTCTGCTCAGCTCGTTGATCATCTGGCCAGATCGGCCGGTCAGGGCCTACCGCGTCAGAACGATCCTCCAGCGGCTCATCGCCTTCAATGGGATCTCGATCACCACATTACTGATCAACGAGAGCGTTTTCGCGCTCGCCGACCACTTCATGCCCTATCTCCTGGCCGGTATCTGCGGCATCGCCGTAGCCGCACCGATCAATTACCTTGTCGAGCACTTCCTGATCTTTCGCACGCACGAAGGGAGATCCAAGAATGATGCGCCAGCTCAGCGTCTCCGTCGTCTTCCCGGCCTACAATGAGGCAGATAACCTCGAAACTGTCGTCGGCAACGCTCAGGCGTTTCTATCCCGCACCGTTGCGGAGTACCGCGTCATCATTGTGAACGACGGCAGTACCGACAGCACCGCCGACGTGGCGCTGCTGCTCGCGCGCGACGACCCGGCACACGTGCTTGTCGTGACACACGACGTCAATCGCGGCTATGGGGCAGCCGTCCGTAGTGGATTTTCCACCGCGGTGCAGACCGGTTGCGATTGGGTGGTGCTGATGGATGCCGATGGTCAGTTCGATATCCGAGAGGTCGAACTGCTGCTCGATATCGCCGGCGATCGCGGTATCGACCTGGTCGCCGGGCATCGCATTGAACGCGCCGATTCACCGGTGCGCAAGCTCAACGCCTGGCTCTGGAGCAGTGCATCACGCATATTGCTCGGCATCAGAGTTCATGATGTCGACTGCGCCTTCAAGCTGATCCATCGCCGAGTGCTGGAAGCGATTTCGTTGCAGGGGGAAGCGGCTGTCATCTCGCCCGAGCTGCTGGCCAAGGCGGCAAGGGCGGGATTCACGATCGCCGAAGTCCCGGTCAGTCACTACCCGCGACGGGCCGGAGAGCAATCCGGCGCTAACCTCCGAGTCATTACGCAGTCACTCGTCGGGCTTATTCGCCTGCGTTTGCAGCTGATCGACATGTATCCGAACGAGCCCTCCCCCGCGTGAGTTTTGGTCGTCGCGCGTTCTCCAACGTCCAATGAATTCTTCTAGGGCTGTTGCGCGGCACTTCTAATACTGCTGATGAAATCAGCGCTATTCTGAGTCTCACCAAATGGGTTTGCAGGCACGGCTTTTCCATCCTCTGTCAGCAGATATCGGATACCCACAGTCCAGCCTGGACCTGCAGCAGTTTGATAAGGCGCGTAACCATTTGCGATCGTATTACGCTCATATGATTTGTCTGATAACCCAAGAAGCACCCGCTGCCCCACCTCGAACGCTCCATATCGAGGATCATTCGATTGCACTTCATCACGGCCGACGACTCCGCCAAAGAGCGCGACAACAACCTGATTATTGGAGGTCGTGTTGCTATAGCGATTCGTAATTGGAGCTCCTTCGAGTTCAATCACCACTGGCGTGATAATCGTATTTTCATCACGGGGTACGCTTTCAAACGGATTTACCGGTCGTTTCTTATCGGGCGTTGTCCATTCGGACGGACCAATCTCCACGACTCGGCCGACAATAACGAGACCCCAGCTCTTTACGATCGATTCCGGGGTCGGCATCTGCCCAGGAGCAATCGTTACGTTTTCCATATATCCGAACGGCTGGTTGGGATCAGGTGAGCTCACGGGAGTCGGAGTAAAACCTGGAGGAAGATCTGGTGTTTCGATTTTGGCAGGAGTGGAAACCATCGTCGCTGGAGCAGCGCTCACACTGGTGGACTGATCAGTTCCCATCTTGCCGCAGGCGGATGCGGATAGGAGTAAAGCCACTCCAAGGCTCAAACTGATGAGAAATCTCAAGCAGATTCGGCAAATCATAGTTCCCTCATCCACAACGAGCTGCGACAGTTCCGCAATACCAGTGCTAGCGCTGTACTGCATGCTATCGACATGAATTGGTATCGAACTGGTCTTCCCTCATAACCTGCATGCTCGGTGCCAAGGAGACGATGAAGCAAGATGATTTGGTTCCGGATTGAGGCTCGGTAACCCTGGCGGAACCGCAGTATGGTCTAATCGATATACCGTATCGGGCCAACGTATTGAGCTGTCTATCCTCAGTGGCACCGAATGTGGGGAGTAGGTCCAGGCAACACACATACGTAACGGACGGGATGATTTATGCAACGTTGGATCGCGCTCATGCTTATCGTGGCAGGGATGCTTACCGTCATCGGTCCAGCCCAGGCGGCAGCGAACGAGTTCGTCCAGCCCGGCAGCCAACCCAATACCGACGGCACGACTATCGTTTGGGTCAACCATGGCGTCTACGCGGCCCGCTTTGCCGATCAGCAACCGTTCCTCGTCGCCAGCGACCCGTCGCTAACGTACACATTCCCCGATGTCTCCGGTGATCTGGTCGTCTGGGAACAGGATTGCTCTGGTAGTAACTGCCCGCCTCCATCCATGAACATCGAGGCTAAGAATCTCACGACGGATGAGACCTACGCGGTTGGCACCGGTTACGCTCCACAAATCTCAGGCACGCGCGTGATCTATGTGAGCGGTTCCCAGCTCATACTGCGTGATCTGGCCACCATGACCGATCCTGTCACACTCGCGACTGCACCCGATGGCTGGTTGATTCAAGATCCCCAGATTTCGGGCGAACGCGTTGCCTGGGCCGAGCTCCAGGGCACATCGACCTGGCGCATTTTCATCGACGTCATCGGCCAAACGCCCACCAAGCTCAATGAAGGCACCACTATCGGATTCTTCGGGATCGATTTGTCGGGCGACGAGCTCGTCGAGGTGACGAGCGCAAACCAGATCCTGGCCGGCAACTTGGCGAACGATGTAGGTGCCATCATTCCCGCCAATCCTTACGACCAACATCCAACCACCAACAGCCGCTACGTCTTCTGGGATCGGAGCAACTTCGGTCCGGGCACCAACCCGAACGGTACAGCGTCACGACATCGTGGGTTATGATCTGCAGAGCAAGAGTGAGTTCACCGTCGCGAGGAACACGGGTCAGAATGGAAGTCCCGTGGCACGCGGCGATCTACTTGTCTGGACACACGGCGAGTCGCCCAACAGCCAGATCTACGCTCTCCAGATCAGTCAGACCCTGCCGTCGGCGCCCCAACCCAATCCGGGAACAACGAGTGCTGACTGGCGCTATTTCCCGGAGACTCAGCATTACCTGAGCTTCGGGTTCAAAGAGTTCTGGCTGCGCTCAGGCGGACTGCCGGTCTTTGGCTTTCCGATCACCGAGGAATTTTCCGAGCAAAGTCTGGGACAGAGTCAGCTGCGAACGGCGCAATATTTCGAGCGACAACGCTTCGAATATCATGCCGAGTTCGCTGGAACGCCCTACGAGGTCGAGCTCGGGCGACTCGGGGCCGAGAATGCGGCCAAGCGCAACCTCACCGGCACGCAGCCCTTTCAGCCGGCGGTGATTCCCTCGACGGCTGTTGGTGACACCTGCCGCTACTTCGACGAAACGCACCACAATATCTGCGGCGACTTCCTGGCGTACTGGCAAGGCCATGGGCTCGACCTGGGCGATCCGGGAATCGCCTATCGGGAGAGCCTGGCCTTGTTCGGCTACCCGATCTCCGAACCATTCGTGGAGACCGATTCCGGCCTGCTGGTACAGTATTTCGAACGCGCTGTGTTCGAGTACCATCCGAACAATGCCGACCCGTACAAAGTCGAGCTACGACGGCTCGGTGCCGAACAGATCGCCCAGCGCGACTGGTAATCGGCAAGCCCACACATCGAGCCCAGTTCGACTGTTTGCGGCTTTCCTTATAAGTGTTTCCCATCCATTGACTTGTATAGTCGCCATGACGATAAAGCCCTGGTGCTCAATCCCCATCAACTCGCGCTCAAACTCGTCCGGCACTCTTTGATCGATGGGACAAATCAGCTGACGGCGGCGATCAACGCACCGCCCACGGCGCCGAACACGACCACCATCCAGGGCGGCAGCTTCCAGTACATGAGCAACCCGAAGGCCGCCACTGCCAGGCCGAAATCGGCTTTCCCGCGGATCGCGCTCGTCCACACCGGGGTGTACAGGGCGGCGAGCAGCAGCCCTACCACGGCCGCGTTGATTCCCTGTAACGCGGTTTGGAACCTGGGGTGGGCACGGACCTCATCCCAGAACGGGAGGATGCCGATGACCAGCAGGAAGGAGGGCAGGTAGATCGCTCCGAGGGCCACCAGGCCGCCAACCCAACCATGCGGTGATGGCTGGGCCACCGTTCCCAGATAAGCAGAGAAGGTAAAGAGTGGACCCGGGATCGCCTGGGCCGCGCCGTACCCGGAGAGGAATTTCGACGAACTGACCCATCCGGGATCGACGACAGCTGACTGCAACAACGGCAACACGACGTGGCCGCCGCCGAACACCAGGGATCCGACACGATAGAAGCTCGCCACCAGGTGGAGGGCATAACCGGCGACGGTCGCTTGGAGCAGTGTGAGGCCACCGAGCAGAACGGCAAACGTGGCCAGACTCAGGGCGCCAACCCGTTTACTAATGGCCACCCGTAATGGAGCGCCAGGCGTCACGGCATCAGCCGCAATGATGCGCCAGCCGATGAGCCCAGCTCCCGCGATGACGAGCACCTGCGCCAGCCCGGTCGGCCAGGTCAGCATGAGCAGTGTGGCCACGATCGCTATGGTCTGACGACGGCGATCGGGACAGAAGCGACGCGCCATTCCCAGCACAGCCTGCGCGACCACTGCGACGGCGACGACGAGCAACCCATGGATCCAGCTTGCCTCGGTCGTGGTGAGATGTTGGACACCATACCCGAAGGCGATGAGGGCGAGCGCCGAGGGAACGGTGAACCCCAGCCAAGCCGCGATCCCGCCCAGTACACCGGCCCGAGCGATCCCGATCGAGATTCCAACCTGACTACTCGCGGGACCCGGCAGGAACTGACACAGTCCGATGAGATCGCCAAAGGTCTGCTCATCGATCCAGCGCCGCTTGCGCACGTACTCCTCACGGAAGTAGCCCAAGTGGGCGATCGGTCCGCCAAACGAGGTCAGCCCCAGACGGGCGGCGACCAGGAACACCTCGGCCGGTGAACCATGCTGCTTCGACGGCCCGCCCATCTCTGCGGCGATGGCGGCGTCTTCGATCAGCGGCGGTGTACCGGCAGGCGCTGGCGATTGATCATCGGCTGGCATCAGCACGTCCATAACAGGTCAAGTTCAAATTTGTGATCCCGTTCCTTCTGAATTATCCACGTTTTCGAGCGCGGGAGCAGATCATTCTCGCCGACCGGGGATCGTCAGCAGCATCGCGCCGGTTTTCGGTTCGTCTGCTAGTCGATGCCGCTCGTATCGTATACCGATATCGAAAGTGAACAGTCATGTTATCTGATATCTATTCCGAGTTTGTCAAGATGCACGTCCTGCATCACGCGGCGCTGGAACCGGTGTGCGGTCTAGCCCTCGTCGCCGAACACCGCCGGCACGGTTACCGGATCGGCCCTGGCGTCGAACGGCTGTCCTCAGGTTCTTCGCTCCGTCCCCCCTACTCCGCCAACGGTAGTATCAAAGCTGCCGTCGTCCCATGGCCTGACCGGCTGGTGATGTTTAGAGTTCCACCATGTGCTTCCGCGATCCGTTGAGCGATCGACAGGCCGAGTCCGGAGCCACCGGTGTCGCGGGAGCGTGCGCGATCGACCCGGTAGAAACGTTCGGTTAGATGGGGAATGTGCTCCGGTGCGATCCCTTCACCGGTATCCTCGACCGTCACGGTCGCGAGCCGATCCTGCACTGAGGTGCGTAGCTTGACGGTGCCACCGGACGGAGTGTATTTCACGGCATTGTCGACCAGGATCAGGACCGCTCGCTCAATCTCCTCGCGATCGCCGATGACCCGCCCGTTATCGTTGGGTACGGTCTCAACGAGCACGCCTTTCTCGAGCGCAACAGCCGAGACACGTCTGGCCACATTCGTGGCCACATCGGCCAGATCAATCACCTCTTGTTCAAGGTGCACCTGGCCGGCATCGAGTCGCGCCAGCAGAAGCAGATCAGTCGAGAGGTGATCGATATGCTCGGTCTCCTCGACAATCTCTTTCAACATGTCGGCGTCGTCTGACGAGAGCCGATCGCGATGTCGCAGCAGCATGTCGGCATTGGCTCTCAGCAGGGTCAGCGGCGTTCGCAGCTCATGCGAGGCATCTCCGATGAAGCTCTGCTGTCGCTCGAAGGCCAGGCGCGCCGGAGCCAATGCCCGCTGGGCGAGAAACAGGCCGCCGACCGTCGCAATCAAGAGTGCGATTAGCCCAAGCCCAAGAAGCAGTTCGCGCAGCAGATGCAGCGCCGACACCTGTTCCTGAATCGAGCGTCCGACCTGCACCACGCCAAGAATTTCACCGGTGACCGGTCTACGCACTACCTGAGCCGTTCGATAGATCGTGCCGATCCCCGAGCCGCCATCTACCTCATCCGTTGCCGATCCCTGCGTGATGGCGCGAGAGGCCAGCGAGCTGTTCAGAAATGACCTCGGCGTGACGCTGGTCGAACCATCGAGCAGGAAGGGGCTGGTCGAAAGTGGCTGTCCCTGCGCGTTGTAGCAGGCGACATAGACCGGGATTGGCGAGGAGGGTGGACTAGCCCCGAAACGAGGCTGGCCGGCCGGTTGCGGCACATGCCCGTCCCGGATCACGGATCCACTGCTGGGCGATCAGATCAATCTGGCGTGAGAAATCGTTGGTTATCGGCTGCATGAGCAGGTATTGAAGGACGAGATAGAGACCGATGCCGGCGAGCAGCAGCGATGCGGCTAACACACCGCCGTACCAGAGGGTTAGCCGCAGCCGAAGACCGCGAAAGAGGAGACCCTCGGCATCGGCTCGATGCCCGGCCGAGCGTCGCAGCCGTCGTGTCACCCAGCTACTCACGTTGCTCCTCGACCACCAGAGAATGCTCACCCATCGAGCTTGTAGCCGACACCGCGCACGGTCTTGATCAGCGGATGACTGAAGCCGCGGTCGATCTTGTCGCGCAGGTAATGGATGTACATGTCGACGACGTTCGAGAGCGTTTCGAGATCGTAGCGCCAGACATGGTCGATGATCTGGGTACGCGACAACGCGTGACCGGCGTTGTGCATCAGGTATTCGAGAAGGGCGAACTCTTTCGGCGTCAGATCGATGATCCGACCGGCACGTTGGACCTCGTGACGCATCAGATCGAGCGTCAGATCACCGACCTGCAATACGGAATTCAAATCGGCAGCGCGACTTCCCCGCCGCAGAAGAGCGTTGACACGCGCCAGCAGCTCCTCCATGGCGAACGGCTTCCCCAGGTAGTCGTCGGCTCCCGGCGTTTAGCCCAGCGACGCGATCCTCGACCGAGCCGCGGGCCGTCAACATCAGAATCGGCGTGACGACGTTCGCGGCGCGGAGCTCTTTACAGATCGAGATGCCGTCGAGATCGGGAAGCATCAGATCGAGGACGATCAAGTCATAGGTTCCGCTCAGCCCAAACTCGAGCGCGCTCGACCCATCATGAACGAGATCGACTGTCTGACGCTCCTCCATGAGAACGCGCCGGAGAAGCCGCGCCAGTCGTTGTTCATCCTCGACCACCAGAATGTGCATCGTCACGTGTCCTTTGCGCCGGGTCCATCAACTGAGGGACACGATAGCATCAGATCATTGGAATTTGGTAAGAAACGGGGGATTCGGGCGAGGAGGGGACCAAACTAAGGCTCAATTTATCTTGCTCTCAGAAAACTCACAGCTTCCCTTGCTACGTTAATAAAGGATCGTGTTAGGCCGGTATTACCCGGCGGCTTTTGTAGAGCATCAGGCGCGATTCTCGTAGATTTTGAGGACTCGTAGGCCGCACAGGTACTCGAGACACAACGTGTGGGACCAGGCACTCAATGATTCGAACCAAAGCTGCCACGTTCGCCAGATTCACCGTAAGTGAGCGGCTCGGCACCAAGGCTACGTTCGGCACTGCACGCCCATCGTCCCCATTTAATGGGCAGATTCAATGCCTTCTCTACCTTTAAAGTTAAGGAGTGTTCCATGAGTACGGAACGAATCCATCGTTACGGGAAACGGTTTTCGGCGCTCGTCGTCGTCCTCCTTCTCGCCACCGCGTGTACGGTCGGTGGGGGGTCAAGCGCGACCAGCACGCCCGCTGCCTCTACCCAATCGACGGCGCAGACGGCGTCCGCCAGCACAGGTACTAATCAGACGATCAAGACGTCGCAGGAAAGTACGACGACGAACTCCGTAGGTTCTACTAGTGCACCGTCGCAGGTGGCACTTGAAAACTCGATCATCAATGTCGTCAATAAGGTCAAGCCGGCTGTGGTCGAGATCACGAACGAGCAGACGTCTGTGTCGCAGCTGTCGCAACCGATTCCGGTTGGCACCGGCTCGGGCTTCATCTATGACAATCAGGGCCACATTCTAACCAACAATCACGTGGTCAACGGCGCCCAGAGCCTGGTCGTGACGTTGCCAGACGGCCGCACCTTCAAGGGGAACGACGTCAAGGTTGTTGGTACCGATCCGCTCACCGACCTCGCGGTTCTGCAGATCACCGGCCCCAACTTGCCGGTCATTCAGGTTGGTGACTCATCCCAGATGCAGGTCGGCCAGTGGGTCGTCGCAGTCGGCTACGCACTCGGTCTCGAAGGCCAGCCGACGGTGACTGAGGGCGTGGTCAGCGCGCTCAACCGTTCGGTCCAGGAGCCAGGCAGCAATTCCAGCTCCAGTCCGTTCCAGAGCAACCAGACCGCGGGACCATACCTGTTTGATGTCATCCAGACCGATGCGGCGATCAACCCGGGCAACTCCGGCGGCCCGCTAGTGAACCTCAACGGCCAGGTGGTCGGCATTAACACCCTGGAGGCTGGCTCAGCCGAGCCGGGTGTCCAGGCACAGGGAATTGGCTTCGCCATCGCGATCAATACCGCCAAGAAGATCGCCAATGAGATCGTCTTGACCGGACACGCCGTCCACCCGTACGTCGGCGTCGAATACCTGCCGCTGAATCCGGCCGCCGCGGCACAACTGAACGTCACCGTCACACATGGCGCGCTGATCGAACAGGTTGTCGCCGGCTCACCGGCCGAGACAGCCGGTCTGCAGAAGGGCGACATCATCACGCAAATAGACGGCAAGAACCTGACGACTGATTCCTCGTTCGCCGAGGCAGTCGACAACCACAAGCCTGGCGACGTCGTCACGCTCACCGTGTCACGAAACGACCAGACTCAGCAGATCAAAGTGACGCTGGGCACGCGGCCGACGTCGTAGATCACACATCAAGCTCCACTTCAAGAGGCGCGGCGATCTGCCGCGCCTCTCCTCATTCCCTGATCTTGCACAACTCGGCTATCATCCACGACACTGACGGTCGAATCTCGAGCATTCCAGCGCACTCATTGCCTCGTCAGGCTATTTCATCAAATGGACCGCGATGGACTCGCAACAGACGCCAAGAGTCCGATCAAGATCGGCAACAGCGATGCTCGGACCACGGTCAGGGAGAATGAAGTCGTGAAATTTGGCGTGAATCTCATAAACTTTGGACCGGGAGCAAGTCCCGACTCGCTCCTCCGATGGACTCAGATCGCTGAAGCACTCGGCTATCACTTCGTGATGATCTCTGACCACGTCGCAATAACGCCGGATGTCGCCAAGGTCTACCCGGCGCCCTTCTATGATCCCTTCCTGAGCCTCGCCTGGCTGGCAAGCCAGACACAAACGATCGAGCTCGGTACGACCGTCATCATCCTTCCCTACCGCCATCCATTGCAGGTCGCCCGGCTGGCCAGTAACCTCGACCAGCTCAGCCAGGGACGCTTCATCCTCGGCGTTGGAGTAGGCTGGGCAGAGCAGGAATTTGCAGCGCTCGGTGTCGACTTCCAGCGGCGTGGGGCTATGACCGACGAATACCTCGACGTCATTCTCAATACCTGGTCCGGCGAGAAGATGAGCTTCCACGGATCATTCGTGGACGTCGATGATTTGTGGACCGGTCCCGCGCCGGTGAGGCAACCACATCCGCCAATCTGGATCGGTGGCAACGGACCGGCTGCACGGCGACGCTCGGTGCGCTTCGGGGCAGCATGGCATCCGATTAGTATTCGAATTAACTGGTTGCGAGACGAAGCGTTGCCACACTTACGCGCGGTCGCGGATGAGATGGGCAAGCCGGTGCCGGATCTCTGTCCCCGGATTCGACTGCACCTGACTGAGGAACCTTTAAATGAAGGAGAACGCCGGGCGGGCGAGGGGAGTATCGACCAGATACGCGCCGACCTGGCGGTGCTGTCAGAGCTCGGTGCGGACTACGTGCTGCTCGACACCTATCGTGGTGATCCAGAAGCAGCCAGGGACCACGAGCGGGCATGGTCCGCGCTCGCCACTCTTGCCGAAGACGTCATCGACCTACCTAACCATGCGTTGCGTTGAGCAGATGTGTCAGTCGATACCCACCCTTGACACCACCTGCTCTTCACCCTACGCTACCGTGGCATCGCAGACACAATCTTGCCTGGATGAACACCTGATACGAGGCACGGCGATGATCGCCGTCGTCTCCCAGTTCGAGCCGAGCTTCGCGTCAGCGACGCGGCTCCGACGGAGCGTAAATCGATGCCTGTCTCCGTAGCCAACTCCCAGCAGATTTACGACGCGCTCAAGGCGTGTGATATCAAGCTCGTTTCGGCTCTGCCGGAAACCTGGCTCGTTCACCTGATCCGTATGGCCGAGGACGACCCCGATATGACGCTGGTCCGCCTGGCCAAAGAGGAGGAAGGGGTCGGGATCTCGGCCGGGGCGCATTTGGCTGGCGTGAAATCAGCCATGCTGATGCAGAACCACGGCTTTCTGGCCAGCATCAACGGCATCGTCTCACTGGCGCACCTCTATCACATTCCCCTACTCATGCTCATCAGCTACCGGGGAGAGTTCGGTGAACGCGACCCCTGGCAGACGCAGGGCGGCATGTCCACCGAGCCGTTGCTCCGTAGCCTAAACATCCCGTTCGAGCGCTTGGACGATCCATCGCATGTCGCGGCACGCATCAAAAAAGCGCAGACACTGGCCGAGGCGGCGCTGGTACCGGTCGCGCTGCTGCTTGGCCGCGATCTGATGTGGGAGGAATAGCGGCGATGCTGCGAATCGATGCCTTAGAAGCGATCTATCCCCAACTCGAAGATTGCGTTGTCGTCACAATCATGGGCGCGGTTTCGGCTGAGCTACAGTCACTCGGACACCGCCCGAACTTCTTCTATTTGCTGCACGCTATGGGCCTGGCTTCCTCGATGGGGCTGGGGATCGCCCTCAGCCGTCCGGAGCTACAGGTTGTCGTGCTCGACGGCGACGGCTCGATCTTGATGAACCTCGGCAGCCTGACCACGATGGCCCGTTACCGGCCGAAGAATCTGGTTCACGTCGTCTTCGATAACGAGAGCCTTCTCTCAGTCGGCGGCTTCCCGACGGCGACCGCCACCGGCAGCGACATCGCGGGGATGGCCAGATCGGCCGGCGTCCCTCAGACGACCACAGTCAGCACGCTCGATACGTTCAAGGACGCCTTTACCACGGCTCTTGCCGCTGACGACCTGACCACCATCGTGGCCAAAGTCGAAGCGAAGGGGCCACCGGTTTTTCTGACCGATCTGCCGATGCTGGAAAATCGCTTTCAATTTCAACGCCATTTGCGCGACATTCGCGGCCGCGCCGATTCATGAATCGATCTGCAGAAGAGGAGCGTCCGATGTCTACCGTATTGACCGAGTTCGTCGAAGCGCTCGCGGCTGGCCGGCTCAAAGTCGTCGATCTGACTCAACCACTGGAGCCAAAAACTCCGGTTATCGAGCTGCCACCGATGTTCTCCCCCTCGCCCGGCTTCTCGATCGAGCAGATCTCGCGTTATGACGACGCGGGACCGGGCTGGTACTGGAACACGATCCACCTCGGCGAGCACACCGGCACGCATTTCGACGCGCCAGTCCACTGGGTGACCGGCAAGGACCTGCCGGATAATGCCTGCGACACCATTCCGGCGGGACGCTTCATCGGACCGGCCTGCGTCATCGACGTCTCGCGCGAGAGCGTCGAGAACCCGGACTATCTCCTTTCGGTCGAGGAGCTGCTAGCCTGGGAAGACCGGCACGGACGCATTCCGGCCGGCTCCTGGGTATTGCTGCGCACTGACTGGAGCCTGCGGACCGACCCGAAAGATTTCTTCAACGTCGACGACGAAGGGTCGCACACACCCGGATTTCATCAGGAGACATCACTCTTGCTGGCAGCCGAGCGAGACGTGTTGGGAGTCGGCGTCGAGACGGTCGGCACCGATGCCGGGCAGGCCGGAAAATTCGACCCGCCCTTCCCCAACCACGCCACCATGCACGGGCATGGAAAGTTGGGACTGGCCAGCCTGTGCAACCTCGATCAACTGCCGCCAACTGGAGCGATCGTCATCGCCGCGCCACTCAAGATTGTCGATGGAAGTGGTAGCCCGATTCGCGTGCTGGCAATCATTCCGATAGAGTGAACGACCCGCTCCAGAGTATGGAGCAGGCCGTCCCGATCGTCGTTCTCTACGCCTCAGGAGCGTCGCCTACTGCAGCGCGTTGATCGTGAAATTCTTGAACGACCACTCGGAGGTACCGTCATTGGTATTCTGCGTCCAGAATCCGATGTAGCCATGCAGGTCGATCGTCGCGTCTTGCATTGAGCCGATTACTGTGCCATTGATCAGGAACCAGTACACGTCACCTTGTGCGACGATCTCCAGCCGGTTCCAGCCGGTCACCGCGTTCGTTCCCGGCCCGTCCATCCGGCCAAACAAGGGGTTCAACCAGTCAAAATTTCCGGGGTACGTTTCCTTGATGATCACCGCCTCACCGCTACTCAGCAGGCAAAGCGCCAGATCGTTCTCCGTGTCCGTGTCCGACAGATAGACGTCACGTACATAGAGACAGGAAAAGCTGCTCTTGCCGGATGTTTCCAGCCGCACGTCAAGGCCGACCCGCGCGTCTCCAAAGTCTGCGACATCGTTGACCCACCATACGCCAAAACCATGTGTCTGCACGTGAAGTGCACCATCGGTAAAGGACGTCGTGTAGGTTGACGTGTCTTCACCACCCAATCCCGGCAAGTAGGAGGTTGGTGCCGGGTCCCCCGCGGCCGGTGGGTCGCCAATCGCCGTGTAGTAGTTGAAGCTCGCGGTGAACGATGAGCCACCAGGTACGTTCAGCGTGACCTCTTGAGGCCCGGCGGGCGTCGACGAACTCATGTATAGATAGAAACAGTTCCCTCCGTCATAAGTGACCGTACTTCCGGGTGGTCCCTGCACCACCTGTGTCAGGTCGTACTGGGAGATATCCCCGCCATACACCGCGAATTCATACGAGGCCGTGTCCGGCGCATCGACGCTGAACAGGTAGCCGATGTCGAACCGCCGCACAAAATCGATCCCGGTCACCGTCGTGTTGGGACTCGCCGTCACGTCACACGGCGGTGGGGCGCAGTCCGTAACCGTGGTGGAGGTTTGCGGTGGATTACCATACACCGTGGTCGTGGTCTCAAATCCCGCCGTGTAATTCACGGAATCGTAGGATGCATGGATGTTCGATTCCCACTGATCTGTCCGCACGTGCCGATACCCGGCATTAACGGCCCAGCCGGACTGGGTCCCGCACATCACCTCTTGCGTGTGCATGACGCCCAGACCCGAAGAGGTACCCGACATCCAGGGACCGTAGAAATTGAACAAATTCTGGGAGAGTGAAAACCCATTGAACGGTCGGCTGTCAATCGGCGTATCCAGTTGATTGTTGTCATAACTTTCAGCGGTCCCACTGGTGGTGTCCCACCAGGCTCCATACTTTGAGTGGAATACTTGGCAGCGTGTGCCCAGAAACTTCACTGATTTCGAGCTGATATATATCCCGTAGTTCTCATCCGGCTGGCAACTGTGGCTGTCCGCCGGGGCGGATGCCAGTTCCAGCAGTGAGATCGTCGGCTGCTCCAACTGGTTGAACCGCCAGTTGTAGTAGTGCTGTCCCACGTTCCCTGCTTCGACCTGCCAGCCACTCGGGTTGTCCGGCGTGAAGGTCAATACCCGCCGCTCGAACACCTGCACCAGCACCAGTTTCTGCGTCCCACCGACCAGCACGTGTGTCCAGTACGCCTCGGTCAGCGGATACCCCGTCGCATAGAATGGATTCTGGAACAGCGGCCCGCTCGTCGACGTCCCGTTCTGATCCACCGGTCCACTGCTGTTCATGAAGCTCCAGAAGACCGACGCCACTGTGTGGTTTGTCGGTGCTCCCACTTCGGTTGCCGTCACGTTCTGGCTCGCGGTCGACCCGTCCGTCGCCACCGTCCCAGCACGGTTCACCGTTTGGGTCACCGTTGTCCCATTCCCCAGCGCACTCGCCCCCATCAGCGAGTTGAACGTCGCATAGGTCGGACCGTTCGCGTCGTTCGCGTCTCCCGCGACATTCACCTGCGCCGGTTGGTACGCCGCGTACATGTTGTCGCCCAGTTGCATGTTCCCGGTGATCAGCTCTTTCGCCAGTAGTCCGTTCGTCACGTACCAGATCGAGGATTGATCCCCGCTCGGGTTCGTGATTTCCATCCGGCTCTTATCGAAGTACTGGATCAAGCGCCAGCCGGTCGTGGAATCCCAATATGGTTCGACGAAGGCTTGCGTGTACGGCTCCGGTCCCCACATCCACGTACGGTTCACCTTGCCTGCGATGATCGGTTGGTCCGTGTACGCCCACGTCCCCTGAAAGTGGCTATCCCCGAAGCTCGACGCCGCCTGCGCCACTGGCGTCGGTGCGATCCCGAGGAAGCTGCTCGCCAGCAGCACCACCGTCAACACACGAGTTATCCTCGCGGTCATCCATCCACGCATTGGGAGTATTCCTTTCCCCTATCACCCGGCATCTGACGTGATCGCACACCAAGAGATGCCGCGCTCTTCTCTCACGTATCCCGTTGCTTCGCTAAGGAGTCACTCGCGCGAGATGCGATTCGCCATCGCATATGTCCCTGACCCCAGATATGACAAAGGACGCCTCCATCACCTGCACACCAGAACACAGGTATGGAGGGACACCGTCGATTTCGTCGTGGCGAAGTCAGGGAAAGACTCTGTGGCCCATTCTAGGATACGCTGACTGACACAGCAAGGATTTCGCGCAAAGGAAACGATCTCTCATTCCGGTATTCGTGTAATCGTAGGGGAATTTGACGCTGGGCACTGATGCAAACGTGGCCGGGATAATCCCAACCGCAGATCTCTTCACGTCACACCTCGAGATGGTAAGAGATTGGTAAGTCTCCCTGGCTATGATGAAATCGAGGACCAAATCGGCGAGTTTAGGCACAAGCGCGCGCCTCTTCAGGCCACGGATCGGATCAACTCCTGCTCGACATTTGGCCCTGTCACGCTCTGCTGGTTCAGGTGCTCGATGCGAGGCAGCAGAGTTCTGACACGCGCATCCGGGCATCATCTTCCGCGGCATCCCTCTCCGTGCCTGGGATCGAACAGGGGTGGCCATGCAAGATTGGCGTTTCGACGACCTAACCCGCACGTTGGGAACAGCCACAACTCGGCGAGGTGTGCTCAAGGGGCTACTCGCCGGTGTGGCAGCGGCTTTGGTGGGACGATCTATCGTAGAACCAAGTCAGGTCGCAGCCGCGAGTTGCGATCACCGTGACTGCGAGAAACGGGCCGCTCAGTTTTTCGTCAACTGCCTCAAGTCGACCCGGCTGTTTGGTGGTGGGTCACGCCCAGGAGGGTCGATTCCACCCAGCGCTAGAAATCGCACGCTCTGTGGATTGGCGATGTTCGCCCAGCTTGAATCCTGTAGGCAGAGTGGCTGTCTCGCCGAGGAAGTCTGCTGCAACGGCGGCTGTGCTGATTTACTCAGAGACCCGAGTAACTGTGGCAGCTGCGGACACACCTGTCCTTCAGGAGCGACATGCTATGACGGCGAATGTCAGTGTCCTGACAACCTCACCAAGTGTGTCGAGCAGTGCATCGACACCCAATCCGACAACAACAACTGCGGCGACTGCGGCCACGTATGCGGCAGTTGCGAAGTCTGCCTGGGTGGAGAATGCACGTCGATCTGCAGCCACGACGAGGTTTGCTGCGACGACACGTGCGTCAGCGCCCAATGTCCGTCACCGAAGGTCTTCGATTCCACCAGTTGCAGTTGCCAATGTCCGCCCGTGAATTGCCCAGCAGGCGAGGTGCAGGACTCTGATACGTGTCAGTGCGGCTGCTCGGTGGGTGTTATCTGCGGTTCCGCATGCTGCTCGAGTGGTGAAGTCTGCTGCAACGAGCAGTGCGTCAGCAACCAATGCCCGTCACCCAAGGTCTTCGACGACCAAGTTTGCGGCTGCGTGTGTCCACCGGCTAACTGTGGCTTTGGTCAACTGCAGGATCCGGACACCTGTCAGTGCATCGACCTCTGCGCCAACGTGACCTGCGCCACGTGCCAGACCTGCGATCCGACATCCGGTACATGCGTCCAGGTGGCAGACCAGACATCCTGCGGCAACGGCCAGGTCTGTTGCACCGGCACGTGCCAGGACACTTGCGGAACGTGTGCTGGACTTCCCTGCGCGAACGGTGACTGCTGTACAAACAGCACCGACTTTGCCTGCTGCGAAGACGGTTGTTGTCCTCAGGTAACCATCAATGGGCAAACGAATGCGTACTGCGTTGCGGCCGGCACGTCGACGGGACCATTAGGTAATCCCGTCGGAAATTGTTGCGCGCCGGCAGACCTCATCAAGCTGTCGGTGATCGACCCGACTACGAACCAATGCGGTTGCGGATCTGGATCTGCGTTCCAGGTAGCATGTGCGGGGAATCTGCCCCCCGATGCGTTCGGTATTACCTATTGCTCCTGCGGACCGTGGTTCTGACTTGGTAAGAGATAGTCCGACTGAGGTTTCTCACGAGGGAAATCAGTGCCCGGCGCCGGTCGGCCAGGGTTCAGCGCCAGGCGAAGGGTGGAGGGAATATGGGTCAAGCAACTGGCGAGAGCGACGTTCTTGTTGTGGGTGCGGGTCCGACCGGACTGACTCTGGCGTCAGAGATCGCACGCCATGGCGCGACCGTACGCCTCATTGACGCGGCAGCCTCCCATCCTCGCGTCAGCAAAGCGACGGCGTTGATGCCCCGGACGCTGGAGATGCTCGATCGCATGGGCGCAATCGACGCCTTTCTCGACGCCGGGTCTACGCTCGCCGGTCTATCGCTCTACTCAAGCCAGCACAAGATCTTCGAACTCACCAGCGACGATATCGATTCACCCTATCCCTTCGTTCTCGGCCTGGAGCAATTTCGGACCGAGGAATTGCTTACCAACCACGCCAGCAGTCTCGGCGTTCAGATCGAACATGAAACCACCATGACCCGTTTCAATGATGACGGCGACGGTGTCTCGATCACTTTGAACCGAGTCGACGGCTCGGAAGAGAGGATCCACGCACGCTATCTCGTCGGATGCGACGGTGCGCATTCGATCACTCGCAAGATCCTCGAGCTGCCATTTGACGGCGATACGATCACGACCGATCACTTCGCAGTGGCCTATCTACCCATCAGCTGGGATCTGCCAAACGATCGACTGCTCGAGTTCCACTCGCACACGGGGACGGTCATCATCACCCCACTACCGAGGGGACTCTGGTCGATCATGTTCGAACTGGACCCCGATCAGTGGGCGAGTGAGCCGCAAGACGTGCCGACGCTCAGCGAACTGCAGGCGATCATGGACGTTCGTTCGCCAGTGCAGGCGAAACTGTCGGAGCCGCTCTGGGTGACCTACTTCCGGATCAATCACCGGCAGGTGCCGTCTTATCGCGTCGGTCGCGTCTTCCTAGCCGGAGACGCTGCCCATATCCACAGTCCGGCTGGCGGCCAGGGCATGAACACGGGAATGCAGGATGCCCTGAATTTGGGATGGAAGCTAGCCCACGTCTGCCGTGGCGATGCTCCCGAGACTCTGCTCGATAGCTACCATGATGAGCGCTACCCCGTCGGCCGGGAAGTTCTGAGGTTGACCACGGCGCTGCAGACCGAGCTGGATCAGCGGAACCGCATCATGATGGCACTCCGGGATCACGCAATTCAAGGTTTGAATCACGTCGGTATCGCTCGACGAACTGTCGCGCGTCTCCTCGGAGAGCTTTCGTACCACTACCGGGACAGTCCGCTGGTTCACGAAGATCATGGCGGTTCGGTCCACTTCGATAATGAAGCGCGGCACCCAAGCTTCATCGACTGTCGTGCATTTGGCCACGGTCCCCGAGCGGGTGATCGCGCGCCGGATCTGTCGATCGGAGCAAGCACCGATCGGACGAACGCGCCACGCGACCGACTGTTGGATCTCCTACGCGAGAGCCAGTACATACTCCTTTTGTTTGAGGGAACACATCGTGCCCGCGGCTCGTCTCCAGTCTGGTCTGTTATGCGAGACGTGATACAGAAAGTTCAAGAGGTTCAGCCGCAGCTGATTCAGCCGATCGTGGTCGTTCCACGATCTGAGCGACCGAGCAGCCTTAATGGGAATGGCACCACCATTCTCGATGCCGACGGCACCCTCCATCATCGCTATGGCGCACGCGGTCAATGCCTCTACTTGATCCGTCCCGACGGCTACATCGCCTACCGGTCCGAACCGATCGATCCGGACAAGTTCACCGCCTATCTATCGCGCATCCTGAATGCAGGACGCGACACCTAGTTCAAGACGTCAAAGTCGCTGTTGAAACACTGGACCATTGCACCTTCCCGTGTATGTTTGTCGTGTCACCGACACAACGAAGGCGCCGGTTGTGCCCAGCGCCTTCAAGGTCGAAGCTAAGGGTAGATCACATAGCTGACACGTCAGTCGTGGTCCGTGACCGCCGCTGGGGTCGGTGACGACTCACGCATCGGAGCGCGCGCGGAATTCGCGCTTGGGCTAACGGTTGCACGCCGCATCGATGGCGCCGCATCCTCGTCCCGAATCAGGAAGGCTACTCCCACTCCGATCAGTGCCAGGAGCGCGGTGGCCAGGAAAGCATCGTGATAACCCAGTAGCGCCGCATGAGCGGTCGCGGCCTGGATGGCTGCCTGCCCGGTCACACCCTGCAGCGCTGATGCGACGTGCGACTGAATCCGATCGACCAGAACTGTCGCCATCAGCGCCACGCCAACCGACGCTGCAACTTGACGGTTTGTGCTGAAGAGGGCCGACGCGCGGCCGGTATCTTCCCGGCTTATGGTGGCATAAGTTGCGGCCTGCATCGGCACCATACCGGCCCCCATCGCCATCCCACGCAGCAGCATCAGGCCGCGTATCCACCAGAGATTAGTGTGAAGTCCGACCAGTAGGAAGAGCGAGGAGACGATCGTTACACCAATCATGCTCGTGGCAATCATCCTGCGCGGGCCGACCCTCGAATAGATCCGGCTCGATATCTGGGCCACGGCCGCCATACCCATCGCTTGCGGAAATGTCGTGAGCCCCGACTCGAAGGCGGAAAGTCCGAGAAGATTTTGCAGGAACAACGGCAGCAGAAAGAGCAGCCCCATCATGGCGCCAAAGATCATAAAGACGACCAGGTTTCCATTACGGAACATCCGGTCTTTGAAAAGACGCAGCGCCAGCATTGGCTCGCGGGTCCGTAGCTCCACCACGACCATCGCGGCCATCAGGAGCAACCCACCGATGCCAGCGACGAGCACCTTGGACGAACTCCAACCGGCGCTCGGTCCTTGCGACAGGGCATAGAGTAATAGAGGTAAACCCGCCCCACCAAGAAGGAATCCCGGGATATCGAACCTGCCGACCTCCTTTTCGGTGTGCTCCTGCAGCACAAAGAAGGCAAAGATAAACCCGGCTATCCCCACCGGTGGGTTAATGTAGAAGATCCAACGCCAGCTGGCGTGATCGACGAGCCAACCACCCAGGACCGGGCCGATCGTTGGAGCGATCGCGGTTGGAATTACCAACACCGCCGATGCCGTCGCTCGCTCGTGGGGCGGAAAGGCACGGAACAGCATGGCCGTGCCGACCGGCGTCATCATGCCGCCGCCGATACCCTGAAGCACGCGGAAGAAGATGAGCGAATCGATACTCCAGGCTCGACCACAGAGAGCCGATCCCAACGAAAACATGGCTAGGGCGAAGAGGAAGACCTTCTTCGTGCCGAATCGATCTCCCACCCAGCCGGAGGCGGGAATCCAAACGGCCAGGCTCAAAAGATAGGCGGTGATGACCCATTCGAGCGTCGTGGTCGGCGCATGAAAATCGCGACCGAGCGTCGGCAGGGCGACGTTGACGATGGTCGAATCCATAATGTCCATGAAAAGCCCGGTCACAAAGACTATTGCGACGAGCCATTTATAGGGGAATGATCTCAGACTCACCCGGCTGCTCCATCTTGTTCTGCCCGCGTCGTACCAATTGCACGTTGGAGCAACGTCAGAACTGTCGACAACACATCACGAATCTAGCGGCAACTGACTAACCAGTTAGTCAGTCAGGATAGTATACCAAATGGTTGTCTACCGAAGATCATGTGTTAACGGTACCCTGACCAGTTGTACAGGAAGAGATTGTTATCAATTCAGGGTATCCTGGCCAGTTGTACAGGGGGATTCCTTTGCGGTTGAGTTCCCGCTTGCGTCGCGTCGGCCGGCGACGGCTGGCATTTTATCGGCCACCATCAAGTCATGCCGGGCAGATGCAGCAGCATGACCATCACCTTCTCACCCAACGGGGATGGATTACCTAATGGACCACTTTCAACCGCCATCGCCAGCAACTGATACTGGCTGATAGTAACCGCGATGGCCACCTGACCATCCGACCTATCAGAAACGCAGGCCGACACTGGTATATTCCCGTGAACCAGTTACCGTAAAGTCAGATTCCTACCAAGCCTGTCCAGCAAACCTCCCGGTATCGACCGGGCGCTCCGTTATGTTTGCATGTCGGCTTCTCCCCGCGAAACTGGTGCCCTCTCTCGAGGTGGAATTGGCTCTGGCCAGCCAGGCAAATCCAGTGCAGGATGAGACTTGCGCGACAACGGTGCGTTTTAGATGAAGCAGTTCACCTGAGAAGGAACGATGAGTATGAGCAAGCCACTACCGACTCGCGATCTCTCCGGCGTGACGGTCGATCCGATACCGCCGGGGCTCTACCCCGCTCGTACCCAGCTTGACGGTCGGTATGCTCGACTCGAGTCGATCGATCCACGCCGGCACGCGGAAGAGCTCTGGGCCGCGAGCCACACCGGTCAGGACGACGAACGCATCTGGGACTATCTCGGCTACGGACCATTCCCGAATCTCGAGAACTTCCGGGGCTGGCTGCGTGACTGTGCGGCGGTAGCAGACCCAACCTTTTATGCAATCCGGAGCGGTCAATCAGGACCCGTAGCCGGCATGGCCAGCTTCCTCAACATCCGCCCCAAGGATGGCGTGATCGAGATCGGTCACATCTGGTTTGGGCTGGCGCTCCAGAACACTCGCGACTCGACCGAAGCGCTCTACCTCATGATGCGCTACGCGTTCGACGATCTCGGCTACCGGCGGCTCGAATGGAAGTGTGACGCCCGAAATCAACCCTCGCGTAATGCTGCGGCGCGTCTTGGTTTCGCCTACGAAGGGACCTTTTACCGGCATCTTATCGTCAAGGGGCATAACCGAGATACCGCTTGGTTTTCGATTCTCGATACCGAGTGGCCCGCTATTCGCGCCAATTTCGAGGCATGGCTCTCACCCGACAACTTCAATGCCGCCGGCCACCAAATTCGCTCGCTGGGAGAGATGAACCGGCCGTTGCGGGGCGACAAAGATCGAATCTGAAGAGGAAGATCGCTCTGAGTCTTCTTTTCCTCATGGACGGAGCTGCGAAGTACGCACATATACTGAAAGACTTGTATTCTAGGGGTCGCACTCGATCAGTATCGCAAGAACCCATCGCGGAGAAAGCAGCTACCAGTGGGTCTTCTTGAGTTTGCATCCGTAGCAAAACGAGCCATCCGGCGTGCTATCTCACTCCGGGTTTGGCAACAGCCTCCTTCGGTTTCGAAACGGTTCGTGGTATTGGCGCATTCAATCAAATACGCGCCTGGAAGATGCATCGCGGGTCGAGAGATTTCGACCACCACTGACGGCGGCATAGTTCCTGGTTCATGGATCCGTCCCGTGAGCAAACACGGCAAGGGCGAGCTATTACCAGATCACTATCGGCTTGAGAGCAAAGGTTTTGCACAGATGCTCGATATCGTCGAGGTCCCGTTTCGCGCAGTCCAGAACGATGCGACGCAACCTGAAAATTGGTTTATCGACACCAGCAGCCGCTGGTCTCGTGTCGGATCGTTACCTCTAGACGAGCTGGAACATTTCGTCGAGACTCCTCCAAATCTGTGGCTTCAGCTGAATTGCCCGACCGATCGGGTTTCCGCTGAATACCTCGCGAAGGTTCCCCCAAAACAATCGCTCTACTTCCTTCGTCTACCCGAAAGCGTAGTTCGGCCAACCGAGAGCAGAAAACCGGGATTTCGCTTGCATTTCACGTACAACGGCATCGCATTCCGACTGAAGATTACCGACCCGCTGGCAATCGGACTGTATACGGAGCAAATGATCGGACGAACCGAACTGCGGCTCAGAGATGCCACAGTCTGCATCAGCCTTGGATCGCCGTTCGAGGGCTATCACTACAAGCTCGTAGCGTCGATCACCCAGCCTCTTGCACAACACACCCTCTTCACTATTGGGCACTCATCACGATCAATCGAAGAGTTCATCGACATCCTCAATCAACACGGTATTGATGCTATCGCGGACGTTCGCTCACGGCCCTATAGCAGTAGATTCCCACACTTTTCCCGGCGATCGCTCCAGGAGTCATTGCATGCAGCCGGGATTCACTATGTGTTTCTCGGGAACGAGCTTGGCGCGCGAAGAGACGATCCGGAAGCCTATGTCAACAGACGGGTGAGCTATGCACGAATAGCACAAACCGACGCGTTTCAGGAGGGAATCGAACGGGTTATCAAAGGGATCGAGCGCTATCGGATTGTGCTGATGTGTGCGGAGAAAGATCCGCTCACCTGTCATCGCACGATCCTGGTTAGCCGACACTTGAACGAGTACGGCCTAAATATCGTGCACATTCTGGATGGTGGCCAGACTGAAACACATTCCGCTGCCGAACGACGTTTGGCGACCGAAGAGCGGATAAATTCGAATCAGTTGGGGTTAGCCGGTGGAGGCTTCGACAATGTTGCTCCGCTCGATCGAGCCTACACGTTGCGAGAGGAAAAGATCGCGTTTCGCCTAGGAGAATCTACCGATGAAGATCTTCACGATCGGGTTTACTCAAAAATCCGCTGAGAAATTCTTCGGATTGCTGACGCAGGCCCATGTAAAGACCGTGATCGATATTCGTTTGCATAATACGTCTCAACTGGCTGGGTTTGCCAAGCGTGACGACCTGCGTTTTTTCCTTAAAGCGGTCGGGAATATCGGCTATGAGCACGAACCGCTATTGGCCCCCACAGCTGACATTCTCGACGACTACAAGAAGAAGCGGATTGGCTGGGATCAATATGAGTCCCGTTTTCAGACGTTGATGACCGAGCGCCAGGTTGAGACGAAACTCGACCCGGACGCGCTCGATCAAACATGTCTACTCTGCAGCGAAGCCACGCCGGACGAATGCCACCGGCGACTTGTCGCGGAGTATCTCAGCCAACAGTGGGGCAACGTGGAGATTATTCATCTGGTTTAACGGGACGCTCCCCTCACCCGCGTACCGCGTCCACCACAGCCCGCACGTTAGCGTCGGGTGTCGTGGTCGGGATGACGCAGCCGGGGCCGACCATCATATTGCGGCCGTTCAACGAGGCGACGGCGTCGCGTGCCTGAGCAGCGGACTGCTCGGCCGTCATTGTCGCGATCTCCTTCTCGTGGATGCCACCCACCACGCAACGCCCGCTTGAGGCCTGTCCATCGGCCAGCGAGGGTGAGGTTCTTCGATCGTGCCAATTGAGCGAATTCGATGGATAGGTCTTCAGCATGTCAAACATGATGTTGCTGCCGTGGATATGTACCAGCGTGAAGCGAGAGGCGACGGCCGCTTCCAACACCTGGATGTCGTAGGTGGCACCGAATTCCGTGTACTCCTCGGGAGACATCAGGTCGGTGGTGGCGCACTGAGTGGCGAAGAAGATGCCGTACGAACCGTGATCAAGTGTGGCCGACGTCAGCTGTCGGGTTACGGCGGTGATGGCATGCAACGCCTCATGCACCAGCGACGGATCCTCGCGCAAATGCGCGAGCACCTTTCCGTCCGAGAGTTTCATCGCGATCGTTAGGGGGCTGAAGATCGTCTGTAGCACCGGGATCTGGCCACTGAGTCGTTCATCGACCAGTCGTGCGGCTTCAATCACTTCACGGTTTCGACCCCGATCGATCGGCACCGGCTTGATTTTGGCCCAATCGCCGATCGTGTTGATCGGGAAGGTCGTCGTCTGTCGCGTTCCGCCTGTGCTTCCCTGATAGGAACTCTCGGCGCCCCAGTCGATGGTCGCGTAATCACCGGGCGGCATCAGCTTGATGAAGTCGAGGCCAAATTTCCCCTGCCATTCCATCGTCACGTCGGCCAACGCTTCGGCCGTCTGATCCCGTTCCGGAAAGTGCCTCCAGAGGCTCACCGGCGGATGATCGACTGCATTTCCGGCGAGTGCGGCCTCAACCCGCTCAATTGATGTCATTTGCGCCATTCAGGCTCCCTCTCTTCATCTTCGGTACGTTAACTCGGCTGTGCCCATTCTGCCTGCGGCTACTGGTTCTGTCGACCCGCGTCGGTAAGGTCCTCCGACTCAACCTTCAGTATAGGATTGCCTTCCCACTGGAATTAGGACGATCGGCGATAGTCTCACGATGAATCTCTGCATATGCTGAAAATGAGACACGCTGGATTCCGCCGAATGGAGCATCTGCTGAGTTCGAACACAGAAGATAAGACAACAGGTTGGTCGACGACTCAAATACCCCGAGGACCTGCTCTGGTGCTGTTGATCGGCAGCATGTTGTTACTCAGCGTCGTCACGATCGTCTTCGGCGACTCCGCATTCAGCAATTGGGGCATCGAATCTAATAGCGGCTGGCAACTGATCAACAACGGGCACTACACCCAGCACGTCTACGCCGGTGGACGAACCGATCAATCGTCGGCGTCAGCCTACGTGAAAGGCGGGCACACGCTCGTGATCGACTACCGTGTCACCGTCGAGAATGGGTCGACATTCATTAACGTGTACAACGGCCTCAATCTGAGCGAGGACGCGTTGTATTACGCGTCAATCGAGCAGACTCAACAGCAGCATCTCGAGATTCCGGTCAAACATTCCGGCCTGTATAACATCGACATGAGCTACTACGACTTCCGCGGCATGTTCGACGTCCGCTGGCACGTCAATTAGCGTCGGATGGCGTTACCCACATGTTCGCCTACTACTGGCAGGCGCCGGGTGCGTTCTGCCGAACCTCCATCGCCAACCGCTGCTGACTTCCTTCACACGGTTTTCGTATACCAGCACGCCTGGTAGCTCAGACGGTAACCCAGCGACTCATAGAGGCGATGAGCCGGCGCGTTATCAGAGTCGGTGGTGAGCAGTACCCTATTCATCCCTCGAGACCTGAGCAGATGAAGACCGCTCAGGACCATCGCCCTACCTAATCCGAGGCGCCGGTACGACTCGGCTACCGCAATCGGCTCGGTTCGGCCGACCTTCACGTCGTGTCGCGTCGTCTCAAGAGATGGAATCGAACAGTAGCACATCGCCGCCAGTTGGCCATCTTGGTCCACGGCGATCAGATCGAGCGATGGATCGTAATCCTCGTCGTCTCGGATCGCGCGCCAGCGTTGCAGAATCGAGGGACGATCTCCGAGCGCGACTCGATAGAACTCGATCCAGTCATCGAGCTCATTTGCTGCATCCAGCGATCGAAGGACAAATCCCGCTGGAAATGCAGGTTGTGGGAGCGGCTCGGCTAAATCCCGAACCATGCGGAACTCCTGGTCATCGATCAAGAATCCATGACGCTTGTAAAGATCGTGGCTGAGCGCATCGTCATCGCGGCAGAGCGCCCAAAGACTCGGTTTTTCGCCTGCATCCCAATGAGAATACCGAACCCGCTCGACTGCCCAGTCAAGAATCAGAGCTTCCAGCCTGCCTCGCTGATCCGGTCGGACGATCATGCCCAGGTAGCGTCCTTGCCAGAGGAGGGCGAAGGCCGCCATCGCGCCTGAGTCGTCCTCGACGATACGTGTTAGGCGAGAGCGATCGAACGCGGGATTCCGCAATAGGACGCGGAGTTCGATCGAGCGAAGCTCTGCATCGACGTAGCCAGCGGACTGACACGTCACGAGCAAGTCAAGCACTTTGGTCAGATCCGTCTGACCGGAGAATGGCCGCAAACGTAGGCTCATGCCCTGATTCCTTTCAAGAATCGGGCAGGAAGTTCCACGACACCGGTAGATGATCGAGGAATATGAAATCGTCAATCACCCTGCGTAACACCGGTTGATTATCGGTTTGCCACTCCTACGCCGCGCGGACCGGAAGGTCGTAACGTCGTCGGATGCTCGATCCGAGCTTGCCAATATCGGCCCCATAGATATGCAGCGAGATCGCGAGTTCCTGCCCGTTATTAGTGACTTTATGGATGTCGCCCGGTGGAGTCAGTGCAGCGGTAGAACCAGGCGGGTTCACGGACTGATCGTCCTCGACAAGCCAGCTTTCGCCCTTATCATCCGTCTCTACTTGATAATGCGTCTCGTACTCCTGGCCTTCGTGGACTCCAACGACGCACCAGGAGACGTGATCGTGAATCGGAGTCGCCTGTCCGGGAAGCCAGACTAGCGCCACAATCGAGAAACTTCCGTCCTCCTCGACGTGCAGAATATGCTGGCGATAGTGATCCGGATCCGGCTCGCGCTGAGTATCGGTCAGGAAGGAGCCACCACCGAGACATGGCTCGAGCAGACTGGCCACGTGCCGTGCCACTTCACCATCATCGACACCCGATTTCACCACTTCACGAATCGACGTTATCAACGATGCGAGCACCGGGCTCACAATAGTTGGGGTTAGAGACATCGCCTTCTCCTTTCCTTAAAACACTGTTGTCACGAGCAGTTCGAATGAGGACCCATCTCAGTCGGCCGCCAAATTCATCGCCAGTACGCTGTCGCTCGACAGAAGCGCATCGGTCACCATCTTTTGAGCGGCGTTGATTTGCTCAGTCACCACTTGCGCTGCGCGATCAGATTCCCCCGCCATGAGCGCTTCGACCAGATCGTGGTGCTCGTGGTACATCTCGTCGTTACGATCGCGTAGCATCAGGCCGAAGTGGAATAGACGCTCCATCTCGTCGAGCAAACCGGCGATGATGCTCGTCAAGCGTTCGTTACCAGATACGCGGGCGATGCCGACGTGAAATGCGGTGTTCTGCCGCAGAAACTCCTCAGCACTCGCCGTGTCGCCCAATCGATAGCGAGCCTTACGGCAGAGTTCAGCCAACTCTTCCAGTTCATTTGGGCTGGCATGAGCGGCAGCCAGACTTGCTGCCTCCGGCTCGAGCAGGAGCCGAACGGCGAAGAGATCGCGCACGTTCTTGAAGGTAATCGGCGCGATTACATACCCCTGGCGTGGCACCGGCTGCACCAGCCGCTCTTGGAACAGGCGATTCAGAGCGGTGCGAATGGCCGCACGGCCGATGTCGTAGCGCTCGACCAACCCACTCTCGGAAACCTGGCTCCCCGGTTTGAGCTCGCAACGAATAATGTCTCGCTTGATCGCGGCATATGCCGCCAGGTTAAGTGGCCGCTCGTTGGCCACCACGGATTGGGATGTCAAAAATATCCTCCTGACATGTCACAAACGTTACCGTAGCAGGATAAAGTTGTCATGTCAATATGTCTGAGTGTGAACGGCGCGAATGGGGGATTCGTTCGCGGATCGTGATCTATCGAGGGACGGTAAGGCGTCATGACCGACGAAAACGCAGCGACCCACCTCGTATTAACGAGATGGGTCGTGACGAAGATCCATCGTTCTCGGCGCTGAATCCTTATCCATTGCAGTTATGTCGCGTTAATATCGAACTAACTCGACATCGTCCAGTTCTCGATGTTCCAGAGCTGCGAAACCCATGGCGACAGGTTCAGGTTCTGCAGCTTCTTGTTCACTCCCTGTACGTTATTTCGCTGTACCAGCGGAATCTCGACCACCTGATTCACCACCAGGTCATTCATCGTGATGAAAAGCGGCGCCTGCTTGGCGGGATCGAGCTGCGTCTGGGCGTCGGCGTACGCCTTGTCATAGTCGGCGTTCTGCCAGCGCTCGACGTTGTTACCCGACCAGGAGTTCGCTTTTTGCGGGATGTTCTTTACATTACCCCACCACGAAACCATGTAATCGAGTGGATACGGCGTTGTCGGACCATTGGTGTACATCTCGATATCGGAATAGAAGTGGGAAGCCGTATCCACGTTTCCGGCATCCGACGAGAAGAAGACGCTCGCATCAATCGTCTTGAGGGTTACGTTGACACCAATCTCACCGAAGCCCTGCTTGACGATCTCCTGCTCTTTCTGGCGCAAGGAGTTGACTGAAGTCTGGTAGTTTATGTTCATCTGGACGCCGTTCTTGGCCCGGACGCTACCACTCTTGGTCCAGCCGGCGTCATCCAGCAGCTTGTTGGCAGCCGCGACGTCGTACTTCCAGCTGGTGTTCTTCGAGACGAAGGCGGTCGGGGCGACGAGGATATTCGGTGTGGTCGATCCAGTCGGTCCGTACAACTGATTGACCAAAACGGCTCGTTGTATCGCGAGAGCGTACGCCTGGCGTACCTTGAGATCCGACTGAAACGGATGAGGAGTTCCGAGATGTGACTTCTCGCCGTTGACTTCCTTATTTGGGTCAGTCATGTTGACGAGAATTCGCTCCACGCCAGTACCCGGGGACACGTCGAGCTTTCCAGGACCAGACATCGATTTAAGAACGTCAGCTTCCACCTGCAGGTTCCAGGCATAGTCGACTTCTCCCGTCTGGATCGCGGCCCGCGCCGCGCTGGCGGCATCGCCACCACCTTTCATGGTGACTTTCTGGAAGTACGGCTTGTTTGGATCGCGGAATTTGTCGTTGATCGCGTAGTAAACATGATCACCAGACTGGAAATCAGAGACGACATATGGACCAGTGCCGATCGGCTTCAGATTGTACGGCGCATTCCGCGCCTTGGTGCCAACGAAGTCCTTCAGAATGTGCTGTGGCAGAACGCGGCCGTAGTCTCCGCAAAAGACACCATACCAACCGGGGGTCGGATTCTTGAACCCGATCTTCACTGTCGTGGCGTCCACCGACTCGACCGATTTGATGACATCGTAGTTACCAGAGGTCGTCGCCGCAGTCTGCTGGTTCGAGACAAAGTCGTAGGTGAACTTGACGTCGTCAGCCGTGAACGGCTCACCATCGGACCAGGTGACATTCTGTTTGAGTTTCCAGGTGACACTCATACCGTCTTTCGCCACACCGCCGTTGCTAAGACTCGGGATCTCGGCAGCCAGAACAGCCACGAGTTTCCCGTCTTTGTCAAAATCGGCCAGCGGCTCAACGACCGGTCGAGTCGCATCGAAGTCTTTCGTGCCTTGCGATAGGTGCGGGTTCAAGATGGTCGGTGCCTCCCACCACAAAAGCTTGAGTTCGCCACCTTTCCCACGACCCACTCCCGCGGTCGAACCTGATGTTCCGGAGACTGAGCCAGGCGTCGCGCTGGCCACTGATCCCGAACCCGCTGCGGGTGAGCCTGTACTGCCGCCTGTTCCGCTGCTCGTTGTCGAAGTGGGAGCAGTCGTCGATGAGGAACTGCTCGCTCCGCTTCCACAAGCGGCCAGCAGTGTAGCAATGACGGGCGCGGTCACTCCTAGCGCAGCGGCGCGCTTCAGCACCTGACGTCGACTGAACTTTCCCTCGCGTGCCTGATCATAAAGCCTTTGGATCTCTTGAGCATCCATGTAGATATTCTCCTGCTCTTGTCACAATGGCTGTTCCCATCGATAACGTGTCGATGGTTCGTGCTTGAACCTGTCAGCTAAAAAGCCAACGCCTCCTCACTATCCTGGTTCGCCAAGCGCGACCGGGTTGGTTCCTGCTTTTGTTCATGCGTTGCGCAGTCGTGGAGTCCTCGGTTTAACACGCGAAGCACGACATCTCGCGGGGACACGGTCACCGGGACGATTCACTCTTCGCTTGGTCCAGATCATGGAGCTCCGGCCGAGATGTGACTACGTGGGTCGGGGCTGAAGGGTGATGGGCGAAATTGACGAAAACAGGAACAACGAATTTCCATACCTACGAGATATTGGCTCCTCCATCACTTCACCAGTTGGGGCCAGTGAAGCGCTCTACGTGAAACATTTGGGTTTGGCCAGAACCCTGGAGAATCCGCTGTGAGAGCGCACATCGCATCTCCTCCATTTACCATACCCATAGCCTGAAGCGACGCACATACGCGAAATGGCGTATCTAAACGTACGTACCGAATCCAGAACGTGACGCCTGCTGGTCTGCGAATATTCCTGGCTTGCCGTGGGCAAACTGTCGCATCTCATCGCGATCACAACGTGTACGCTGACTCTTACCCGACCGCAGCCTAGGTTTTTGGCGGCCCAAAAGCACCCTTTCCGTTTCGGCAGCGAAATTGCCACAGATCTCCGTCATTTCTGGAGACAAAGTGAGCGTCGCAATATCTTTCGCCTGGTGGAGAGCGCTCATGACTGGGGAGGGTGGAAAACAAAGAAAGGGCCCCACCAACAGAGGTGAGACCCTTTTCGATACCGCCGTCGTGGCTAAGCCAATGAGCAGGCGGTTACAAGGGGTGGTTGCCCGTCGCTAAGCCAGATATTGACGAGCCCCGATGGACTAGCTCGACATCGTCCAGTTCTCGATGTTCCAGAGCTGCGAAACCCATGGCGACAGGTTCAGGTTCTTCAGCTTCTTGTTCACTCCCTGTACGTTATTTCGCTGTACCAGCGGGATCTCCACCACCTGATTCACCACCAGGTCATTCATCGTGATGAAAAGCGGTGCCTGCTTGGCGGGATCGAGCTGCGTCTGGGCGTCGGCGTACGCCTTGTCATAGTCAGCGTTCTGCCAGCGCTCGACGTTGCTCCCAGCCCAGGAGTTCGCTTTCTGTGGGATATTGCTGGGATCCCCCCACCACGAAACCATGTAATCGAGTGGATACGGCGTCGTCGGACCGTTGGTGTACATCTCGATGTCGGCGTAGAAGTGGGAAGCCGTCTCGTTATTCCCGGCATCCGACGAGAAGTAGACACCAGCGTCGATCGACTTGATGGTGATGTTGATGCCGATCTCGGCGAAGCCCTGCTTGACGATCTCCTGCTCTTTCTGGCGCAACGAGTTAACCGACGTCTGATAGACGATGTTCATCTGGACGCCGTTCTTGGCGCGCACGCTGCCGCTCTTGGCCCAGCCGGCGTCATCCAGCAGCTTGTTGGCAGCCGCGATGTCGTACTTCCAGCTGGTGTTCTTCGACACGAAGGCCGGCGGCGCGACGAGGACATTCGACGTGACTGTTCCGGTTTCGCCGTAGAGTTGCGTCGTCATCACATCACGCTGAATACCAAGGGCGTAAGCCTTTCGGACATTGAGATCCGACTGGAACGGATGAGGAGTTCCGAGATGTGATTTCTCGCCGTTGACGTCCTTGTTCGGGTCGGTCATGTTGACGAGAATTCGCTCCATTCCGGTGCCTGGTGAGATATTGACCTCACCGGGGTTCGAATCGGCCTTCAGCGACTGCAGCACGCCCCACTCAACCTGTAGGTTCCAGGCATAGTCGATCTCGCCCGTTTGAATAGCAGCACGGGCAGCACTGGCAGCGTCACCGCCGCCCTTCATATTGACCGTCTTAAAGAAGGGCTTGTTTGGATCGCGGAATGATTCGTTGATCGAGTACGAGACGTGGTCGCCCGGCTGGAACTCGTCAACTTTATATGGTCCAGTACCAATCGGCTTGAGGTTGAACGGAGCACTTCGTGCCTTGGTCCCAACCGAGTCCTTCAGGATGTGCTGCGGTAAGATTCGTCCGTAGTCACCACAGAAGACACCGAACCACCCCGGAGTTGGCTTCTTGAAGTTGATCTTCACCGTGTTCGGATCAACGACGTCGATTGAGTCGACGACCACATAGTTACCGGAGGTCGTCGCGGCGGTCTGCTGGTTTGAAACGTAGTCATAAGTGAATTTCACATCGTTGGCGGTGAAAGGCTGACCGTCCGACCAGGTGACGTTCTTCTTCAGTTTCCAGGTGACGCTCATTCCATCCTTGGATACACCACCATTGTCGAGACTTGGAATCTCGGCAGCGAGGATCGGCGCGATCTTACCGTCTGGATCGAAGTCGGCCAATGGCTCGAGAACCGGACGCGTGGCGTCATAATCTTTGGTGCCCTGCGAGAGATGGGAATTGAGAATGGTTGGGGCTTCCCACCACAAGAGTTTGAGCTGACCACCCTGTCCACGAGTACCGCCTGACGACGCAGCTTGAGTTGCAGTAGCCGCCGAGGTCGTGCTGGCCGATGTAGCTGCCGGAGTCGACGCTGAACCGCCACTGCTGCTGGTTGTCGCAGTCGAGGCGGAGCTAGTCGGTGCGGTTGTCGAAGCTGCAGCGGTAGTTGGCGTGGATTTGGATGAGCTTCCGCAAGCCGCGAGCAGCGCCGCGATAGCCGGCGCGGCAAGACCGAGCGCGGCCGCACGTTTCAATACCTGCCGCCGGGTCAGTACGCCCGATACGGCCTGACTATAAAGATTTTGGATCCTCGGGTCATCCATGAAGAATTCTCCTCCTACAATCGTCATCATGGGAGCCACGGTCAACACAGTTGTTGACGACGTGGCGTGAAGCACAACGTTATCTGGTCCCCACCTCCTCACACGGATCCCCGACGATGTGGGCTTCAGTCACATGAACGGGGTTGACTCATCCTCACGTTGGGCAACGCAATGGCAGTCCAGAGTGCTCTGGTCAAGATCCGAATAGATCTCGATGGCTCAGGTCATCAATGAGAACCGGGCAAGCGGTCAGTATCAGAGAAGTGTTGAGAGGAGGACGAATGGGACCGCTGAGCTTTGTATGCCTGAGCAGATCGTCCCGATCATTCACCACCTGGTATCGAGTACGTACCCGCATCCCAAGTAATGCTGCAGGACAACCAAACGCTCGCGGACTATTCCACGAAGGACTACGCAAAACCTTTGGTATCTAACATACGCTCGAACTGGCGCAACGAAAATACGCCAAAAGGCGTACTCACAATGCCGTATTCATGCCTATTGCGGAATAAGACCAACCTTAGATTCGGGTATTGCGAGCAATTGATCGTCTGATCTGGGTTCCCCGGTAATCGCCATATGTTCACCGTGTCGGATGTAGCTGGCAGCAGGAAATCGATAGCTGGGGCACAAGTAACCCCGTCCAGGAGGAGCCAGACGGGGTCACTTGGTGTAGGTAACGCATCATGCAGAGAAACGCGCTACCTCACACGAAATGACTCTAACAAGTGAGGCGCGAAGGTAAATACGCCAAAGGTAGTATGTTCGAGTGAAGTCTTCCTGCGGATTGTATCGTTCAGCTGAGGGACGTCATCTGGGGCTCTAACGTGAGGGACACCGCGGGCTCCGTGTTGGCATTGCACTGACGTTCTGGGAGCCTTTCCCCTGTGTTCTTCCTGTTCTATCTCCAAAGACATATTTGGCCAGGCTCACGGCACACCGGATGCTGTCGATACAGCCAGCACGCTCGTCTCCTCGTATCAAAGCGCTGCCGTTGACAGTGACAAGTTTCACCACCTAACTCTACCATGTAAGTTATAATAAGGATGTCGAGTAGGCTGACAATCGTCTGAACCGCTTAACCACGAGAGAGAACAGTCAAATGACCGACACTGTCATGACCGCAGGCAATATGAAGCTTCTTGCCGGCTCGCTGTGCCTCGATTTCGCCAACACCGTGAATTGGCACAAGAGCGAGCAGCCGGTTGAACTCCTCAATAGCTACACCGATCTCGTCGATTGGAGCCGCCACTCCAACGTGCTCAACGAGCGTGAGGCGGACACGTTGCTACGGGAGGCAGCCAATCAACCGATCGAGGCGCAATCGGTTCTCTCGCGGGCGGTGGCGCTGCGCGAAGCGATCTACCGTATTTTCTCGACGATCGCCGAAGATGCCCGACCTGCCGTGGAGGACCTGGAACTGCTGAACGGCGCGCTTGGGCCGGCTCTGGCTCACGCACGGATCGTCGAGGGACAGGAGGGCTTCACCTGGGACTGGGCCGATGACCAAACCACCCTGGACAGGATGTTGTGGCCGGTGGCCCGCTCGGCCGCGGAGCTACTCGCGTCAGCCCAGCTCGGGCGAGCCCGACAGTGCGCCGACGAGAAATGTGGCTGGCTCTTTCTCGATATGAGTCGCAATCGAAGCCGGCGTTGGTGCTCGATGGAAGATTGCGGCAATCGCAACAAAGCGCGAAGCTACTATCATCGCCATCAAGCTTCGAGCTAGCCGGTCAACGTCCACCGCTTCACGATTTGCCGCAGGTGCGTTAGCGACCGTAGACCCAGCCCCCATTGACGTGGAGCACCTCGCCGTTAACATAGGACGCACCCGGAGACGCGAGATAGTAGACAGCCTCGGCAATGTCCTCTGGATGTCCCGGTCGACCAACCGGCACTTGTGCCACAGTTCGCCCGCGTCGTTCGTCAGTCATACGGTCCCCGAAGAACTCGGTTTCGAGCACGATACCCGGTGAAACGACATTGACCGTAATCCCCTCCGGGCCGAGCGTGCCTGCCAACGAATATGTCAGCCCGACGACGCCCGCCTTCGCGGCGGAATATATGTCTCCACCCCCACGAAAGGCAGCAATCGAACTAAGATTAACGACCCGCCCGCCAGGTCGACGCAGTCGGGGACCGAGGGCGTGCACCATTAAGAAGGCCCCGATCAGATTGCCGGAGAGTGTTTCGCTCGCGTAGTGCGCCATCTCAGCCGTTGAAGCGTTATCCTGGACCTGGAGTGCCCCACCAGCGTTATTGACGAGCACATCGATCGTTTGGGAGACCTTGTCCGTCATCCATGTGCTGAGGGCATCAACCTGCTCCGCATCCCCTACGTCACAAATATGCCAGTGAACCTCACCAACGGACGGAATTCCCTTGAGCTCGCGCGCGGCATCCCGTAGCACCTGTTCCCTGCGACCGGTGATGACGACACGATCACCTTGTGCGAGGAATTTGGCGGCGATTGCCTTACCGATGCCGGTCCCACCTCCAGTTACCACAATCACCCGTTGCATTACATCCAAGGCTTCACTCCTTATCTTGATACTCAAGATATATTATCATGAGAGTCAAGGCGATTAGAAGACGTTTGAATGGATAGACCTGATATGAGCACCGAACCACGTGAGGAACATATGTCCGCCGACTCGGTCGATCGGGATGCGAAAGCCTGGCTGGCTGAACTCTCCGACGTCGACCCCGAGATCGAGACGGCCCGCATGCGGCTGCGACGCATCGGGCAGCAATCGGAGCGCATGTTGTCTAATATCGCCCAGCGTCACGACCTGACGTTGGGTGATTGGGAGACACTGTCAGTGCTTCGCCGGTCGGGACCACCTTATGTTATGACGCCTTCGAACCTGGTGCAGGCGCTCGGCGTCACCTCCGGTACCATCAGCGTGCGGATCGAGCGCCTCCTTCAAGCCGGCCTAATCGAGGCAGCCGGCAGTACGTCAGATGGTCGCTCACGCCCGGTACGCCTCACCGATGAAGGGACTCGACGCTGGCGCGCGGCGACGACAGAACGCACGACCGCCGAGGCACGACTTTTCCAGAGCGCGCTCGGCTCGATCGAGATCGAATATCTCAATCAACTGCTCCGCTGGCTGATGATCGAGATGGAAGTTAAGTTCGACCCATCCTCACGCCAGTGCGGAGACCAAGATTGAGTAATTGGCACGGTTTAGACACAAGGGCTTATCGCGAACATATACGCAATCAGTTGTGCAAGATCTCTCGATACCCGCGTCTGATCTCTACGCGCCATCGAGTAGCCCTGCCGCGGAGAAAGAAACCGTGCATAACCGCCACGAGAACGAGAAAGGGGCTTCGCCGAGTTCCGCTACGTTGGCAGAATTCGCCAATTTCACGCGGTGTCGCGCCACAGGTCAATACCCTCTATCTCATAGCGTTGAGATTTCCAGAGCCGGTGAATTCTCCTGTAACGGCGAGTCCCTGTTGACCTCTTCAAGGCTTGCCCACCGTAAAGTTC